>CADBFO010000001.1 GCA_902794005.1 uncultured Bacteroidia bacterium
GCGTTGTAGTTCCAGTCGTTCCTGTACTTCACGAGGTCCCAGATGCTGGAGACGGCGATGGCACTGACATATAGCACAACATACAGGACAATGCCGATGGTGCTGCCGAATACCAAAGTGAAATACTGCTCCACGACCCTTCCAAAGAAATAGAGCGTGAGCATGTTGAAGAAAAGATGCCCCCAGCCGCCATGGACAAGGCCATGGGTCAACATCCGGTGCCATTCCTTCCGATGCCAAACGGAATAGGCATTAAACAGCAGTTTATTAGCATCTATTGTTCCGGTAAAGCACAAAATGCTTATCAGGCAGGTAATTGCTATTAGGATGAGAGTTAGCATGAAAACGTGTCCTAATTGCTATTTAATTATGTCCGTTATGAAATGGGACCTTAATCCCGACGCAGCGGAAGGTGTTTAATGACAATTTTCGCTTCGTTATTACTGCTTGCATCTCCCATATACGGCAAAGATATTGATGTAAATTCTGTTGCATATTCATCAATGCCTTTTACCATAATACGTATTTTCCTGGGGACGTCTTTAACTACTTTCAGCCAACCTTGATAACCATATGTTTGTCCATCATAGTTAAAACCAATTCCGCGACTTGCATGCTCATATTGACCTTCATATAAATTACCTTCATCATCAAAGATTGAGGGAGCATATTTCGGGCCAGAGCCATTGGTAAACACAACAGAAGACCAGGAATTATGGACCGTTATCAGCAAGTCGATACATGCCTGTTCTCCCATAACAAAGGCCCGTTTTGCCACGACATCCATTTGAGGATGTCCGGAACTGACATATACTTGTGCTCGAATATTAATGAGACAAGAAATCAAGAGGACGATTGTGACTATTAAACGTTTTATCATATATTCAATTCTACTTATAGGAATACTCTTTATCTTAGTTTGAATGCGTTACCATGTTGACTCCATGTTATGACTATCTGTATATATCATCCTTAAAACTTATTCAACAAAATATTATTGGCTTTAGCATTTCCTGCTTCAGCGGCTTTCTTATACCATCTTTCTGCCTCATTGCGATCCTTTCGCACTCCTAGTCCACGGTGATACATATCGGCAACGTAGAAGTACGCGTCAGAATATCCTTTTTGGGCGAGAGGAAGAAGCAAACGAAAAGCAGATTCAAATTTACCTGCTTTATAAGCCGTTTCACCTGTTTTGAAATCACTCTCGACTGTTTTAGAAGTCGAGAAGCCTACCTTCTCACTCTTTTCTTCTCTCAGTTTGCCCACATGAGATGAAACTGACAAAGAAGAAGTTTTATCAGAAAAATAGAAATTTTCCATCAGGCCGCTACTCTGTGAAGAATTTTGCCTATGACCAGTTTTTTCATCAATGAATCTATTGATTCCAATAGCACATTCATCAAACGACACGCGCCCGCTCCTCAATGATGTAATGAATCCCTCTGCAAATGGACTCAAATCTCCGTCACCATCTAGAGCATAACCTCCATCAGTTGTAGAAAAAATGATTGCCATATTGCGCGGTGCCTCCATCTGAACACGAACATCAACATTTGTCCCACGATTCCATGTTTTTCTTGAACGACATGCATCAAGAAGTACCAAAGTAACCCTGTCATCCGATTTGAGTTGTTCTAGAAGAGTATGCCCTTCTATGCATGAGTTCAGAGATGATTCCGTTTCCAATTCCACATCGATTGGAAGATAATAGTATCTGTTTCCCCACGATAATCCATGACCGGCGTAGTAAAACAAAGCGACATTGCTATCTTTAGCTTTGTTGTGAAATGTTGTAATTGCACTTCGCATTTGAGATGTATTACAATCAAAGTAAGAATATGTATCAAAACCATACTCTTGTAATTCCTTTGCCACATTCTCCACATCGGACACCGGATTCTTGAGAAATGCATCATACAGATAATTGGAATTCCCAATCAGAAATGCTACTCTTTTCTCTCCTAGATAATTCTCTTTATTTCGTCCAATATGAATCTGATTAGATGTTCCTCTTGTAGATGCTTTACATGTTAGAATGTAGTCTGATACTGAACCAGCAGATTTAGATTCAAATGCAGATTGAGTAAAGATATAATACTCCTTCGTTCTCTTATTTTGAGCATATATTGAACCTCCACTTCCTGGCCAATGAATCGTTTCGTTCATATAGAAAGTGTCTCCAATAGTTTTTCCCCCTTTTCCAATATGGACTGTCTCTATGTTCATCTTTTTTATAACAAGAGTATCATTTAGGTCTTGGGCGAATGAAGGTAAAGATGCCATTACTATAAATAAGAAGGTAAAAATTATGTTCTTGTTCATACGATATCCTCCCCATTTTCTCCTTGAGAATCGACAATTGCGGATACGACAGAAAAAACTGTTGATGGAATAAAAACACTGAATGTTATGTTAAATAACAAGAATAATAACAGGCTAATAACAAACATATCAACGCTGTATCCTACAAAATTCCAGAAAAAATTGCCAATAGAAATACGTTGAGTTTCAATCTTTCTATTGTTCAAATCGCCAGTTACAATCTCATGAATAATCTTAGTCAGTTTTGCCAAAAAATGTATAATTCTACGAATCATAGGATGCCCATTTCCCAAGAGCATTGATAGGAACATCGCAAAGAAATAAACTAATAATAGCGGAACGAAAAGATATTTAACCTTGTGACGACCGTCAATGAGGCTTTTATATGAAAGAAAAGTCAGGTAGGGATTCGGCTGTTCTCCCATGTATGTTCCTGCAACATCATTTACAAAATCACCAATAATGACAATTTTCCCATTTGCTTTTTCGCCTAAAGGAAAATCCTCATCAATCTGAGGACCACAATCATAGTATCGCTGACGAAGCATTCCGGTATTATCGTTCCCACTAATTCCCACAAGATTCTCGGAAAAATCTTCTGGAATTCTAATAAAGAGTGAATTATAGCAAAGATGTCTATCTGAAACGTACAGCGGGCCTATCTTATGAATTCCATTTCCCGTCAAGTCTTCATACATCTTTAATGCGATAGATGACTGTCCGCCTTGGATAAACTGATAGCGAGTAAAGCCGGTTGATGTAATAGTAGTTTTAAAATCAGAGAGCGCTGCTTTCTCTTTTAATAAAGGAGATGCTAATTGTATATCATGATGAGTCGCCACAACAATGTCTCTCATTCTATATATCCTCGAAAATAGAGTAGAATCATATGGTGTTTTTATTTCTTTCTCAAACCTGACATCTAATAGTATATATTTGTAGGTATTATCTGCCTCTAAACGGGCTAACAGGCGATCAAGTGTCTGCCTGTCAGTAATATCAACGTGCCCTATAAAAAGTCCATTTAACCCATAAAGGTCAATTTCACCAATTGCCTTGTCGTAGCCAACATTAATAAACAGGCCGTCGTCAATCTGTTTTTTCTGTCCAAAGTGACTTTGTATAAATCTTTCAGCAAAATAAAGATTATCGAACGACTCTCCATAAGAAAGAGGGACATTCTCCCAAAGGTAACAAGCAGCCCCAAGTAGGACCGCTAATACAGCTGATAATAATCCTTTTCGGGATGACATCTCCAATTCATCTGTTCGCATTCAAAGTTAATGCATTTTTTTCGTTATAGCATAATACATCTGTAAGATAATTTCCTCATTCTCATGATACACGTCGTCCGACCCTATGACGTTGTTCCAAAATAATCCGTTGATAATCAGCTGCTTATTTTGTTTTGTAATGCATAAAAAAGTATCCAGGGTATTTCAGAGAAGAGTTTGATCTGCGGTCTGGGAGAACTGACTGATGGTGAGATGAAGAAATTCGTACGTCATGGCATGAAGGATGAACTCATCTCCTTGCTGACCATGTTCATGGCATTTCCGTCATTCTCGGAAGCATAGATAAATGTAGCATATCCCGCAGCGAACTGACCATCATCTCCACCCCCTATCACGTCGTCTCCTTTCCGGTCTAAAACATAATCTAAAACGGAGGAGCAGGAGATCATTGTAACGATGACCTATATCTGAAATAACACACGACGCGTACAGCTCCAACTCCTGAAGGGGACCCATGGCGGCAGAGTACAAAGAAAGGCCCGGGGATTTCCCCCGACCCGGTCCTCAAGACTATATTGCTCTTCTTGCCGACATCCTCGAGGAGCGGTTCCGTCCGGATATCGCCATAGGAAGGATTGTGAGCAGCGTTCCTCCCCGCTTCACGGATGCACCCTGAGGGCTTCTCCGGCAGGACGATCTCATGAAAGGACCGTGGACTGCCTCAATGGAAGAGATTCCTACCAGGGGCGGCTCTACTCCCCTACGACAGCAACTCCTTGACGGCCGCAGAGATGGTCCCGACTGCCAACTCCCTAATTCTTCCGTCCCGCCCATATCACGCCAATGAGAATGGCTGCAGAACCGATTGCTCCGGCCAGGGTCAGGTGCTCTCCGAGCAGAACCATTGCAGAGATCAGCGTGAAGATGGGATTCAGGTACACGTAGTTGGTCGATGTCACGTTCCCGAGACGATCCATGACAAGGTTCCATGCGAGGAAACACGCTAGTGAAGCAACTAGGCCCAGGAAAAGCAAGTTTCCCCATACGGCAGGCTGCGTGTTGATGTCCATCGAGAAGGAATCCATACATCCGCCGAGAAACGGGATAATAGTTAGCAGCCCGTATATGAATACTTTCCGCGTTGTCGTGAGCGTGCCGTACTCGCGCGTCATCTCTCCCATGAAAAGGCTGTAGACAGCCCAGCACAGGGCGGCGCCAATGGCAAGGAGGTCTCCCCTCGCTGACAACTGTATCCGGGTCCCTTCGAAGACCATGAGCCCCATTCCGAAAAGGGCCAGCAGCGTTCCTCCAACGAGTGGCCACCCGACATGAATCCTCTCCAGGTTGTCAGCGAAGCGCCCCTTCCCTATCCTGCTGTAAAGCAGTGTCAGGACTGCCGTCCAGAGGGGTGCGGTTCCCACCAGGAAGGCGGCATTGCTGGCCTGGGTATACACGAGGGCCGTGTTTTCCGTCAGGAAATACAGCGAACCGCCGGTGACACCGAGAAGAAGGAATATCCCCTCATCCTTCCACCCGTTCCAGACCCTGCGCGCTTTCCGGGCTATCAGAGTATAGACCCAGATGCCAGCGTATGCCAGGACGAAGCGGCAGAAGAAGATGGCTGCCGGAGCCATTCCTGCGCCGATAAGCACCTTGGTACACACGAAGGTGACGCCCCAGATGGCTACAACCAGGAGCGCCAGGAGATGATAGCGGAATATACTGACAGGCATCTCAGCGGACGGACTTCCCAAGCTCGTAGGCCTCGATGAAGGCCGGAAGGGCTTCCACCTCTCCCTTCTTGTCGGCCCCGCCTCCGTAGATGCGGCCGCAGCGGCGGATGTCGGCAAAGCAGTCGGCGAAACCGTCGAAGACATCGAAGGCACGGTTCAGCTGGGCCTTGTTATCGTCCTGGGCGGTGACCATATAATAGAAGTCCTTGTCCTTCATCCTGTCGTATAGCGGGTTCATGCGGTCCAGGAAGACTTTCATCTGACCGCAGACGGAGTAGTAGTACACGGGGCAGGAGAAGCATACGACATCGGCTCCCATCATCTTGGGGAGGAGGCTGTTGGCGTCATCCTTCTGGAAGCACTCCCCTTTCTGGAGACACACCAGGCAGCCCTGGCAATAGTTAATTTTCTTCTCGCGGAGATAAATAATCTCCACTTCATTGCCACTCTCGTCGGCACCTTTGGCGAACTGCTGGGCCAACATGTCCGAGTTGCCTCCTTTGCGGGGACTACCCGCAATAATTAGAACTTTTTTCATAGTCATAGTTAATCATTTTCATCAATACCTGCATCGGTAATAGTCTTCTTACAAGAAGCTATTTCGTCATAGAAGGACTGTCGAAGGTTGATTTCCCCCATCAGCTGATTAATATCTTTTTGTAGAATGCTTTCCTTTTCGACTAGTTCACCATAAATTGGATGCTCGTCGCTATACTCCTGCCGGATAAGGCCTGGATAGCAGACCCCGTTTTCCTTCATTGCTTTATCTTCCCGCCGTTTAATCACCTTCTCGTGTGGGGCTAATTGTCGTTGAACCGCGGTCAACGAATCCTCCTTCTTCTTCTTTTCTACTTCCAGCTGATTTATATGCTCCTCAATCTTCATCAACATGCTCCGAATCTCTGGTAGAATCGATTGTGCTAGAGTTCGGATTTCGTTTATGGTATCCTTGATTTCCAAAATCTCGTCGGACAGTTTTAACAGATTATCAAGGAAATTGACCGCGCCGCTAATTTTCTCAGCCTTTATGGTAAGTTCCATCTCATCCTTGAGAATTGCATAGTGGGTGCTTTCCGTAAGTTCCATGTTGCGTACAAGATGTGCTCTTTCACTGATTGAATCGCCAGCTGATTTTTGGCATTTCACAATGAACTCTGAAGGTTTCCTCAGGATTATTCTCAATCCCTTCATCATCATCTCCACTTCGTTACGAATCCATCTTTCAATGAACTCCTCAGGAGATTTTGATGCCAGATTGGCTGTCTCTTCTACGAAAAGAAAAGCCCTTTCCCAACTATCCCTTTCTGCGCGATAACTTCTTGTATACCTGGCCAGTTCGTACTGGGAGGCATAGTAGTAAGTCACGAGAAAGCTGTATGGAAGAATATTTATCCCTTTGTAGCACAAGCACAACCGGAAATATGCAGACGTTCCATAGCAGAAATTAGTGGCTAGATGAATAGCAATCTCGTCCGTTACCTGATAATCGAAATGTGTCCACCCAATGGTATCTGTTGAGTACATCTTTATTCCACTCAAAGGAGATACCTTCTCGTTCATCGCCCTCTCATAGTTGGTGGCATAGATATATCTTTTTGCACTTCGGAGATAATCAATCTTTGTGTTTATGTTGAATGCTTCTACTACCCTGCGAATTGTCTCCGCTTCCGAGAGATAACGGTTGCTGTTCTTATCCCACAGGCGCGTAGGAGCTTTGGCAATCTCAGTATCTACCATTTTGCTATACTCTTCAGGGTTGATTGCCTTTGGATAGGTGCATTTGGGGATGTAGCGATCGCTGTATTCGTGCGGTGCACAGAAATTGAAAAACTTTCTGATTGTTGGATGGAATTCATCTTCCATTATCCTTTGCATCATTAGAACCGTGGCATTCTTGTCGACCAATTCCTTCTCAAGGCTTTCTAGTAAAGGATTTTGTTCAATGGGAATACGTTCAAATACCGTTTTATTATTGTCATCAACCCTGATGATTGCAATGTAATCTATGTTTGTAGTACCGTTATTAGTCATGGGTATATTTTATATCTGGTGTGAATATATGTTAAGCTCGGTCAGTTTCATTGACGATTTAGGCATTTTTAAACCCGTACCAGGCGACGAGGGTTTCGACAAGGCCCAGTATAAAGAAGACATTGCTGAGGGCTACAAAGCCCCAGACATACCACTCAAGGACAATCCATAGCATGAGGATGATTCCACAGACCAGGCAGGACCAGTAAGCCAGAGGATGCTTCTTGAAGAGCATGATAGCAGCAATAATCTGCGGGACTCCATTGACAGCCAAAAGGACAAAGCCGGAAGGGATGAAGTCCTTGAAGAAGACATCCGGCCAGGGCATCTTGGCGCGAAGCAGCTCCAGCATAGGCTCTCCTCCCCAGCTTACTCCGGACGGATCCATCCACATCATCACGGCACCGGCGATGGCACCGATGGCGATGAAGATGGTCAAGATTTTCAGAAGCGTTTTCATGATACACTCTATAAGCGAACAAATATACTCATTTTCTGTGAGATAGAAAGCCGGACGCTTGGTCGGAGCGTGGGTGAGCTTTGCCATGTGCCGGAAAATGTGTGTATATTAGCGACATGGAACTAATTGATGCAATCAAGGCACGGCATTCCGTGCGGAAGTATTCGGATAAACCCATTGTTGTGACTAAGGTAGCCGAACTTAGGGCAACTGTTGAACGGATTAATGCCGATACCGGCTTGAATATCCAGCTGGTGCTGGATGAGCCAAAGGCCTTCGCCTCCGGGATGTGGAAGTATGGCCAGTTCTCCGGCGTGAAGAATTACTTTGTCATGGCCGGTCCTAAAGGCAAGGAGGCCGAGGAGAAAATGGGTTACTATGGCGAACAGCTGGTGCTTTTGGCGCAGACGCTGGGGCTGAATACCTGCTGGGTGGGCCTTACTTACAAGAAGATTCCCGGAACATTCACGCTGAGAGAGGATGACACCGTTCACTGCGTCATCGCCCTTGGATATGGAACCAATCCGGGCGTGCAGCATCCGCAGAAGCCCATGGAAAACTTCTATGAATCCGACGGTGTTCCCCCTGAGTGGTTCCGGAGTGGCTTGGAGGCAGCCCTGCTGGCCCCCACGGCCGTAAACCAGCAGAAGTTCAAGTTCATCCTCCATCCCGGCAATGTGGTTGAGACCAAGACGCTGTTCTCAATGGCCGGATATACACACATAGACCTGGGAATCGTGAAGTATCATTTTGAGATTGGCGCCGGGAAGGAAAACTTCATCTGGCAGTAAAATACGACACGGCGGGACTTCTTTTGCTTAATGCCTTTATGGCTACGTTCCGCATGTGACACCGTCCCGGTGTGATCGGGGCCTTATTCATGCGGGACTCCGCACTTTTTCAAAAGTCATTCTGCAAACTTAATCCTCAGCCCTAAGATACCCGTGCCGGACCAAATCTTCCCGGCCTGGACGGGCTGCGTCTTTTTGAGGCAGGCAACGCTTTGAAATAACACAGATTATTTGTATTTTCACGGGGAAAACAGGATATGATAAAAACCGGTATCAGGAATCATTTGGAATCCTTCACCACGAAGGAGCATTGTGCGGACAGCCTTGGAACGGGCAATGTCCCGGTCTTTGCCACCATCATGATGGTCGGCCTCATGGAAAAAACTTGCCTGGAGAGCGTCCTTCCCTACCTGGAGCCGGGTCAGGACACCGTGGGGACGCACGTGAACGTCTCCCACGCAAAGGCCACCCCCGCCGGAATGAAAGTCTGGTGCGACAGCGAACTTGTCGAGATAGACCGCCGACGGCTCGTCTTCCGCGTTTCCGCCTTTGATGAGCGGGGCCTCATCGGCGAAGGCACCCACGAGCGCTTCATCATTGACAAGAAACGCTTTGTGGAAAAAACTTACTTGTAACAGGCCATGGCAACAAGACCTTTCGGCACTTGCTTTTTCGAGCAGTATGCACAAATTTCACTCACCGCCCTTCTTGGCAGCGAGTTCTCCACCCTTGTGAATCGCGACCGTCCGGATCTGCAGACCCCGGACGGATGCACCTTCGGGATCGAAGTCACGCGCGCCATGGAGGAGAGCAAGCGGGCGGAAGAAGAGCTCCTGAAGGACATCTCCGGCATCACCCCGGCCCCCGGGGATGATGAAATCGGCCAGATTCTCGAATATGGATACGCTTACGGCCTCAAAAAAGGAAAATATATCGGTGTCAGGGAACTCTCATACTGGGCCATGGCCCTCCCCCTCAAGCGCATCCTGGAGAGCAAAGTGTCCAAGGTGGGAAACGGCTTCTACGGGCACTTCGAGAAAATGGGGCTCTTCGTCTTTTCCAGGGAAAACCTGAAAGAGGCGGAGGCCGTCAATGCCATGAATTATACCCTTCAGCTACAGGAGAATCAGGACATCCGCTACAACCGGCTCTACCTGGCCGATGTGAACGATCTCTTTGTCTGCAACCTGGACGATGGCCTCAGGCAAAGTTCCCGCCTGTCACGCCACCCCATCACCCAGGGTCAGCGACAGGAATTCTACCTGGAAGCCGTCCGGAAACAACTTGGACATTGACAACACCGGGTGGCCAATAAATACCTTATTATCAGCCAATTACATATAATCCTCTGCGCAAAAAGCGCAGAGGATTATTAGCAAATTGCTGATTTTCAGATTGTTACTGGCCACCACATGGCGTAGTAACAGGCCGAAAAGTGAGCGGAGGGTCTGCGGAATGAACCGTAGCTTGAAAAGGTGCCGGCTACAGTTTCACTTCGACAAGGGCCGGGAAAATGTAAGAAAGGTCTCCGCGGACATTCAGGGTAGAAAGCATATTCTGGGGTGTGCGCGGGAGGACCCCTTCGAAGAGGACCTTTTCACCGAAGACAATCTTCACGGGCTTGTTCAGGTTGACCAGCGTGTCATTCAGATAGACGGTAACCTTGGAATAGTCGCTCTTTTCGATGGTGACCGTGTTGTCCTTGACACTGGCAACCAGCATCTTGCCCTTCTGGGCTTCCGGCTTGGAAATGCCCAGCCAGTAGAAGTTCTCCTTCATGGCGTCACCCTGCACCCAGACCACCTTGTCGGGATAAGGATTGCGGGTGAACTTCTGCATCCACGGAACGGCCGCTGCGTCTTCCAAGTCCATCCAGTGCGGCTTTCCGGCCACGATGTGACCGTCATGGATATAACCTTCCGGATCGCCCTCCTGCAGGGCGTCCATTTCGGCAATGCGGGCAGCACATTCCTTGTTCCGGTTATAGTCCGCATCCAAAGCGCCGCACCAGATGGCAAAAGGCGTGTTGCGAAGGCTCTCGAGCCGCACATCGCCGGGATGCCCGGCCATCATGGAAGCGGCGGCCCAATGGTCGGCCATACGGGGGGCCAGGCGCCAGACACCGTCCCCGCCGGCCGAATAGCCCATGATGTACACCTTGTCGGGATTCACATCCAGTGCCGACACGGCATAACGGATGATGGCATCGTAAAAAGCGTCGGCTTCGTTCACAAAATGCAAGTCCCAGGTGTCCTGAATCGCCCGCGGGCAAAGATAGACTGCGTCGCTGGGCTGATATAGCTTTTTCTGATTCTCCCACTGCTGGTTGTTGGTGGCCGCCGGAGCGCCGCCACCACCGTGCAGGGAAATGAACAGGGAACGTCCGCCTGCGGGAATTTTTCCGTAAGTGGTCCACCAGACAGGCATTATCTTATTGCCGATAATGATTTTTCCGGCTTTGAAAGACGCTTCATAAGCAGATTTCACGGCGTCTTTCCATGCCTGCTGAAGAACGGCCATATAGGTTTTGACTTCCTCTGCAGTGAGGGTTTCCTTCGTAGCCAACGGCGACCCTGACGGAGCCTTGATACTGACTTCGGTAATGGGGGCCGGATCTTTTTCCGGCTGGGCCGACGAACGGCAGGACAGGGTCATCAAAACGATGATAATGGGAATAAAATAGTTTCTCATTGAAATATAGATTAGTGATTCAGATTTTCAATCATGGCACGGGCCACGGCATTGGAAGCCCCGGAACCTCCCAGGAGGCTGCGAATCTCGTCATAATCGGCCCGCATTTTTTGCCGATAGGACTCATCCTCCCAGAGGCGGACCATCTCTGCCTCCAGATTTTCCACGGTGAAGTTCTCCTGCAGAAATTCCCTGAAAGCCAACCGATTGATAATAAGATTGGCCAGGGAGACATACTGCACCTTGATCAGGCGGCGCATGATAAAGGCGCTGGCCGCAGCCACTTTGTAGCCCACCACCTGGGGTGTGCCGATAAGCGCCGCCTCCAGCGAAGCCGTGCCGGAATTGATGACGGCGGCGCGGGCATGGCGAAGGGCGGCATACGTTTCGCCGAAAACGACATGGACATAGGCACGCTCGCCCAGATAGCGGGCGTAATCCGCCATCGTCCGGGAAGGACCGGCCGCCACCACGAAGTGACAGTCCGGATAGCGTTCATGCCAACGGTCGGCAAATTCCATGAATGTGGGCATCATCTGGCCGATTTCCATATTCCGGGACCCGGCCAGGAGAGCGATATAAGGAGCCTCGGGAAGGCCGGAACGGCGCAAAAAATCGGCCTTGGACTCCGTCAGGGCGGGGCTGCCGTCAATGGCGTCCACCAGCGGATTTCCCACATAGGTAAACGGTACCCCCTTGGACTCAAAGTACGGAATCTCGAAAGGGAAAACGATATAAAGACGGTCCACGAAGGCCTTTAGCTTGCGGATGCGCCCCTCCCGGGAAGCCCACACCTTGGGAGCGATGTAATAGAATACCCTGAACCCGGCGCCGTGAGCGAATTCGGCAATCTTGAAATTGAATCCAGGATAGTCTATGAGGATGACCACATCCGGCTTCCAGGCAGTGATATCCTCCTTGCAGAAACGGACTTTCTTCAACAGTGAGAAACCCTTCAGGAGCACTTCCAGATAGCCCATGACGGCCCCGTCCCGGTAATCCTTCACCAGACCCTCCCCTTCTTGATGCGCCCGGAAAACGGCATTCATCAGATCTCCGCCCCAGAAGCGGATATCGGCCCCGGGATCCTGCGCATACAGGCCCTTCATCAGATTGCTTCCGTGCAGGTCTCCGGAAGCCTCGCCGGCAATGATGTAGTATTTCATAGGCTTTGCAGGCGTTTGAGTTCTCGGTAATCGGTGAGGTCTGCATTGAAAGGGACGATGGTAATCCAGCCCTGTTCCACCAGCAGATGGTCTGCGGCACAGGCATCATCGTCGTCGCTCACGAAATCACCCTTCATGAAAAAAGCCTGCTCCCCTTCCTCCAGCTTCACGCGATGCTGCTGCCAAAGGAACTGATTGGTAAGGCCCAGCTGTTCCAGGCGCGTTTCGTCCCAGGTTTCGAATTCCCGGATCCAATGGCCCGCACCCTGGCGGGTAAAGCGCACTCCCTTGATTTTTTCCAAGGGAAGAGGCGGGAAATTGATGTTGTAATAGATGCCCTTGCGGTCTGGCCAATGGTCCAGCAAGTGTCGGACAATGGCCGGCAGCAGGGCCTCCACGGCCGACAGGTCCACTCCGAAATCGTGACTGCAGATGGAAACGCCGATGGCTTTGATTCCATTGATGGCAGCCTCTTCCACACAGCCCAGCGTCGCGCTGTAATTGGCCCCGCTCGAGCAGTTGCTACCATGATTGATGCCGGAGACCACCAAGTCCGGGTTGCGGGCTTCGTATTTGTACTGCAGGCCAAACTTGATACAGGATGCGGGCGTGGCATCCAGATAGCACCACGCTCCCGGCCCCTCTTCCGGCAAATCTTTATAAGCCAACTGCTTGACGCCCAAAGATACAGCCAGGGAAACCGCGCTCTGATGAAACTTGGGAGCCACCACGGTCACTTCCCCGAACTGCGCCATCACCCGTGCCAGGGCATGAATGCCCGGGGCTTTATAACCGTCGTCATTGGACAGAAGAATTCTCATACTACAAAGATAAAAAAAAGGGGGCGAACTCAAAAACAAGTTCCCCCCTTGAAAGCAAAAATCTTGAAAGAAGATTATTTCAGTTCTGCCAGATACTTGATGGTGCGGACCATCTGAGAAGTGTAGGAGTTCTCGTTGTCATACCAGGAAACGACCTGAACCTGATAAGTTTCCTCGTCAATCTTGGACACCATGGTCTGGGTGGCGTCGAACAGGGAACCGAACTTCATGCCGATGACATCGGAGCTCACGATCTGGTCCTCGGTGTAGCCGAAGGACTCGTTGGAAGCGGCCTTCATGGCGGCGTTGATGCCTTCCACGGTAACATCCTTGCCCTTTACCACAGCAACCAGGATGGTGGTGGAACCGGTGGGAGTGGGAACACGCTGGGCACTGCCGATCAACTTGCCGTTGAGTTCGGGAATGACAAGGCCGATAGCCTTGGCGGCGCCGGTGGAGTTGGGAACGATGTTGCAGGCGCCTGCACGGCTGCGGCGGAGGTCTCCCTTACGCTGAGGGCCGTCCAGAATCATCTGGTCTCCGGTGTAGGCGTGAATGGTGCTCATGATACCGCTGCAGATGGGAGCATACTTGTTAAGGGCGTCGGCCATGGGAGCAAGGCAGTTGGTGGTGCAGGAAGCGGCACTGATAACGGTATCGGCAGGAGTAAGGGTCTTGTGGTTGGTGTTGAAAACAACGGTGGGAAGGTCGTTGCCTGCAGGAGCGGAAATGACAACCTTCTTGGCGCCGGCCTCGATATGGGCGGATGCCTTTGCCTTGGAAGTGTAGAAACCGGTGCACTCAAGGACCACGTCAACCTTCAGTTCGCCCCAAGGGAGTTCTGCGGCGTTGGGTTTTGCATAGATGGTGATTTCCTTGCCGTCCACGATGATGGAACCGGGAGTGACAACGGTCTTGCCGTCTTCTGCGAGGACAGCGTCCTTATAATCGACAGTGTGCTTTCCTTCTCCGAATTTGCCGGCAAAGCCACCCTGGGCCGTGTCGTATTTGAGAAGGTGAGCGAGCATTTTGGGACTTGTAAGGTCATTGATGGCGACTACTTCATAACCATCAGCTTCGAACATCTGACGGAATGCCAGACGGCCGATACGGCCAAAACCGTTGATTGCAATTCTATTCATATTGAACTATACTAAATGATGATAAATAACTAACTACCTTTTTAATGCGGCGCAAAGTTACAAAAAAAATCCGATAATATCATAGATATTAACGGAAATTATTAAAATTTTTTAATGTGCCTGTTCCCCTGTTTCTCCAAAGAGACTCCGTTCCACAAAATCGCAGAGGATGTGACCTGTCAGCGTATGGCATTCCTGGATGCGCGGCGTATCCGCAGACGGAATGTGGATGACGTGGTCATAGGCATCCATCTTGCAGGGAGCCGCCCCCACGAGGGCCACGCTCACCATGCCCTTTTCCCGACAGGCCTCCAGCGCCCGGACCAGATTTTCGGAATTGCCCGAGGTGGACAGGCCGATAAAAACGTCTCCCGGACCGCCGCATGCGATGATCTGACGGTAGAACACTTCTCCGTAGCCGTAATCGTTGCCGATGGCCGTAAGGATGGAGCTGTCCACCGTAAGGGCCATGGCGGGCAGGCCGCTGCGATGGAGGCGGAACTTGTTCACCAGTTCGGCCGCCATGTGCTGCGCATCCGCCGCAGAGCCGCCGTTTCCGGCCCAGAGCGTTTTTCTTCCCCGGCGATACGTTTCCACCAGGAGGCCGGCAACGGCCGCCACACTGGCAAGAGCCTTCTCATCGGCCAGAAAGGCTTCCTTCACCCGGGCAGACGCCGCCACCTGCGTTTTTACGAAATCCATTTTGTTTGTCATACCCTACAAAGATACACAATCCCCGCGACATAAAAAAAGCAGTCCCCGGCAAAAGGGACTGCGATGTACAATACTGCCTGTGTCTAGAAGGAGTAATAGACCCCCACGATGGGCGAAAGGGTGAAAATACTCGTGAGAGAAGAGTTGATTCCGGCGATGAATCCCCCTCCGTAATATCCGATCCGCATGAAATGGCTCACCACGGAGAAATGGTCATTCAGATCGACGGCGAGACCGGGACGAATCCCGATACCCCAACTGGAACCGTCGCCCTGGAAGGCCGTAGAGAAGTTGAAATGCGCATCGGCGAAAATGCGGGCAGGGCCGAACTCGATGAAATGATAACGGAAATAAGGGTCGATGGTCAAAGCACCGCCGCCTCCGCCGAACAGCAGACCCAGGGAGGTGCCGACCGCCATTTTCTGGTTAAAGCCATATCCCACCTCCGGAGAGACGCCGAAAAAGGCGCTGCCATTACCGGCTCCTGCAAACTGAATACTACCACCCACATAAAGCTGCGCTTTGGCAGTAAATGCCATCAGCGTCAAAGCGAAAACTAAAATAACTTTCTTCATACTTCAAACTAATACTAACGATAATTTCTGATTCAGGTGGCAAAATTATCATTTTCTTGCGGATTATGCAAACCTTGTTTCTCGACAGCGCATTTTTTACTACCTTTGCAGAACAAATGTAATCTTATGGAGCAAAGACCACCCATCTACCTTTTCACCGACGGAGCGGCCAGCGGCAATCCCGGACCGGGAGGCTACGGCATCGTCCTTCGCTGCGGCTCCTACGAGAAGGAACTGTCGGGCGGGTTTGCCCGTACCACCAACAACCGGATGGAACTGCTTGCCGTCATCGTCGGCCTGGAACAGATTCGCTGGGACAATGCCGAGGTGCATGTCTGGAGCGACTCCTCCTATGTGGTGAAGGCCCTCAACGAAGGCTGGCTGGACAAATGGAAGCGGACGGGCTTCAAGGGGAAGAAGAACGTGGATCTCTGGCTCCGTTTCGACACCGTTTACCACCGGCATCGCGTGGCATTCCACTGGCTCAAGGGGCATGCCGGACATCCGGAAAACGAGCGTTGCGACGCCCTGGCCGTCGCGGCCTACCACCGGGACGGGCTCCCCGAGGATACCGGTTTCATCCAAGAAGACACGAATTTACTATAAAACAGATATGGCACTCCCTAAACTCGTCGTAGGCATCACCCAAGGTGACAGCAACGGCATCGGATACGAAGTAATCATCAAGGCGCTTGCCGATGAGCGCATCCTGGACTCCTTCACTCCCGTCATCTACGGGTCGTCCAAACTGCTGGGCTTCTACCGCAAGACCCTCCACAACATCGGCCCCATGGATGTCAATGTCATCTCATCTGCCGCAGACGCACGCCAGCGCAAAGTGAATCTGGTGAACTGCCTGCCGGACAACATCTACGCAGAGCCCGGCCAAAGCACGCCGGAAAGCGCCAAGAACGCCATCGCCGCCCTGGACGCCGCCGTAAAAGACCTCAAGGACGGCCAGATCGACGTCCTGGTGACCGCCCCCATCAACAAGCGAGCCATGAATGCCGAGGGATTCTCCTTTACCGGACATACCGAATTCCTGGAAAAAGAGTTCGGCGTGGATGACGTAACCATGATCATGGTAAGCCACCAGATCAAGATCGGCGTGGTAACGGGGCACATTCCTCTCAGGGACGTTCCGGGAAGCCTTTCCAAAGAGGCCATCCTGGGGAAACTGCGCATCATGAAGGCTTCGCTGGAGCGGGATTTCGGCGTCGTGGATCCCAAGATTGCCGTCCTGGGCCTGAACCCCCACTGCGGTGACGGCGGCCTGCTGGGCCACGAAGAGCAGAACATCATCCTGCCGGCCGTGCAGGAAGCCCAGGCTGAAGGCATCCAGGCGTTCGGCCCGTATTCTCCGGACGGATTCTTCGGCCTGGGGAATTACAGCCGCTTCGATGCCACGCTGGCCATGTACCACGACCAGGGCCTCGCCCCTTTCAAGGCACTGGCCTTTGCCGACGGTGTCAACTATACCGCCGGCCTTCCCATCGTGCGCACGTCGCCCGACCATGGCACCGCCTACGACATGGCCGGTCGGGACGAGGCGGATCCCCGTTCCATGATGAGCGCCATTTACACGGCCATTGACATTTTCCGGAAGCGCCTCCAGTACGATTCCCTGATGGAAGGACGGCTTATCGAGAAAAATCGCTGACAAACACCGGTTTCGGAACCTCTATCCGGCGGCCTGTATCTTTCAGGGCGCCGGTTTTCTTATCGCGGGAATAAATCTCTATCTCGTCCGTGTCCCGACAGGCCACGAGGACCCAGTCTTCCAGGACGGTGAAATTTCTGGGATGGGCACCGGTATGGGTGTACCCGGCTTTCTCCAGGGTTCCGTCCGCCAGCACCTTGAAAAGCGCCACGCCGTCATTTTGCAGGCGGAGACTGGCATACAGGTATGCGCCGTCCGGGCTCAGATGGATGTCGGCCGCACCGCGGGCATCCGCTTCGTCGGCCCGGACCAGCTGCAAAAGAGCCATGTCGGGGTAACTGAACACCGCGATGTCTCCGGAAAGTTCGCCGATGCAATACAGGCGCTTCCCTTCCAGAAGCAGGTGCCGGGGGCCGAAATCGGCCGGCAGTGCGGCCACCCTCCGGCCATTGCTCACCCCCATCGGCGTAAGGTCCAGGGCGCCGATGGCGTCGGCACTGAACTCCGTGAACAGCAATTTGCTGTCCGGCGTAAAGAGGGCGCAGTGCACATGGGGCTTGTCCTGCCGGTGCTGGTCCGGACCGCCTGCCGTGCTGAAAACGAGGGAATCCAGCGGGGCGATGCCGCCATCCGCCGTCAGTTTGTAAACGGCCAGCGAACCGCCGCTGTAATTGGCGACGGCCAGAAAACGGCCGTCAGTTGCCACATGGCAGGGGTCCTCTCCCCCGGCCGGCAGACCGGTGGGCTGACTGCCCAGACTGTCAAAGCCGTTTCCGGTGTAACGCCAGGCCGTCACGGAGGCCATTTCGTCCGGCATTTCGCTCACGGCATAAATCCGGCCGTTCCAGGCGGCCAGGAACGACGGATTGGGCACGGGGGCCATGGCTATGGAGCCGAAGGGGCCGTCGGCCGGAATGACATCCCCTTTACGCAAGTCAAAATCAAAGGCATAGAACCCGTCGGAATAGGTTCCGACAAACAGGGTCCGCGTGCTGCGGCTGTCACAGGCGCAGGCGACCATGAGCAAGGCCAGAAAGAAGGGCAGGTATTTTTTCATACAGACAAAGATACAGAAAAAATCGTATCTTTGTAAAAATGAACCTGGATACCGCCATACAGTATCTTCCGGGAGTGGGGCCCAAGCGGGCGGCGCTCCTGGAATCCGAACTGGGAATCAGTACGGTGGGAGACCTTGTGCGCCTGTATCCTTTCCGTTATATCGACCGCAGCAGCATTGTCCGCATCGCCGACGCACATCCGGACCTGGCCCAGGTGCAAATCCGCGCCATGGTCACCAAGGTGCGGCTGCTGGCCAAAAACGGGGCCGAAGTGCCCCAGGACAACGTCAAGTACAACCTGGTCAGCCGCCTGTCGGCCATCGTGGCCGACGACAGCGGGGAGATGGAAGTGGTCTTTTTCAAAGGCGTCAAATGGATGCACGCCCGCTTGAGGCCGGGCAGCGTGTTCATTTTCTTCGGGAAACCCACCGTTTTCCAGAACCGGCTCAACATGGTACATCCGGAGGTTGACGCCCCGGACGCAGCCAACACCGGCGTGCTCACCGGCGTCTATACTTCCACGGAAAAACTGAAGACCTCCGGCATCACCGGAAAAGTGATGCTCAAACTTATCGGAACGGCCCTGGAAAGCATCCTTCCCGCCCTGCAGGACACCCTGCCGGAATACATCCTCAAGGAAAAGGGGCTGGTGCCCCTCACATATGCTCTCCGGCAAATCCATTTCCCGGTGGACCAGCAGGCCCTGGCCAAAGCCACCTACCGCCTCAAGTTCGAGGAACTGTTTCTCCTGCAACTGTCGCTTCTCAAGCAGAAATTCGTCCGCAGCCGCAGTGCCGTGGGATTCAACATGGCTGCCGTCGGCGATGCCTTCAACGCCTGCTACAAGGCCCTGCCCTACGAACTCACGGGCGCCCAGAAACGGGTGATCCGGGAAATCCGGGAAGACATGCGCAGCGGCCGCCAGATGAACCGCCTGCTCCAAGGGGACGTGGGGTCCGGCAAAACCATGGTGGCCGTGCTTTCGGCCCTTATCGCCGTGGGAAACGGCTATCAAGCCTGCCTGATGGCACCCACGGAAGTGCTTGCCCAGCAACACTTTGCCAATATTTCCAAGTACCTGAAACCCACCGGGGTGAAAGCCGCCCTCCTCACGGGAAACACCGGCGCCGCCGCCCGGCGGGAAATCCACGCCGGACTGCAGGACGGCAGCATCGGCTTTCTGATTGGCACCCACGCCCTGATTGAGGACACGGTCCTTTTCCGGGCACTGGGGCTCGCCATCATCGATGAGCAGCACCGCTTCGGCGTAGAGCAGCGTGCCCGGCTTTGGAACAAAGGCTGGCAGGGCGTTCCGCCCCATGTCCTGGTGATGACGGCCACGCCCATTCCCCGCACGCTGGCCATGACCCTGTACGGAGACCTGGACGTCTCCGTCATCGACGAGATGCCCCCGGGGCGAAAGCCCGTCCAGACCCTTTGCGTGGGAGAGGGAAAGCGCCACGCCATGCACAATTTCATCCGGGACGAGATTGCCAAGGGGCGGCAGGCCTTCATCGTATATCCGCTCATTTTCGAAAGTGAAAAACTGGATTACAAGAATCTGGAACTGGGTTATGAGGAAATCGTGAAAGCCTTCCCGCTCCCGCAGTACAAGGTGGCCATCGTACACGGACGGCAAACCCCTCAGGAAAAAGCCTTCAACATGGACGCCTTCGCGGCCGGCCGGGCCGACATCCTGGTCTCCACCACGGTCATCGAGGTGGGCGTGGACGTGCCCAATGCCTCCGTGATGGTGATCGAAAGTGCCGAGCGCTTCGGCCTGAGCCAGCTGCACCAGCTCCGCGGCCGGGTGGGCCGGGGTGCGGAACGCTCCTACTGCATCCTGATGAAAGGCACCAAGGTTTCCAAGGAAAGCCAGAAGCGCCTGAACCTTCTCTGCGCCACCGAAAACGGTTTCGAACTGGCCGAGGAAGACATGAAGATGCGCGGACCGGGAGACCTGGAGGGCACCCAGCAGAGCGGGCTCCCCATCAGCCTGAACATTGCCTCCCTGGCCAAGGACGGTCTCATCCTTTCCGACGCCCGAGGGTACGCCCAGCACATTCTGGAACAGGATCCCGGCCTCTCCGATGCAAAAAATGCCCCGCTCGCAGCCGAACTGCGGCGGGACAAATATCTGACGAAAGATTATTCCCGGATTTCCTGATTACTTCATCCAGCGGTCCAGCCAGTCGAAGTAGCTCCGATGCCAATAGAGGGCGTTCTGGGGCTTGAGAATCCAGTGATTTTCATGGGGGAAGACGATGAGTTTGGACGGAACGCCCATCATCTGGGCGGCGTTGAATGCGGCCATTCCCTCGTCCACGGGAACACGGAAATCGGAACCGCCATGGATGCAGAGGATGGGCGTATGCCAGTTCTGCACCAGTTTGTGCGGGGAATTGTCATAGTGACGCCTGGCCTTGGGAAGATTGCTCCAGGGAGAACCGCCCTGCTTGAGCCCGCCGAAGGTGACTCCGTCTCCGGCCGCTCCCACCTGTCCTTCCTTGTAAGCATACTCGTGCAAACCGCCGTTGTCCCAGTTGGGGAACCACATTTCCTCGGTGGTCATGTACATATGCTCTTCGTTGAAGATGCCGGCGTGGGCGATGAAGCAGTCATACACATCCTTGTGGATGCCGGCCAGGTAATAGACGCTGAAACCGCCATAAGAGGCGCCACAGGCAGCCACACCGCTCACATAAGGCTCGGCCTTGATGTGACGGGCCGCCGTGAGGTAATCCTGCATATTGAGGCCGATGTAGTCTCCGGATATCTGCTCACACCAGGGCTGGCCGAAGGCGGTGGTACCGCGGCGGTTCGGGAGAACCACCACATACCCCTGGTGGCACATGAGCATGTAGTTCCAGCGGTAACTCCATCCCTGGGAAAGGGAACCCTGAGGGCCTCCCAGACAGATTTCAATGGCGGGATAGGTCTTGGAAGCGTCGAACTTGGGAGGCAGCAGAACCCAGGTGAGCATCTTTTCGCCGTCCACCGTAGTGAGCCAGCGGGCCTCGGTCTCGTGCTTGTCCAGCTGTCCCAGCAGATGCTCGTTCTCGAAGGTGATCTGATGGATGGCGTTGTCCGTCACGGCCACCAGTTCCGTGGGGAAATCCATGGAGGCGAAAGTGGTCAGGAGCGTTCCGTCCTGCAGCACGCCAAAGGGAGAGCCGAAGTCGAACCAGAGGTTGTCGGCCGTCAGGCGGACCGGTTCCATTCCGGGCACCACATTGAAAATCCCCTGCAGGCCCTCTGCAAGAGCGGAGAAATAGACAGACTGGCCGTCGGCTGCCCAGACGGGAGCGTCCACATTGTATATGAACGAAGCGCTGAGTTCACGGATGTTCTGCACGGTAGGGTTGGCGCTCTGGCCCTCCCCTTCCGGTTCACGGACGATATCGGCCAGCATCAGGCGCACCTTGTCGGCCTCATAACCGTCCCGTGCCATCGAGAGCCAGGCCAGGCGGGTTCCGTCGGGGCTCCAGACCGGATGGGTGTCGTAGCCGCCCTCGAAGGTCACTTGCGAAATTTCCCCGGTGAGCGGGCAATAGAGGAAGATGCAGGTGTTGGTGGAGAAGGCATATTCCTTTCCGGTCAGGGGCTTGCAGGCGAAGGCGATGTACCGGCCGTCCGGGCTCCAGCAAAGGTCGGCAATGTCGGAGAACGGACCGTTGGGCAGTTCCCACTGGCAGTCCGGTCCCAAAATGTCCACGCCTTCCTTCACCAAGCCGTTGGACAGCGTAGCCACAAAGCTGTGGGCGATCTCCGTGCGCCAATGGTCCCAGTGACGGTACATAAGGTCCTCGGTGGCATAGGCTTCGGCCTTGTCCAGGGCGGGATCCGAGTCGGCGGGGACCTTCACATGGCTGTGGACGCCCTTTACATAAATGAGCTGATTCTGGTCCGGAGAAAGCAGGTAATCGTCGATTCCGCCTTCCACATCCGTCAGTTGCACCCGGGCACCCAGCACACCATCATGGTAGGCTGCCTTGTATAACTGGCCGCCCTGAAGATAGAAAATCGCCTGGCCGTCCAGGGCCCAGCGGGCCGACGAGAGGCTCTTCCCGTCCATGGTAAGCTGCATGGGCTCCCCACCCTCCACCGGAATGGTGAAGAGGTTGCGGACGCTGCGGTTGGCGGCGATATCGGTGTAGCTGACCCCATACAGGATGGTTTTTCCGTCCGGGGAGAGCTGGGGATCGCTCAGGCGTCCCAGGGACAGCAGCAGTTCGGGGGTCATGTGGCCGTCCTCCACCTTGAGAGCCGACGGGCCGATGTATCCTTCCTGTGGTTTCATTTCATTTTTTCCGGTGCAGGCAATGAGGGCCAGCACCGTGGCCGCCATTGCAAAATACTTTTTATTCATAGTGTTGTAAAGCTTTGTTCAAGGCAAGTTTCACACTCTCCCGGACCGATGCCGGTTCCAGCACTTCCAGGCCGGCCCCGTGCTTGCACAGTTCCATGATGAAATTGGGATTGGGAATCACGCGGAGCGCGAACAGGCAGTGATTTCCCTCCTGTGACAGGAGCGTCTGGCTGGGATGAAGGGGAAGGTCCTGCAGATAGGCGGCCTCCCGCAAGGTCGTGCGCAGTTTCACCAGTTCGGCTTTCTGTCCTTCTTCCGGAAGGTAAATTCCGTAGCTGGCTTCAAACTCCCGGCCGACATCAAAGGATTCCGGCATGCGGAAACGCTCTCCCGTACGCTCCAGCGAGGCAATGCGGTCCAGCGCATAGACGCGGAGAGCCCGGGCTTCCGCACTGAAAGCCACCAGATACCAGCGCTTGGCAAATTCACGGAGCGCGTACGGACGCACCGTGCGCAGGTCCACCTCGCTGCTCAGGTATTTGCGGTATTCCAGGTGCAGGACGGCGTTGTCCAGCATGGCCTGCATGATGACGGTGAGGTATTTCTGGCCCGAAGGGACATCCTCTACGGAGATGCGGCCGCTGAGCCTCTCCTTTCCCAGCGTAAGGAGGCTGTTGACGGTAAAGGTATTGATGAGATATGCCACGGCTTCACGCTTGTCCACGGCACTTTCGCTTTCGTTGATCCGGTAACGGTTGGTGCTTCGGTCACACGTGATGGCAATCCCGAAAACCTCCTCCACGGCCTTCCGATGGTTGCCGAAAGAACGACGGGCATACGGCTCGGCGTAACGGTCCTCCCAACGGGCAGCCACCTCCGGCCACGAGAGTCCGGCATCCCCCGCTTCCACGAAGGTCTGCACCAGGAAAACGTATTTGCCCACCAGTTCAGGAACCATATCTCGTACAAAGATAATGATTATATCGCCTCGGCGCAATTGATTCCGTCCAGCGCCGAGGAAACAATACCTCCGGCATAGCCGGCCCCTTCCCCGCAGGGATAAAGGCCGGGCACGTCCACGTGCTCCCAGGTTTCCGGATTGCGGGGCAGCCGGACGGGAGAAGACGTGCGGGATTCAACGCCCAGCAGCAGGGCGTCGTTTGTATAATACCCTCTCATGGAACGCTCCACCTGCGGAAACACCTTTCGCAGGCGCGCGGCCACAGGGTCGGGCAGCAGTTCATGAAGCGGAGCGTTTACCGTGCCGGGATGGTAGGAAGTCTTTGGCAAGTCCTTGGAAACCAGTCCCCTGCAGAAATCCTTCATCCGCTGGGCAGGAGCCGTGAACGGGTGTCTGGCGCCGTGCTCCCGGGCATAACGGTACATGGCCCGCTCCACATCCCGCTGGAAATCCAACAGGGCAAAGGGACCTTCATACTGTGCAGGCTGGTCTCCAGGCTCAATCTGAACCACCACGCCGGCATTGGCCCACTTGGAATTGCGGGCCGCATTGGACATGCCGTTCAGGACCACGGTTTCCCCTTCCGTGGAGGAAGGGACCAGAATTCCGCCGGGGCACATGCAGAAAGAGAACACGCCGCGCCCGTCCACCTGCTGGACGAATGAGTATTCGGCCGTGGGCATAAAAGGCTGAAATTTGCCATGGTAGCGGATTTGGTTGATGAGCCACTGCGGATGCTCCACCCGCACGCCCAGGGCAAACCCCTTGGCCTCCAGTTTCCAGCCTTTGGCCTGGAACAGTTCATAGATGTCCCGGGCCGAATGACCGGTGGCCAGGATAAGCTTGGAAGCCGTATAAACCGTTTCACCGCAGCAGACGGCAAATCCGCCATCGGCCTTCTTCACGATATCCGTGACACGGGAATCGAAATGATACTCTCCCCCGTGCTCCTCGATGCAGGTTCGGATGTTCTTGACAATCTCCGGCAGCCGGTCGGTGCCGATATGGGGATGCGCGTCGATGAGGATGTCGGGGTGAGCGCCGAAAGCCACCAGCTGGTGCAGCACCTCCCGGATGTCGCCCCGCTTGGATGAGCGGGTATAGAGTTTTCCGTCGGAAAAAGCCCCTGCGCCGCCTTCTCCGTAACAGTAATTGGAATCCGGATCCAGAACGCCGTCCACAGACAGCCTGGCCATGTCCACCTTGCGGCGCTCCACATCCTTTCCCCGCTCCAGGATAACGGGCCTAAAGCCCCTCTGGAGAAGTTTCAGGGCTGCGAACATGCCGGCCGGACCGGCCCCTGCCACGATGACGGGCGTGGCGCCATGCACATCCTGATAAGGCGCGACACGATAGGGTTCGAAGGGCTCATTCTCCCGATACGCCTGCACCCGGTAACGATACAGGATATCCTGCCGGGCGTCGATACTCCGACGGACCACCTGCACATGCCCCACTTTTTCGGGCCTTACGCCCAAGGCTTTGGCGGCCGCCTCGGTAAGCTGGGCGGCCGTCAAGTCTTTCCCCATTTTCTGGGCAAACTCGAATTCCTTCATAAAAGATTACTTGTCCAGTTCCGCGAGGGCGAAATCATACGCGCCGACGGAAATGGCCGTGGAAGTGCCGATTTTGTCGATGGTGATGCCGATGCGTTTCTGAGGGTCATAAGTAACGGTTTTATCCGTACCGTAGATTTTCAGTTCACGGGCTTCTCCCTTGGCGAAAGCGGCGAATTCGGCTTCATCGTCCAGGTTGTACACCTTCATCTGGACACGCTGCAGGGTGTCTCCGGAGAGGGTTCTGACGGTGCCGCGCATCTCTTCGAGGAGATACGGCATGAAGAACTTGGCCGACGCGGAGATGCCGCCGCCGATGACGATGATGCCGTCCATCAGCTGGGCGGCCGTCGCCATGGCCCGTCCCGCCACCCTGCCCAGTTCCCGGAAGGAAGCCAGGGCGGCCTTCCGGTCTCCGGGGCGCTTTCCGTCCGCGATGTCGAAAATGTCCTTGGGGGTAAGGGCGGGATCCTGTACGCCGGCCTGCTCCGCATACACGCGCTTGACGGCACGGATGGCCACGCTGTCTTCCAGGATGACCCCGTTGATGGACGGATTGGGAAGACAATACGTCTCCACACAGGAATTGTCTCCGCGGTTGAGCTCTCCGTTGATGACGCAGCCGATGCCGAAACCGGTGCCGAAGGTATAGCCGATGAGGTTGTTGAAACGCTTGCTGCTGCCGGCCGCAGCAAGTTTTGCATTCACTTCCGGCAGGGCGCCGCTGAGGGCCTCGCCGAAGGCGAACAGGTCGCCGTCATTGTTGATGAACACGGGGATGCCGAAGACTTCCTTCAGGTAAGGGCCCAGGGCCACGCCCTCCCGGAAAGAGGGAAAATTGGGGAGGAAGCCCCCGATGATGCCGGCCGGATAGTCCGCCGGGCCGGGAAAAGCGAAACTGATGGCCTCCGGCTTCACATCTCCCAGCAGATTGATGACACTCTTGAAACCGGTGACCATGGTTTCCAGGCACAGGTCCAGATCGTTGGCATTGGAAGGAAGGGTAATGGTTTCGAGGATGAATTCCTCTCCCCTCATCGCGTTGAAGCGAAGCGAGTTGCCGCCGGCATCCAGGGTAAGCACCACCCGCTTGTCATTTTTGTATTTTCCCATATCTGATCGTTGATTGTTTCAATCCAGTTTTCAAATATAGGGATTTTCGGCCGGAATTACAACTGCCCCGCGGCGCTTCAGAAATCGGCCATGCGGGAAACGGGCGCAACGTCCAACGGGGTACGGACACCGGCCTTGTACTGGAACCAGCCGGCCACGGCAATCATGGCGGCATTGTCGGTGGTAAACTTGAATTCCGGCAGGTAGGTGTTCCAGTGCCGTTTCTCTCCTTCCTGTACAATCCTCTCCCGGAGACCGCTGTTGGCCGATACGCCTCCGCCGATGGTGATTTCCCGGATACCGGTTTCCTTGGCGGCCCGGATGAGCTTCCCCATCAGCACATCGATGAGGGTTTTCTGGAAGCCGGCACAGATGTCTTCCTTGTTCTTCTCCAGGAACTGCGGATCCTTGGCCATCTCGTCCCTGACAAAATACAGAAGGGAGGTCTTGACCCCGCTGAAGCTGTAATCCAAGCCGGGAATGTTGGGTTTGGCAAAGTGAAAACGGTCCGGATTGCCCTGCCTGGCCAGGCGGTCTATGACCGGGCCGCCGGGATATCCCAGCCCCAGCATCTTGGAGCACTTGTCAAAAGCCTCTCCCACGGCGTCGTCGATGGTCTGGCCCAGAATATCGTAGGACAGCGGACTGTTCACCCGCACAATCTGGGAGTTTCCGCCGGAAACCAGCAGGCACAGATACGGGAAGGAAGGTTCCCGGACGGGAACGCCTTCCTGCCGGATGAAATTGGCCAGGAGATGCCCCTGCAGGTGGTTGACCATTACCATGGGAATGTCCAGGGACAGCGAAAGCGCCTTGGCGAAGGAGGTGCCCACCAGCAGCGACCCCAGCAGGCCCGGGCCGCGGGTGAAAGCGACGGCCGTAAGCCCGGAAGCCTCCACGCCGGCCCGTTTCAATGCTTCGGACACCACGGGGACAATGTTCTGTTCGTGGGCACGGGACGCAAGTTCGGGCACGACGCCGCCAAAGTCCTTGTGGACTTGCTGAGAGGCGATTACATTGGACAGCAGGACGCCGTCCCGGATCACGGCGGCGGAAGTGTCGTCGCAAGAAGATTCTATGCCAAGGATGATATCTGCCATTTCTTTCCTGAATTCGATTGCAAAGATAGCAATTTATTGCTATTTTTGTAGTTTAATGAAGCGCTTCTTCAAAATACTGGCCTGGCTCGCGGGCCTGCTGTTCCTGCTGATACTGGCCGGCCTTGTGGCCGCACAGTCTCCGAAGGTACAGACATTCCTGGCCCGGAAGGCCACCGAAAAGTTGCAGGAACGCTTCGCGGCCGACATCAGTATCTCGCTCCTGACCGTCCGTCCCTTCGATGCCCTCGTCATTGAAGACCTTATTCTGAAAGACCCCCACCCCTATGTCGAAGGAATGGATACCGTCATCCATGTCCACAACCTTACGGCCAAGTTCTCGCTCAAGGGCCTGTTCAGCGGGGGCGGAATCAACGTGAGGCGCCTGAAGCTGAGCGGCGGCGTATTCAATCTGGGATACGAGCCTGACGAGGCTTCTCCGGACGGCGAACGGATGTGCCTTTACCGCTTGCTGGGCCTGGAAGAGTCCCAGGACGACGAGCCCTCCTCCTGGGGCAGCCTGCTCACCGCCAAAAACGTGGAGGTGAAGAATTTCGTATTCCGGATGTGCAACCCAGTCAATGCAAAGGAAATGATAGAGGAGGGGCGCTCTTACGGAGAAGGAGTCATCGACTGGAACGATTTTTCAGTCCTCGCCCATGGCATCCTGGTCTCCAACCTGGCCGTGGCCGACAACCACATTACCGGAACGGTGGAAAGGCTGGAAGCCACGGAACGCACCACCGGATTCAGGATAGACGAAGCCTCGGCCCTGAAAGTGGACGTAGGCGAGCAGTGCGCCCGCATGGAGGGACTCAACCTGCAATGCGGAGAAACCAGGCTTTTCTTCAACGAACTGGTATTGGACGGTCCCCTTGAGGACTACGGCGATTTCATCGACAGAATCTGGCTGGAGGGCGACATCCGTCCCGGTTCCTACATTTCCCTCCCCGTCATCCGGTATTTCTCCGACGGGCTGGAAGGCCTTACTTTTTCCGGAAACATCCAAGGGCAGGTGCAGGGATATGTAAATGACTTCAAACTGGAAAACCTCCTGATAGAAGACCCGGCCAACGGCGTGCGCGCCTCCCTCAGCGGACGCCTGTGGGGCCTTCCCGAAATCGGGGACACCCGCCTGGACTTTCAAGTGCGCCGGATGGACTTCGGCCTGGAAAAACTGGGCGGATTCATACGGGCATGGTCCCCCGACACGGACCTCAACCTCAAAAACATCGCCAAGGGAGAGCGGTTTCATTTTGAGGGAAAGGTCGAAGGATTCCTGAACAGGATGGACATCCGCGGACAATTCAACTCGGAGATCGGCTCGCTTCAGGCCGACATCATCCTTCAGGGAGCCGCCGGTGCAGGGGAACCCATCGTCATCGGCGGGAAGGTCGATACCGACCGGCTGGACCTCGGACGCATCATGGGGACATCCTCGCTGGGGCCCCTCACCATGAAATCGGGCTTGGAAGCCACCTTCCCCCGGGGCGGAGACATGCAGGTCAGGATTGATTCCCTGCATATTTCCCGGCTTACCGCCATGGGGTATGACTATTCCAACATCTCCGCGGTGGGCACCTACAATGAAAAGGCCTTTGACGGCCGAATCATCGCAGCCGACCCCAACCTGAATTTCCTCTTCCAGGGCATGTTCAACCTTTCCAGGGATACGCGCAATGCAGCCTATCGCTTCTATGCCTCGCTCGGATATGCCGACCTCCACGCCCTGCATCTGGACAGCCGTCCCCGCTCCAAGATCAGTTTCCAGGCCTACTCCAACTTCCTCCGGACAAAGAAGGGAGACCTCCTGGGAGACATCAACCTTTCCGGCATTTCCCTCGAGAGCCTCACCGGCCGGCACGATATCGGAGACCTCGTCGTGAAAGCCCACGCCAACGACAATGTGAACCGCATCAACCTGGATTCCAATTTCCTGGAAGGTACTTACGTGGGAGACGCCGGCCTGAACACCTTCCTCAACGATATGCAGGACCTCATCCTGGGGCGGGACATTCCCGCCCTCCTCAAGGAAAGGCCCGATCCCTGGAACGGCGACGGCTACGAGTTGGCGCTCAAGGTGAAATCGGCCCAGGAACTGCTTAATTTCCTGGTTCCGGGCCTGTATATCGAGAAAAACACCGCCGTAAACCTTAAAGTGGACCAGGAAGGACTGGTCACCGCTTCGGTCAAATCCGGACGTCTGGCCTTCAACGACAAGTTTGTCAAAGACTTCCAGCTGTCGTTCAACAACGCCAACCAGTCCCAGACCGCCACCGTCACCGGCAAACAGATTTCCCTGTCCGGCACACAGATTCTGAACAACAGCCTCACCCTCTATGCCGATGACAACCAAATCGGCCTCGGCTATACTTTCGACAACGGCGAAGAGCAGCAGACCCGCGCCCAGCTGTACCTGTCCGGAGACCTGTCCCGCGACGAAGGAGGGCTGGTCGTCAACGCCCGCGCCCTCCCCTCCAATATCTATTACAAAGGAAACGGATGGGGCCTTTCTTCCGATGACATCACCTACAGCAGCGAAGGTCTGCAGATCCGGCGCCTGGCCGCCCGGCACGACGACGAACAACTCCTCATCCACGGTGGCTATTCCTCCACCAGGGCCGATACCCTCTCCATCCAGATGGAGAAATTCGATGTCGGCCTCGTGAACACCTTCGGCGGACACCTTCCCTCCATTGAAGGGCACGCCACCGGACAGGCCATGCTCATATCGCCCACAGAGCCGTCCCCCGGCCTTCTGGCTTCCATCATCTGTGACTCCACCTACGTGGCCGGGCATCGCCTGGGACAGCTGCAGATGTCCAGCACCTGGGACGAAAACAGCAAGCGTTTCCTGATGTCACTGCAGAATCTGCTGGGCGGAAAGCGGAACATCCAGGCCGAAGCTTATCTCGAACCCGACAGCCGCGCCGTCCACGCGTCGGCCCGGCTGAGCCGGCTGAACATGGGCTATGCGGCACCGCTGCTGAACTCGCTCTTCAGCCGGTTCGGCGGATTCCTGAGCGGTGAAGTGGGCCTGGACGGCACTTTGGACGAGCTGCACCTCTCCAGCCGGGGCCTTCGCGTGGACGACGGCTCCCTGGAGCTGGACTACACCCGCGTTCCCTATCAGATTGCCGGAGACCTCTCCCTGGATGACAAAGGGCTCCATTTCCAGAACGTCTCCCTGAGCGACGGCCTGAAAGGCAAGGGCACGGTTAGCGGAAGCCTCCTTCTGGGCGGATTCAAGAACTTCGCCCTGGATACCCACGTCCGGATTCGGGACATGCAAGTGATCAATCTGGCCGAGGGCGAGAACGACCTTCTGTACGGAAATGTCACCGCCACCGGCCGGGCCGATATCACCGGTCCCCTGAACCGGCTGCTGCTGGATGTGAACGCCACCACCTCCCAGGAGGGAGCCCTTCATATCCTGCTGGGGTCCGGCAGCAGCGACCGCTCCCGCGAGATGCTCACTTTCACCGTCCCGCCCGACCAGCAGGAGAGCGACCCCTACGAACTGATGATGGCCGCCAACAACCAGACCGAGACCGAGGAGAGCAGCGATTTCCGGATCCGCCTCCGCATCCAGGCCACGCCGGATATGCAGGTGAACCTGAATGTGAATGAAGAATCCTCCATCAACGCCCGCGGAAACGGCAGCATCGAAATCGACACCCGCCTGGCGCAGGGCACTTTCAGCCTGAACGGAGATTACAACATCTCCCAGGGAAGTTTCCTCTTCTCGGCCATGAAACTGGTGAGCCGCAAGTTCACCATCCAGGACGGCAGCACCATCCGCTTCAACGGCGACGTTTGGGACACGGACCTGGACGTGCACGGCCTTTACACCACCAAAGCCAGCCTGGCAACGCTTGTGGCCACGGAATCGGGCGCCAGCAGCCGGCGCACCGTGAACTGCGGCATCAACCTCACCGGACGTCTGAGCGATCCGGAAATCAATTTCTCCATTGACGTCCCGGATCTGAATCCGTCCACCCAGGCCCAGGTGGACGGGGCTCTCAATACGGTGGACAAAGTGCAGAAGCAGTTTGTGTACCTGCTCCTGGCCGGCAACTTCCTGCCGGCCGAAGATTCCGGCGTCACCACGGGCGGCACCGACGCCCTCTTTTCCAATGTCTCCAGCATCATGTCCGGGCAGATCAACAACATTTTCCAAAAACTGAACATTCCCCTGGACATGGGCTTGAATTATCAGACAACCCAAACCGGCAGCAATGTGTATGACGTGGCCCTGAGCACACAGTTGTTCAACAACCGCGTCATCGTGAACGGAACGGTGGGCAACAAGCAGTTGATTGACGGCACCTCCACCAATGAAGTGGCAGGAGACATCGACATCGAAATCAAAATGAACCGGAGCGGCGCCCTGCGCCTGAAACTGTTCTCACACTCGGCCGATTCCTATACCGCCTACCTGGACAACAGCCAGCGGCACGGCGGCGGCATCTCCTACCAGAGGGACTTCAACTCCATTCTCCGATTCCTGAAGGCAATTTTCACCAAGCGGGAAACCTTGGAAGAACTGGCCCGGAAAGAAGCGCTTGAAGCCGGGAAGAGCATCATTTACCATGTGGACCAAGATGGAAAAATAAGCTTGAAATGACCTACGGAAAACTTTATCTCATCCCCACACCGCTGGGCGAAGGGAATCCGGCCGATGTGCTTCCCGCTTCCGTCCTGAACCTTCTCCCCCGCCTGCACTGCTTCGTCGTGGAAGAAGTGCGCACAGCGCGGAGATTCCTTTCATCGGCCGGGCTCAAGGGACATATCGGAGAACTAGAATTCCATGAGCTCAACGAACATACGCGCCCCGAAGAGGTGGAAGCCTATCTTCGCCTTTTCTCCGACGGACGGGATGTGGGCCTGCTCTCGGAGGCGGGGCTTCCCGCCGTAGCGGACCCGGGGGCCCTGCTGGCAGCCCTTTGCCACCGGCACGGAATCGAGGTGGTCCCCCTGGTGGGACCTTCCTCCCTGATGATGGCTCTGATGGCTTCCGGCCTCAATGGCCAGTCGTTTGCCTTCGTGGGGTACATTCCCGCCAAGACGGACGAGCGCCGCGCCGCGCTGAAGGCGTTGGAAAAACGTTCCGCCGCCGGCCGGCAGACTCAGATTCTCATCGAAACTCCCTACCGCAACGATTCGCTGCTGGCCGATATGCTGCAAACCCTGGGCGGCAGCGTCCGCCTTTGCGTAGCCGCCAATCTCACCTGCGAGGACGCCTTCATCCGCACCCGAACGGTGGCACAATGGAAGAAGGAGCCGGTCACCATCGGCAAAAGGCCGTGTGTCTTTCTCATGCTGAGCGACCATTTGTCATTCTGAGCGAAGCGTAGAATCTATGAAAATCGCATTCACTACCTTGGGCTGCAAACTCAACTATGCAGAGACGGCCACTTACGAACGGAACCTCGTGGCCGCCGGATGGGAGGTCGTACCCTGGACTTCGGAGGCCGATGTTTACCTGATCAACACCTGCGCCGTCACCGAAACGGCCGAGAAAAAATCCCGCAACCTCATCCGGCGGGCGCATAAGACGGCGCCGGAAGCCCGCATCGTGGTCACCGGCTGCTATGCGCAGCTCCGCAAGGACCAGCTCCTGGCCATGGAGGGCGTGTGGCGGGTCTTCGGAGCCGACGAAAAGTCCCGGATTGTTTCCACGATCTGTCATTCTGAGATCTGTCATTCTGAGCGAAGCGAAGAATCTGTACCCTCCACCTTCGGAGCATACAGTTCCGGAGAGGAAAGGACAAGGAGTTTTCTGAAAGTGCAGGACGGATGCGACAACTTCTGCGCATACTGCACCGTCCCCTATGCCCGGGGCCGAAGCCGGAACATTCCCGTCTGTGAGGTGGTGAAAATGGCCCGTAGCATTGCGGCCGACGGCGTGAAGGAAGTGGTGCTCACGGGCGTGAACACCGGAGACTTCGGCCGCAGCAGCGGAGAGAGCTTTCTGGACCTCCTGAAGGCCCTCAATGAGGTGGAAGGCATCGAGCGCTACCGGATTTCTTCCATCGAACCCAACCTCATCACCCCGGAAATCATCGACTGGATTGCCTCCGGCACCAAGTTCCAGCGGCACTTTCACATTCCGCTCCAAAGCGGCAGCGACACGCTCCTGAGGCGGGTGGGCCGCCGTTACGACACGGCGCTCTTCGCCTCCCGGATCGACTACATCCGCAAGGCCCTGGAGCGCCCCGGAGAGCCCAGCGTGTTCTTCGGCATCGATGTCATCGTCGGCCTCCCCGGAGAAACGGAGGAACTGTTCATGGAAACCTACAACTTCCTGAAGGAGCGCATCCGGCCTTCCTTTATCCATGTATTCCCTTACTCCCGGCGTCCCGGAACGCGGGCGGCCGAGTGGAAAGACCAGGTGCAGGACCGCCTCAAGACCGAGCGCGTGGCCCGGCTGGAAGCCCTCTGCGAGGACTTGCATGCCGCTTTTGTAGCCGCCAACAAGGGGGTCCGGGAAACCGTCCTCTGGGAATCCTCCGTCAAGGGCGGCCTCATGGGCGGTTATACGGGGAATTATATCCGGGTGGAAAAACCCTGGGACCCCGCGCTGGTGAATCAGCTGGAGACCGTGACGCTATAATCGCCCCGTCAATCTGAAATCGTAAGCCCGTCCCATGCGGGCTGAACGGTGGGAGGGAGTTCGCCGCAGAATTGCCGATAGCGGGGGAAGGCGTGCGAAAGATGGGTGAGCCAGGTATGGGAGGCACCGATCCGCTCGGCCAGCTGCAGGGCCTCTTCCAAAGAGAAGTGCGAATGGTGCGGGTGATAGCTCACCGTATTGAGCGTAAGATGCTCCAATCCCTGCAATTTGGCGAATTCTTCTTCCGGAATGGTGCTCATGTCCGTAAGATAGGCGATATTGCCGAAGCGGAAGCCCAGTACCGGCATCTGTCCGTGCAGGCCCCGGATCGGAATGACGTTGGGGCGCTCATGCGGGGCCTCCACCACCGCATTGTCCGAAGGCAGGAGGCTGCCGTCCGCCTGCCGGTAGAAATAGCCGATATCGTGCACCCATTCCAGTTCGCCCGTCCCTTCCTGGGAATCCACGCGGAACGGGCGATCGTCAATCAGGTGGACATGCCACTCCGGCGCCCCCGGATACTTGTGCTCGGCAAAGGCATAGGCATAGTCGTTGCGCAGCGTCTCCAGGACGCGCTCCTCGCAGTAGATCTCGGCCGCCTTGCGGTCAATGTAATTCAGTGCACGGACGTCATCCAGCCCGCCGGTGTGGTCCTTGTGGTTGTGCGTGAGCAGGATGGCATCCAGGTGACGCACTCCCTGGGCGAGCATCTGGGAGCGGAAGTCCGGTCCGGCGTCCACCGCGATGGTGAGCCCGTCCATCTGCACCAGGGCCGATGAGCGGAATCGCTTGTCCCGCGGATCCGTACTCCGGCACACCGCACAGCGGCATCCGATGATGGGGACTCCCTGCGAAGTCCCGGTTCCAAGGAATGTGAGTCTGGTCATAAGCGCGAACGGAATCCAATCATAGGGTGAGCGTATTGTCTCCGCCGTGAAGGGGATAGGAGACTCCCTTCCAGACGAATCGGCCGTTCACCCCTTCGGGAAGACTGATTCGGGCCTCCAGCTTCTTGCCGGTATTCTTGTAATGCACACGGATGAGGCCCGCCGGGTGCGGCATCGTTCCGCCGATTTCCTGTATCCCGCCCAGATGGGGCGTGATTTTCACTTTCCGGAACGCCACGGCATCCGAGTCGATGCCCAGCACCGTGCGGAACAGTTCGATGTTGGGACTGGCACCCCAGGCATGACAGTCGGAGCGGGTGCCGAATACATTGGCATCCTCCCCCCAGGTGGTCAGGCCCATGGCCATGTTGTCGCGCCAGGTGCCCAGCCATTCCAGATAATGGTCTCCCAGGCCGGCCTTCACATAGGCCTGGTGCAGATAGAATTTATAATAGATGGTGCACTGGGCCAGGGAGGTGTCTTCCATCAGTTTCTGCGCAAGGGCCTTCGGGTCTTCCACGATCCCGCAAAGGATGGCCAGGGCGTTGCTGTGCTGGCTGTAAGCGTCCTGCTCCGCGCGGTTGGCGAAAAGGCCTTTGTCGGCATTCCAGTAGGCCTTCCTGATGCCGTCCGACAAAACGGCGGCGCGGGCCTTGTACTCCCCTGCCAGATAAGTGTTTCCCTTAACCTCTTCCATGTGCGCCATGAGCTGAAAGGCATACAGAAGCTGCAGGTCCATGACGCTGGAACTGCCGTCCGCGCCCCTGAGCTGGACTCCGCTGTGCCAGCTGTCGGGCCGGTCGTTCACCCAGTCGGAGAAGTTCCAGCCGGGAAGGTTCTTCAGGCGGCCGTCCGGCTGCTGGAAACGGGAGAAGTAGGTCATGATCTGCTCTGCTCCGGGAAGGAGGTCCATGACAAACTGCGTGTCTTTCCCGTACATCATATAGTCGTGCAGGGCGTAGATGTAGCAGAGCGCGTAGGGCTGGATGTGCTGGGGAATGGTGGTGGGATAGCGGCTTTTGGTAATGCCGTCGGCACTGCGGGAAATGTCCGAGAGGTGCAGGAAATTGCGCACCAGACGGTCGTCGGCACTGTTGTAAAGCGTGATCAGCGCCTGGATGCGGGTGTCTCCGAGATATTGAAGCCGCTCATAATAAGGGCAGTCCATGTAGGTTTCCTCGGCGCACAGACGTGCCGTACGCCAGCCGATGTCCAACAGGTCCCTGAGTTCCTGCCGATCGGTGTCCAGCGAGGCGTCGCGGGTAAAGGGATAGCCCGTGAAGGTACCGTAGAGGTCTTCCAGGACCAGGGGCTCCGCTTGGGTTTCCACCAGTACGCGCACATAACGGTAGGTGCGCCAGGAAAGCGTAGTCCAGCTGTGGGCCTGTCCGTCCGGCAGCAGGATGTCTTCCCGGCCGATAAAGACCTTCCCCTCTATGTCGTTGCGGTTGCCTTTTCCCTTGGCCCGGGCCGTCAGCTTGTTCGTCCAGGTTTGTCCAGACGCCTGCTCCAGCTGTTCGGGCGTGGGATACTTCCACGCAGGATCCGGATAGTACAAGGCCTCGGCATAGCCCAAACAGATGCGGCTTCCCTTTCCGCCTTTGAAATTCAGGGTGAAATAGGCGTTGGTGAGCTCCGCCTGGTCAATCAGCAATTCCGCCTGCGTGTGGGCGGGAACCGTCAGCGGGGCAGATCCCAACAGGAAGCCGGACGGGACCGTCACGCCCCGGGACCGGCGGACGCTGGCAAGGCGCTGCTGCGTACGCTCCATCTGCGGAAGCGTGGACGGACGCAAAAGGTGGGAATCGAAATCCTGCACATCGCATATATTCATGGGCTTGCCGGCGGGGCCTTCCACGGCCTCCAGCCACTTGCCTCCCATGCGGGAGAAATCGACCCGCTCGCCGGGACCGGCTACATAATAACCGGAAACGATGGCGCGCAAGGGGCTGTAAGCCTCGTCTTTGTAGCATTTCCAGGACTTGTCCGTATAAAGGCCGGCGGCTTCGCCTTCGCCCTGCAGGAGGAAACCGCTGGCGACGGAAATCTGGGAATCCGGTTTCTGGACTCCTTCATGGAACACAAGGGCCTGCAAAGTGTTGCTTCCGGGCTTGAGGCAGGGAGCCAGGTCCACCGTCTCATAGTTCCAGTGCAGATTGTCTCCCTTGGCAGGGCCGGCCGATACCAGCGTTCCGTTCACGTACAGTTTGTAGCGGTTGTCACCGGTAACATGCACCACATAACGGGCGGGAACGGCTTCCAGCACGATTTCTTTGCAGAAATGATAGACGCCATATTCCTGCGGCCCGGTTTCCGGGACACGGATCCAGCGCGCGGTCCAGCTGTCGGAGAAAAGGTTGAAGGGAGCCATCGGGTCCCGCTGTTGTGCCAGTGCCGTCAGGGGCAGAAGCAGCACAAGAAGGCTTATCAGTTTTTTCATGGGGCGAAAAATATTTTACTCATTTTGGGAGACTGCGGCCTCGTTCCACTTCCAAGCCAGGACAAAAGACTCCTCCGTTTCGGCAAGGGTACGCAGGGCGGGAGCCATGTCCCAACTGCCTGTGATGATGGTTTTTTCTTGACAGGAAACAAGTGCGAGGGCACATATCGTCAAAAGAAAGAGTCTGCTCATGATGATTCCGTTTGCCCAAATATACAAAAAAATTGCATTTTTGTCCATATGCCTCACCACTTGTACGCAGAGTAATGACAAATCTCAACGCACTCTTTCCCTTGTTCCCGGCGCGTAGAAGGGGTTGTGCGATATATCCTAAGTAACCTTTCATAGGAGATTCTACGTTTCTCGCTCTATTACAGGCGCTTACGGGATATGCACTGTGAGGTACCGTTGAGAGAGTGAAGCCGACGACAAAAGGTACAAGCAGCGACTGAAAAGCATACACTCCCCCGCGCTACGCCCTCGCGCAGTTCCAGCGGGTGCTGTGCTTCAAAACTTGAAGCACACTTTGGCTTCCCGGGGGTCGATTTCGTGCTTCACCCGGGGTCCGGGAACTTGCCTCAGGCACAGATTCGCCCTTGCATGGATAAAACTGTGCTTCAACTTTTGAAAAAAGGTCTCTGGCCAGGTCTGTATCTTCGCGACATCAATGTAAACCGATACCAGGACTTGACAACGCAGGGGAAGGAATCTTGTCCTGGGCTGGAAGTTTTGCTTTCCCTCGAAAAGTTCGACAGTGCCGAAGATGTACACGCCCTCGACGGTTGCCGTGGAACAAAACTGCTTCACATTTAATGGGCGATTGATTAGAACGATGTGCAACAATTCCAGCGTCGGCTGCATATCCTCGGAGAAAAAATGTATCTTTGCAGGATGAAACGTACCTGGATTTTTGTTTTGCTCCTTCTCCCCTTCTGGCTGAATGCCCAGGAGCAACTCGACAATATGAATTTCGACCAATGGTCCAAAGTAAAAGGCACCTGGTATCCTTCTTCCGGGAAGGGAGAAAGCGTATGGAGCACCTCAAACCCCGGGACCAGCATCCTCCGGATCAATTCCACCATCCCGGAATATGAACACGTAGCCGTGGCCGGATCCGGGAAGGCGGCCGCCAAAATCGTCAGCCGCAAATTGGTCTGGGCCTTCCTCACCGGAAACCTTTTCACCGGGGAATTCGTCCGTGTCGTCAAATTCTCCGGTGCGGAAATGTATAACGGCGTGCCTTTCCACAGCCGGCCCAAAAGCCTTTCCGGATACTATCATTATCGGCCCAGCACCATCGATTTTGCCGATGACGCCCATGCATCCCTGAAGGGGCAACGGGACCAGGGACAGATTGAAATCGCCCTTTACTGCTGGAAACAGCGCCAGCATTTCATCTCCAACGACGGCCCCAGCATTCCGGCTACCCAGGACCCGGCCCTGATCGGCCATGCCCGCCTTACGCTGAAAGAGGACAGCGGAGGCTACGTTCCCTTTGAACTGAAAATCGACTACCGGAGCGACGCCACGCCCACCTATGTGTATATATCGGCCCTCTCCAGCCGTATGGGCGAGTTTTTCACCGGCAGCAGCGGGAGCATCCTTTATCTTGACGAACTGCAATTCAATTACTGAAACCTATGACACAAGAAGTAATCCAGACCATAGACGGCATTCAGGTTCAGTTGAATGCCGGCGGGATGAACACCATCAATATTATTCTGGCGTTCGTGATGTACGGCGTGGCCCTTGGCATCAAGCCGGGCATTTTTGTAGAAGTGTTCAAAAAGCCCAAAAGCGTGCTGCTGGGCATGCTTTGCCAACTGGTGCTGCTTCCGGCCCTCACCTGCCTTCTGGCCATCCTTCTCACCGGCTGGATTTCCCCCATGATGGGCCTTGGAATGATTCTGGTCGCCGCGTGTCCCGGCGGCAACATCTCCAACTTCATGAGTTCCCTGGCCAAGGCCAACGTGGAACTTTCCGTTTCGCTGACGGCCATCTCCACGGCGCTGGCCGTGCTTCTGACCCCGTTCAATTTCTGGGCGTGGGGCACGGTATATCTGCACAGCACCGGTGTGGCCGGAACCCTTCCCACGCTGGTGATTCCCCTCTGGGACGTCTTCAAGACCATTTTTATCCTGCTGGGGATTCCGCTGGTGCTGGGCATTCTTACCAGCCACTGTCTCCCCAAAGTGGCCGATGCCCTCAAGAAGCCCCTCCAATGGCTCTCCATCCTCATTTTCATCGCCTTGGTGGTGCTCTCTTTCAGCAGCAACATCAGCGCCTTCCTCCTCAGTGTCAAATACATCTTCCTGGTGGTGTTCCTCCACAACCTGCTTGCGCTGGGCATCGGTTTCGGCGTAGGAACTTTGGGGAAAGTGCCTTTCCGGGACCGTCGCACGCTCACCATCGAGACCGGGATTCAGAACAGCGGTCTGGGCCTTGCCCTGATGCTGGGAACCAGCCTTTTCGCCGGTTTTCCGCCCCACGGCGGCATGCTGGTCATCACCGCCTGGTGGGGCATCTGGCACATCATCTCAGGCCTCACCGTAGCCACCCTTTTCAACAGAAGCAGACAAAATGGCTGAGATTTGGAAGCATGACCGGCTCTACGCCTTTCTCCGGCCGTATGTAGATTGGTGTACCAAGCTGAGCTACCGGTATCTCCGTTACCGGGGAGCAGAACTTCCCAAAGACGGAGCGGTGATCCTTGCGCCCAACCACACCAACACGCTCATGGACGCGCTGGTGATTCTCGCCGGCCGGAAGGACGCCACCGCCTTCGGCGCCAGGGCCGATATTTTCCGCAAGCCCTCCATCGCCAAAATCCTCCATTTTTTGCGGATTCTGCCGATGGTCCGGGAAAGGGACGGACTGGAGCATGTCAGCGAGAATTATGAGAGTTTCGACCAGATCGACCGGATTCTGGACCACGGCGTGCCCTTCTGCCTGTTTGCGGAGGGAAGCCATCGGCCCGGAAGAACTTTGCAGTCCGTCAAAAAAGGGATTGCCCGAATTGCCTGCAAAAGCGCTCAGGAGCGTCAGACCTGGCTGGTCCCTACCGGAATCAATTACTCGGATTTCTTCCGCTACCGGGGCGCCTGTGAAGTCCGTTACGGGGAGCCCTTGGACATCAACGCTTTTATCCGGGAACACGCCGACCTCACAGAACCTCAGCTTCTGCAGGAACTCCGCGGAGTCATTGAGCGGCAAATGGCGCAAATGGTGGAACCGGAAGGCCCGGCAAGCGAAAAAGCCCATCCGCTCACGCTGCTGGCGTGGCCTCTGGCCGCCCTGCTGAACCTCCCGATCTGGGGCACGGCAGAAATCCTGTGCCGCATAGTCAAGGACAAGGCCTGGTGCAACAGCATCCGCTTCCTTTGCCACCTGCTCCTTCTGCCCGTCACACTGATTCTCTGGGGCCTTGTCTTCGGCCTCACCCTCCCCTGGGAATGGGCACTGTCCCTCCTGGGGATCACCATCGGTTCCTACCCCATCTTCTACGACGGCCTGAATCTCCTTCGCCGAAAGTAAAAAAAGCCGGTGGAACGATTCCATCGGCTTTTTATGATTTCAAGAGCGAATCCTACAGCTTGGGACCGGCCTTCACAAGGGCCTTGCCGGCGCGGTTGCTTTCGTACTTGTGGAAGTTCTTGATGAAGCGACCGGCGAGGTCTTTCGCCTTCTCTTCCCACTCGGCGGCATTCTTATAGGTGTCGCGAGGATCCAGGATGCCGGTATCCACACCTTCCAGTTTGGTAGGGACGGTAAAGTTGAAGTAAGGGATGACCTTGGTAGGAGCCTTGTCGATGGCGCCGTTGAGGATGGCATCGATGATGCCGCGGGTGTCGCGGATGGAGATGCGCTTGCCGGTACCGTTCCAGCCGGTATTCACGAGATAGGCCTTGGCGCCGCTCTTTTTCATCTTCTTCACGAGTTCCTCTGCATACTTGGTAGGATGCAGTTCCAGGAAAGCCTGGCCGAAGCAGGCAGAGAAGGTGGGAGTGGGCTCGGTGATACCACGCTCCGTACCGGCGAGTTTGGCGGTGAAACCGCTCAGGAAATAGTATTTGGTCTGTTCCGGGGTAAGAATGGAAACCGGAGGCAGGACGCCGAATGCGTCGGCGCTCAGGAAAATCACCTGCTTGGCTGCCGGTCCGTGGCTTTCGGGACGGACAATCTTCTCAATGTGGTAGATAGGATAGCTGACGCGGGTGTTCTCGGTGACGGACTTGTCGTTGAAGTCGATCTTTCCGTTCTTGTCCACGGTCACGTTCTCCAGGAGAGCGTCGCGACGGATGGCGTTGTAGATATCGGGTTCGGACTCCTTGTCCAGTTTGATGACCTTGGCATAGCAGCCGCCTTCGAAGTTGAAGACGCCCTTGTTGTCCCAGCCATGCTCGTCGTCACCGATCAGCAGACGTTTGGGATCGGTGGAGAGGGTGGTCTTTCCGGTACCGGAGAGGCCGAAGAAAATGGCCGTATTTTCACCGTTCATATCGGTGTTGGCCGAGCAGTGCATGGCGGCAATCCCCTTGAGCGGGAGGTAGTAGTTCATCATGGAGAACATACCCTTCTTCATTTCACCGCCGTACCAGGTGTTGAGGATGACCTGCTCACGGGAAGTGACGTTGAAAGCAATGCAGGTTTCACTGCGAAGTCCCAGCTCCTTGTAGTTTTCCACCTTGGCCTTGGCCGCGCAATAAACGATGAAGTCGGGCTCCTGGTCGAACTCCTTCTGGTTCTTGGGACGGATGAACATATTGGTCACGAAATGGGCCTGCCAGGCCACCTCCATGATGAAGCGGACCTTCATACGGGTGTCGGCGTGGGTTCCGCAGAATCCGTCCACGACAAACAGGCGCTTGCCGCTGAGCTGCTGCTGGGCCAGTTTCTTCACGACCTTCCAAGTGGAGACGGACATCTTGTGGTTGTCATTGGGATAAGCTTCGGTCGTCCACCAGATTTCTCCGGGTTTGCCTTCCTTGGTGGTGTTGTCGTACACGATGTACTTGTCTTTGGGGGAGCGGCCGGTATAGACGCCCGTCATCACGTTGATGGCGCCCAGTTCGGTTACCTGCCCCTTGTCAAAACCCTCGAGACCGGGTTTGGTCTCTTCGTTGTAGAGGACTTCGTACGAAGGATTGTACAGGATTTCCTTCACACCCTTGATACCGTACTTCTTGAGATCAATATTAGACATAAACGTATCTTTTTAAGAAAATTTAATTAGTTCGCAAATATAACAATAACCGATTACTTTTCCAAGTGGGCTGCCAGTCTTTTTCTAAGCCCCGGAGCCAAAGAGATATTCTCCAGTTTTTCGGCCTCGTCCAACCAGCGGGAAGACAGGGAATAGTCCCCCATCAAGTAGAAAGCCTGGGCAATGTTGTAGCAGGCACAAGCCCGCTTTTGGGCCGATCCCGATTTCACCAGCAGGCCCCACTTGTCCACCGCCTCGGTCAATTCCCCGTCCAGGACCTTCACAAGGGCCTCGACCCAAATGTCGGAGGAAGAAGGATCGACATAATAAAAACTGAAACTCTCCGTGACCCAGCTGGACAGGAAGCGGGTCGAGACGCGCTCGCCCACCTTGTCGGCCTCCGCCCCCATGCTTCTGAGCGAAAGCGACTTGAGACCGTCGTCGGTAAGGATGCCGTTATTGAAAACCCGGGCACGGAGCACGGCGGAGCCTTGGAAATGATGCACTTTGTCCTCGCCCATGCTGTCATATACATCCAGCTGCGTCTTGACGGGAACCACTGCCGGACAGACAAAGGCCGAATCCGGGCTGGAAGCCCCTGACACCGGACGGTTGGACTCCAGTGTGGGTTCTCCGAGCTTGCTGCGAAGGAGGAACACCACATCGCCTTCCGTTTCCATCACCAGGGAATGCATTTTTTCCAGCGTAACCGTATCGGCCGAGGGGATGCGGTAAATGCCCACCTTCTCCTGGCCGTTGAAGTAGTCCTCCTCCAGCTGCCGTGCCATGGAAGAGGCCACCTGGCGATCGAAGAGGGAATCCACCTGGGTGTTACCGTCCATATAGACGATGGAGATGTTCTTTCCGGAGAGCGTCAGGCCGGATTTGGACGGATGGCGCACATCCAGGTACATCGAATAAATTTGCGGGGAGCAGGCCGATACGGCCAGGGCCAGCGCTAAAATCCAGGAATGTTTCATATCACTTCTGCTGTAAGGTCATATTCATCGGCGGCGGTTATGCGGACCCGGAGGAACTCCCCGACAAGGGAATACGGTTCCACGCCGTCAAAGGCCGCCGCGGTATATTTTACCAGGATTTCACCGTCCACTTCCGGACTTTCGAATTCGCTGCGGCATACCAGCATGCCGTCTGCGAAGTCGTCCACCAGCACTTTGGTCTCGGTTCCAATCCGGGATTGATTATATGCAAGGGATATGCCACGCTGGAGTTCCATCAGGGAATCCAGCCGCTTTTGTTTGGTGCGACCGGAAATGCGGTCCCGGAAATGCAGGGCGCCATAGGTTCCTTCCTCCTCGGAGTAAGCAAACGCTCCCATGCGCTGGAAACGGGATTCCCGGACAAAATCCATCAGTTCCGCGAACTCCTTCTCCCCTTCTCCGGGATGCCCCACGATGAGCGTAGTCCGAAGAGCCAGCCCGGGCACCTTCTCCCGCATACGGCAGATAAGCTCCCGGGTCCACCGCCCGTCCACGTGCCGGTGCATTTTATCCAAAACCCGGTCGCTGACATGCTGGAGCGGGATGTCCATGTAGCGGCACAACTTTGGATTCGTGGCCATTTCCTCCAGCACGTCTTCCGGGAAATCGGCCGGATAGGAATAGTGCAGGCGAAGCCATTCGATGCCCTCGACGGCAGACAGCTTGCGAAGAAGATCCGCCAGGGCCCGCCGGCCATACAGGTCCAGGCCGTAATAGGTGGTATCCTGGGCAATGAGAATCAATTCCCGGATGCCGCGGGATGCCAGATCCTCCGCTTCCCGGAGGAGCGTTTCCATGGGAACGGAACGGTGAGGCCCCCGGATGAACGGGATGGCGCAGTACGAGCAGCGGCGGTTGCACCCTTCGGAAATCTTGAAAAAGGCATAGGGCCTGTTTCCCTGCGTGAGCACCCTACGGTGTTCATCGACGGGCCGATAGCTGCAGCCCAGCGCCTGTACCAGCGGACTCAGGTCCCGGGCGCCGAACCAGCCGTCCACCTCCGGAATCAGGGCCGGAAGGTCTTCCTTGTAACGCTCCGACAGGCAGCCGAATACGAGCAGACGGCCCACCTCTCCCCTTTTCTTCCGCTCAACGGCGGAAAGAATGGTCTGGATGGACTGTTCCTTGGCATCTCCTATGAAACCGCAGGTATTGACGAGGAGGACGTCCACCCGGGGCCGGGCTTCCTCTTCCGGCACAAGGTCATAGCTGTCTTGCACCTGGAAAAGGAGATGCTCAGTATCCACCGTGTTCTTGGAGCATCCCAGGGTGATTACCTGCAGGCTGGGCATCTTAAGCCTCCTTGGCGGCTTCCGCCTCCCGTTCCTCGTCGGTGAGGAAATCCAGGGAAGCATAGTGCTTGAGGGCATTGTACCACTCCACCACCTTCTTCATGTGGGAGACATAGAAACGGTTGGCATCGTAGGTGGGCAGTGCCTTGGCAAAGAGGGCTTTCAGCTCCGTTTCGGGAGCCTTGGCGCCGGGAGCGTCGTTCTCTCCCAGCACTTCCTGCATCTTGCCGAACACCTCCTGAAGCTTGACCTCTCCTTCTTCCGTGTAGATGGAGATGTCGGCCAGGGAGGTGATGCCGGCACCGGCACTGAAATTATATCGCTTCTTGTCTTCAAACGATTCCACGATGGCGCCGGAGCGGGATTGGGCAATATAGTTGAAGAGTCCGTGCTGACCACGGATGGAAAGGGTTTTTGCGAGATCGGTTTTCATTTTATCTTAATCTTTCAGGAATTTACAAATATAGGCATTTTTATCAAAAAAAGCACGGTCCACGGCAGCAGAAAGCGCCTGCAGGGAGCCGTTGTTTTCAAGGACGAGATGCACCCGGTCCATCGGGATCTCCTGCGCCGCCATACGGCTTCTCACCCGGGATTCGTCGGCCCCGTCCCTGGCCATCACCCGGCTGAGACGTTCCGACTCGGGCGCCGTTACCAGTACCACGACGTCCCCGACACCGTCAAAAACCGGTTTGGAAAGGATCACGGCCGATTCCAGCACCACGAACGGAACACCGGATTGCTTCTCGCGCCAGCGGAGAAAGTCCTGTAGAACGGCCGGATACACAATGGACTCAAGGGTTTTCCGGGCCGGTTCGTCGGAAAAGATGACGGCGGCCAGCCGGGCGCGGTCCAACTTCCCTTCCCCGCTGCGGATGGGAACGCCCAGGGCTTCTTCCAGCCGGCGTACCAGGGCAGGCCTCCGGGAGTAGAGCCGCTTGGTCCGCGAGTCGGAATCGTAAACCGGAATGCCCCGCTTCCGGAGCAGGGCGCCGACGGCTGATTTTCCGCTGCCGATAAGGCCTGTCAGAATAATCGTCTTCATCAGCGAAGCTCCACGCAGTCAAATACTTCCGGCTCTACGCGATACTCCAAAACACCGGTGGGAAGACGGAGGGTGCGGGCGACACAGCGTCCGCTGATCGATTCGCTGAAATCCCTCCAGTCCACATAAAGTTTGAAAGAACTCAACGGATCCTTGGACAAAGGGAAAGTACAGCGAAGGACCACCTGGGCCGTAGGGGGATACACCTGCAGCTGATGGCCGGCGGGAGCGTTCCACACCTCCACCGGAACGGCAGCACGCAATTCCACATAACGGGACACCGGCAATTCGTAGCTCACTTCATCCGCGGAAATCCGAACCCCCTTGACGGGATTCAGGCGAAGCACCCCGTGCTGGGATTCATGTACGTCCGTGAGCAAAAGGCGGCTGGCCGTCACACGCTCCACGGCAGCCAGATGCACGTCTTCTCCGTAAATGGTCACCGAATCCGGGGAAATCCGGAAAGGACCGGAAGGCATATATTGGGAGCGGCACTGAATGACTTTGTGAACATCCACCGGAACCCTCTTGTGATTCTCTACCGGGAATACGAATTTGAGCGTATCCGTGATAAACGCCTCCACATTGGCGCCCTCCCCGAAAAACTGGTTCACATAAGAGTTTTTGGTACCGCCGATGACACAATAGGTGTGCGGGGCCGTATTCCTGAGATCGGCCCGGTCGAAACGGACCTTGACCACTTTGCGTTCCCGGCGGCTTTTTTCGCGGAGAAGACGGAACCCGTCCGTTCGGCAGCGGGCGCTCACCACAACGGTATTGGAGGATTCCAGACCGTGCCCGTCGATATTGGACTCTGCCACCACCGGCACACTGATGGTGCCGGAATAATCCTTGGAAAGATTGGTAAGAGCCCACACAAAAACAGCAATGACCAGGGAAAGGACCATGATAATCCATTCCCTGCCCCAGTTTCCAAAACGTTCCCTGATGATCTCTTTCAGGGCCATGCACTTGTTACTTTTGTTCGGCTTCGGAATAATCTTTCACGAGGCCCTGCTTGTCAACGCGGAGTTTCACGTCGCCGTCCACCCTAATCAGGACGGTCTTCTCGCTCACCTCCACGATTTCTCCGTAGATGCCGCCGACGGTAACGACCTTGTCGCCTTTCTTGAGGGCATTGCGGAATTCCTGCATCTGCTTCTGCTGCTTGCGCTGCGGACGGATCATGAACAGATACATCACCAGGATGATGGCACCGAACATGAGGATGGTGGGCCAGGCGCTGGGCTGCTGGGCTCCGGCCTGTCCTGCGGGAGCGGCGGGAGCACCCATCAGAAGGAAAGAATAAATCAAATTCATACGGTTTTGCTGATTATGCCCTTTTCCACGCGGTCTTTGATGAGGCGGTCAAGCAGACCGTTCACGAAACTGCGGCTCTTGGGCGTTGAATAATATTTGGAAATTTCTACGTATTCGTTGATGGTGACCCGGACCGGAATCTCCGGAAAGGTTTCCGCCTCGGCCAGTCCCATGGAAATGAGGATGATATCCGTCGTATAAAGACGGTCCTGCTCCCATTTGGAGACAGACTGGGCGATAAGCTTGTAATACTCCTGATAGCGGCCATAGGTGGCCGTGAGCAGGCTGCGGACAAATTCGCGGGAGTCTGCCGGATACAGCACCGGCAAATCCCATCGGCCCGTGCGGCCCATCTCTTCCAGGGTGCGGATACAACAGCCCAGTACGTATGCGAGGTCGTCGGCCCAGTGGATGGAGAGGTCTTCCAGGATGGTGGCGAGGGATTCGTCATCTTCCAGTTCCTCCGTGAAAAGCTGCTGCCAGAGCGCGGCGTCGGCTTTCAGGGAACGCGTCGCTTCGTTCATGTAGTCCTGGTAATAGGGACGACCCTTCAACCTCTCGTACAAGGCATGGAGGAAGGCATCGTTCTGGGCCCAGGAGAACTTTTTCTTTTCCTGCAGCTTCTGAAAATCCGGATCCTGCTCCAGCAAGGCCGATATGCCATTGGCGGCAAATTTCGTATTGGGATGAAGCTCTTCCTCGGTGGGGTGGAATTTCCCCCGGGCCGCCTCGATGCGGCGGGCAGCCTCCGCCGTCAGGGCCGGAATGAGGGCCAGCATGTAAAGGTACAGATCCCGCGTTGCTTCGCAGGAAGCTTCAAGGCTGGAAAGCGCCTCTTTCAAACTGAGGTCCCGATTCTCCGCGCAGGAGTACAGAACTTTGAAAGCCTTGATTCTTAAAATGCGGCGATTGAGCATATTGTCAAATAAATTTCTACAAAGTTAGTGTTTTTTAAATAAAATCCCTATTTTTGTAATCACAAAACAAAAAACGAACAACGTATGTACAGTGAAGAATATGAGCGTTCCCGCGCTCAGGAGAGAAATTCGGAGGATGTGTATTCCAAACCCGTCCGTGCAGGCAAGCGCACCTATTTCTTCGATGTCAAGTCCACCAAGGGAAACAACGACTTCTATCTCACCATCACGGAGAGCAAACGCCGGCTGGAGCGGGATGGGTCCTTTACCTACGACAAACACAAGATTTTCCTCTATAAAGAAGATTTCGAGAAGTTCCAGGAAGGCCTGCAGGAAGCGGTCCGCTACATTATGCACGACCTCCTGCACGACCAGCCCATCCGCCAATACCCGCCAAGGGAAGAGCAGGAAACTTCCGAAGATGAGTTCTAAACAAAAAACCGGCACCCCATGCCGGTTTTTTCAGACCTTTCAGGACAAGCATGATTCTCCTCAAAAACATCCTTCACGGTCATAACAGGACAGACATCCTTATCGGAGATGGCGTCATCAAGCATGTCGGCCCGGTGACGGAAACCGCGCCCGGCACCGAAACGGTGGATTGTTCCGGGAAAGCTGTCATTCCCGGTTTCGTGAACATGCACACCCATGCCGCCATGATTATGCTGCGCGGCATCCATGAGGATCTTACCCTGTACGACTGGCTCAACAACATCTGGAAAATCGAAGCCAAACTGGACCGGGACTTCATTTACTGGAGTACCAAGGCGGCCTGCCTGGAGATGATCCGGAGCGGGACCACCACCTTCAACGACCAGTACTGGTTTTGCCCGCATGCCCGGCTGGCCGCCGTCGAGATGGGGCTTCGCCCGGTGTATTCCTTTATTTTCCTGGATTCCCAGAACCCGGACATGGCCCGCCGGCAGCGCGATGCCTGCCAGCGCCTGTATGAGCGCACCCTGGACTGGGGAGAAGATTCCCAGTTTGCCGTCTCCATCCACTCGGTCTATACCGTCTGCGAGGAGAATATCCTCTGGGCCAATCAGTTTGCCCTGGACCACGGACTCAAGCTTCACCTCCATCTTTCGGAGACCCGCCTGGAAAACGAGGACTGCCGCCGCGCCCATGGCGGGATCTCCCCGACCGAATACTTTGACAGCCTGGGCATCTGGGGACCGCATGTAATCGCCGCCCACTGCCTGCACCTGTCGGATGAAGATGTCCGCATTCTTGGGGACCACCGGGTCAACTGCGTCCACAACATCCACTCCAACCTCAAACTGGCCTCCGGTTTCCAGTTTCGATACAACGAACTCCGGGATGCCGGCGTCAATGTGTGCCTGGGAACGGACGGAGCGGCATCGGCCAATGACATGGACATGCTCCAGCACATGAAAACGGCCGCCATCATGCAGAAAGCCTGGCGGGCAGACCCTTTGGCCATGCCGTTGGACGAGCTGATGGACTGTGCCACCGTGCATGGAGCCAAAGCCCTTGGAATCAATGCTGGTGTCATCTGCGAAGGCGCCTCGGCCGATTTGTCCCTCATCGACCTGGACAGCACGTACTTCCTTTCTCCCGGTTCCATTACCGCCAACCTGGTGTATTCCGCCGGCAGCCGGGCCATCAGTTCGGTGATGATCCGCGGCCGCTGGGTCATGCGGGACCATGCAATCCCTTCCGAGGCGGAAATTCTCGCCGGCGCCCGTCGCGTCGCGTCTCAGATTTAATACAATGATGGATCCTCGAATCGAAAACATCAACGGGATCACCGCCCGCCTCCGGGACCGTATGCAAGGCCGGAAACCGGTGCTGGGGATTGTCCTCGGCAGCGGATTGGGCGCTCTGGCCGATTCCATCAAAAATCCTGTCGTCATCCCCTACCGGGAACTGCCCGGCTTCCCCGTTTCCACGGCAAGCGGGCACAAGGGGAACTTCATCATCGGCGAACTGGGCGGCAAGACCGTCATCGCCATGCAAGGACGCATCCACTATTACGAGGGCTACGGGATGGACAAAGTGGTCCTTCCCATCCGCGTGATGATCGGGGCCGGCATCCGTGCGCTCATCGTTTCCAATGCCGCCGGCGGAATCGGTTACCACCTGCATGTGGGAGACCTGATGGTCATCAAAGATCATATCAACCTCCTGCCCAATCCCCTCATCGGCCCCAATTTTGACGACTACGGACCGCGTTTTCCGGACATGACCCGCCCCTACGATCCGGCCCTGATCCGCCTGGCCTTCCGGCTGGCCGAAGAAGAGGGCATTGCACTTCAGCAGGGAGTCTATGTGGGAGGCACCGGCCCCTCCTATGAAACGCCGGCCGAATACAAGTACTTCCGTATCATCGGAGGCGACGCCGTGGGAATGTCCACCGTGCCGGAAGTCATCGTGGCCCGCCACGCCGGAATTCCGGTTTTCGGCATTTCCGTCATTACCAACGAGGCCCATGACGACTTTGCGGAAGATTTTGAGAACAACGGCGAAGACGTCATCGTCGCCGCCAATGCCGCCACAGAAAAAATGACCCGGCTCATTGAAAGGATGACGGGAGAGATGGAATTATGAGTTATATCGACACCATTCATCTGGCCTCGGACTTTGTCGAAAGCCGCCTCGGGGGGATGAAGCCCGAAGTGGGCATCGTTCTGGGAAGCGGTCTGGGGAAACTGGCCGAAACGATTGAGCATCCGCTGGTGATTCCGTACAGGGACATCCCCGGTTTTGCCGTTTCCACGGCCATCGGCCACAAAGGAAACTTCATCATCGGAAAGATTGCCGGCAAAACCGTCCTGGCCATGCAGGGGCGCATCCACTACTATGAAGGATACGGGATGCAGCTGGCCACCCTCCCCATCCGCGTGATGAAGCGGCTGGGCATCCGCTATCTGTTCGTTTCCAACGCCGCCGGAGGCACCAATCCGGATTATCACGTAGGAGACATCATGCTTATCCGGGACCATATCAACCTGCTGCCCAATCCTCTTATCGGCCCCAACCTGGAAGACTTCGGCCCCCGTTTTCCGGACATGACGCGTCCGTACGACCCGGCGCTGCTCCGCCTGGCGGAGGAAGTGGCACGGGAAGAGAACATTCCGCTGCAAAAAGGCGTCTATCTGGCCTGCAGCGGTCCTTCGTACGAAACGCCGGCCGAATACAGATACTTCCGTATCATCGGGGCCGACGCCGTGGGCATGAGCACCACACCGGAAGTTATCGTGGCCCGGCACAGCGGAATCCCCGTCTTCGGTGTTTCCGTCATCACGGACGTCGCCCATGCGACGGAAGACGAGGACTATGTCACGGACGGGGAGGCCATCGTCCAGGCAGCCGATGCGGCGGCAGACAAAATGAACCTCCTTTTCAAACGGATTCTCCAGCGTCTGTAAGCGCTGTTTTTATAGAATTGATAAATTCTAAACAAAAAACTTTCAATACCTTGCCGGGGTTTGGAAGTTTTTTTGTATATTTGCGAGACAAGGCAGAACCGGCCATGCTGGAAAATCTAAGAACACAGATTGAACGGCTGATTGCACGTTATGAGGCTGAGAAGGCGGAGAACGAGCGTCTCCGCCAGGAGTTACATGCGTGTGAGGAAACCGGTGAAAACCTGAGGAGACAGATCAATGAACTGGAGTCCCAAATAGAGACCGGGAAACTTGCCGAGGCTTTTTCCGGCGGCATTTCCAACGCGGAAGCCAAAGCCAAGGTCGATACATTAATCAAGGAGATCGATAGATGCATCTCCTATTTGGAGGAAGCCTGACATGGACCAGAAAATCAGCGTAAAGATTGCCGGCCGCATGTTCAACCTCACGGCATCCTCCCCGGAAGCGGAACAGCTCTACCGGGAAGCTGCGGAAACCATCAACCGGCGTTTTGCAGCCTATACCCGCAGCCATCCCGGAAAAAACGTTTCGGACCTGCTGTCCATGATAGCCCTGAACGAAACCGTCATCCGGCTGGAGCTGCAACAGGAAATCGACCAGTACAAGGAGGACAAAGACCTTCTGGCAAGAGACCTGGAACGCTATTTACAGGACAACGGTAAAAAATAAGCCGTCAACCATCGAAAGCTGAAATCAACACGTTTCAACGTACAGGGTTGACTCAGACCGGGGATGACAGGCCCCCAGTTACCTCCGGGAATTCTGCGGCCACGGCCGCAGGACACGGGATCTCAGAAACCGGTCGGGACCCAAATCTTATTCACATAAGATTTTCTGACTAGATGCTGACGGCTTTTTCTTTCATGGCGGTTTCCTCGATGCAACAGAGGGAACTGCCATTTTTTGAAACGTTAAACACAATATATATTATGAATATTACAAGTTTAGTCATTGGATTCGTCCTGGGAGCCGTCATCGCCCTGGGCGCGTACATACTGTTCCGCCGTTCCGTACTCAAGGGAAAGCGGGAAGAAATTCTGGAAAAAGCCGAACTGGAAGGCCAGAAAATCAAGAATGAACGCATCTTGCAGGCCAAGGAGAAGTACCTCAACCTCAAGAGCGAGCACGAAAAGGCCGTCAACGAGAAAAATGCCCAGCTTCGCGAAGCGGAAAACCGCATCAAGCAGAAGGAGAACAGCCTGAACCAGAAAATCGGCGAAGCAGACCGCAAGAGCAAGGAGCTGGAGGCCCAGAAGGCCAGCGCGAAGGCTCAGGAAGAACTGATGAAAATCCGTGAAACCGAATATACGGAACTGAGGGACCAGGTAATCCGTCAAATCGAGACGGTGGCCGGCATGTCGGCCCAGGAAGCCAAGAACCAGCTCATGGAATCCATGAAGGCGGAGGCCCGTACCGAAGCCCAGGCCTATATCAACGACTGCCTGGACGAGGCCCGTCTGAATGCCGCCAAGGAAGCCAAGCGCATCGTCATCAACACCATACAGCGTACGGCGACGGAAACGGCCATCGAAAACGCCGTTACCACCTTCCCCATCGAGAACGACGAAATCAAGGGCCGCATCATCGGCCGCGAAGGCCGCAACATCCGCGCGCTGGAAGCCGCCACCGGTGTAGAAATCGTCGTGGATGACACCCCCGACGCCATCCTTCTGAGCGCCTTTGACCCGGTTCGCCGCGAAGTGGCCCGCCTGGCCCTGCATCAGCTTGTGGTGGACGGCCGCATCCATCCGGCCCGCATCGAGGAAGTTGTCTCCAAGGTGCAGAAGCAGCTGGAGGAGGAAATCCTGGAAACCGGCAAGCGCACCTGCATCGACCTGGGCATCCACGGCCTTTCCATGGAACTGGTCCGCCTGATCGGCCGCATGAAATACCGCTCTTCCTATGGGCAGAACCTCCTGCAGCACTCCCGGGAAGTGGCCAACATCTGCGCCATCCTGGCTTCTGAACTGGGGCTCAATCCAAAGATTGCCAAACGCGCCGGACTCCTCCACGACATCGGAAAGGTCTCCGAGGAAGACCCTGAGCTCCCCCATGCGCTCCTGGGCATGAAACTGGCCGAGCAGTACAAGGAAAAGCCGGAAATCTGCAACGCCATCGGCGCGCACCACGAAGAAACGGAAATGACCTCCCTCTACGCGCCGCTGGTGCTGGTGGGCGACGCCATTTCCGGCGCCCGTCCGGGTGCCCGCCGCGAAGTAATCGAGAGCTATATCAAGCGTCTGCGCGGCATGGAGAATCTGGCCGGCAGTTATCCCGGAGTCACCAAGGCCTATGCCATCCAGGCCGGTCGTGAGCTGCGGGTCATCGTGGGAGCGGAACAAGTCAGCGACCACGATGCCGAAGTTCTTTCCGGAGAGATTGCCCAGAAGATCCAGGACGAAATGACCTATCCCGGCCAGGTGAAGATTACCGTCATCCGGGAAACCCGTTCCGTCGCCTACGCCAAGTAAATGAACGAGCTGGCACCGCTCATCGCCGACCTGGCGCTGATTCTGATCTGCGCCGGTATCATGACGCTTGTATTCAAGAAATTGAAACAGCCCCTGGTACTGGGCTATATCGTAGCGGGCTTCATCGCCAGTCCTCATTTTTCCCTTACGCCATCGGTCATGGATGCCGCCAGCATCCATGTCTGGTCGGATATCGGCGTTATCTTCCTGCTTTTCGCCCTGGGCCTGGAATTCAGCTTCAAGAAGATTGTAAAGGTGGGAGGCCCTGCCATCATCGCGACCCTCACCATCATCTTCGGAATGATTGTCCTGGGGTTCACCGTAGGATCGGCCTTCGGATGGAGCAAAATGGACGCCCTTTTTCTGGGAGGCATGATTTCCATGTCCTCCACCACCATCATTTACAAGGCATTCGAAGACCTGGGGCTGGCCAAGAAAAAGTTTGCCGGCCTGGTGATGTCCATCCTCATCCTGGAAGACATTCTGGCGGTGGTTCTCATGGTCGTACTTTCGACGGTAGCAGTATCGTCCAACTTTGAAGGCGGAGAGTTGGCAGGAAGCATCTTGAAACTGGCATTCTTCCTCATTCTTTGGCTGCTGGTGGGCATCTATCTCATCCCCCTCATTCTGCGGAAAACCCGTTCACTGATGAATGACGAGACTTTGCTGGTCGTTTCGCTGGGGCTGTGTTTCATGATGGTGGTGGTGGCCGCCAAGACCGGTTTCTCGGCCGCGTTCGGCGCTTTCATCATGGGCTCCATCCTGGCCGAAACGCTGGAAGCGGAGCATATTGCGCGACTCGTAAAACCGGTCAAAGACCTTTTCGGAGCCATCTTCTTCGTGTCCGTGGGCATGATGGTGGATCCGGCCATGATTGCCCAGTACTGGCTTCCCATCCTTATCATCAGCCTCACCGTGCTGCTTGGGCAGCCCTTCTTCTCCATGGTTGGCGTCCTGCTTTCCGGACAGCCTCTGAAAACAGCCGTGCAGAGCGCTTTCTCCCTGTCCCAGATCGGCGAGTTTTCCTTCATCATCGCAACCCTGGGCGTATCCCTTGGCGTTACCGCCGACTTCCTCTATCCCATTGTGGTGGCCGTCTCGGTCATCACCATCTTCCTCACACCGTATATGATCCGCCTGGCAGAGCCGGCCTACGGGCTTCTGCAAAGGAACTTGCCGGAAAAAGTCAAAAACCTTCTGGACAGTTACGCCGAAAGCTCCGAACCCCGTAGCGGCAAGGACAGCCTCTGGAAACAGTACCTGGGCGCCGTCATCCGCAATGTCGTCATCTACGGTATCCTGTGCCTCGCCGTATGCATTGTCGGCTTCGGCGTCCTGCTGCCCCTGGCCGAAAAATGGATTCCGGGCATCTGGGCCCATGTAGCCACTGCCGCAGTCATCCTCAGCGCCATGGCACCGTTCCTGCGCGCACTCATGATCAAAATGAACAAGAGCGAGGAATTCCGAAGCCTTTGGGAGGAGAACAAGGCCAACCGCGCGCCGCTGATTGCCAGCGTAGTGATCCGCTTCCTTCTGGCCGCCGCCTTCGTCTTTTACGTACTGGCCCGCCTTTTCCATATTTCCGTCCTCCTGATTCTGCTGCTTGTGCTGGGCATTGTCCTGTTCCTGCTGTTCAGCCGATGGACCAAGCGGTACTCCCACCACATTGAGCAAACCTTCATGACCAATCTCCATTCCCGGGAAAAAAGGGCCGAATATCTTGGAGAGAAGAAACCGGAGTATGCGACGCGCCTGCTGGACAAGGACTTGCACCTGGCCGATTTTGACATTCCGGCCGAGGTGGAATGGGCCGGAAACGAACTCCGGGACCTCAACTTCGGGCAGCATTACGGCGTCCACGTCGTCTCCATCCTGCGCGGGACCAAACGCATCAATATCCCCAAGGCCACGGACCGCATCTTCCCGCACGACCGCATCCAGGTCATCGGGACCGACTCCGGGCTGGAAGCCTTCGGAAAGGCCCTGCAAGCTACGCAGCAGTCCATGCCCGAGGATTTTGCCGAGGGAGAGATGATTCTCCGCCGCCTGGCCGTCGGCGCCGGTTCTCCTTTTATCGGCAAGAATCTTGTGGAAAGCGGCATCCGCAACCGCTACCACTGCCTGGTGGCCGGTGTCGAAAAGCCCGACGGAAACCTCCATGTACCCAACGCCACCCTCCCGCTGGAGGATGGCGATGTCATGTGGCTCGTCGGTGAGCACAAGGATATCGAAGCGCTGATGGCCGTTTAATCGTCGTATCCCGGGAAAAGAAGTTTCATATCCCGCTCCAGGGCCGGTGCGGCCACTTTTTCAGGGACGAATTTCCAGTGGCCGATGACGCTTTCCTTTCCGATCACTTCAGGGTCGATGCTGCCATTTTCCATCAGATAATCGTACAGAAGGTTGCGGATTTCCGGATAGCGGGATACGATACGGTCGTCGATTTTGTCACTGTCTATGCCGGCTTCCTTGAGAAGATTTCCGCCGCCGCTGGCGCGGTACGAGGTCATGGCCACGTTGTACTCGCGCGCCGGGTCAAAAACGGAACCGTCGGCCATGGAGGATATGACGACCCGCTCCCCTGCCGGTTTGGTGACATCCACTGTATAATTGATTCCGGCCGCGGAGTCGAAATTGTAGGCACGGTTTTCAAACGACCAGCCTTTCTGCCGGGTACGGGGGTCGTCATGGCTGTGAATCTTCAGGACATGGTCCGCAGGCTTGGAGACCGTGTTGATCCACTTGTCGTAGGAGACTTCCAGATATTTCTGAATTTCGGCGCCAGTCATCTTCACCACATACAATTGGTTCTCAAAAGGATAAATGGTGAAAAGGTCATTGAAAATGAGGATGCCGCTATCCACGTGCCCGTTATAGGTAAGCGGAGCGGCGATGGAAATCTGGGCGGGTTCCCGGGACAGGCAGAGAGTATGGATGAGGTTTATGTAATCGCACATGCCGGTGTAGGCGTCGCGGGTATTGAGTTCCGTATTCAGGACGCCTACCTCCTGCCGGGTGAAAGCCTGAACGGCCTCAAAATCCTTGCGGAAATGGGCCCGCATCACAGGATCGGCCTTTTCTGCCTTGACGGGAATCAGGTCGGTCTCGAAGGACTTGCTTACGATGCGGCCGTCCTTCACGCTCAAATGCATCTTGCCATGGGCCACATAGCGGCTATGGCTGCCGGAATTCAGGAGGGCGCAACTGTCCCGCGTCTCCACATAAGGCCGATGGTCGTGTCCGCAGATGAGCCAGTCCACGCCCTTCACTTTATTGAAGGCATCCAGCGCCTCGGCTTCCAGGATGGTACCGTCACCCCGGCCGCAGGCCGAGTGCATGGCGGCCACCACCACATCAGGCTTTTCTTTGGCGCGTACATAATCCACATCCTTCTGGATTACTTCGGCGATGGATACGAAATGCATTCCGCTCCAAAGTTCCTCTCCCAGCCATGCGGCGATATTGGCATTGTTATAGCCGATCACCGCGATCCGGAGCCCGGCCTTCTCAACCATCTTGTACAGAGGGAAATAAGGCTTTCCATCGTCATTGCGGATGGCATTGCCGGCCAGGAAAGGTGCACCGGCTTTCTGAAGCTCCGCCGCGACGCGGTCATACACGGCATGCCCGGTTTCTATGTCATGGTTCCCCATGGCCACGGCATCGTATTTCATGTATTCCAACAGGCGCGGAAAAAGATGCGGCGTCACGGTGTCGATGTAGTTGAAATAGTACGGAGCATTGTCTCCCTGAAGGCAGTCGCCGGCATCCAGCAGGAGCACATTGCCAAAACCGTCGGCCGTGCGCACACTGTCGATATAATGGTTCATGGCAAAGATGGACTTGCGGATTTTCCCGTCCACGTAGGTGGAGTCGAACCAGGTTCCGTGCACATCGTTGGTGGACAGGACGGTGAGGGTGTACTCCCCGTCCTTCAGACCGCGGCTGCAAGCTGCGGACAGCATCAGTGCCGAAACGACGGCAAAAAAGAAACAGTTGCGCATTTTCATATCATGTTGTCTTTTACCTCCTGAAACCCTTCAGCTGCTGCATGAGAGAACCGGTTACGGCGCCTTTCATGAGTTTGCGCGTCCCCTCGAATTGCTTGAGCAGTTTGTTCACCTCCGGCAAGGAGGTGCCGGAACCGTCGGCAATGCGTTTGCGGCGGGAACCGTTGATGGCCTCGGGGTGCTCCCGTTCATAAGGTGTCATGGAAAGGATGATGGCCTCGGTGCTCTTGAAAGCGTCGTCCGGGATATCCACGTCCTTGATGGCTTTTCCCACGCCGGGAATCATGCCGGCAAGGTCCTTGATGTTGCCCATCTTCTTTACCTGCTGAATCTGCTGATAGAAGTCCCAAAGTGTAAACTGATCCCTGGCCAGTTTTTTCTTGAGTTCGCGGGCCTGCTTCTCATCAAACTGCTCCTGGGCTTTTTCCACAAGGGAGACCACGTCTCCCATCCCCAGGATCCGGTCTGCGATACGGTCCGGATGGAACACATCCAGGGCTTCCAGCTTTTCTCCGGAAGAGACGAATTTGATGGGTTTCCCCACAACGGCCTTGATGGAAAGGGCCGCACCGCCTCGGGTATCGCCGTCCATCTTGGTGAGAACGACGCCGTCAAAATCCAGGCGGTCGTTGAAGGCCCTGGCCGTTTCCACGGCATCCTGTCCGGTCATGGCGTCCACCACAAAAAGCGTCTCTGTAGGCTGCACGGCCTGGTGAAGGGCCGATATCTCGTCCATGAGCTGCTGGTCCACGGCCAGACGTCCGGCCGTATCCACAATCACAACGCTGTATCCTTCAGCCCTGGCCTTGGCGACGGCGGCCCGGGCGATTTTGATGGGATCCTTCTCCCCTTCCTCCGTATAGACGGGGACATCGATGCTCTCTCCCAGAACCCGGAGCTGCTCGATGGCGGCAGGACGGAAGGTGTCGCAAGCGGCCAGGAGCACTTTCATCCCCCGCTTGGACTTGACATGAAGGGCCAGTTTCCCGGAAAAGGTGGTTTTACCGGAACCGTTGAGGCCGGCCACCAGTACAATGGCGGGATTTCCCTTGAGATTGATGTCCTGGGCCGTGGAGCCCATGAAGTCCACCAGCTCGTCGTGGGTGATTTTCACCATCATCTGCTGCGGCTTCACAGCGGTGAGCACATTGGCGCCCATAGCCTTGTCCTTGACGCGGTTGCAGAAATCCTTGGCCACCTTGTAACTGACATCGGCGTCCAGCAGGGCCTTCCGGATGTCCTTGACGGTTTCCGCCACGTTGATTTCGGTGATCTTTCCTTCACCCTTCAGTATCTTGAAAGACCGCTCCAGTCTCTCGCTCAGATTTTCAAACATAATTTTTCCTTTTCTATAATCTGCAAATATACGGATTTTGGGCGAAGAAAGGAAATCGTCGGCCACAAAGGCGTTGTTTCAGCACAATCGTAAAAAACATTTTCAAAAATATTTACGTTTCGAACGGCCGGAACGGAGGCATCTTCCTACCTTCGTCCCCAAGCCCGGACACGGTGTCCGGATTCCAAAACCAACAAACTTATGAAAGCAAAAAGATTACTGGCATCACTTCTGTCCCTCCTTGCGGGGCTCGCAGCCTGTGACGACTTCGCTCTCCGTCCGACGGAGCAAATGGGCGAACTCCGCTGGGTGCTGGACAGGAGCCTCCTCACCAAGTCGTCCGGAGAAATCCCGGACACCAACGATTTTATCCTCACCATTCGCGATTCCGACGGAAAAACCCTCTACGAAGGCTCGTACGGGGATTCTCCGGAATACCTGCCCGTGCAGCCCGGGAATTATGCCATCGGCATCGTGTCCATCCCCTTCAAGGCTCCCGCCTTCTCCCAACCCCAATACGGAGACGAACAGGTTGCCGTGGTCCCGTCCGGAGGCAAAGTCACCGTAAAATTACAGTGCACGCTCCTGAATGCCGGCATCCGGCTCAAGACAGCACCCGATTTCCTTTCCACTTTTCCGGGTGGAGTGCTGCTTGTCAAACAAGACGCCCACAAACTAAAATACGGCTACGCCGAAAAACGGATCGCCTACGTTTTTCCGGGCGACGTGTCGGTCATGCTGTCCAACGAGGGGCGTGACGAAATCCTTTTTACCCGCCGGCTCGAAGCCAGGGAAATCCTGTCGCTGAGCATCTCCGCCCCGGCTCCGGGAAGCACCGCCGGGTCGGTAAAAATCGCCGTTGACACCGCGAAAAACTGGATTGCGGACAGCTTCATCATCGGCGGAGACCCTTCCGGCGGAGGAAGCGATGAGGGAGGTGACTGGCAGCAGGCTGTCTCCGTAGCAGACGCCTCCACGCACATCGGAGAGAGAATCTGGGTGTACGGGTACATTGTGGGCGGAGACCTCACATCGGCCGGTCAGCAGGTGAAAACCGAGGGGATAAGCAAGAATACGCACATCGCCCTGGCCGACCGCTCCTCCGTTACGGCCAAGAAATCCTGCCTGGCCGTGGAACTGCCGAAAGGGAGCATCCGCGAGGCCCTGAATCTGGTGGATCATCCGGATCTCAGGGGAAAACGGGTGTATGTGAAAGGGACTGTCGTGGACAGTTACTTTGGAACCGCCGGCCTCAAAGGGACCTCCGGCTACCGGCTGCCCTGATTACAGCAGGCGGTAGAACACGCGGATGATGCTGGACATGAGGGATCGGTACCAGGGATAGTTTTCCTTCCACTGGGGAAGATGAATTTCCTCCACCTGGTCCAGGTCGTCCTGAAAGATGCTCTTGCAGGAAAGGGCGGTTTCCCGGTCGTAGATGAAAGTGTTCACCTCGTTGTTGAGATGAAAACTTCTCATGTCCAGATTGGATGCCCCGATGACGCAGATGCCGTCATCGGCCACGAGCGTCTTGGAATGGATGAAAGCGCCGCCCCGTTCAAAAATGCGTACTCCGGCATCCAGACATTCCTCGTAAACACCCCGGTTGGCCGATCCGGCAAGCGGGGTATCCACTTTCTTCGGGAGCATTACCCGGACATCCACCCCGCGGAGCGCGGCCCCCTTGAGGGCATTCAGGAAGGATTGCGGGGGAATGAAGTACGGTGTCTGGATATAGACATATTCCCGGGCGTTCTGCAAAATCCATTCGTAGGCGAACTGGGTGGCAGGCCATGGATTCTCCGCCGCATCCGTAACCACCTGGAGCCGTTTTCCGCGAAGCGGATTCTGTTCCGAAACTTCGGCGATGTCGAAATAATACGGGAGCGGATGGCTCAAGACTCCCCCGCAAGTGATCCAGGTGTCGATGAAAGAGGCTTGCAGACGGGCGATGACCGGACCTTCGATACGGAGGTGCGTGTCCCTCCATTTGTAGAAATAGTTGTCGTTAAGATTCATTCCGCCGGTATAGGCCACCTTTCCGTCGATGACCACGATCTTGCGGTGGTTCTGACAGTTGATACGCATGAGCCAGGTGCGCCAGCCGTAACGGATGTGGGTGTAGGGCTTTATCTCGATGCCGTTTTTCCGCATGTCTCGGAAATAGGAGCGGGGAATGTTGCGCCCGATCAAGTTGTTGTTGATGAAACGGACTTCAACGCCCTCGGCCGCTTTTTGATACAAGAGGTCACGGACTTCGCGGCCGGCCTTGTCGTTGCCAAAACGGAAATATTCGATATGAATATATTTTCGGGCATGCCGGATGTCTTCCAAAAGGAGTTCCCGCTTGCGGAGTCCGGATGTGATGATTTCGAAGGAATTGTCGGCATAGACCTTGTTTCCCTCCCCGCAGGAGCGGAGAAGGCTGGCCAGGGGGAGGTAGGTATCTTCTACCCGGTCCATTTCATCATCAGAGAAATAACGGGCGGCCAGTTCAGGAGAAATCTGCCTCTGGAACAGGGATTTGGACCGCGAATGAAGCCTCTCCCGCACACTGGGCCGACGGTAATTGATGCCCGTCAGGCAATATACGATGGCCGCTACGGGAGGGAACAGCACAAAGAACAGAATCCAGAACAAGAGGATATCCGGATCCTTCTGGCCGCGAATAATCTGATAGGCAAAGCCTGCACAGAGCAGGGCCCACAGTATGGCAACGATTGCTGTCAACATGATTGTCTTGCTGGCATAAACCTTGCAAATTTAATGATTTTTCGGCAGAGAACCTATATTAAAAGATTCTTTGTATCTTTGTACTGTTCAAGATTGGCGTTGACGGATGAAACATTATTTGAAAAAACTGGAGGAACAGATTCAGTTCAGGGAAAGCAAACTCGCCCTATGCGATTATGGCGGAGCTTGTTACACCTATGGAAATCTGGCATCCTGTATTGAAGCGTATCATATTTTCTTCCAGGCCGCCGGCATCCGCAAAGGCGACAAAATCGCCCTCTGCGCCCGCAATTCAGCCCGCTGGGCCATTGCATTCCTGGCCGTCAACACGTATGAAGCCATCGTCGTACCCATCCTGCCCAACTTCACGGCCGAGGGAACGACCCATCTGCTGCGCCACTCGGACAGTATCCTCCTGATTGCCGACGCCGATATCTGGCAACAACTGAACGACAAAGAATTTCCGCTGCTCCGAGGCGTCATGGACGCACGGGAAGACCGCCTGCTCTGGTTTGCGGACGATCGCCTGCAGCATGCCTGGCAAGACCGGACCCGGCTGTTCCGGGAGTGTTATCCGGAGGGCTTCGACAGCCGCCACGTCCATTATCCGGACAACGCCGAGGCCACCGCCATCATCAACTATACCTCCGGTACTTCGGGAGACCCGAAAGGCGTGATGCTCAGCTACGGAGCCATGTCCGATATTGTAGAATACTGCCAGGAGCACATTGCCAATGCCCCGGAGTCCCTTGTCTCCATGCTCCCCCTGGCCCATATCTACGGACTGGCCATGGAATTCATCTATCCTTGCTGCACCGGATTCACCATCTGGTTCCTCGGGAAGATTCCTTCCCCCTCCCTGCTGGTCCAATCCATGTCTGAGGTCAAGCCCACCATCATGATTACGGTACCCCTCATCATGGAGAAAGTTTACAATACCATGATCCGCCCCCTCCTGAACACCCGCTCGGCCAAGGCCCTTCGAAACCTTCCGGGCCTGAGAACGCCCTTCTACCACTCCATCGGGAAGCGAATCCTTGCATCGTTCGGCGGAAATATCCATACCATCATCATCGGCGGCGCTCCGTTCAACTGGAAGGTGGAAAGCGTATTCAAGAAACTCGAACTGCCTTATACCGTAGGATACGGGATGACGGAGGCCTGCCCCCTGCTGGCTTTCGAGCGTCCGGACTCTTTCGCTCCCGGTTCCTGCGGAAAACCCATTCACCAAATCCGCATCGACTCTTCCGAGCCGGATCGCATCCCCGGTGAAATCCAGACGCGGGGCCCCAACCTTTTCTCAGGATACTACAAAAACCCGGAAGCCGACACCAAGTGCCACACCGCCGACGGGTGGTTCCGTACCGGAGACCTGGGAATCATGGACGAAGCCGGCAATCTGTTCATCCGCGGCCGCATCAAGGCCCTCATTCTCAGTTCTTCCGGACAGAACATCTATCCGGAAGAGGTGGAGCAGGTCCTGAGCCGCCATCCCGCCGTGGAAGAATCGCTGGTTCTGGAACGGGGAGGGAAAGTGGTGGCCCTGGTGTACCCCCGCGCCGGGTCCGTGCAGGGAGATGATGAAGAGGCCATTTCCCGGCTTTCGGAAGACATCCGGAAGTCCGGCAACTCCCACCTCCCCTCCTTCAGTCAGATTTTCAACGTGGAACTGGTCGATGTGCCTTTTGAAAGAACCGCCAAAGGAAGTATCAAACGTCATCTTTATCAATAAACCATAACATCCTATGGACATCAATCATCCTTTTGTCATTACCATCAGCCGCGAGCTGGGCTCCGGCGGCCGAACCATCGGACGGAAACTGGCCGCCCAACTGAATGTCCGCTACAGCGACAAGAATCTCATTCAGAATCTGATGGAACAATTCAACCTCTCCACCTACGAAATCGAGCGAATCAAAGGAAAGAAGAAGAACTGGCTGTCCGATTTTGTGGAAGCGGTCGCTCCGGTTCCCAACACCGGCGCGTTTGTGGGCTTCGACCCCATCAAGGGGAATGATTGGAACAATTCCTACGTGAAAGTGGATGACATTTTCGAGGCCGAATCCCAGATCATCCGCGGAATCGCAGAAGAGGGCTCCTGCGTTCTCGCCGGACGCTCCGGTTTTTTTGTTCTGAAAGACCACCCCAACAAAGTGGACATTTTCATTCAGGCTCCCCTTGAAAAGCGCATCGAACGCGTGATGAAAAAACAGGGCCTCTCGGAAAAGGAAGCGAGCGAAGTCATCGAATCCGTTGACAAGAGCCGCGAGAACTATGTTCAGCGCTGGGCCGGTGTCAGCCGCTACGATGCCCGCAATTATGATCTCGTCATCAACGTTGGAGACATGACCGATGACGACGCCGTGACGCTTATTCTCAAATATCTGAAATACAGTAAGTAACGCTTTGTTTGAAGGCATTGTCAATGCCCGGGACCTGGGCGGAATCCGGATCGGAGAAAAGACCGTGAAAAGCGGTCTTCTTCTTCGTACGGCCCATCTTCATTCCGCCACCCGGAGGGATTTGACCCGCCTGCAGGAGGAATTTCACCTCAGGCGGATTTTTGACTTCCGCTCCAAGCCGGAAGCGATGCTGCAGCCGGATATAGACATCCCGGGAGCCGAATATCTCCTGCTCCCCACCCTGGACACCTCCGTAGAGAAACAGAGCGGAGAAGCCATGCCGGAGGAGATGTGGGTGAACCTGGAAAAGCACATCGTCCGTCTTTCCTTCATGAAGCTTTTCCAGGAGAAAGGGCAGGAACTCTATCCCTCCCTGGCCTTCAGTGAATTCTCCCAGTTGCAATATGCCACTTTCCTCAACCTCATCCTGGAAACGGAAGAAGGGGCAGTCCTGTGGCACTGTTCCCAGGGAAAAGACCGTACCGGCATGGGAGCCGCCCTCATTCTGGCGGCTCTGGGGGCCGACCGAGAAACCATTATCCGGGATTTTGACCGTTCCAACGATGCCTATCGGCCGATTGTGGAGAAATTATGCGCAGACGTAGAAGCCGCCGGCGGAGGCGAAGCAGAAAAGGAAGTGGTCCGCGCCTTTATGGGTGTGAGCGTCCATAACTTCAACCGGACGCTGGACATGATTGAGCGGCAGTGGGGTTCCTTGCAGCAATATCTCCAGGACCAGATGGAGATCGGTCCACAGGAGTGCAGGCGCCTGCAGGAGAGATACCTGGTTTAGCGTCCGCAGATATCCTTGAAATCACACCAGGCGCAGGTTTTCAAGTCTTGCGTACGTCGGAAAGGGATGTCCGGATTGGTCATCTCCGCCAGGAGTTCCCGCAGTTTTTCCCGCATCAACTGAAGGAATACCGGACTCTCGGGCACCTCGGGAAGATCCCGCGTATAGAGCCAGGCCGTACTGTAAATGGAATTGTACAGGGTCTGCGAGCGAAGATTTCCGTCGTCATGGGCGAAAAGGCCATATACAAACAGTTGCAGGGCAATTTTTGGACGCTTGCTGCCATCTTCGGCAAAGAGTTTCTCCACCACCGATGCGGCGTTGTCGTCGGTGATGAAAAGGTCGTCATCCTCCACCTTTCCGGTCTTGTAGTCCACAATTCTTACTTCCCCTTTCCGGTAACTGTCAATCCGGTCCACGAAGCCCTTGATGCGGAATCCTTCGAAATCCATTTGGAAAGGCCTTTCCAGGCCGATAATCCGGAAGCCCTCGGACCCGGATGCGGCAAGAAGCCTGTTGTCGTGCCGGAGGGTGGAAAGGACATAATCCAGAATCACTTCTTCCAGCACCAGGTTCCTTCCGCTCACTTCGATGCTGTGCATCTGCTTCAAAACAGATGTACGGATGAGTTTCCGGATCCTCTCCGTATCCTTGATCATGTTCTGGAGAGCGGCCGGAGTCACCGTCGGCATGTCGTACAGAAGACGCATCACCTCATGAAAGACATTGCCCAGCATGCCCGCATCCAGTGATTCCGCCACCTCGTCATCGGCTCTGAGCCCCTTGACGAACTGATAGTAGAACTTGGCGGGACAGTAAAGGTAGTTCTGCAAGGCGGAGGCCGACAGAACGCCCTCCCGGATGGCTTTCACATCTTCCTCCGTTTTGGGAATGTTTCCCTCCCCTTTTATCGGATACAATCCGGCAGCCGCGGCCCTCCTTTCCAACGGCAGATGGAAATGATATTCGAGCTGCTTGATGTATCGGCTTTCCTCACCTGTCTTGAGTCCCTCCGTCCGGCTGTCGTACAAAAGCCAGACACGTTCCGGACGCTGGATCATCCGGTAGAAATAATAGGCCCAAACCGCGTCCTGATACTCATAAGTGGGCAGGCCGAAACCCTTCCTGAGTTCCGGAGGGATAAAGGAAGGGCTGAAACTCTTGCGGGGGAACATTCCCTCGTTGGCGCTGAAAATAATCAGGTTCCTAAAATCAAGTGCCCGGGTTTCCAAGGGGCCCATCACCTGCAGGCCCTGGAGCGGCTCACCCCGGAACGGAACGGAAATGCCTTCCAAGATGCGTTCCAGAATACGGAAATGGGTGGCAGGAAGCACGTCAAGGTCCGTATCCTGCAAAATATTCAGCTGCGTATGGCAACGCTTGGCGAAATCCAGTTCCAGCAGCATATCGCCCCGAGCGGACAAAATCCTGCCCACATAGGCGACAACCTCTGAAAAATAACGTTCCACCGCATGATTCTGCCGGGCCGATGCCAGGGTGCTGTCCTCCAGCACCGGGCGGAACAACAAATCCAGTACGGGACCTCCCTGCAAATCTCCGAGCGGAATATAATATTTGGCCTCTTTTTTTACCCGGTCCGCAATCGCCACCTCTTCCGGAGAAAGAAGTGAACGGAAGAGACCGGAAGAGAAAACCTCCCTCACCGGCCGATGGTAAAAATACCATCCGTCCGGCTGCTTGCGAAGCCGAAGCTGCATTCTCCCCAACGCTCCCAACAGGGCGTACACGGCACTGCCGCCCATCGGATATCCCATGGTCACGTTCACGGAAGCGTGTTCTTCCGGAATGGAATTCAGCAGCGGCAGAAGCATATTTTCATCCGGCAGGACAAACGCTGTCTCCATATCGCTCCGGCCGCTTCCGATTTCGCGGAGGATGTGGGGGACCAGTTTGGCCTGTCCCACGGAAGAAGGCACGCTTATCACCGTAATGCGGGGCTTTCCAAGCCCCCCGGAGTCGATGGCGAAGTCCTGGGGAAATTCTTCCACGTTCATCCGCATGAAAAAGGAAGCCTTGCTGTCGGGATCACGGATCTCGTCGCTCACGAAATCCCAGACAAAACGGGCCAACCCGGCATCGCGCATCCGCTTCATCAGCAGCCGCTCGCATTCCGTGAGCGCATTCAGTCCGACAAAGACATACTGGACACTCCGGGGGAAAGCCTCCGCCAGAATGTCCCTGACCGGGGCTCCGGAATGGAGTCTTTCGGCCAGGTTTCGATACACCATGCCCTCATAGGCCATTCCCTTCTCCTGCAAGCGCTGCCGGAAACGGACGTACAGAGGATACAGCAAGTTCCACAGTTTCAGGAAGCGGGCCTTCACATCGCTGCCTTCCGGATTCACGCTCAAGCTACCCTTTCCGTCCCGGAAATGGGACAGGAATTGCTCCACAGCCAGACGCTGGTTTTCGCTCAGGTATTCGTAACCATCCTGCAAGGCCTTGAAATCCGAGACATTCCGGAGAAGCCCTTCGGCATCCACCAGGTATTTGTCAATATCTTCAAAATCGGCCAGCATGACTTCACCCCAGAAGATGAAATCGTCCAGCGGTTCGGCCTGCGCGTTCAGTTCACGGTAACAATCATAGAGTTCCAGCAGCAGTTTCAGGCGATCCGTAACTTCCACCCTGTACACCGAATGGAAGAAGTCGTTGATGGTGTACATGGGAGGACACAGCAACGGAACACCGTCCCCCCTTTCACACACGAGGTCTCCCAGGTATTTTCGGAAAAATACCATGGACCGACGGTTCGGGAAAACAAAACAGGTTTTCTCCAAATCACCGGTTCCATAATAATGCGCAGCGACCTGCCTGAGGAAAGCTTCCACCCTTTAACGGATTTCCAATGCGTAAGGAAGACGGGCATATACGAGACCGGGCTCCTGTGCCTTCAGTGAGCCGACAGCCTTTCCGAGGGCCTCAAAGGGCGTTCCGGACAGGATGCTGGGTTCTTCGTAACGCTGCCCGAGACTGCTCATGAATTCCTCGACCAGCGTGAGCGGCTGCGGATAACCCACGACGCTGTACCCGTCGGAAGAATATAGCTCGGCCAGGGAGGCGGCATAGGCGATGGCATCTTCCAGCGTGCCGATTTCGTCCACAAGGCCGATTTCCAGGGCATCGGCCCCGGTCCATACACGCCCCTGGGCGATCTCGTCCACCCGGGCGGGATCCAAGCCGCGGCTGGAAGCCACCAGATTCACGAAACGCTCATAGATATCTTCCACGGAAGCCTGCATGAACCGCAACTCCTCCCCGTTGAAAGGACGCATCAGCGAAAACATGTCGCTGTGCTTGTTGGAGCCTACGGTTTCCACAGCCACCCCTATCTTTTTAGTCACGTCCGAAAATTCGGGAATCATGGAGAAAACGCCGATGGAACCGGTGATGCTGGTTGCATCCGCATAGATTTTCTGGCAGCCGCTGGAAATCCAATAGCCGCCGGAAGCGGCGTAGTCGCCAAAGGAAGCCACCAGCGGCTTTTCTTTCTGGAGAAGATCCAGGGCGGCACGGATTTTTTCCGAAGCGGACACGCTGCCGCCGGGAGAATTGACACGAAGCACCACGGCCTTCACGCTCTTGTCCTTGCGGATCTTGTCAATAATCTGGACAAAACGGTCTCCGGCCACGTTGTTGTATTCTTTTCCATCGACAATCTCACCGTCGGCATAAATGACAGCGACGTTGGAGCGGCCGGGAAGGCCGGTCACGCGGTTGGTCACATAATCGGCAAAGGGGATGAGCTTCAGTTTCCGGCTGTCTTCCACCTGCGCCAACGTGCAGAGTTTTCCAAGGAGGGACTCATGATCCACCAGCTCGTCCACAAGGCCGGCCTGCAAATAATCCTCCGGCAGATTGAGGGCAAGTTCATCGATGAGGGCGTTGAAAGCCTCTTCCGACAGGTCACGGGCGTTTGCAATGGCGCCTCCGATTACCTTCCAGGCCGAATTCACCATTATCTGATTCTGTTCCCGGTTCTCGGGAGAAGACGAGGAGCGGACAAACATTTCTCCGGCGCTCTTGTATTTCCCGTGACGGATCAACTGCACGTTTACGCCCAACTTGTCAAGGACGTCCTTGAGGAACAGCATCTGGGCAGACAGGCCGACCAGCTGGGAATTGCCGCCATGATGGGCGCCCATATAGATTTTGTCGGCCACGGAAGCGAGGTAGAAAGACCCGTTGGAAGGGTTCTCAACATAGGCGACGACCGGTTTGCCGCTTTCCCGGAAAGAGGCGATGGCGGCACGGAATTCCTCTGCACCGCCCATTCCGGCCATGGCGCCTTCCGGCCTGAGAAGAATATACTTGACGCCCGGGTCGGCCGCCGCGGCATGGATGGCCTCCACGGCATCGTGCAGTCCCACAAGCGGCGTCATGTCGAAATTCATGGACATCATGCTGGGGGCCGAAGCTTCTTTGCTCTGCTCCGCAAGGACAAAACTGCTCATGTCCAAATCCAGCACACCGTTTTTGGGAAGGGACGGTTTTCCGCTGCCGGCCAGGGCGCCGACAAGGAAAAACAGGAGAAAGAGGAAGCCGATTATCCGGAGGACAAAATAGCCGCAGATGACGGCCAGCACGGTCTTGACAAAATCTTTCATGGATGGAGGAGGTTATTTTAACAGTTCAGTTGCTTTGTTCCAGTCTATCTGAGTCTTGTAGAAATTGTCCAGAAACGGGCTTCCCATGGAAGGAAGGTACATGGACATGCCGCTGTAAACGTCGATAGGAAAGTTCAGGAAATAGGGCGTCGCGGCCTTGTAAAGGATGCACTCCTCCAGGGCTGCGTCCAGCCGGGCTTCCTCGTCGGAATTGATTCCGGCATTGAGAAGGATGTCCTTGAGGTCGTAGAAATAATGATGGTCGTAGCGGAAATATCCCTGAACGTCTTTTCCTTTAAGGCGACTGATTTCCGCGCGGTACTTCGCGAAAAGTTCCCTGCACACCGACACCAGGCTATCCATCCGGCCGGGAGCGACGGCGGTAATGGTGGCCGAGCGGCTGCTTCCCGACTGACGGTCGTAAAACGCAAAGTAGTCTTTGCAAACGGAAACGGGATCCGGAGTCCGGGCCAGCAGACGGGTGGTGATGGTGTCATACATGAAGCCGTTGGCCAGCACCTCGGCGGGAGAAAAGCCGACGACGTCGGCAATGTCCCTGAAGGCATAGGCCACCTCGACGCAGCCGGACAGGCATGCGTCAATCAGCAGATAGTCCAGGTGCATGGGAATGGCCTCCGCAAAATCCTTCAACTCCATTTCGATGCCGCCCCGAGGGGTTTTATCCTGGCCGATGGAACGGAAGGGACCGCCTGAAGAGGCCTTCTCAAAAGAGGACGGCGACTCATAATATCCGGCCGGCAACCAGCCGGAAGCATGGGAAGAGATAACGATGCCATAGCCTTTGGCCGGGAACCGGCTTTGAATAAAAGAAAGCGCTTCGTGAATGGTTTGGCCGCTGCTCAGAGGGGTATCCGGGTCCCATACCATCAGGGTATCCCGACAGACCGTTCCCTGGAAATCCTTGTAGAGACGATAAAGGGATGCGGGGGAAGGTGTGTCGTAATTTCCGGCAGAAGTCACCGAACGTTCCAAGACCATCACGATATCGGAAGAATAGGACGTCCCCACGGGCAGTTCTCCGCCGGCCAGTTCTTCCAGATCGCTGGCCAGATAATCGGAAAGGGAATTGAAACCGGCCGAGATCATGATCATCACACGGCGGGACGGCTGGGTGAAAGCCCTTTCGGGAAGGGTTCTGCCTCCATTGTCTTCTCCGTTGAAACCGGGCTCGAAATTGGGGTCTTTGAAACAGGATACGCTAACGGCGAGCAGCATCGCATAAACCCATATGTGTAATCTTTGCATAATACAGTCTGTAATCATACAAAGTTAGTGAATATTTTCTAATTTTTGCTTTTTTCTCACATTGCTTGTATCTTTGCCAAAGATGGCACTCAGTGCCCTTAAAGGTAAGACTGTTATGAAAAACATTGCAAAAATGATGATGATTACCAGCGCGGCCGCCCTGTTGGCCGCTTGCGAAGGCCCCATCCGGGAAAAAGCCGCATCGGATTTCAAATATACCATCGACTCTTTCGCAGACCTCAAAGTCATGCGCTACCGGATTCCCGGTTGGGAAAACCTCTCCCTCCGCCAAAAAGAATACGCCTATTATCTTTCTGAAGCGGCAAAATACGGCCGGGACATTCTCTGGGATCAGAACTGCAAGGACAATCTCCGCGTCCGCCATGCCCTGGAAGCCATTCTGGAGACGGAAGGGATCGATACCACCACCCCGGAATACAAGGACTTTCTCACCTATGCCAAGCGGGTGTTCTTCTCCAACGGCATCCACCACCACTATGCCGAGGACAAGATTTTCCCCGCCTGCCCCAGCGCCTATTTTGCCTCCCTCCTGGAAAAGGCCGGTGTGCGCGACGAAGGCCTGCTGGACGTAATCTACAATCCGGAAATCTGGCCGCAGCGCCGTTCTACCGAAACGTCCGGGGACATTGTAAAGCTCTCTGCCGTCAATTATTATGAGAATGTCACCCGCGAAGAAGTGGAAAAATACTATGCCTCTCTTGTACAAACGGACGACCCGGAGCCTGTCTCCTACGGTCTCAACACCAAGGTGGTCAAGGGAAAGGACGGAAAAATCCGGGAACTCCCCTGGAAAGTCGGAGGACTCTACTCCCCCGCCATCGAGAAAATCTGCGAACAGCTGGAAAAAGCGAAGACCGTGGCCGAAAATGACATCCAGAAGAGGGCATTGGGCCTTCTCATTGAATATTACAAGACTGGAGACCTCCGGAAATGGGACCTGTTCAATATCGAATGGGTGAAAGACACCATCGGCACGGTGGATTTCATCAACGGATTCATCGAGGATTACAATGATCCCCTGGGACGCAAGGCTTCCTGGGAGGGATATGTGAACATCAAGGACTTCGAGGCGTCCAAACGAACGGAAATCCTTTCGGCCAACGCCCAGTGGTTCGAGGACAATTCCCCGGTGGATCCTCGCTTCAAGAAGGCCAAGGTGAAGGGCGTGTCGGCCAAGGTCATCAACGCCGTCTGCCTGGCCGGCGACAGCTACCCTTCCACGCCCATCGGCATCAATCTCCCCAACGCAGACTGGATTCGCAAGGAGCATGGTTCCAAGAGCGTCACCATCGCCAACATTACCCACACCTACGATTTTGCCGCGCAGGAACTTCCCACCAGCACGCTCACGGAGTTCGCCTATGACAACAAAGAGATCGAGCTGGCCAAAAAATGGGGCACCCTCGCCGATGAAATCCATACCGACCTTCACGAGTGCCTGGGGCACGCTTCGGGACAGTTGCTGCCGGGAGTGAGCACCACGGCCATGGGAGAATATGCGTCGGCCCTGGAAGAAGCCCGCGCAGACCTGTTCGGCCTGTACTACACCGCCGACCCCAAAATGGTGGAGCTGGGCATCATGCCGGATCCCGAGGCCTACAAGGCCGAGTATGCCAACTACATCCGCAACGGCCTCATGGTCCAGTTCACCCGCGTGGAACTGGGACGGCCCAACACCGAGGCCCACATGCAGAACCGCAAACTCATCGCCCAGTGGTGCTATGAAAAAGGCGCCAAGGACAAAGTAATCGTGAAAAAGGTAAAAGGCGGGAAAACCTACTTTGTCGTAAAGGATTACGCAAAGCTCCGCGCCCTGTTCGCCGAACTTCTGGCCGAGATTCAGCGCATCAAGAGCGAAGGGGACTACCAGGCCGGAAAAGCCCTCATCGAAACCTACGCCGTGCACATCGACCCGGTCCTGCACAAAGAAGTTAAAGAGCGTTACGAGGCGCTGAACCTGAAGCCCTACGGCGGTTTTATCAACCCCGAAATCCAGCCGGTCTATGCCGCCGACGGAACCGTAACGGATTATGTCCCCGTTTATACGGACGATTATCTGGGCCAGATGATGCTCTACGGGAAAAAATACGGCACGCTTTAGCCGGCATGCATGCTGAAAGACTACAAAAACCATCTACGGCTCGAACGAAGGATGTCGCCCAATACGGTGGCATCCTATTGCCATGACGTAAAAGCATTCCTGGACGCGTGCGAACTGGAGCCCAGGGCGGTCACGCCGGCCGATATCGAATCCTATCTGGGGCAAGTCACGGCCGGGGGGCTTTCCAAGCGGAGTACGGCCCGCCTGGTCAGCGCGCTTCGAAATTTCTTTGCCTGGTGCGTGGAAGAAGGCGAAATCCGGGACAATCCCTGCGACCGGGTGGACGCTCCGAAACTGGGCAAATATCTCCCTGCCGTACTCAGCGTGGAAGAAGTTTCGGCCATTTTGGATTCGGTCAATCTCAATGCTCCCTACGGAAAGCGGAACCGGGCCATCCTGGAGGTCCTGTACGGCTGCGGTCTGCGCGTCAGCGAGGCCGCCGCGCTCCGCATTTCGCACGTCCATCCGGACGAAGGCTTTGTAGATATCATCGGCAAGGGAAACAAGCAGCGCCTGGTCCCCCTGGGAGAGGTGGCGGCCGATGCCATTCGGGCCTATCTCCCAGACCGTCCGGCACCCGCCGCTCCCCTTTACGATGACTATCTGTTTCTGAACCGTTTCGGAAAACCCATCAGCCGGGTATCTTTGTTCAATCTGGTAAAGAGCCAGGCCATGGCCGCCGGCATCCGGAAGGAAATCTCCCCCCATACCTTCCGCCATTCCTTCGCCACGCATCTGATAGAAAACGGAGCCGACCTGCGCATCGTACAGGAGATGCTGGGGCATGAGAGCATCCTTACCACAGAAATCTACACGCACATTGACAGCTCCACCTGGCACAAATCGGTTTTGGAACACCATCCCCGAAAATAGCAAAAAACCGGCTTCAAAGTTACCTCGGAAACCGGTTTCTTGACGTGTACTAAAACCTAAACCTACTATATAGATGCAGAAAAAAACAAAATGTTGCAGAAATTTTTATTTTTCTGCAACATTTTTGTGAAAAATACTGCGCGGGGCTTACTTGGAGGCCTCAACAGAAACTTTGCGGAACTCCTTGAGGTCCTTCATGAGGGCGAGAGCAGCCTTGCGGGCACGAGCGCCGGCAGCCTTGTTGCCCTTGTTCAACTGCAGAGTAGCATCCTTGCCAAAAGCCTGAGCCTCAGCATAAATCTTTTCCAAAAGTTCTTTCATGATTGTTTTGTTTTATTGGTTCGTTAAACGTTAATGGTCAAACTTTTGTGCAAGGTAAAGATTTTTTTCGAGAATCCAAAAGAAAAATCCAGAAAAAATTAAATTTCAGGCACTTCTCCCTTATTTTCGAGCTTTTCTTCCGCTTTTTCAATACTTTTTTGCTGCTTGGGACGCGTATTCAGGGAATTCATGGCACGGGCTATTCCGATGGTCGAAACATCCTTGACACCCTGAATGATACGAGATGCCAACTCAGGAACAGCCGCCTTCTCTTCCTCTGAAAAGTCGCTGAGGACATAATCCACCTGACGGCCGCGGGAAAATTCGTTCCCAATTCCTATCCGGATGCGGGCCCACTGGTCACTCTCCAGCTTCAGGGTAATATCCTCAAGCCCGTTATGACCGCCGGAAGAGCCGCCGGGGCGCATCCGGATGGTCCCGAACGGGAGGTTCAAATCGTCCGAAATCACGATGAGGTTTTCCAGGGGAAGATGCAGTTTCTGCATCCAGTACCGGACTGCATTTCCACTCAGGTTCATATAGGTGGAAGGCTTCAGCAGCACGAACCAACGGCCTTTGAAGGAGACTTCCGCCACGTCCCCGTATCGATCGGTCCTGAAAAGGACATTGGATGCCTGAGCCCAGGCATCCAATACCATAAATCCCATGTTGTGCCGGGTATTGGCGTATTCCGCGCCAATGTTGCCCAGTCCTACAACAAGATACTCCATTATTACTGGTTCGCGGCCTTGGCAGCCTCCTGAGCCGCCTGCTGCATAGCACGGGTGGTCTTCACGGAGCAGATGATGGTGTTCTTGTCGGAGACAATCTGGAGACCGTCGAACTTGAGGTCGCCGGCGACCATGCGCTTGTCCAGCTCCAGAGGAGTGACATCGACGTCCAGCTGGTCGGGAAGGTCCTTCATGAGGGCGCAGACCTTCAGGCTGCGGGCGCTCTGGGTGAACTTACCACCGGCCTGCACACCGACCGGATGACCGGTGATGTTCAGCGGAACGGAAATGACGATGGGCTTGGTCTCATTGACGGCGAGGAAATCCACGTGCAGGCAGTTGTCCTCTACCGGGTGCCACTGATACTCGTGGGCGACGGCGGTGTACACCTTGCCACCGAGATTCAGGTCCACAATATAAGAAGCGGGCGTGTGGGTAAGACCCTTCAGCTCTTTCTCATTAACCGTGAAAAGGATGTTCTCCATGCCCAGTCCATACAGATTGCAGGGAACCAGGCCCTGGGCGCGGAAGGCCTTGATAACAGCCTTGTTGCCCTTCTGGCGGATTTCGCCATTCAGCGTAAAATGCTTCATTACAATAATTTGATAAAAATGTGTTACTCAGTACTCTCTTGCAAGCACCCCATTGCACCAAAAACCTTTGCGGCTTTTTTAAGCGCGCAAAGGTAATAAAAATAATTGTATTTACAAAAGAATCAGAAGCTTTCCGCAATTCCCAGGAAGTCATCGGCCTTGAGGGCGGCGCCGCCGATCAGGCCACCGTCGATATCCTTCTCGGCGAAGAGTTCCTTCGCATTGGAGGGTTTGCAGGAACCGCCGTAGAGAATGGTCATGTCCTCGGCGACCGCGGCACCGAACTTTTCGGCGATGACGCTGCGGATGCAGGCATGGATTTCTTCGGCCTGGGCGGCGGTAGCGGTTTTGCCGGTGCCGATGGCCCATACCGGTTCATAAGCGATCACCACGTTCTTCAGATCATCGGCGGTGAAATGGTAGAGGACGTTCTTGGTCTGGGCGGTCACCACGTCAAAGTGCTTGCCGGCCTCACGCTCGTCCAGGTTTTCACCCACGCAGAGAATCACCTTCAGGCCGGCCTCCAGGGCGAGCTTGGTCTTGACGACCAGCTTCTCGTCGGTCTCGCCATAGTACTGGCGGCGCTCGGAGTGACCCAGGATGGTGTACTGGCAGCCGATGGAGGTGAGCATGCTCACGGCCACCTCGCCGGTATAGGCACCTTTTTCATGGTCGGCGCAGTTCTGGGCGCTGAGGCAGACCTTGGAGCCCTTCAGGACATCGGCCACGGAGGCCAGATGGGTGAACGGAGGAGCGACGACAAGTTCCACGCCGGCGGGGAGGCCCTTGGCTTTTTCCACAATTGCTTTTGCAAGTTCTACACCTTCGGGAACGGTGGTGTTCATTTTCCAGTTCCCTGCTACAATCAATTTACGCATAACTAACTAACTTTAAAAAGACGGGGCCGACAAAAAGCAGATTCTTCGGCAGGCGAACCTGTCCCGGAAATGACGTAGGATCGTCATGCTGAACGGAGTGAAGAATCTTTTTGGCCGGCCCCATTGCAAACTATTTCACGGAAATGACGGCAGAAGCGATGGAGTTGAGTTTCACGTCCACGGAATCTGCACGGGAGGCCAGGATGCAAGGGACCTTCGTACCCACCAGGAAACCGGCCTGGCGCACATCCCTGGCCAGTTTGGAATTGGTCTTCCAGAACACGTTGGCACTCTCGATATTGGGGAAGAGCAGGCAGTCGGCATCTCCGGCCACGGGGCTCTTGAGCTTCTTAATCTGGACGGACTCCTCGTCAATGGCGACATCCAGGGCCAGCGGGCCGTCGCCGATGGCTTTGATCTGGCCACGGTCGCACATCTTGGCCAGCATGGCGCCCTCGATGCAGGCGGGCATGCTGTCCAGCATCTGCTCGGAAGCGGCGATAAAGGCAATCTTGGGCATGTCGATGCCGAAACTGCGGGCGACACCGGTCACAAAGCCGGCCATCTTCACTTTCTGACGGAAATCCGGAGCCGGTATCACGGCCATGTCGGTAATGAAGATCAGCTTGTGGTAATTGGGATTCTCGATGACCCCCACATGGCTCAGCAGGCCCTTCGGAGGAAGCAGGCCGCATTCCTTGTTCAGGATGGCACGGAGGAATTTGTCCGTGGAGCAGAGGCCCTTCATGAGGACATCGCCCTCTCCGTCGTGAACCATGCGGACCGCCTCGGCCACGGCTTTGAGCTCGTCCTTGATATCCACAATCTGGAATTTGGCCATGTCGATCTTGCACTCTCCGCAAACTTTGGAGATAAGGTCTGCGTCGCCTACCAGGGTAACTTTCACAAAGCCCTGGTCGGACGCCAGGGAAGCGGCCTCGATGGTGTGGGAGTCCACGCCCCAGGCGGCAATCATTCTCTTGCAAATGCCTTTGGATTTAAGCTCGGCAAAAAGCTCGTTGAAATTGCTGATCATAGTTTTATTCTTGATTTTCTAATACTAAATGCATGGTATCACGGGCAATCACCAGCTCCTCGTTGGTACAGATGAGGGCGGCCTTCACCGTAGAATCTTCCGTGGTGATGATGGTGTTCTGCTCGAAAGCGACGTTGGCTTCGTAATCCACCTTGAGGCCCATGTAGGAGAAATTCTCCAGCACGCGGCGGCGCAAACGGCTGTTGTGCTCTCCGATGCCGCCGGTGAAGACGATCAGGTCCACCCCGTTCATGGCCGCCACATAAGAGCCGATATTCTTGATAATGTCATAGGTGAACTTCTTGAGGGCAAGTTTGGCCTTGGGGTCTCCTCCGTTGGCCAAGTCGTCCAGTTCACGGGCATCGGAGGTTTTGGTGGAAACGCCCAGGAAGCCGGACTTGCGGTTGAGGATCACGGACATCTCGTCGGGAGTTACGCCCAGTTTGTTCTCCAGATAGATGACGGCGTTGGCGTCGATGTTGCCCACACGGGTACCCATAATCATCCCCTCCAGCGGGCTGAATCCCATGGAAGTGTCCACGCACTTGCCGTTCTGGATGGCGCAGATGGAACTTCCGGCGCCCAGGTGGCAGGTGATAATCTTGGAATTGTTGATATCCAGACCGGCCAGTTTGGCTCCTTCTCCGGCCACAAACTGGTGGGACGTACCGTGGGCGCCATAGCGACGTACGCGATACTTTTCATAATACTCGTACGGAAGACCATACATATAGGCATAAGCCGGCATGGTCTGATGGAAAGCGGTATCGAACGTTACGACCTGCGGAACGGAAGGAAGCACATGCTGCATGGCATGGATTCCCAGCAGGTGGGCCGGATTGTGGAGCGGGGCGAAATCCGCGCAGAAAGCGATCTTTTCCAGCACGTCGTCATTCACAAGGACGGAACCGGCAAAGAAATCGCCGCCCTGCACGATACGGTGGCCCACCGCCTCGATGTCTTCCAGGGACTTCAGGACGCCGGTTTCCTTGTCGGTAATGGCTTCCAGAATGAGTTTCATGCCCACTTTGTGATCGGCGATGGGGACATCTTTCACAATCTTGTCCTTGCCGGTGGGTTTGTACTGAAGGATACCGGCAGGCAGGCCGATTTTTTCCGCGATACCTTTGGCGATGATATCGTACACGTCGTCGCTCTTCATGTCCAGAAGCTGATACTTGATGGACGAGCTGCCGCAGTTGATAACAAGAATGATCATGGTTTATTTGTGATTGTAAGTATTTATTCGCATTTATTCATGCAAAGATACGAAATTATTGCTAATTTCGCACGTATGGCCGAGGCGAAAAGCATAGAAACGCTGTCCGTCACCTTTACGGCAGGCGTCATCGCAGGGACCGGGCTCTCCGGAGCCGGTCCTGTCCTCCCCTTCCTGCTGCTTTCGCTGCTGGTTCTCCCCGTCGCATTCTACCACCGCCTGGTGCGCATGCCATCGGCCGGAAGCACGGCCATCCTGGCCCTGACATTCCTGATTCTGGGCATGTTCTGCGCCTGGAACGGAGCCCAGCCCGGCATTGCTTTCCGCAGTTTCCCGGAAGAATATGCCGGCCGGGCGGTGGAAAGGCTCCGGGGCCTGATCGACGCCATCCCTTTCCGGGCCGATGAAACCGCCCCTCTTCTCAAAGCCCTCCTCGCCGGAGAGAGGAGCGGGCTTTCGCGCGAAACCACAGCCCTCTTCCGGGAAAGCGGCGCCTCCCATCTCCTGGCGCTCTCCGGACTTCACATCGGCATCATCTATCTGTTTTTCGACAAACTGACACAAGTCATCGGCCATACGCGGACCGCCCGGGTTCTGCGCTACGCCGCCATTCTTTCCGGAGCCGGCTTCTTTACCCTCATGACCGGCGCCGGCCCCTCCATCGTCCGGGCTTTTCTGTTCATCGCCATCGGCGAAACGCTCCGTCTCACGGGACGGCGGCGGAATTCCATAAGGGTGCTCTCCCTGGCCCTGCTGGTACAACTGGCAGTGAACCCGGCTGCCGTCCGCAACCTGGGGTTTCAGCTTTCCTACCTGGCCATGGCCGGCATTTTCCTGCTTTATCCGATTCTGGCAAAATGGTACCCGGAGGGCAGTTCCGCAAACCCGCTCCGCCGCATTTGGAACATGGCCTCCCTCAGTATCTCCTGCCAGGTTTTCACCGCTCCCCTGGTCTGGCTGCGATTCCATACCTTCCCCGTTTACTTCCTCATTACCAATCTTCTGGCCATTCCCCTTACAAGCATGTTGATGGGAGCGTCCGTCCTGACTGTCGGCCTGGGGGCTTTCGGCGCCTGCCCGGACCTCCTGATAAAAACGACAGACAGCCTTTGCCGCCTGCTGCTGACTGTGCTGGAAGTCATTGCCTCAATGTAAAGCCGGGGCTGGCCCATTCTTTCATTGCCCCGTCGGCATCTTCATAGATGAGATAGCCCTCCAGGCCGGGGGTGGCAAGAAGAAGCGCCCTGGCCTCTTCCAGCCCCAGAACCATGCACCAGGTGGCCAGGGCATCGGCATCGGCGGCACTTTCGGCCGATACCACCGTAGCGCTCAAAAGGTTATGGCTAACCGGATAACCGGTTCTGGGATTGATGGTATGGGCATATTTGCGGCCGTCCCGGATATAGAATTTCCGGTAATTCCCGGATGTCACCACGCCACAGGGTTTCTCCCCGGAGGTCCAGATGCCGTCCAGTTCTTCGGACGCTTCCTCCGGCTGGTCTATGGGACGGTCTATCCCGACGGCCCACTCTTTTCCGGAAGGATTTACTCCGTCGCACCAGATTTCGCCGATGTCCACCAGCATGTCCTTGACGCCGATACGATACAGAAAGCGCGCGACGACATCGCAACTGTACCCCTGGGCGATGGCGTTGTAATTAAGCTGCGGCAATCCCAGGGACGCCGGATCCACCAGCCCGTCCTCGACAGGCAGGGCCTCCGGCAACTGCCCCATGCCGCATTTCTCCAGCAGGGCCGACACTTCCTCTTCAGAGGGGAAACGGCTGTTTTTGAAACCGAAGCCCCAGGCGTCATAAACCGGACCGGCGGCACAGTCCACAAGGCCTCCCGAACGCTGCCAATACTCCCGTGCCAGGCGATACATCTCCAGAAAAAGAGGGGTGGCCGGCACCTTCTCCCCCGCATTGAAACGGGCCACGAGTGATTTCCTGTTATAGCCGGAAAGCGTTGTATCTATCTGCAGAAGAAGGGCATCCACGCTGTCACGAAGCGCTTCCACAGGAAGCCGGACGCCTTTCATGTTCAGTTTGACCGAGTAGGTGCCGCCCTGTGCATAACCGGTGATTTGGACATACCGGTCTCCCTGCCGGGCGCAAGCGATCGCCAGGAAAAGGAAACATAGCAAGAGGAGTTTTTTCATCTTGGCAAGAAATTTGCGTAAAATTACAAAAAAATAGCGATATTTGTAGGTTGAGAAGTTTGTATATGAAAAATTTGAGACTGTTCTCCATACTCCTTGTCTTTGCCCTTGCCTTGCTCTCCTGCAAGAAAAAAGAAGAAGAAACCAACCGGCCCTCCCTGAGCGGGTTGAGCATCAATACCGCCATTCCCTTCATGCGGGAAGGCGGCTCACAGACTTTCAGGCTGGACCTTTCGAGACTCACCACCTCAGACAAAAGCACGCCCGGACCGCTGGGCGTGGCATGGCAGATTACCGGCTCGACAAGAGACACCCTTACCCGGGACGTCAAAGCCAGCAATCCCCCCTATACCGTCACACCGGACAAGGTGGGCAACTATACGGTCAGCTGCTACATCTTCTCCATGGACGAAGAATACTACAGCACCTCCGTCGCCACCTCTTTTTCCGTCATCGATCCTGACACCGCCCTGACCGGCCAGGAGGTCGATCAGCTCATCGTCATCGGGGACAAATCCTACTGCGCCTTCGAAGCGGGCGGACTCACCTGGATGGGACAGAACCTCTACGGCACGTCGGCCGGCAAGGATTACAAGGACTGCGAAGTGGTGTCGGACGTTTTCGGCCGCTACTATACCTGGGAAGAGGCCCAAACAGCCTGCCCGGACGGCTGGCGCCTTCCTACCGCCCAGGAGTTCGACTCCATCCTGGGAACCGTGGCCGGAGACCTCATGGTAGATGCCAAATTCCAGGACACGACGATGTGGTCCTACTGGCCCCAGGTCAAAATCACCAACGCACACAAGTTCAATGCCATCCCCACCGGCTACATGGACCTTTCCACGGAAGACGCCATGTTCGGCTATATGGACTACGCCTGCTGGTGGACGGCCGATGAAATGGAAGACGAGCGGGAGTGGGGCATTTACCGCTACATCTATGAAGACGAGCCCAACATCCTGAAAGGCAAAGGAAGCAAATCCTCCCTCGCCCTCAACGTACGCTGCGTCAAAGAAATAGAAACCGAAGACTAACGCAAGTCCGTAATCACGAAATTCTCAGAAAGCGATTTCCCGTCCAGCGAGAAGTCGCTTTTTCCCTGCAGCTCCCCATAGACAATATCCTTGAGAAAAAAACGGGCCTGCGTGTCATCATCCAGGGTAAGGGTCACATCCAGGAAATCCTTTCCGGAAGAATTGACGGTAATCCGGTCCCTGTATTGCCTGTAGGAGGAAATGAAAAGAGCCGGATTGGTAAAGAGGTCTTCCTTCTCCACCTTTTCGATGACCATCTCACCGGCCGCCTCGTCCACGGACCAGCGGGTGTTGCCGTCGCTCACCACCTTCAGGCCCAGGCCTTCCATCCGGTAGGCATTCCCCTCCACGCAGACTTCCCCGTCGGTGACGGGCGCAAACGCCTCTCCGTTCCGGGACAGGGAATAAGTATAGTGGAAGCAGACCCGATGTCCTTCCACCTTGTCCAAAAGAGGAATATTCCCCTGGGCGCCGGCGCAGAGGCAACAAAAGAGGATTCCAAAAACGCTTATGAGCTTTCTCATTCCGGGTTCATAAAATGTTGCAGGACCTCGTCCAGTTCTGCCAGGTCCTTCACGAGGACTTCCCGGGGCTTGGAGCCGTTTTGCGGGCCCACGATGCCGGCAGCTTCCAACTGGTCCATTACCCTTCCTGCTTTTGCATAACCCATGCCAAGCTTGCGCTGAAGGTCCGAAGTGGAACCTCTCTGATTCAGGACAACCGTACGGGCGGCTTCTTCGAAACGCTCGTCCAGCTTGTTCATATCCACCATTCCGCCGCCGCTTTCTTCGCCTTCGGCCGCCGGAGGTTCCGGAAGATAATAGGGCGTATTATAGCTCTTCTGATAGCCGATCTGGTCCCCTACCGCCCTGGTCAGGTCAACAATCTCGTCATTGCCGATAAAGGCGCACTGAACCCGTTCCATCTCCACGCCGGTGTACAGGAGCATATCTCCCCGGCCGATGAGCTTGTCGGCGCCCGGCTGGTCCAGGATGGTGGAAGAATCTATGCGGGAGGTTACGCGGAAGGCGATACGCATGGGGAAGTTGGCCTTGATGAGACCGGTAATCACATCCACGGTAGGCCGCTGGGTGGCCAGGATGCAGTGCAGACCGGCGGCACGTCCCTTCTGGGCCAGACGGATGACGGAGGTGGTGATGCTGCGGGCCAGAGCCTTGGACTCGGGACCGGAGCCCACCGACATGGTAAGGTCTGCGTATTCGTCGATGATGACGACGATATAAGGAAGGAAATGGTGGCCCTCGTCGGAGCGCAGGTGATGCTCCTTCCACTTGGCGTTGTACAACTTGATGTTGTTCACATAAGCCTTGGACAGGAGTTCGTAACGGGCGTCCATCTCCACGCAGAGGGAATTGAGAATGGCCGCGGCGTCCTTGGCATTCTTGACGATGGCCCTCTCCGCCTCTTCCTGTTCGCTCACGGCATTGGGCAGAACGGCCAGGTAATGGTGCAGAAGATTGGCATACGAGGAGAATTCCACCATCTTCGGGTCCACGAAGACGAACTTGAGCTCGGAAGGATGCTTGGAATACAGCAGCGAAGCCACAATCACATTGAGGCCGACGGATTTACCCTGTTTGGTAGCGCCGGCCACCAGAAGGTGCGGCGCGTCGGCCAGGTCGAAAACTTTCACCTGCTGGGAAATGGTGTAGCCGATGGCGACCGGAAGCTCGGCCTTGCTGTCACGGAAGGCCGTATCGTTGAGAAGGGCCTTCAGGGGCACCATGGAGGCCTTGTCGTTGGCCACCTCGATTCCCACGGAATCGGACAGCGTGGTAATGCGAACGCCCTTGGCATTGAGGGAGATGCCGATGTCTTCCTGCAACTGCTTGATGGCCGATATCTTCACGCCGGGAGCCGGATACACCTTGTACAGCGTCACCGTGGGCCCCACGATGGCCGTCACGTCGCGCACCTGGATCTTGTAACTGGCCAGGGTTGCGCGGATCTTGTTGTTGTTGCGGCTGAGCTCATCCTGCGACACCTCGTGGCGGGCATTGGCATAGTCCCCCAGGATGTCCAGGGAAGGAGTCTTGTACTTGGGAAGGCCGTCGGGCGGATCCAGGCGGTTGTCGATGGGCTTCAGGGGTTCCTTCACTTCCTGTTCCAAAGTGTCGTCCGTAACCACATTGATTCCGGGCTCCTCTTCCATCACGGGTTCCTCCTCCGCCGTTTCTTTCTTTTTGGGCACGGGAGTCCTGACAGGCGTCTTTTGGGGGGCCGTTTCTTCCGCCCCCACCGTCCCGGAAGCGACGAAGTCCGGCTGGACGACGATGTTTTCCTCCAGGGTGTCCGTCGTTTCGACGGGAAGTTCATCGGCCGGATCCGGTCCTTCGGGAACTGCCGGCTTGGCCATCAGGACGGCGGCAAAACGGGCGCTCATGCAATAGAACCAGAAGCCCAGCAGCACGAGCAGCAGAACGCCGGTAATGATTTCTCCCACTTTTCCCACCAGGAAACCCACGACGGCAGCCCCGGCCCTGCCCCCCAGCCCGCCGCTGAAAACGAACTCCCAGGAGGGATTCAGCAAACCGGCGAACGCCAGGAACCAGGAAAGCAGGAAAGTAAGGGTCAGCAGTCCGTAGAACCATTTTTTCAGACGGATCGGACTCTCTTTCCAGAGCAGTTTGACACTCCAGGCCAAAAGGAATACAATGATGCAGACCGAAGCCAGTCCGAAACTGTCCGTCACCAGAAAATGGCCCAGGGAAAGGCCGGACGATGCCGCCGCATTCTCTACGGCAGCATCCGCCGCGTTCAGGGCACTCTGGTCCTGTTTCCAGGTAAACAGATAGGAAACCACCGATACGATGACGGTGAGGGTAAGCAGAAATACAACGCAGATACCCGCATAGCGGATACCTGTCTGCTTCCGTTCCGAGAGGGAATTCCAGTATTTGGTGAGAGAAGTCATTTCTTCTTGCCGTTTTTACTCCTGTAATTCCGGTTGAACTTGCCTCCCTTGCTGTTGGAGAAACCCAGATTGAGACCCGGACGGGAGAAGGACGTATCGGCCGATATTTTGGTGAGTTCCATCCCCTCGGGGACCTTGACACGGCCGCCGGAGAGCCGCTCGATATCCTGGAAGATGGTGGCGTCCGCCACCGTGTCCTTGTTCCAGATCAGATACTGCTGGCGCATATAGATGGCCAGGGAACGGATCATGGCGCTCTTGGTCTCCCCTTCCGGTTCCGAGGCGATCAGATCCAGGATGCTCTCGATATTGCGTCCGTAATGGCGGGCGCGGATGGGTTTGGTGTTCAGCGGAATAGGGTCCGGACGGCTGTTGATGACCTCCGGCATAGGCTTGGGGAAAGGAGCGTCCACATCCAGGTCGTACCCGGCGATGATGAACAGATGGTCCCACAGCTTCTGCATGAAATTCTCCTGCTGGTGAACCTGGGGATTGAGGGTTTCCATCACCTTTACGACGGCATGGGCCTGCTCCGTCCGTTTTGCACGGTCGGGTATCGTCTTGAGCTGCTCTACCATCTGAAGTACGTTCCGGCCGTACTCGGGCATCTGCAGTTTTTCCACTTCCGTATTATAATAGAGTTTAATTGTGTTCTCGCTTGCTTCCATGACGCACAGTATCTTTTTAACCAGTTACAAAGATAGTGAAATTCTCGTCTAAATACCAAAGATATCCTTCAACTTTTCCATACCCCATCTTCCGAAAAAGGCCGGCATAGCGTTCCACCTGCTTTTTGTAACGGTCATGCTTTTCGCCGAACTTGAAGTCCACCACCGTTACGCGGCCGTCCGGATGCACGACAACACGGTCGGGCCGATACTCGCGTCCGTCAGGCGCCAGAACCGGGACCTCCCGTAAAACGCGGGCCCCGGGGGCGAACCAGCCCCGGGATTCCACGGACGCGATTCTTCCGGCCAGAAGGGCCTGCGTCTCTTCCCGGAGGGACGCGGGAAGTTCTCCGGCATTCACCGCCGCTTCCACGGCGGCGGGAAGGTCCTGCGAAGTCTCCATCCGGGAGAGGATTCCGTGCAGCACGTTTCCCCGGATCCGCCGGCTGGCCTGCGGACCGAAGGAGCCGTCCTCGCCAAAATAATCCGCCGCTTCCGGGCTGAACTTGAGCCGGTCGCCGCTTTCGGCAGGATACGATTCGTAAGTGGCAAAAAGAGGCTTTTCGTCACTTTCCTCCCGATGGATTCTGTCAAAAGGATAGGGTGTTCCGCAAGTATAACGGTCCGTCCCCACAAAGCCGTAAAGAATCTGGGACATGTTCTTGTATTCCTTGACACCGGATTTGGGGAGGGGCGCGGCAATCACTTTGAGGCCATATTTGGCACGGGTGAAAGCCACGTACAGGACATTGATGTTGTCGATGGCCTCCAGTTTGCGCTCCCTCAGATAATCGGCCTCAAAGAGGGATTCCGCGGCCGACGAGTCCAGGGAGACGTGGAAAAGGCCGTCGGCTTCTTTCTCCAGGGGCGTGCCCTCCACGGCCGGCCGGCACCAATACGATGACGCCTTATACAGCGTAACCTTCTCTACGAAAGGAACGATGACAAACGGGAATTCCAGTCCCTTGGACTTGTGGATGGTCATCACCCGCACGCTGTCCCCGGTCTGCGGTGAGGCGATCTTGGGTTCCGCCTCCTTCCAGCTTCGCAGAAAGGCCGACAGATTGTTTCCCCCGGTGGAGACCCAGTCCTGAAGATAGTCCATGAACGACAGGATATAAGGGATTTCCGCCTCAAAGGTCTGCGGGTCCGACTCGTGGAGGTCGCGCAGAAAGCCTTCTGCCAAATCGATGAGCGAATGGTATTGTTCCGGGATTTTCACATCCATGGAAGCGGCCAGGAAAGACGCGGCGGACACCTGGCCCTCCGCCGGCGGCGCATCCGCCAGGGACAGCTGCGACACCAGGCGCCGTACCGTAACCGAACTCTTGATGAAAAGGGAGTCGTCCGACACGACGGGGATACCTTCCGCCACGAGGGCCGATGCGATGGCGGAACCGTCCCGGTTGCTGCGGACCAGCACGGCGATGTCCTCCCACTTCCCTCCCCGGGAACGGATGTCCCGAAGGGTCTCCAGGATTTCTTCCATCTGGTTTTCCGTGAACAGGACCTCGACGGATCCGGGCTCCGGATCGTTGAAACAGACCTGCTGCTCCACATCCCGGTACAGATCCGATATGCTGCCCTGCGCGGCAGGGTCTTCCCCGCCCTGGCGGTCCAGTTCGGCGGCCGCGAAAGCAAAGAACGCATTGTTGAAGCCCACGATTTCACGGCAGGTACGGTAATTCCCGTCCAGAACGGAGCTGCGCACCTGGCGGAATTCCTGTTCCAGACGGCTTCCCAGAAGGTTCCAGTCACTTCCCCGCCAGCGATAGATGCTCTGTTTCACATCTCCCACCACCAGCGAATCGTTTCCGGTGCTCTCGCTGCCTTTCAGGAGCGGACGGAAGTTCTCCCACTGGATATCGGCCGTATCCTGGAACTCGTCCAGGAGGAAATCTTCATAGCGGACGCCCAGTTTCTCATAAATGAAAGGAGCATCCGTCCCGTCGATGATCCGGTGAAGGATGGTGTTGCTGTCGTCGATGGAAATGACATTCTTTTCTTTCTGAATCTGCACGAACGCCTCCCGGAGTTCTCCCGCGACACCAAGACCATAGAGTTGTCCCATGATGGTCCTGGCTGTCCTATATTCTTTATAATGGATGCCGAAAAGATCCAGAAAAGCCTGCAGGGGAGCATCCAGCACACCTGCCAGTTTCTGCCTCATGGCATCTTTCCCTTTGGCGAACCATTGGCTGGAATCCGGCGCTTTTCTAAAAAACACATCCGTGGGTTTTTCTACAGGCGTCTTGATGTCCAGATACTTATAAAACTGCTTAAAAAGGCCGTAGCTGCTTTCTGCAGGGTTTACGCCTTCGGCCTCGAAAACGGACAGACAGGCTTTGGCCGCCTCCGAAACCCGCGTTTCGTAGCCGCTGACAATTTCCCGGCAAAGCTTTTGCAGGCGCTCCAGGTTCTCCCTCGGGAAGACGGCGTTTTCTGCCGGGAGGCTCTGCAGGCTGCCTGCCACCTCCCGAAGCCGTTTGTCCAGGGAAAAGGTGCCGCTCTGCCGGAGGTCCTCCTTCACGCTGCCGGTGAGCCAGCCCAGCAGGGGCCTGTCCTTTTCCGAGAGGGTATCCAGTACCCGGTCCACGCTTTCACTGACCAGCGCCTCCCTGTCCAATTGCACCTGATAGGAGGAAAACTGGCCGATTTCCCGGGAAAAGGCACGGAGCGTCTGCTGGAAAAAACGGTCGATGGTGGAAACGGCAAAGGCCGAATAGTCGTGCAGGATGCCCGTCAACTGCTGCCGGGCCTTTTTCCGGAGACGCTGTGCGTCCGCAAAAAGAGAAGGCACAAAAACCTTGAAGTACGGCGAGGATTCCGGCTCCCGGGACAGCGTGTACAGTTCCTTGAGAATCCGGCGTTTCATCTCGTCCGTCGCCTTGTTGGTAAAGGTGACGGCGAGCACATGGCGGTAGGCATCGGCCTTCTCGCTTTCGAGAATCAGGCGGATGTATTCCTTTGCCAAATTGTATGTTTTGCCGGACCCCGCCGACGCTTTCAGAATATTAAGCATTCGCAAAAATAATGAAAAAAATTGTCTTTGCGTCTGCTGTCCCTTCCACGTCAGTCCTCCGCAGAAGCGACGTCCTCCCGGGACAGCACCGAAGCGCCGGAGACCAGGGTTGTGGACAGTTTGAGCTGCGTGATGTTTTCGTTTCCGTTCTCGATGTAGTCGAAGAGGATTTTTGCGGCGAGTCCGCCCATTTCCTCCACCGGCTGACTCACCCTGGAAATGGCAGGGGATGTGTAGTCCAGGGTGGTATGGTCATCGAAGGAGATGATGGAAATATCCTCAGGAATCCTGTACTCACTGTCATTGATCGCCTTCAGGGCTCCCAGGACAATCGTGTAGCTGAGGGCAAAAATGGCCGTGGGCCTGGGCGAACGGTTCAGCAGGAGTTTGGTTTCAAGATAACCGTTCTGGATGGAAAATGCCTCTCCCGAGATCCTGCACTTTTCTTCCAGGCCATACATGCGGAGCGCGTCCCGGTAACCCTGGACCCGGGCCTTGTTGGGGCTGGATTCCTTTTCTCCCTGGATACAGGCGATCTCCCGGTGTCCGCTCTGCAGCAGCATCTCCACCGCCTCGAAAGCACCCTTGTAGTTGTTCGAAGTAACATAAGGAATCCTGGAATTTTCGAAATAGCGGTCCACCAGTACCAGGGGAATCGATTTCCGCACTTCCTCGAAAAAAGCGGCATCCGTTCCGCAGGGGGCGGCAATGATTCCGTCCACCTTCCTGGACACCAGGGTGGACAGGACGTCCCGCTGATTCTCCTCGTTTTCCATGGAATCCACGATGATGGTGGTATAGCCTTTTTCCTGTGCCTTGGTGATGATGGCCGAAGCGATGTCCGCAAAATACGGATTGGTGATTGAGGGCAGAACGAGACCGATGGTATGGGTTCTGACCTTGCGCAATTTCTGCGCAAGAAATTGTGACATGTAGCCACACCTCCTGGCTTCGGCCTCCACACGGTCGATCATCTCTTGACTGATTCGATATTTATCCGCCTTCCCGCCCAATACACGGGAAACAGTAGTGGTGGAAACCCCCAGCCTGGCGGCAATGGAAGAAAGCGTTTCCTTCATACGTTCCTTATCCCTTAAATTGCACAACAAAGATAAGGATTTTGCACAATTTCAACAAAAATTGCGCGAAAAAAATGGCTGGTAAAAGTAGAAAAAGCGGAAATCGGGAGTATATACCAAAATAAAAAAATTAAATTTGTAATAACTCATAAACGATTTGGAAGTACTAAATCCAACTAATAACTAACTTATTATTCATTATTTATGTTAAAACGATTCATTTTGGTAGCGCTTGCATGCCTCATCGGCGTGCAGGTGTTCGCACAGACGACGGTGACCGGTAAGGTCGTCGACGCCAAGGGCGAACCAGTGATCGGTGCCGGAGTCCAGATCAAGGACTCTGCCATCGGCGTAGCAACTGACTTGGACGGCCAGTTCAGCATCCATGTTGCGGACAATGCCACCCTGGTCATTTCCTCCATCGGCTACAAGACTGTAGAAGTTGCAGTCCGTGGCCAGAAGACGCTCAACATTGTTCTGGAAGAAGACACCCTCTTCCTGGACGACGTGGTTGTCGTCGGTTACGGTACCGCCCGCAAGCGTGACGTTTCCGGCGCCATCGCCAGCGTCAACTATGGCAACGACTCCAACGTCGCTTCCCTCCCCAACCCCAACGCCCTGTCTGCCCTGTCTTCCAAGGTGGCCGGTCTGAGCTATGCTCCTACCACCAGCGCCGCCGGTGACAACACCCAGACCATGACCATCCGCGGTAAGAACTCCATCCCTACCGGCGGTTCCATGTCTGCTTCGGCCCAGAGCGTCAACCAGCCGCTGCTGGTCATCGACGGTGTGCTCTCCTATGGTTCCATCAACTCCATCAACACGGCCGATATCGAAAGCATCGACGTGCTGAAGGACGCCTCCGCCGCCGCCATCTACGGTTCCCGTGCCGCCAACGGCGTTATCATCATCACCACCAAGCGCGGTACCGGCGGCAGCCCGGTCGTGAATTTCAACGGCCAGGTGAGCATCTCCGACTGGAGCCGCATGCCCAAGATGGTGAGCGACAAGGAAACCTTCCTGAAGAATCGTTTCTACAGCAAGCAAGGCGCGAAGGTCGTTGACTACAAAGATAAGTCTTGGTCCGATTTCGCCAGCCTGGATGATGCTGCCAACTTCACCGGCATGCTGGGAGCCCGCGAACTGGAAGCCTGGAACGACGGCAAGTGGGTGAACTGGCTGGATGAGATCTCCCGCAAGGGTGTGGGTCAGAAGTATGACCTGTCCGTCAGCGGCGGTACCGAACGTGTGAACTACTACTTCTCCACGGACTACACCCGTCAGCAGGGCATCCGCAAGGGTGACGACTACGAAAAACTCGGCGCCATGTTGAAGATGGACTTCAAGGTTACCGACTGGCTGTCCCTCGGTGCCAAGGCCAACATCCTGGCCTCCAACAGCTGGGGCCAGAGCGCCAGCATCCGTTATGCCATGTGGTACACCCCGCTGTCCTATGTGTATGCCCGCCAGGAAGGCTTCGAGAACTGGTACAACAGCCATCCGGACAACAACACCGCCAGCCCGTTCATCGGCGCCGGTAAGAACGACTCCTACGCCTACACGGACCGCCAGAGCAAGAGCATCAACCTCAACGGTGTGGCCTATGCCCAGGTGGACTTCCCCTTCATCCCCGGCCTGAGCTACAAGATTACCCTGCAGGCCCAGCGCAACGCCGGCTACAGCGACGTTTACAACAAGCCAGAAATGTCGGTGAGCACGGAAGACATCACCCAGATGCAGAACCCGATGCAGTACATCGGCAGTGTCACCGGTTCGATTTCCTCCTCCAACTATGTAGCCTGGAACATTGACCAGATTCTCACCTGGAACCGGGACTTCGGCCGTCACCACGTTGACGCCACCGTAGGTTACACCCGTGAAGCCACCAACAGCAACTCGCTGGGAACCGACTTCACCGGTTATCCTATTCCCACCACCCTTGGCGTCTATAATATAGAGACCGCCAACTCTGTCACCGACACCTATCGCAATCGCGTGGAAACGCAGGCCGTCGGTTACCTGGCCCGCCTGAACTACAACTTCGCCAACAAGTACTACATCACCGGCAACTTCCGCCGTGACGGTTTCTCCGCCTTCGCTCCCGGTCACAAGTGGGGCAACTTCTTCGGCGCCAGCGCCGCCTGGGTACTGAGCAACGAGCAGTTCATCAAGAACCTCAACTTCTTCGACTTCCTGAAACTGCGTCTGTCCTGGGGCCAGAACGGTTCCCGCAACATCAGCGCCGGTGCCACCCAGTCCACGATAGAAAAACTCACTAGCAATAGCGGTGCCGCTACGATGACCTGGCTGGGCGACGTCAGCACCCTGGGTATGACCCTGTCCAACCTCCCCAACCGATCCCTCACCTGGGCAACGGTGGAAAAGATGAACCTGGGTATCGACTTCTCCTTCCTGCAGAACCGCATCAACGGTAGCATCGACCTCTACACCGGCCGTACCACCAACATGCTGGTGGCCCGTTCCATTTCATACATCGTTGGTTTCAACACTGTGAATGACAACGTGGGTCTCGTAACCAACAAGGGTGTTGAAGTTACCCTCAATACCGTCAACATCAACGGCAACGGTGACAATACCTTCCGCTGGGAAAGCAACTTCGTGTTCGACACCAACGAGAACAAGCTCGTTTCCCTCTTCGGCCCGGACTACAACGGCAATGAGGCCGACGACGTGGCCAACGCACAGACCTACGGACGTGAAAGTTATTACGCTCTTCAGGTAGGCCGTCCGTTGGGAGCCGCCTATGACCTCAAGCTCCTGGGCATCTTCCAGAACCAGGCCGAGATTGACGCCCACAAGGTACAGCCCGACGCCGAGCCCGGTGATCTCAAGTTCGAAGACTTCAACGGCGACGGAGCCATCACATCCGACGACCGTCAGTACATCGGTTCCCCGGATCCGCTGTTCACCCTGAACTTCGGCAACACCCTCCGCTGGAAGAATTTCAGCCTGTTCTTCAATTTCCGCTGGGCACAGGGCGACAAGACCCACTTCATCGGCCTTGACCCGTACGCCTTCAACCCCAATATGGGCAGTGGCGCACAACTCGCACGTGTAAAGCCCTGGACGCCGGAGAACCACTCCCAGACCTTCGCCCGCTACGGCTACACCAACACCCTCGAATACCAGTACTGGAACAGCCGTACCTTCCTGAAACTGAAAGATCTGGTGTTCTCCTACACCATTCCTTCAAAGGTCCTGAAGAACACCGGCATCAGCAACCTCCGTTGCTATGTGGCCGCCACCGACCTGTTCACCATCACCAACTGGTCCGGTATCGATCCTGAAACCGGTGGTACCATCGCCGCCGGCGCCAGCTCCAGCCGCTTCGGCAGCAACGGCGCCTACAAGACGTTCACCTTCGGCGTGAACCTGACTTTCTCCGCCCCCAAGAAGAAATAATTAAACACGAGAGATTATGAAAAAGTATATAGTCATTCTTCTTGCAGCTGTCCTGGCCGTTTCCTGTAACGACAATCTCTTCCTGGAAGAGCGCACGTACGAGGACGATACCAACAGCTTCTTCAAGAACCAGCAAGCCATTGAGATTGCTCTTGCGTCGGCCTATTCCGAGGTTCAGTATATGGTGTTCGGCAACCAGCGTGGTGGCTCCGATCACAACTGGATGCTCTTCGGCATGGGCCTGGACACCTTCGCCCCCACCGGCGGCAACACGCATTTCTCCAACTGGAGCCTCCTCACCGAAGACAGCGGTTACGCCCGTCACTATGGTGAATACATGTACAAGCTCTCCAACCGTGCCAACATCGTGGTGGACATGATTGACGAGCACCCGGAGATTGAATACACCAGCGAAACGGTGAAGAACAACCTCCGTGCTGAAGCCGTGTTCCTCCGCGCCTGGGCATTCCGTGTAATTGCCGGCATGTTCGGTCAGGTATTGTATTCCGAACATATGACTACGGAAGCACGCTATGACAACGAGCTGATAGGCCGTGAGGAAGCCTGGGCAAAACTCGCTGCAGACTTTGAGTATGCCGAGCAGAACCTCCCTTCCACTCCCCGTCTGATGGGTACCGTCACCAAGGCTGCCGCCGCCCACTACCTCTCCGAGATTTATCTCTGCCTGGGTGAATTCCAGAAGGCCGAGCAGGCTGCCTCCCGCGTCATCGACAAGACCGACGGCAACTACCAGCTCATGACCACCCGTTTCGGTAACCGCGCCGACCAGGCCGTGGACCGTTACGGCAACTCCCTCGCCGCCCCTCAGGGCGCATACTGGGACCTCTTCCGTTCCTCCGGTTTGACCGAAGTGGGCAAATTTGCATCCGACTCCAACCCCAACGATCCCGGCAACCTGGAAGCCATTTGGGTAGCCCAGATCGACTACACCGTAGGTCAGGACAACTGGCCGCTGGGCGGCTCCGGAGACTCCTGGTGGCGTATGCACAAGCCCGTGCTCGAATCTACCTGGGCTCCCTGGATTCCCATGGGTGGCAAAAATGGCCAGAGAGACGGTTCCGACGGTAAGAAGTATTATGTCTTCACGGCCGATGCCGTCTGCTTCCCTAAGGGTGTAGCACCTGCCGGCGCCGGTGATCCTCCTAAGACCGTTACCGGGGAAGATCTGGAAGGACGCAAACTCGCCTACAACATCTCCACCCGAATCGACTCCCTTGCCGTACGCGCCCAGGGTAACGGTGCAGCCACCTCCCTCGGCCTGCTGGCCTCTGAATTTGTCCAGCGCCCTGCCGGCGACATCCTGGGTTCCTACTGGGACGACCCGAACGACTTCCGCGGAAGCGAAGTCATGATCCAGCGCGACTGCTACACGCCTTCCGGCAAGAAGTGGTCCGAGGTGAAGAAAGAGGTACAGGCCCGCGTGGCCGCCGGTCTGTACGCTGTAACCGCCGCCGATACCGTGAACATTACCCCTCGTTTCTGGAAGTTCTCCGACGACCGTCATCTCTTTGACGCCGGAAACGCCTACTATGACACCGACTGGTACATGATCCGTATCGCCGAAACCTATCTGCTGCGTGCCGAGGCCCGTCTGGCCCAGGGCAACAAGGCCGGTGCCGCCCAGGACATCAACGTCCTCCGCAGCCGTGCCGGTGCCAAAGCCTGCTCCGCAGACGACATCGACATCGACTACATCCTGGACGAACGTGTCCGCGAGCTCTTTGGTGAAGAGCAGCGCTGGGTCACCCTCAGCCGTCTGAGCTGCAACCCGAAGGCTACTTATGTCACCGAGTGCTATCCTACGCAGAATTACACCACTTCCAACACCTTCTACGAGCGTACCCGCAAGTATGGCTTTGGCTATGAGAACGAGGACCGCGGCCGTGAGGCTTACACGGATGCCCTTGGCAACACCCGTCACCGTCCCAACATCATGCCGCACAACTACCTGCTCCCGATTCCTATCCAGATCATCCAGTCCAACAAGGACGTGAAGATCGAACAGAACCCGGGATACGGCAGCAAGAAAGAGTAACTGATACGCCTGTTTTTCAAATGGCAGCCCTCAGAAATGGGGGCTGCTTTTTTTTTGTCCTAAAAAGTGTTAACTTTGAGAGATATATGACAATCTTGCCTCTACTCACATGAAAAGAACCGTGCTTTTTTGGTCTTGTGCCCTTCTGGTCATGGCATTGAGCTGTTCCACCCGCCCAGAACTGGAACGGAAAGCGCTTGTCCGCATACCCGAAGCCCTGGAGCGGGCCATGGAGGAGGAACTCTCCATGAGCGGAGGAGGGACCGTTACTTCCCCCGAAATCCTTTATTCCTGTGACAGCCTTTGCATCATCCAGTTCAAGGCCACTGCAAAAGACCCCCAGTGGGAGGGATACAGTTTTCCGGCCCGTTATGTGCTGGTGCAGGACATGGTCCTGAGCCATGCATACGGACATCCGGTCTATTCCGAGAAACTGACCGGCTGCCCTGACTTGACTCCCGAAGAACTGGAAGAGACCAAAGTCAAGTACCAAAAAGAGGCGGATCAACTTTATACCTTTTACGCTTCCACCGCCACCCTGATAGATCCGGAAGACTTATGATGGACCGTTTTGCACTCGCCTACCGGGAACAGCAGCAACTGTTCCTGTTTGACAAGACCTATCTTGTCCAATGCCTGTTCACCGTAGGAGGCCTGGCAACATTGTCCGCACGCTTTGTGGTCCAGTTTTTCTGGAATCCCGCAACGGCAGTCATCCTTACGCTGGCTCTTCTGGGACTGGGAGCCTGGCTACTATGGTTTTCCGTGCGGGACAAAAGGGCCCGATGGGCCATCCTGCCGCTCTGTTTCATCCCGTTTGCCTTTCTGGCGGCATCCCTTTCGGAGAACGCCATGCATTTCAGTGTCCTCACGGCCTGGCTCATTGCCCTGGGTGCCCTGTGCAGATATTCCTGCATCCGGACCCACCGCCTGATCCGGGGTATCCTTCTTACGCTGGCCGTCTATCTGGCCGCCGGGCCCGCTGCCCTGCTGTTCGCCCTTTGCGCCGCCATCCTGGATTTTTACAGGAGACAGTGGGCATCGGCCCTGTATGTGGCGGTGGCCTTCGCCGCCGGCTTCGGAGCCTGGCTGCTGGCCTGGACGCCCACGCTGAAGGCTGCCTGGACGCCCGCTTTCTACTTCGACCTTGATACCCCGATGCCCTGGCAGCACTGGATTCCCTGGGGAGTGCTTCCCCTTACGGTCCTGGCCGCCGAGGCTTCCAAGCCCTTCCTCCGCAGGCGCCTTCTTGTCCTGGCCGGCAGTTGCGCAGTTTTCATCCTGGCCCTCGTCCCCGCCTTCCGGCTTGTGAAAGAAGCGGAGAGCCGGCAGCCCGGCATCACATACGAATATGAGCATTATGCTACAAATGAAGACTGGGACGGGCTGATCAAGGCCTGCCGCTCCCACCCGTGGATTCCCCATACCGCCCAGTACCTGAACCTGGCCCTCTCCCAAAAAGGCCGGCTGCTCGAAGACATGTTCAAATACGACCAGCGGGGGCCCACCGGCCTCGTCCAGATGAGCGACGACCGCGGCGTATCGATTTCCCAGGCCCATATCATGTTTGCCATGGGCAATATGGCCGCCGCACAGGATATAGCCTTCAATACGCTCAACTCTACGGAGGGCCTCTGCCCCGCCATGCTCAAGATGAACGCCCGGATTGAACTGATGCGGGGCACTTACGCCGTTGCCGACAAATACCTTTCCCTGCTGGAAAAAGCGCCCCACTACCGGCAATGGGCACGGGAGCAAAAAAGCTTTTTGTATAACGACGCAGCCGTCGAGGCCGATCCCCTGCTGGGGCAGGGACGGCGCAGCTGGCCCGTTCTGGACGGCTTCGCCATGTTCGGAAACCCCCTGGAGGAACTTTTGCGCGTGGTGGACGCCAATCCCGCCAACCGCGGGGCCATGGAATACGCCCTTGCCTACATGCTGCTTACCAAAGACATCAAATCCGTTACCGCCCTCGTGAACCGTTACTTCGGCCAGCCGGGGCTGGAAACCCTCCCTGTTCCCGTACAGGAAGCCGTGCTTTTCTACAGCGAGTACGCCCGCAACGTGGGCGGGGCCGACGTCATGGGACCGGACTGGTGCGCCACGCACGGGGTCACCCGGGAAACCGTCCGCCGTTTCCAATCCTTCCAGGAGGCTAGCCTGAAAAGCGGAGGCAAGGCGCCGAAGGGGTACAGCACATCCTATTGGCATTATTTATTGTACAAGGAGATATGAGAAAAAATCTTTGCATCGGCCTGATGGCAGGAGCGCTTCTGCTTGGAAGCTGTTCCGGGGATATCCATCCTTCCGGAAGCATCGGCAGCCTTCCGCCCATGGAACCGGACTACAGTTTTGTGACGGTTCCCCGCAACATCGCTCCGCTCAATTTCTCCTATACCGGGAACGGGGAATGCGCCTTGCAGGTGGAAGGCCGGACAATCCGTGGAAAAGACGGGCTGTTCTCCCTGCCGGAGCGGCTGTGGAAAAAGATGATGGAGAAGGAAGAAGTGGAAATGACCGTTCTGGTGCGCCAGGGAGAAGCATGGAAGTCCTACCAGCCTTTCAAGATTTATGTCAAGGAAGCAATTGACCCGTATCTCTCGTACCGGCTCATTCCTCCGGGCTATCAGGGCTGGCAGAAGATGGGTATCTACCAGCGGGACCTGACAAGCTACAGACAAACCGCCATCCTGTCCAACGACCTGACGGACGGAAACTGCATGAACTGCCATGCCACCGCAGGCGGAGACCCTTCCAAGAGCGTTTTCCATGTGAGGGCCGCCCACGGCGGCACGATGCTCATCGATGGGGATTCTATCGAAAAGCTGAACACCAAAACCGATTCCACCATAAGCGCCCTGGTGTACCCGTACTGGCATCCGTCCGGAAACCACATCGCTTTCTCCGTGAACCAGACCCTCCAGTCTTTCTACAATCACGGACACGACCGCATCGAAGTGTATGACATGGCTTCCGACGTCGTGGTCTATGACATCCGCAGCAAAGAGATTGCCTGGAGCCCCCTCACCAAGCGGGAAGACCGCTTCGAGACCTTCCCGACCTTCTCCCCCGACGGGAATTGGCTCTATTTCTGCTCGGCCGAAGCCGTGGAAATGCCCAAAGACCACAAGGCGGTACGCTACGGTCTTTACCGCATCGCCTTCAACGCCCGGGACATGCGCTTCGGAGACAGCCTGGAATGCCTCTACGACGCCCCCGCCGAAGGATACAGCGTCTCTTTCCCGCGCATCTCCCCGGACGGACGCTTCCTGTGCTACACCCGCCACGGATATGGCAATTTCTCCATCTGGCACAAGGACGCCGACCTATGGATGATGGACCTGGAAACCCTGGAGAGATGGCCGCTGGAAGCCGCCAATTCCCCCGAAACGGACAGTTTCCACAGCTGGAGTTCAAACGGACGCTGGATGGTATTCAGCAGCCGCCGCCTGGACGGGCTTTATACCCGCCCTTACTTTACTTACATCGATGAGGAAGGAAAAGCCTCCAAACCCTTCCTGCTCCCCCAGAAAGACCCCAATGCCTATTACAAACGCCTGATGGATTCCTATAACCTGCCGGCCTTCATGAACGGCCCCCTGAAAATGTCCAAACACCGGATTGTTTCGGAAATCAGGGAATCCCCAGGGACGGACGTGAAAGTTAAATAATTGTACAATATGATGAAAAGAATCCTTTTGCTGGCAGCCCAGCTGCTCATGATCTCCCTGGCGGCGTCCGCCAATCCCATCCACAAGGTCAAAATCGCCGACGGAACCACCGTGGGCGTAGAAGTATGTGCCGATGACATTTTCCGCGTGCAGATATCGCCCGACGGAAACTTCTCCGAGTCCCTGATGACCCGTTACGGAATCACCCGCACCGACTGGCCGGAAGTGGACTATACCGTGCGGCAGCAGGACGGAGCGCATGTCTTCACCAGCAGCAAAGCTTCCCTGATTTTGTCGGCCACGGACGGAACCCTGACCCTCAAGGATGCAAAGGGCCGCACCATCGTCCGCCGGATAGGCTACCTTCAGCCGGGAAGCGGCCCGGTGAGGGCCCTGGCCGATGCCGTCAACGAGAAATTCGGAAAGATGACCGTAGCCGTGAACAACGGCATCATCGGCGATGATGAAGGAAAGCTCTCCGGAGGCGGAAAGATTGACAGCGGAGACCCCGCCAAGGCCAGCGGCCTCTCCCTCTCCATGGAAGAAGGCGAGCGCTTCTACGGAGGCGGCAGCACCTCCCGGGAGCATATCCAGCACCGCGGAGAACTGCTCCGGATGTGGACCACCTACCAGCACACGGAAATTCCCATGCCCTTCATGATGAGCTCCCGCGGCTGGGGCATTTTCAACAACACGTCCCGCAAATGCCACTTTGACGTGGGATACACGAATCCGGATGTCTTCAACATCTACAACACCTTCGAGAATGTCGATTTCTACCTGATGGCAGGAACGGACATGCCCTCTGTCCTGAACCTCTATACCCAGATTACCGGCCGGAGCTATGTCCTCCCCCGCTGGGCATACGGCTTTGCCTTCGGTCCCAACATGCGGGAAGACCAGTGGGCCATCCTGAACGATGCCGCCCACTTCCGCGACATGGGCGTCCCCGTGGATCTTTTCTGGCTGGAGCCGCAGTGGATGGCCAAGCGCTACGACTTCTCCACCAAGAAGGCGTGGAATTACGACCGCTTCTCCCCCGAACCCTACTGGGTACAGGATCAGATGCCCAAGAAGTACTACCCCCGCCTGTTTGTCGGAAAGCTTAACAGCATGGGCATCCGGCTGGGTCTGTGGCTCTGCGAGGAATATGACACCAGCATCATCGAGGAAGACCTCATCGCCCTCCGGGACGGCCGGGACACTTCCGGTCTGGAGCATTGGCCGGACCACCTGTCCAAGTTCATGGACATGGGGGTGGTCGGCTTCAAGCTGGACCCCGCCCGCACCATTGACGCCCATCCCGACTGGAACTACCATAACGGACGCGGAGACGACGAGATGCACAATATCAGCCAGGTTCTCATGCCCAAGCAGATTGCCCAGATGACGCGCCGCCACACCGGCAAGCGCAGCTGGCACCACTACTGCGGCGGCTGGGCCGGCAGCCAGCGCTGGAGCGCCGCCAACAGCGGAGACAACGGCGGCGGCATCGTGGCCCTGTTCGACCAGCACAACCTGGGCAACTCCGGCTTCATGAACATGAGCTGCGACGTGATGAGCGTTCCCCGCGAGCAGGAAATGCAGGGGCTGCATTTCGGTGTTTTCCTGCCCTGGCTGCAGGTAAACAGCTGGTTCAGCATGATGCACCCCTTCTACTATTATGGCGTGGAGAAGGAAATGTACAAGTTCTACATCAGTCTTCGCTATTCCTTCATCCCCTACATCTACTCCAATGCCCTGGAAGGCATGCTCACCGGTATGCCGATGGTGCGTTCCATGCCCCTGGAATTCCCCGACGACCGCAATTGCGACGACATGGTATTCCAGTACATGTTCGGCCGCCAGTACTGCGTAAGCGCTTTCTCCAACGACATTTACCTGCCTGCGGGTCAGTGGATCAACGTCTGGACGGGAGAGCTGGTGGAAAGCCGCGGGGAAACCATCTCCCGGGAGCTCCCCCACAACCGGGCCGGCCAGCTGTTCGTCCGCAACGGCGCCATTGTTCCCACCCGCCCGGTGGTGGATTTCATCGGCACGGAGCCCCAGAGGGACATTATCCTCAAGGTCTATCCCCACGGCGAGAGCAGCTTCACCATGTATGACGATGACGGCGAAAGCTATGCCTACGAAGAAGGCGCCATCTGTTCCACCCTCTTCGAATGCCATGAAAACGGCAGGAACATCCGCGTAACGGTAAATCCTGTCGAAGGCAGCTACCAAGGCATGCCGGACAACCGCAACTACAGTTTTGAACTTCGGTGCACTTCCAAGCCCGCCAAGGTGAGCCTGAACGGAAAAACGGTCAAAGACTGGACCTGGGAAGACGACACCCTCACGGTAAATGCCGGCAGCACCTCCATTCACGAAACCCTCACGCTTACCGTACAGCTCTGATGAAAAAGACGCTTCTGCTTACCGCCGTCCTCGCCTTCGCCGCCTGCTCGGGCGGGGACTGGCACGACGCCACCCTCCCCGCCGGGGAACGGGCCGCCCTCCTGCTGAAGGAGATGACCCTGGAAGAAAAAATCGGCCAGATGTGCCAGTATGTGGGTCCCTGCTACGTTCCGCCGGACCAGGGGTCGCCCTACAAGAACATTGATGCCTCCGATGAAAACCTGGGCAATCCGGAGCTGGCCCAGCGGATCCGGGATGGCAAGGTGGGCGCCTTTCTGCATGTACTCACCGGTGAAGAAGCACACCAGCTGCAAGTGCTGGCTTCCGAATCCCGCCTGGGCATTCCCCTGCTGATGGGCATCGACGCCATCCACGGAAACGGCCTCAGGGCCGGCTGCACCGTGTATCCCGGCAATATCGGCCTGGCCTCTACCTTCCGGCCGGAGCTGATGGAAAAAATCGGGGCCGAAACGGCCGACGAGATGCGCCGGACCGGCATGCACTGGACCTTTGCCCCCAACCTGGACGTGGCCCGCGACGCCCGCTGGGGCCGGATGGGCGAATGCTTCGGGGAAGACCCCTATCTGGTGTCCGAAATGGGGAAATACTCCATCTGGGGCCTTCAGGGCCGCGACGGCGATTTCGCAGAGGGGAAAGTGCTGGCCTGCGCCAAACACCTGATCGGCGGCGGGGAACCTGCCGGCGGACTCAACGCCGCCCCCATGGACATGAGCGAGCGCAAAATGCGCGAACTCTACCTTCCGCCTTTCCAGGCTGCCGTGGAGGCCGGTGTCGCCACGGTGATGGCCGCGCACAATGAACTCAATGGCGTACCGTGTCATGCAAACAGCTGGCTGGTAGAAGATATCCTCCGCAAAGAACTGGGATTCAACGGCTTTGTCGTGAGCGACTGGATGGACATCGAACGCCTGCACAGCATGCACCACCTGGTTCCGGACCAGAACGAGGCGTTCCTGCTGTCCGTAGAATCCGGCATCGACATGCACATGCAAGGCGACCACTATTTCGAGTCTGTCCTGGAAGGTGTCCGCAGCGGGCGCATTCCCATGAAACGGATTGACGAAGCCGCCGGGAAAATCCTGGAAGCCAAATTCGCCCTGGGCCTTTTCGAGGACCCGATTCCTCCCCTGCCCGCGCAAAGGGGCTTCCCCGCCGATGCGGAACACCGCCGCACCTCGCTGGAGGCGGCCCGGGAGAGCATTGTTCTGCTGAAAAATGACGGGATCCTGCCCCTTGGCTCCTACAGCCGCATTTTCCTCTGCGGCCCCAATGCCGACAGCCAGACCCAACTGGGCGACTGGGTGGTTCCCCAGGAAGACGATGACGTAATCACCGTGTTCGAGGGCTTACGGGAAGCCTTCCCCCAGGCCCGCATCGACACGCTGTTTTTCGGCGGACGCGTCACCGGAGTGGATGAGGCCGGTCTTGCCCAAGCGACATCCCTTGCTCGGGCGGCACAGCTGAACATCCTGGTCCTGGGTGACAATTCCCAGCGCTATTCATCCTTTGGACGCACCTGCGGCGAAAACTGCGACCGCGACAACATCGACCTTCCGGGGCGTCAGCAGGAACTGCTGGAAGCCGTGGCCGCATCCGGCCGTCCCACGGTGCTGCTGCTGATGAGCGGCCGTGCCCTGGGCGTGGAATGGGCCGCTGAAAGCCCTTCCGTAAACGCCATTGTAAACACCTGGGAGCCCGGTCAGATGGGCGGTCAGGCCATCGCCGAAATTCTTACGGGGGCTGTCAACCCTTCCGGCAAGCTTCCTGTCACCATCCCCCGTAACGCCGGACAGATCCAGTGCGTTTACAATCACAAGCATTCCCAGTACTCCCGCCACTTCGCCCTGGCCGAGCAGGGGCCGCTGTATCCCTTCGGACACGGGCTCAGCTATACCCGCTTCGAATATGGGGAGCCCACGCTGTCCAAAACCGTCATCGGTCCCGGAGAGAGCGTACAGCTTCGCGTAACGCTCACCAACGCCGGTCCCCGCGACGGGGCCGAAGCCGTTCAACTGTACATCCGGGACGAATACGGTTCGGTAACCCGTCCCGTCAAGGAACTCAAAGCCGTCCAGAAGCCTTTCCTGAAGGCCGGCGAAAGCACAACGCTGGAATTTGAGATTACCCCGGCCATGCTCGCCTGCTGGGGGGCCGGTGAAAAATGGGAAGTGGAGCCCGGCGACTTCACAGTCATGCTGGGCTCCTCTTCCGATGACAAAGATTTGAACTGCGTTTCCCTGACCGTTCAATAAAGGACCACAGGCCCTATCAGACCGGCAGGCATGAGCGGCGTTTTGCGGCGCAGGATATAGCGCTGAACAATCCGGTTCTCCGGAAGTGTCTGCAAGTAGTTGCTCATCAGGGTGGTCACCTTCACCTCAATGGTGTTGGGTCCCGGTTTCAAAAGCCCGTCAACCTCCAGTACGGCATTTCCGTACCAGTGAAGGCCGGCGGGTTTTCCATTGATGGAAACCTCGGCGATATACCCCACCTTCCCCAGATTCAGGTAACGGGGCAGCGGTCCGGCGGAAGGAAGTTCCACCTCGGCGGTATAGGTAGCCGTACCCATAAAGTTCTGATAGTCCGGGAGGTCCTTCAGATCTGCCAGCGTGTCCAGCACGGCCGGCGGGACATCCGGCACCTCGGGATTGGCGAAACGCACCTTCCAGGCCTTGACTTCCAGGCCGTCGGCCGATACCGGAACCGGCTTCCATTCAGGCGCCTTTCCGCCCATTTTGTCAAACATGAAGACAAAACTCTCGGAAGGGCCGAACTCGAAGTGCAGTTTTCCGTCGGCAGGGATTTTCAAGCTGTAGCGCTTGCCGGTGGCAGGGTCGTACAGCCAGGCCTTGCGGCCACGCGTGACGGCGGAGGGGAACGTGATGTCGGTGCTCTTCCCTTCCAGCCGGCTGGCGTTCACAAAGAGGAAGAAGTTGCTGCCGTCGTCCATCACATAGCGGTTCTGGAGAAGGAAACGGTCCGGGTGGGAAAGGGTCAGCGTATGCGGAAGCGAATACTGGCGCATGATTCCGGCATACCATTCCAGAAAACGGTTGTCTTCGGGCTTGGGCAGCAGGATAAAGCGCCCCGTTTGCTCCAGTTCCTTCACGATTTCGGCCACCCGGGCATCCCGGACATCGGCATCGGCCATTCCCACGGATTTTTCCGGATAGGTCTCAATGCAGAAGACGCGGCCGCCGCCCAGGACAAACTCCCGGATTTTCTCCATGGCCGCGACAGTAGTTCCGCGCACTTCCACGGTGAACAGCACGCTGTACGCCTTGGGACCGTAACAGAGTTTTCCTTTCTTGACCGTAGCGCCCTCCAGGATGCGTTCCGACACATAATCGGCCCCGCCGCCATTCTTGTGGATGGCTTCCCACACCAGGGAGGTATAGGGTACATTCAACTTCACCGGGAAAGGTTCCGTCTGTACGCCCATGGTGGACCAGAGATCGGCGTTGGCCGGCAGGATGGCGATGTCGGTGTACATGTCGGCATTGCGTACCAGTGCGCCCAGGCGGGCACGGTAGTCGTTCAGCAGCCTGAAATAGGGCCACCAGGTGTTTTTCTCGTTGTAGTAACTGCCATAGCGCACCCAGCCCGGGAAGGGGGCTTCCTTGGGCGAATAGTTGAATCCGTGCCACACCGAATGGGTGATGCCGGAAATGCAGCTCATGTCGGAGCCCACCTTCAGGTATTCCAGCGAAGTGGAGAACACATTGTAGGTGTTGGTCATCTCCTCGCAGCTCACCAGGCGCTTTCCCTGCAGATGGGCGGCCGACGAGACATACTTGTCAATCATGGTGTAGGCCCTTCCGCGGCGGTAGTCTTCGTCGCCCATCTCCTCGCCCACCACATGCCGAAGCCAGTTGGTGGTCCAGGACTCCCCTTCCGGGATATCGACGGTGAGGGAGCTTTCCAGCGGGAAGAATCCGCAGCCATAGGCCTGGGCGCGGGCTTTCACCCCGTGCTCATTGCACCACTGCCGATAAACCCTGAAGAAGCGTTCCTCCAGGAGTTCGGCCTTGGTGAGCTCGAAGTCGTAGCGGGCGCGGTTCACCTGCTCCTGGAATTTCTCGCCCTTGGCGCAGCCGTAGTTGAAGTCCTCCACCTCGCCCAGACGGCGCAGCTTGAACATCGTGAACGGCAGCCAGGGCAGGATGTCATAGCCGCGCCGGCGACGGAACTCCTGGGCCATATCGGACGTCCAGTTGGCCCCTTCCAGTTCCATGCTGTCCACAAAGAAGGCTCTCAGGTGCTGCGACAGGGGGCCGAAACGGGCCTCCAGCTTGTCGGACATCCGGTCCAGGTACTTCCGTACCGCCGCGGCATTCATGTGGTCCAGAATGGGCCCGGCGGCACCGGGAGCCCCGTTGATGACGCTGGCGAAAGAATCGTATTTCACCATGTAATAGACCTGCCACTTGCCCTCCGGGACCTCCATCCGGATGAGTCCGTCCTTCACCCGGTCGGTAATGTCCCGGGCCTCGGAAAGGTCATTGATGGGATCGGGAACCAGCAGCACCCTCAACAACTGGGGCGTGCGGCTCGGATGGGGGGTGCTGGCCTTGGGGTCCAGTTCCTTGAAAACATGGAACAGGGACTGGTCGTACAGGCTGCCCGCCTTGGCCGTGGAGTCGCAATACGTAAGGATGACGGAAGCCCGTTCCTCCCGCGGGAGCGATTCGGCGCCGAAGGGCCAGCCGGAGCCGACGATGAGGTCGCAGGTCATGCCCAGCTTCTTGGCCTCGTCGAATGCCACCTCCAGCATATCAATCCACTCGTCGCTGAGCCAGGTGAGCGACGGAATGCCCAGATCGTCCTCGTTCTCCTTTCCGGGGAACGCCACGGGGTTGATCTCCACGCCGGCAATCCCCGCTTCCTTCAGGAGATTCAGTTCGCGGCGGATTTCGTCGGCGGTCACTTTGTCTCCGTTCCACCACCAGCGCACATAGGGCCGATAGGCGTCGTCCGGATTCCGGAAGGCCTCCAGGACTTTTTTGGAATTCGCGCCAAGCAGCGGAAGGCAGGCCGCGACAGCAGCCAGGGTCAGCAGGATTCTTTTCATTTCTTGTCGGAGTATATGATGGCGTAGGCCACAATCAACTCTACATCAGGCACTTTGTTGGTCCAGTTGAAGGACACTTTGTGCTCTCCGAGGGGAAGGTCCCAGATCTCGCAGATCTCCGTACTCCTTCCGTTTCCGGAGGTGGGGAGAGAGACCGTCTTGTACAGGGCGCCGTCCAGCATGACTTCCACATTGGCCGCGTAATCCTTCACGTCGTAACCCTGCGGCAGGACAAAGCGATAGGTAAAGACCGCGCCCTTGCCTTCAAAGGTGAACGCTCCGATCTGCTCGAATGTCTTGTTGAAACCTTTCTTGGCAACCGGCCAATGGCCTTCGAAGCTCTGCTCCAGGCGCACGGGCTGCGGGGTCTGGGTCTTGATGGTGACGGCCTCTTCTCCTACGGAACCGCCGTTGCGTTCGATTACCTTCAGCGCCTGGTCGAAGCTCATCTGGCAGGCACGGTTCAGCGAGATGTCGGTGTACTTGAAATTGACATCCTCCACTTCGTAAATGGGCTCCTTCCATTTTTCCGGAATCTTGTCAAATCCCAGGACGGTGCCGAGGATGCCTCCGGCCGAGGCCGGATTGCAGTCCGAATCATGTCCGCAGCGGGTGGAGATGTCTATGGTACGGTAGAAATCACCGTTCCCGTACAAAAGGCCGATGACAATATAGGCGCTGTTGATCACCGCATCGATGTTGAAAGAGGAATTGTACTCGCTGGGGCAGCCCACATCGAAGCCGTAGTGTTCATTGGCCAGCGCCCAGGTCAGGTGCCAGTCGTCCGGGTATTGTTTCCACCAACGGATGACGTCACTGATGCACTTGTAATACCGGCTCTCCTGGGGAATGGTCTTGAGGGCTTCGTTCACAATAAAGGGGATGTCGTCGCTGACAAAGGCCAGGGCATACATCGCCGCCACATAAACGCCGCCGTACCAGCCGTCGCCATAATTCATGATATGGCCGATATCGTCGGTGTAATAGGTTGCGGCGTTCACCATGCCCGGAGCCATGATGCCGGCATAATCGGCCTCGATCTGGAAGTCGATGTCATCGGCGTGGGCATTGTTGCGCCAATGGCCGGATGCAGGAGGCATCAGACCCGCCCGGATGTTGTAGCGGGCCTGAAGGTTGGCGTGCCACAGGGGGTAGCCGGCATCGGCAAAAGCCCTTGCAAAGGATTCCACCGGCGCATCAAGCCCCTCCTTTTCAAATACTTCCACAAAGGTAAGGTCCATATAGACATCGTCATACAGACCGGGACTGTTGTCATACCACCATTTCACGATGTGCTCATGCCAGTCGATGGGCATGCCGTCGGGAATGAAATTGGCGAATTTGAACTCGGTAGGGCCGCCATAAGTACAGCCGATCACCTGACCGGCCCAGGCACCGCGGATTTTATCCTTCAGAACATCCTTCTCGAGGGTAACCTGCTGCGGAACGGTGTTCCGGGCACAAGCTGCCAAAAGCAGCGCAGACAAAATTAATGAGTATCGGTAAAGCATCCTTTTACGTTGATTTCAGTGTTAATAGCCTCATAGAATTTTCCAGGGGTCGCCGGATTGCGGTACAGCACGTCCTCCAGGACAATCCCCTTGCAGTTTTCGAAATAAAAGAGAGTGGGAACAGCTGTTTTTTCGCAGATATACCCCTTTGCCTTCTGGTCTTCATAGCTCTTGAGCACAAGGGGGGCGCGACCGTCCACGACCCCGTTTCCCCGGGTGGCATAGACCCTTACGTTCTCCACGCCGAAGGCATTGAAAATGGCTTTCTGGCCCTTGTAGTCATGGATATTGTCCGAGCCGATAATATCGGCCGCGGCATCCAGGCGAATGTTCACGCCGCTTTTCAGATACACGGCGCCGGTGACATAGCGGCCCACGCAGAAGGTGAGGGTTCCGCCCCCCTTCTCGGCAATGAAGTCGATGGCTTTCTGGATGCTGGTGGTATTGTCGATGATACCGTTGCTCTTGATTCCGAAATAAGAGGCCTGGTATTCCTTGTCCTGGGCAACGGCCGCCAGGGAAACCAGCGCAGCAAGGACGGTTATAATGATCTTTTTCATTTGAACTCCTTATTTTTTGTTCTTGAACTTCTTCACGTTGTTGGTAATAATCTGCTTCTTGCCCTTGGGCGCATCGTTCTGCAGGATTTGGACGCCCTGCAGGGTGAGACCGTTGACGTCGTCAGCGACGATGCCGGGACGGTAATCCGCATCCTTGACGCTGATTTTCACGTTCTTCATCACCAGGTTTTCGGCATGGCGGATATAGAAGCCCCAGGCAGGGAGTTCCTTCCAGTTGGAAAACTCGGGATAGCTCTGCTCCAGTTCGGGAATGGCCTCCAGTTCGGCCTTGGAAGTTCCGCGGAACGCGTAGGCAGGGTCGGCCTTTCCGGGATAGACGATTTCGATATTCTCCAGGGTAAGGTTCTGAATGGGAATCCCGGGGATTCCCTGAATACCGCTGGGACAGACGTTGCGGGGCAGGTCCTCTACCGGGCCTTCGTACATATATCCGGCATCCGGCTTGTCGATGGGAACTTCGGCATACACGTTTTTGATGACGATGTTCTTCATGTAAGGATTGTCGCCGGCACGGCGGGAGCCGGTACGGATGAAGATGGGATTGCCGGTATTGATGCTCTGCACGCCGTCAATCAGGATGTCCTCAATCTGGGCACCGTCAACCGTGGCGATGGTGATGGCCGAGCGGTAGGTGTCATAGATGTAGATGTTGCGGAACGTGAAGTTCTTGAATTTGCCGAGGGTGTAAGTACCGAATTTGATACCGTTGGCGCTGGAGCGTCCGCGGCAATTTTCCACCAGGACGTTCTCGGAGACGCCGTTCTTGCTGTGGCTCTTGAAGCAATAGACGTCGTCGGCCGCATCGATGTCGCAGTTGCGGATGATTACGTCCGAGCAGTCCACGATGTCGATACCGTCATTGTTCCAATAAGACTTGGCGTCCACTTTCACGCCGTCCACCAGGATATTGCGGCACTGGTCGTACTGCTGGTTCCAGCTGGCCGGGTCGCGGAGGGTAATGTCCTTGATGGTAATGCCCTCGCACTTGTAAAAATGAAGATTCTCGGGACGCTTGCTCTCCTGGAGCCGGTCCAGTTTGAGGGGATCGTCAATCAGCCCCATGTGCACGTAGTCCACGCCTTTGGTGGCGACCAGGAATCCGCGGCAGTTGATTTCGCCTTTTCCGGTAATGCCGATATTCTTCTGCTTCACCGAGAAGATCAGCGAGGTCCAGTTGGCCTCCTTGTCCCTGACGTAATCCCAGGGATTGAGGGAGCCCAGGATACGGGCATCCGCCTCAAGGTGCAGGGTGACGTCGGATTTGATGTAAATGGAACCGGTGACGAAATCTCCGCCCTTGAAAACAAGCCGGCCTCCGCCGTTGGAGGAAATGTAGTCGATGGCGGCCTGGATAATGGCGGTATTGAGGGTCTCTCCATCAGCCTTTGCACCGAAGTCGGTGACCAGATAATCCTTCGCAAAAGCCGGCAAGGAGAAGGCTCCGGCCATGACCAGGGTTAACGCAAGTTTAATTACTTTCTTCATTTTTAGGTATTTAATAATTATTGTTTAATTTGAAACCATGTTGTACGCCACTGCGGTCCCTCGTCGAAAGGAGGCATCAGCGCAATGGGCTTTAAGGAAAGATCTCCGACAAGAAGCGCTCCCTCAGGAGAAAGCCTTGCGCCGGAAATCTCCTCCCGCGTAAGCGTCAGGGGATTCTGGTTCTCGAAACTGTCCTGATGGTTGGTGGCATAAACCAGAGGACCGACGCAGAAAGTGACATAATGCCGCGTAAAGCCGTTGTACCAATTGGAAAAATTGTACTCGCTTTTGCCGGCATTCCTGTACTCCCAGCTCTTTTCCAGGCTGCGTATCCGGCAGGGAAAATCGACTTCCAGGCAATCTCCCTCTTTCCACGAGCGCTTGATGCGGATATATCCGCCCTTTTCCTTCGCCTCAACCCTCTTTCCGTTGACTTTCACCGAGAACGATTCCGCCCATTCGGGCCGATGCACGGCAAAGGTGAAACGGCCCCGGCCGTCCAGCTCGAAAACCGACTTGCCGCTCCGGGCATAATCGGCCGTCTGACGGATGCGCACCGGACGCCCTTTTATGGATGTCTCATAGGTGGATTCGGAGATGATATTCACATACAGGCCGTCTTTCCGGGTTTCGTACAGATAGACGGGGATGTCTTCCAGAGCCGTCATTCCGCTGCTCCAGCAACACGCCCAGTCCCCTCTCGGGGTGAGTTCCCCGTTGGTGCGCACGTAATATTCCCATCGCAGGCCGTCTTCGGCCCGGGCGGCCATCAAGGCATTATAGGAGGTCTTTTCCAGTTCTCCGGCATATTTTCCCTCACCGGTGATGCGCAGCATTTCCCAAGTAAAATGCATCCACTCCATCACCGAACAGGTTTCGGTGCATTCGTACGGAGCCCACTCGGCCGGACGGTTGAACAGCTCCCAGCAGAAATTAATGCCGCCCCAGGGGCCGCCCAGGGTGGTAAGGTGGGTGCTGCGGATGTTTTCCCAGGCGTTGGTGCAGGCCTCCAGCAGGCGCTTGTCCCCGAATAACTGATAGGCCTTGGCCAGTCCCGTAAGGCAGCGGTTCATCTCGTAGATTTTCCCGTTGCCGATAAGGGAAACGTCGTAACCTTTCCGCGCAAGCGATATCAGCTGAAGGCAGGGAGTATCGTCCAGTTCGAAAATGCAGCGGTCGATGAGTTCCTTCACCACCGGAACCGGCCTCTGGAGATAAAGGTCGCAGAGCGGATCCAGGATACCGCATCCGGCCATGCCGCTGTGCTGCCCCGTCTGGGCAATCTTAATTCCCTGGTCAAAGACGGTCCAGTGCAGGAATTCCGCGATGCGCAGGGCGCAGTCGGTGTAACGGGGCTGTTCCAGGGCGATACCGGCCTCGGTGAACCCCTTGATGAGATAGGCCATGATCCAAGTGTCCCAGTCCACCTTCATTTCTTCCGGACCGGGCCGATGATAGTAGCGTTTATCCTCCCGGTAGCAGCCCAGGTAGCCGTTCTCTTCCTGGCGGGAAACCAGGTAGTCCGCTACGGAGACGAGTTTTTCACGAAGCACGGGATCTCCGGTGCGCGCATAGGCCTTTGCCGCAGTGTACATCCACTTGCCGGCGTGTTCTCCCTGCCATCCTCCTTTTCCCTCAGCCACCATTTCCGGGCTGAACAGACGGATGGCATAACTTTCCGGGCCGGTGATATACTGTGAAAGGCGGCCGTTGTAGCCCGCGTCAATGGCACTGCCGAGAATACCGCCAATGGTAATTGCAAGAAACAATAACATACCTATTCCAGCACTGCAATTACGGGATAATGGTCAGACACGAAGGGCATGTTGTCGTAAGACTTGGTCAGCCGGACAAGGCTGGTGCACTTCGAGAAACCGGAATAGAAGATATAGTCTATGTGACGGGTATCGGTCACCGTGCCCCAGCCGTGCCAGGTAGGACCTTCGTCAATCTCCGGAGCCGTTTCCCAGGCATCCGTCATGAGGTTTCTCAGATCCTTGAGGCAGGGGTCATCCGGGAAAACATTGAAATCCCCCATGAGAATCATCGGGAAGCCGTCCGGATTCATCTGGCCGATCCGGTCCACGATGAGCGCCAGGCCCTTGCGGCGGGCTTCCTGGCCCACGTGGTCCAGGTGCGTATTCACAAAATAGAAATCCTTCTTGCCGGTGAGGTCCTTCAGCAGCGTCCAGGTGGCGGTACGGCGGCAGGCGGCATCCCAGCCCAGCGAAGGCACGTCGGGGGTTTCGGACAGCCAGTAGGTTCCCCAGTCCTGAAGGGCGATGCGGGTGGTGTCGTAGAAAACCGACATGTGTTCGCCTTCATTCACGCCATCTTCCCGTCCCACGCCCACACACTGGTACATGGGGCATTGCTCCAGGAAGTAATCCAGCTGGAAATCCACGGCTTCCTGCACGCCGAATACGGCGGGACGCTGGTCCAGAATCATATCGGCAGCGGCCTTGCGGCGGTACTGCCAGGAATTTTCATGGTCATTGGCCACGCCTGCACGCACGTTGAAGGTCATGACCTTGAGCGGGGTCGGGGACGGGCTGCACGCAAAAAGCGAAAAAGCAGCTGCCACGATAAACAAAGTTCTTTTCATCATGGGGAAAGTATGTTTACAGGACAATTTCTATAATATAGTCCGTGCTGCAGTCGGCATCGGCGGGAACCTGGACGGTGAAATCCGTCTTGGTCTTCTTGAACGGGAGCGGAGTGCCGCTTCCGAAAGCCTTCACATTCCCTTTCTTCACCTTGAGCGTGAAAGGAAGCGTAATGGTCCCGTTCTCGGGCATCTCCAGGACATGCAGGAAAATCTTTCCTTCCTTGTGCGTGAGCACGCCCCAGGGCTGGGGCTTCAGCATGGTCGCGCGCGTTCCATAAATACTTTCTCCGTTGGCCGACATCCACTCTCCCATGGCGGCGAGGCGTTCCACGCTTCCCGCAGGGATGGTGCCGTCAGGGCCGGGACCCACGTTCAGCAGCAGATTGGCATTGCGGCCGGCGACACTCACCAGGGTACGGAGCAGATCGGGAACCGATTTCCACTCCGGATCCTTGAGATTGTACCCCCAGTTGTCGTTGAGCGTCTTGCAGGTTTCCAGCGCCAGGTCCTGGCTGATGTGGCTGGTACGGCTGTATCCGGCCCCGTTCTCGCCGGGGATGTCCCGTTCGAACACCTGGATATCTTCTCCGGGAATGGGGTTGCGGTGATGGTTGTTGGCCACCAGGCAGGAGGGCTGGAGCGAGTGGATGAGCTTGTAAATCCGCTCATAGCCCCAGTCAAAGTCCACGACCAGGTCCTTTCCTTCCTCGGGTTTTTTGATTTTGGCCCAGTCACCGTCAAACCAGATGCAGCCGATGGGACCGTATTGGGTGAGCAGTTCCGTAATCTGCTCGCACATGAAATCCAGATAATGGCCATAATCCGCCTTGGGGTTTCCGTCTCCGCGGGGATAGTCGTCCCGGCCCCAGTCCAGCAGGGAATAGTAGAAATTGAGGCCGATTCCCTCGGCGTGGCAGGCGTCGGCCAGTTCCTTGAGGGGATCCCGGCCGAAAGGCGTGGCCTCCACTACGTTGTAGGGCGAAGCCTTGGTGGCATACATGGAAAAACCGTCGTGATGACGAGAGGTGATGGTGATGTACTTGGCTCCGGAAGCCTTGATCTGGCGCACCCACTGGGCGGCATCGAAACGGGACGGATAAAAACCGCCGGGATATTTGGAATACTCCTCGTACGGAACATTCTGCTGATGCATCACCCATTCTCCCTGGGCCAGCATGGAATAAACGCCCCAGTGGATGAAGACACCGAATTTATCATCCCGAAACTGCTCTTTGGCAGCGACAACGGCAGCAGTAGGCACATAGCCCTTGATACCTTCTTCCACCACGGGAACGACCGGCTGCTGCGACAGGCCCAGAAAGGCCGAAATCAATAAAGTAATCAACATATCAAAAAAAATTAGGATTATTTCACGGTAAAATGGCAGATAACAGGCTCGCTGGCGGCATCCCAGGAATCCACGGCCACGACGGTGGCGGAGTACTCCCCTGCCTCCAACGCTTCCAGAGAAAGCTCATACGAGGGCTTCATTCCGGACGGAAGCGGAGCATTGTAGAAATCGGTCAGGATTTTTTTATTGGCCACGGGCTCGCCGTCCCGGCTGACGGCAATCACGTAATGATGTACGAACTCATCGTCTTTCCCGGCCGGGAAGCACAGTTTCCCGTTCCGGTATTCGGCCGACGCCAGGACCGGAGGCGTATTGCGCGCCTTGAGGGCATCATGCCTGTAACGTTCCAGATGGGAGCCGTCGGCCCGGGGGGCACCCAGTTCCCAGGGTTCTCCGATCTTCGCCTTGCGATAGAAATCCATGCGCGTGAGGCGGGCGTTCCCCTTCCTGTCAAACTGAAGCAGAAGGCCCTGCGAGAATTTTCCGGCCCCCTTCATGGTGGTGACGGTGGCCATGTCCTCATATCCGCCGTTGTCGATGGCCATATAACTGGTGGAAGCGGTTCCCACGGCGGTGAAACCGCCCTGCCAGATGCTGCGGGGGTCGTTCAAGGGAAAATGCAGATGGCCGCTGAACGTAATCACCTGGGGATAGCGGGAAAGAATACCCGCCAGTTCCCTGGTAGCCCAGTAATCCCCCAGCCGGGTGTAGGTGTCCTGCAGAAGGGATCCGTAGCAGGTACCGTAAAGCATGGGGTGGGTAAGAAGAATGACATAGCGGCCGGGATCCGCCTTTACCAGTTCCTGCAGACGGGCCTCAAGCCATTCCAGGGCCGCAGGAGCGTAGGTGATGGGATCGGTGTTGTCCGGCGTGATGCAAAGGACATGATACGGGCCGATGACACAGTGCCGGCATTCCAGTGAATCCCGCATGACCGGATCCAGGTCTGTCCGGAAAAAGTCTTCTCCCAGGACGGTGTGGAAAGCCGCATTCCGGGCCACGCTCTTGTCTGTCCAGCGGTAATCCGGATTCATGTCGTGGTTGCCCACCGTATAAACCATGGGGACATCCAGCGGATTCAGGACGGATTCGTAGATTTCCTTGAACGTGGCTATCTGCGGGACAGAAGCGGTGTTGACAAGGTCTCCCGACACCAGGACCCCGGCCAGATTGCCCTGCGCAGCCTCTGAAAGCTGGGTAAGGGCCTCCCGGAATTTTTCCTCGGAGCCGTATCCGTTCCCGATATGCGTGTCGCTGATGACACCCAGGGACAGGACGATGTCGTTTTCATCAAAAGCTGTGGTTTGCGCCTCACAGGCGAAAAGGAAAGGCAGCGTGAGCAGCCAAAAAAGAGAACGAAAATATTTCATGGTATAAATATAGCGAAAAAACGTTATATTTGAGGTATGAAAACACATTTTTTCTTATTTGCCTGCTTACTTGGCTCTTGTCTTAGCCTCCAGGCCCAGCACGTTCAGTATGTCAATCCCTTTATCGGCACCGCCGGAATGGGACACACCTTCCCCGGAGCCTGCGTCCCCTTTGGCGGGGTGCAACTGTCTCCCGACACGGAAATGATTCCCCACAACATCAAGGGAACCTACCAGCCGCGCACCTATGAATACTGTGCCGGTTACCAGTATGAAGACCCCACCATCGTGGGTTTCACGCACACGCATTTCAGCGGTACGGGTCATTCAGACCTGGGAGACATTCTGCTCATGCCCGGAACGGGAGAAATCCAACTCATCCCCGGAACGGCGGAGAAGCCGGAAGAAGGCTATCGCCAGCGCTTCAGCCACGCGAATGAATCGGCCGGGGCCGGCCACTACGAGGTGAAGCTGGAAGACAGCGGCATCCAGGTGGAGCTGACCGCTACCCAGCGGGTGGGCGTGCACCGCTACACCTTCCCTGCCGGAGCGGACGGACACATTGTCCTGGACCTGGACCACGGCATCTACAATTACGACGGGAAAACCCTCTGGGCCGAGGTCAGGGTGGAAAGCCCCACCCTCATCACCGGCTACCGCATCACCAACGGCTGGGCCCGCACCAACTACACCTATTTCGCCATCAGTTTCTCCAGCCCCATCGTGGATTACGGCTATGAGGACAAGGCGCCCATCCATTACAAGGGCGGGTATGCCAAATTCCCCCAGTACCGCAATTTCCCGGAAATGGCCGGCCGCAAACTGGCCGCCTGGTTCCGCTTCGACACGGCCGCCACGCCGGAAATTACCGTAAAGGTGGGCCTGTCGGCCACCGGCACCACCGGCGCGCTCAAAAACATGCATGCCGAAGCCGGATACAAAAGCTTCGACCAGATCCGCCGCGAGGCGGAGCAGGCCTGGGAGCGGGAACTCTCCTGCATGGAGATCGAAGGCAGCGACCGGGACAAGACCATGTTCTACACCTCGCTCTACCACACCATGATCAACCCGTCCGTGTATATGGACGTGGACGGTCTCTACCGGGGTCTGGACCATGAACTGCACAAGGCCGAAGGCTTTACCAACTACACCGTTTTCTCCCTTTGGGATACCTACAGGGCGGAGCATCCTTTCCTGGCCCTCGTCAAGCCGCACCATAACGAAGACATGATTGCCTCCATGCTGGCCCATTACCGGCAAAGCGCACACGGCATGCTTCCCATCTGGAGCCACATGGCCAATGAAAACTGGTGCATGACGGGATACCACAGCGTGAGCGTCCTGTCCGACGCCTTTGCCAAGGGGCTCAAGATCGACGGAAAAGAAGCCCTGCAGGCCATGGTTTCCACCTCCAACGTTCCCTGGTACGGAGGGCTTGGGGAATACATCAAATTAGGATATGTTCCCCTGGAGGCCACGTCCACGGCCGCCAGCAACACCCTGGAGTTTGCCTACGACGACTGGGCCATCGCCGCGGCGGCCGAAAGGCTGGGAGACGATGATACCGCCCGGAAGTATTACGAGCGCGCCGCCAACTACCGCAACGTCTTTGACGGCAGCATCGGCCTGGCCCGTCCCCGTTATGCCGACGGCCGCTTCAAGGCCGATTTCGACATCAAGCAAACCGTCGGCCAGGGCTTCATCGAAGGCAATTCGCAGAATTTCTCCTTCCACGTGCCCCAGGACGTGAACGGCATCATGAAGCTGATGGGCGGAGACAAGCGTTTCATCGCCACCCTGGACGACCTTTTCGGCACGCATCTTCCCGCGTATTGCTATGCCGACAATGAAGATGTCTCCGAAGACTGCCTGCTGGGGGGCTATGTCCATGGCAACGAGCCCAGCCACCATATCCCCTACCTCTATGCCTGGACCTCCCAGCCCTGGAAAACGCAGTACTGGATGCGCGAAATCATCAACCGCTTCTACAAGCCCGAAATCCGCGGTCTGGGCGGCAATGACGACTGCGGGCAGATGAGCGCCTGGTACATCTTCTCGGTCATGGGATTCTATCCCGTCTGCCCCGGTACCGACCAGTATGTGATCGGGGCGCCCTATCTCCCCTATGTCAAGCTTTGCCTGGAAAACGGCCGTGTCCTGGAAATCAAGGCGCCCGGCGTCAGCGACACCAACCGCTACGTGAAAGCCGTCAAGCTGAACGGCAAACCGCTGGAGCGGATGTACCTCACCCATGAAGAACTGTTGCAGGGCGGCACGATTGAATTTACCATGGGCCGTACGCCCAACAAACGCCGTGGCATTTCCGCAGATACAAAACCCTATTCGTTATGAGAAAAACCCTGATCGCCCTGGCCCTCCTCTGCTGCACCGTTTCCCATGCGCAGGAGCGCCTGATCGACTATGTCAATCCTTTTGTCGGCACCGACGGCTTCGGGAACGTATATCCCGGCGCACAAATTCCCTTTGGCGGCATCCAGATCAGCCCCGACACCGACGATTTCGACTACGACGTAGCGGCAGGCTACAAATACAGCAAACCCACCATCATGGGATTCAGTCTCACGCACCTCAGCGGCACCGGCATTCCGGACCTGGGAGACTTCCTTTTCGTGCCCGGAACCGGGACGCCGAAATCGGCCACCGGAACGGACGAGGATCCCGACAGCGGCTACCGATCCCGCTTCAGCCACAGCCGGGAAGCCGCCTCTCCGGGCTACTATACGGTTGATTTGCTGGACTATGGCGTAAAAGCCGAGATGACGGCAGCCTCCCGCAGCGGCATCCTCCGCTTCACCTACCCCGCGGCCGATTCCGCCTTCGTGATGGTCGATCTGAATCACACGCTCCGCTGGAAATGCGAATGGTCCTCCGTGCGTCTGCTGGACGAACATACCTTGATCGGCAGTAAAATCGTGGCCGGATGGAACCCCGACCGCTATGTTTATTTTGCCGCCCGCTTCTCGGAACCCATCCGGGATCTTGTGATCCTGCAGGACGGGGAACCGGTCATCTACAACACCAAACGCTTCCGCAGCAGCCTGGAAGCCTGGGGACGGAACCTGCAGGCCTGTGTCCGCTTCAGCACGACCGAAGGGCAGCAGGTGATCGTCCGCACGGCCGTTTCCGCCGTGGGAACCGACGGGGCGCTCCTCAACCTCCGGGAAGTGGAAGGGAAAAGCTTCGAGCAGATACGCAGCGAAGCCGAGGAGCTTTGGGAAAAAGAGCTCGGCAAATACCAGCTGGACCCCGCATGCGACCGGGCCACAAGGGAGACTTTCTACACCAGCGTGTACCGGACCGCGCAGCATCCTTTCCTGTTCCAGGATGCCGACGGCCGCTTCCGTGAGCACGACAAGACCATCGGCAAGGCGGAAGGCTTCACCAACTACACCACCTTCTCGCTTTGGGACACCTACCGGGCCTTCCATCCCCTGCTCAACCTGGTGAACCAGCCCCTGCAGGCCGATATCGCCAACTCCATGCTGGCCCACTTCGACAAGAGCACGGAGAAGATGCTGCCCATCTGGTCGTTCTATGGCGGGGAAACCTGGTGCATGATCGGGTACCACGCCTGCTCCGTGCTTGCCGACATGATGCTCAAGGGCGTGAAAGGCTTCGACTACGAGCGGGCCTACCAGGCCATGAAAACCACCGCCACCAACCCCCACTACGACTGCATTCCCGAATACACCGCCCTGGGCTACGTTCCCTTCGACAAAGAGAAGGAATCGGTGTCCAAGACCCTCGAATATGCCTACGACGACTGGTGCATCGCCCAGGTGGCCAAACTGCTGGGGCACGAGGAGGATTATGCGTTTTTCATCGGCCGCAGCCGCAATTACCGCAATCTGATAGACCCGGAGACCAAATACATGCGCGGAAGGGATTCCGAGGGTAACTGGCGTACGCCTTTCGCCCCCATCGCCTATCAGGGTCCCAACAGCATCCACGGCTGGGGAGACATTACCGAAGGTTTTACCATGCAGTACACCTGGACGGTTCCCCACGCCTTCGAGGACTATATGGCCATTGCCGGCAAAGATTTCCTGCGGAAGCGGCTGGACAGCCTTTTCGAGCTGGAGATGAGCGACGACATCCCGGGCGCCCACGACATCTGGGGACGCATCGGCGGATACTGGCATGGAAATGAGCCCTGCCACCACGTGCTGTATCTGTATAACAAGCTGGGCAAGCCTGAATCCTGCCAGAAATGGGTACGTTACGTGGCCGACCACTTCTACGGCAACACGCCCGACGCCCTGAGCGGCAACGACGACTGCGGACAGATGAGCGCATGGTACATCTTCAACTGCATGGGGTTCTACCCGGTGTGCCCCGGGAGCAATGAATACGAACTGGGCTCCCCCTGCGTCCCCGGACTGAAAGTGCGCCTCTCGGGCGGTGGAACACTCAACGTCCGTACCAAAAACTGGTCGAAGGAGCATGTCTATGTGAAAGCCGTTTACCTGAACGGACAGAAAGTAAAAGGAACCACCATCCGTTATGAAGACATAAAGGATGGCGGCGAATTGCTGTTTGTGATGAAATAGGAAACTACTTCCAATAGCCTGAGGCCCGGACTGCCGCTTTTTGCAGGATCCGGGCTTCTTTTTCGGTGATTTCGTTCTCCGTTCCCTGGTTGCGGAAAGCGTTTCCCTTGACGCTGACACCCAAAACCGGACGGATCAGGGTTTCGAACCACACACAGGCCGTAGCGTAGCGGCCATACTTGTAATCCATGTGGAAACCGTCGCGGGTGTATTCCCGCTCGGTTTTCAGCTTGCCTCCCCGGAGGGCCTGCACGGCCACACCGGAAGGAATCACCACGGGAATGTCGTAATCCTGCCGCAGTTTTCTTACACAGGATTCAATACAGGTGTACATCAACTTCTGATCGTAGGTATAGTTGGCGAAATTGCGGCTTTCGTAGTCTTGCGCATAGGCCCAGGTCTGATGCCACACAATGGTGGCCCGGGGATTCCGGCAATTCTGCCGCACAATTTCGATCAGCTTGGGCAGCCAGGGGTCGTAACTGTCCCATCGGCCGCTTTTGGGAGAACCCTGCTGCAGGGTAATGATGTCCCAGGCTTCGTCGCCCAGGCCATCCATGAAACTGCCCTCCTTGTAGCGTTTTACCGCTTCCCAGCAGTTGTCCACCGACTTCGAATAGACGTACTCGTGTCCCTGGGTTTCATATTCGGTACAGTGCCGCTCCAGCGTACAGCCGCCGATATAGAGCCGCCCCAGAATCACATTGTGGATCCCGGCGGCTTCCAGCAGCCCGGGCAGATACTCCGTTGCATCATCGGAAAAAGAGTTGCCGATGGCCAGGATCCGAAGCGTGTCGGGGCTCTGCGGCAGCGGATAGTTGGGATAAAACGTCAGTTCCTGGGCCTGCACCCGGAAAAGGGACAGGAGCAGAACGAAAAGCGTGATCAGACGATATTTTTTCATCATTCTTCGGGTCTGAATTCCAGGATATCACCGGGCTGGCAGTCCAGGGCGCGGCACAGCGCCTCCAGCGTGCTCAGCCGAACCGCCTTGGCCTTTCCGCACTTGAGGATGGAAAGGTTCGCGGGGGTGATTCCCACTTTCTGCGCCAGCTCGCCGGAAGACATTTTCCGGCGAGCCAGCATGACATCAATATTGGTAATGATGGGCATGACGGGTTACTTTTCTTCTCCTGCGGGCTGTTCCTCCGCTTTCTGCCCCTTCAGGTAAGACGGCAGTTCCATGCCGGCCATTTTGAAAAGGTCGTCCAGCGGGGGGACGGATTTCATCATCCCGGAAATGAAATTGGAAGTGGCGGTTTTGCCGTTGACGCTGTTTCCACCGTCCCAGACCGTCACCTTGTCGATGTTGATGCCCTTCACGGCCTCGACCTGGGTCTTCACCAGTTCGGGCAGCTTGTCGGCAATCATCATCAGGACAGCCTTCTGGGCATCGCCCTCGGCGGCGTTCACCAGGTTCTTGAAACCGTCGGCCTGCTTGGTGAGGATTTCCAGCATACCCTTTGCCTGGGCGTCCATCCTGGCGAAGATAGCGTCGGCCTCACCCTTGGCCTTGCGGCGGATCTGCTCGGCCTCGGCCTCCGCTTCGATGATTTTCTTCTGCTTGTCAATCTCTGCGGCAACCACGATGTTGGCCTTCTGAGTGGCTTCTTCGCGTTCGGCACGGGCCAGTTCGGCGTCGCGCTCGCTCTGGTAGGCCTCTTCCAGGGCCTTGGCGGCCTGCACCTTTTCGGCGGCGACGGCCAGACGGTCGGCTTCTGCCGTCTTCTGACGGCGGAGCGCATCGGAGTTGGCAATCTCGATCTTGGCGCTGTTCTCACCCTTCACGGCATCGGCATCGGCGGCGGCCACGTTGACACGGGTGTCCTTGTCGGCCATGGCCTTGCCGGTTTCACCGTAACGGTTCTGCTCGGCCACGCTCTTCTTGGCGTCGTTGATGGCCTTGGCGGCGGCTTCCTTGCCCAGCGCCTCGATATAGCCGGATTCGTCACGGATATCGGTGACGTTCACGTTGATCAGTTTAAGGCCGATTTTGCGGAGCTCGGCTTCCACGTTGGCGCTGACGTTGGCGAGGAATTTGTCGCGGTCGGCGTTGATTTCTTCGATGTCCATGGTGGCGATTACCAGACGCAGCTGGCCAAAGAGGATGTCGGTGGCGATGCTCTGGATGCTGTCCACGCTCAGGCCCAGCAGACGCTCCGCGGCGTTGGTCATGTTCTCCGGCTCGGTGGAAATACCCACGGTGAAGCGGCAGGGCACGTCCACGCGGATGTTCTGCTTGGAAAGGGCATTGGTGAGGTTGCATTCGATGGAGATGGGCTTGAGGTCCAGGAAGGCATAATCCTGGAAAACAGGCCAGATGAAGGCGGCGCCGCCATGGATACAACGGGCCGACGAAATGGATCCGGTGGCGTTCTTGCCGGTTTTACCATAGATGACAAGAATCTTGTCCGAAGGGCAGCGGCGGTAGCGCTTGAGGATG
>CADBFO010000002.1 GCA_902794005.1 uncultured Bacteroidia bacterium
GCCGTCCAGGCCGCTGCGCTCCATGTTTTCGCGGGCCCAGGTGACTACCTGGCGCACGGAGTCCAGGTGGGTGACATCGGCCCCGGCGCACTTGGCGGCGAGAGAGGCGGCGCCGGTATAGGCGAAGAGGTTGAGAACGCGCGGTGCGGCCAGGCCGTTGGCTTTGTGGATGCGCGCCAGCCGTGCGGTCTCGCGGTAGATGAATTCCCAGTTGGGAGCCTGCTCGGGAAATACGCCCACGTGCTTGAAGGAGGTGAGGCCCAGCCGCAGGGACAGGTGCAGGTCGGGAGCGGCGTGGGTTTCAGGGTCGGGCTCTCCGTTATAGGCGATGCCCCACTGGTCTTCCATTTTTTTTGCCCGTTCCCAGGTTCCGCTGTCTTCCTTTCCGGCCTTGCCAAAGCCCGCTCCGGGCTTGAAAGTCACATGGCTCAGGCGCTTCCATTCCGTTTCCGGAAGGGAGGGATTCCAAAGGGCCTTGGGCTCGGGACGCCGCAGGACATATTTACCGAAGCGCTCCAGTTTTTCTCCGTTTCCGGAGTCCAGCAGTTCGTAGTCTTTCCAGTAGGAGGCAGGGAATTCGATGGGCATACCGTTTGATATTTTCTGCAAAGATAGTTAAATTTGCAGACTGGAATACAACTTAACGATATATATCCATGCAACAATTCATTGACAAGTACGACTTCAAAGGCAAGAAAGCCATCGTGCGCGTAGATTTCAACGTTCCCCTCAACGAAAATTTCGAAATTACGGACGACACCCGCATCCGCCGTGCCATGCCCACCCTCAAGAAGGTGCTCGCAGAAGGCGGCTCCCTCATCATCATGTCCCACCTGGGCCGTCCCAAGAAAGTGGATGCCAAATTCTCCCTCAAGCACATCGTGGACCACGTGAGCGAGTGTCTGGGCGTTCCCGTCCAGTTTGCCGATGACTGCCAGAAGGCCAAGGCCCAGGCCGATGCCCTGAAGCCCGGCGAAGCCCTCCTCCTGGAAAACCTCCGCTTCTATGCCGAGGAAGAAGGCAAACCCCGCGGCCTCGCAGAGGACGCTACCGACGAGGAGAAGAAAGCCGCCAAGGCTGCCGTGAAGGCCTCCCAGAAAGAGTTTGTCAAAACCCTCGCCTCCTATGCCGACTGCTACATCAACGACGCTTTCGGTACCGCCCACCGCGCCCACGGCTCCACCGCCCTCATCGCCGAGTACTTCCCCAATGACAAGATGTTCGGCTACCTGATGGAAGGCGAAATCAAGGCCATCGACAATGTGCTCAGCAATGCCCAGCGTCCCCTGACCGCCATCATCGGCGGCTCCAAGGTGAGCTCCAAGCTGGCGGTTCTGAAGAACCTCGTCGGCAAGGTGGACAACCTCATCATCGGCGGCGGCATGGGCTATACCTTCATCAAGGCCCAGGGCGGCAAGATCGGCCTGTCCCTGCACGAGGACGAGCTCATCCCCGACGCTCTCGAGATCCTGGCCACGGCCAAGGAGAAAGGCGTGAATGTGTACCTGTCCATCCAGACCGTCGCCGGTCAGGCCTTTGACAACGACACGCCCCAGCGCATCTTCGACACCAACAACATCGCCGAAGACTGGGAAGGCATGGATGCCGCCCCCAAGACCCTCGAGTCCTGGAAGAAGGTCATCCTCGCCTCCAAGACCATCCTCTGGAACGGTCCCGTGGGCGTTTTCGAACTTCCCAACTTTGCCAAGGGTACCCTCCAGATCGCCGAAGACCTGGCCGAAGCCACCAAGAACGGGGCCTACACCCTCGTGGGCGGCGGCGACTCCGTGGCTGCCGTTACCCAGATGGGCTATGCCGACAAGGTGAGCTACGTTTCCACCGGCGGCGGCGCCATGCTGGAAGCCATCGAAGGCAAAGTCCTCCCCGGCATCGCCGCCATCCGGGATTAATCCCCTTCGGTGCGCGTGATTCGCAACGCGCTGTCTCTGAATCACTTACGTAAAATCCTCTGCGCAAAAAGCGCAGAGGATTTTACGTAAGTGGCTGAGTGGCAAATGGTTATGGGTCACCCTATTTCTCGATACTGTGGGCGAAGTGGGTGGGATCTTTCTTCTGCGCCGTTTTCTCGGGATGGACGGCGGCGGCGGGGAGTTTTTTCACATAGGCATAGACCAGGAAGCCGATGCCCAGGAGGACAAAGGGGATGCTCAGGAGCTGTCCCATGTTGAGCACCATGTCCTGCTCGAACTCCACCTGCGGGTTCTTCACGAACTCGATGAGGAAGCGGCTGCCGAAGCACACGATGAGGAAAAGGCCCACGAAGGTGCCGCGGTACAGTCTGTCCAGTTTTTTCCAGTACAGCCACATGAGCACGATGCCCAGTAGGAGATAGGTTCCGGCCTCGTACAGCTGGGTGGGATGACAGGGGCCGGTTTCCCCGTTGCGCTGGAACACAAAACCCCAGGGAAGGCTGGTGGGACCACCGTAAATCTCCGAGTTGAAGAGGTTCCCCAGGCGGATGAAGCAGGCTGCGAACGCTACCGGAATCACCAGGCGGTCCAGCACCCAGACATAGTCGAAGTCGTTCTTGCGCCCATACTTGCGGGCATACCACCAGATGCCCAGGAGGATGGCGATGGTGCCGCCGTGGCTGGCGAGCCCCCCTTTCCAGGGCATGAAGATTTCCCAGAAGCCCTGCCAGCTGCCCAGGTAATAGTCCGGCTGATAAAAAAGGCAGTGCCCCAGCCGGGCGCCCACGATGGTGCACAGAAGCAGCATATACAGCATGGGGTCCAGAAGGTTCTCGCTGATTTTCTCCCGGCGGAAGAAACTGCGCATGATGTACCAGCCCAGGATGAATCCGCTCACAAACAAGACCGAATACCACCTGAGCTCAATGCCGCCCAGACGGAAGATGACGGGGTCGATGTTCCAATTGACAACCAAATATTCCATAGGTTACAAAGATAGCAAAAATAATGTGGATCGGAGAGCGATCGGCCAAAAATGCAGAATTAAAAATATTTTAAAAAAGAATACGAAAGGGCTTGGTTTTTGTAGTATAAAGTCAGTTTACATTGTAGGTTAGTATGCAAGCAAAAAAAATGATTCTGGCGCTGCTGCTGTTCATTCCTTCGGCAGCATGGGCACAATACCAGGGAACGGAACGCCCCGTGACGGACACGGCCCTGGTCATCAGCCTGGACGATGCGCTCAAGATAGCCCTTTCGGAAAATACCTCCGTCAAAGTGGCCGATATGGAAATCCAGCGGCAGAAGTATGCCAAAAAGGGTGCTTACGGGGCCCTTTTTCCACAGATAAACGCTTCGGGAATGTACAGTTATGCCATCCAGAAGCAGAAGGTGTTCTTCGGCTCGGACGACGACAGCGGTTCCGGCTCTTCCAGCGGTGGCGGCATGGCCTCCATGATGGCCGGCCTGATGGAGCCGATCATGTATTACATCGAACAGCTATATACGGCCACGAGCACGCCGTTTGTCCCGTATGTCCCCAAGCCCAGCGAGAAACCCGCCACCTCCGGCAGCGACCCCATCGAAATGGGCCGCCGCAACCAGGTGCAGCTGGGGCTCACCGCCGCCATGCCGCTGGTGAACCTTCAGCTTTGGGAAAGCCTCCGCATTACCGGGGACCAGGTGGAACTGGCCGTGGAAAAAGCCCGCGAGTCACGTCTGGGAACGGTGGCTTCCGTGAAGCAGGCGTACTTCGCCGTCCTCATGGCCAAAGCCTCCTACGAAGTGTATAACGCCGTTTTCGAGAATGCGGCCCGCAACCTCAAGCTCACCGAGAGCCGTTACAATGTGCAGAAGGCGTCGGAAATGGACCTGGCCCGGGCCAAGAGTACCTACGCCGCCGCCATCCCCAACGTTTATAATGCCGAGAACTCCATCCGCCTGGGCCTGTGGCAGCTGAAGGCCGTGATGGGCCTGGACCTGGACCGCGCCATCGACGTGCAGGGCCGCCTGTCCGACTATACGGAGCACATGTTCTACGACATCAACGAGGCGGAGGAAGCCACGCTGGACCGCAACACCCAGATGCAGCAGCTGGCCATTCAGGCCGAGATGCTGGCCAAGCAAATCCGCATGCAGCAGTATGCCTATGTCCCTTCCCTGAACATGCAGCTCTCGTACAACTACTACACCCAGAGCGACAAGTTCAACCTGAGCCAGTGGAAGTGGCTGCCTTCCAGCACCATGGTGTTCTCGCTCACCATTCCCATCTTCTCCGGCGGCCAGCGCTATCACGCCATCAGGCAAACCCGCGTCCAGGCCGATGAACTGGAACTCCAGCGCAAAAACACCGAGCGCCAGCTTCGCATCGGCATCCGCCAGAGCCTGTCCACCATGGAGACGGCCATGCGTACGTACGACGCCGCGTCGGCCGCCCTGAAAAGCGCCGAGAAAGCCTACGACATCGCTTCCAGGAGTTACGAGGTGGGGAAGACCACGTTTACAGACCTGAACAACACCGAACTCACCCTCACCCAGACCCGTCTGCAGCAGGTGCAGGCCATCTACAATTTTGTCATCGCCAAGGCCGGCCTGGAGCAGACGCTTGGTTACGATTTCACCGAAGAATAGTAAAGAAGAACGATATGAAAAAGAATTTTGCCATCCTGGCCGTCCTGGTCACCGCGCTTTCCTGCGGCGGCAACGGTTCCAAAAAAGCCGATGAGGCCGCCGTTCCCGCAGAAGTGACTCCCAATGTGGAAGTGGCTGTGGCCCAGGCCCGAAACGTGCCTCAGGAAGCGATTTACGCTTCCACGGTGGAGGCTTATGCCGTGAACAATATCATGCCCCAGCAGGGCGGGCGCATCCGCAAAATCAACGTGGAAGTGGGGGACTACGTGTCCAGAGGCCAGGTCCTGGCCGAGATGGACCGTCTCCAGCTGGACCAGCTGGCCCTCCAGATCCAGAACGATGAAACCGAGTACCAGCGCCTCAAGAGCCTCTACGAGGAAGGCGGTGTTTCCCAGAGCGATTTCGAAACCGCGGAACTGGGTTACAAGATGCGCAGGACCAACTATAAGAATGTGGAAGAAAACACCATTCTGCGCAGCCCCATCACCGGTTTTGTGACGGCCCGCAATTTTGACGCGGGGGATATGTTCGCCATGTCGGCCCCGCTGTTCACCGTCCAGCAGGTGGTTCCCGTGAAACTGCACGTGGGCATTTCCGAAAGCGAGTACGCCAAGGTGAAAAAAGGCGACCAGGTGACCCTCACCGTGGACGCCCTTCCCGGCCGCAGCTTCTCCGGCAAGGTGGACCGGCTGTATCCCACCATCGACGCCGCCACCCATACCTTCAAGGCCGAGGTGGTGGTCCCCAATGCCGACAAGGCCCTCCGTCCGGGCATGTACGCCCGCGTGACGGTGAACTTCGGCAACCGCCGCTCCGTGGTGGTCCCCGACCAGTGCCTCGTGAAGCAGGAAGGCACCGGCACCCGCTTCATCTATGTCCTGCAGGCCGACGGCACCGTGAGCTACGTCCCGGTGAAGACAGGCCGTCATATCGGCAGCGAATATGAAATTACCGAAGGTCTCTCCGACGGCCAGAAGGTTGTAGTTAAAGGCCAGGCCGCCCTCAAGGACGGCGTGAAGGTGAACGTGCTATGAGTATCTACAGAACTGCGGTAAACAATCCGGTCACCACCGGGCTGCTGTTCCTGGCTTTCGCTATCATTGGTTTTTTTGCCCTGATGCGGCTGCCGGTGGACAATTTCCCGGATATTGAATCCAACGTGATCATGGTGATGAGCTCCTATCCCGGCGCATCGGCCGAGGACGTGGAGAACAACCTTACGAAGCTGTTGGAGAACTCCCTCAACGGCGTGGCGGACCTTAAAAACATCACGTCCAATTCCCGGGAGAACATTTCCGTGCTCACCTTGGAATTCGAATACGGAACCAACATAGACGAAGCCACCAACGACGTCCGGGACAAGCTGGACATGATTTCGCAGCGGCTGCCGGACGGCGCTTCGCTGCCCTTTTTGTTCAAGTTCAGCGTGGACGATATGCCCATCATGATCCTGGCCGCCACGGCCGACCAGAGCGTGTCGGCCCTGGACAAGATCCTGGACGAGCGGGTGGCCACGCCGCTGGCGCGCGTCTCCGGCGTGGGTACGGTGTCGGTGGCCGGCGCCCCCAAGCGTGAGATCCAGGTCTATTGCGACCCTGCCCGCCTGGAGGCCTACAACCTTTCCGTCCCGGTCATCTCCCAGATTATCGCCGCCGAGAACCGCAACATCCCTTCCGGCAGCATCGACATCGGCTCGGACACCTACACCCTCCGCATCAAAAAGGAGTTTCAAGACCCTTCCGAGCTCCTGAACGTGGTGCTGGGCAATCACAACGGCGGCACTATCTACCTTAGGGATGTCGCCCGCGTGGTGGATGACGTGGAGGAGAAGTCGCAGGAGTCCTACACCAACGGTATTCGCGGCGCCCAGATTATCATCCAGAAGCAGTCGGGCTACAACACCGTGGAGGTCATCCGGAAGGTGAAGAAGGAATTGAGGTCGCTGGAGCACGACCTCCCGGCCGACATCCGCATCACCACCGTCGTGGACAACTCCGACAACATCCTCCGCACCATCAACTCCCTGAAAAATACCATCCTTATCACCTTCCTGGTGGTGATGCTGGTGGTGTTCCTTTTCCTGGGCCGCCTCAAGGGCACCCTCATCGTGGTGCTCAGCATTCCGATCGCCCTGCTGGCCTCGCTGCTGTACCTGTTCGCTACGGGCAATACGCTCAATATCATCTCCATGAGCGCCCTGTCCATCGCCATCGGCATGGTGGTGGACGATGCCATCGTGGTGCTGGAGAACGTCACTTCGCACCTGGAGAAGGGAGAGAAGCCCAAGGAGGCCGCCGTGCACGGCACTTCCGAGGTAGGCATCTCCGTCATTGCCTCCACCCTCACGATGCTCTGCGTGTTCCTCCCGCTGACGATGATTTCCGGCATGGCCGGCATTATGTTCCGGCAGCTGGGCTGGATCGTGTCCATCATCATGATTGTGTCCACCACGGCCGCCCTTACGCTGGTCCCCATGCTGTGCTCGCAGCTGATGGACAACAAGCACAACACGGGGAAACTCTTCCAGCTCATTTTCGGCCCGGTGAACAAGGTGCTGGACGGCATTTCGGCCGGCTATTCCCGCTTCATCGGCTGGTGCATGCGCCACAAAAGGCTCATCCTGCTTGCCGCCATTGGCATTTTTGTGGCCGTAATGGCCCTCTACATCCCCCGGATGAAGACCGAGTATTTCCCCAATGCCGACTCGGGCCGGATGCAGGCCACCGTCGAACTGCCCATCGGAACGGCGCAGGACGTCACACGTGAGGTGGCTGCCCGCATCTATAAGAAAATCACCGAGGACATCCCTGAAATCAAAGTGATGAGCTACCGCCTCGGCCAGGCCGATTCTGACAACGCCTTCGCCTCGATGCAGCAGAACGGCACCTACCTCATCTCGATGAACATCAACGTGGGCTCGATGGAGGACCGCAAACGCACGTTGAGCGAACTGGCCGATATCGTGAGGGCCGACCTCCGCCTCTTCCCCGAGATCAACAAGTTCAACGTGAGCGAGGGCGGCGGCATGGGCGGACGCGCCTCCGTCCAGCTGGAAATCTACGGCTACGACTTCTCCGATACGGAGAATGCCGCCCGCGCCGTGCGCACCCGGATGATGGAGAGCGGCCTTTTCGCCCAGGCCATCCTTTCCCGGGACCAGTACACTCCCGAATACGAGGTGGACTTCGACCGAGAGAAACTGGCGCTCAACGGTTTATCTTCGACGACGGCCGCCGCTGCCGTATCGGCGGCGATGTCCGGCTCGGTGGGCTCCTTCTACCGCGAGGACGGTGAAGAGTACAACATCCGCGTGCGTTATGCGCCGGAGTTCCGGACCAGCATCGAGGATATCGAGAATATCATGATTTACAACACCCAGGGACGCGGCATTCGCGTGAAGGACCTAGGCAGCATCAAGGACTCCAAGGTGCCGCCCACCATCCAGCGCAAGAACCGTGACCGTTACATCCAGGTGACCGGCATCATGGCCCAGGGAAAGCCCCTGAGTGAGGGCGTGGAAACCGTGACGGACCTGCTGCACTCCCATCCACTGCCGCCGGGGATGAGCTGGCGTATCGGCGGAGACTATGAAAACCAGCAGGATATGTTCTCGGATATGCTGTTCCTGGTGCTTCTGATCGTGATTCTGGTGTATATGGTGATGGCCTCCCAGTTCGAGAGTTTCATGGGACCGTTCGTCATTATGTTCTCCATTCCGTTCGCCTTTGTAGGAGTGGCGCTGGGCAATATGTTCGCCAATATGGCCATCGGTGTGATGTCCCTGATCGGCATCATCATCCTGCTGGGTATCGTGGTGAAGAACGGTATCGTGCTCATCGACTACACCATTCTCCTGCAGGAGAGGGGGTACAGCGTGCGCGAGTCGTCCGTAATGGCCGCCAAGAGCCGTCTGCGCCCGATTCTGATGACCACCCTCACCACCGTGCTGGGTATGCTGCCCATGGCTCTGGGCCGGGGCGAAGGTTCCGAAATGTGGCGCGGCCTGGGTACCACCGTGGCCTGGGGTCTGTCGGTTTCCACCCTCATCACCCTGGTTCTCATCCCGGTCCTCTACTGCGGTTTCACCGAACACCGTGAGAGGCGCAGGGCGAAGAGACAGAATCGATAATTGTCTCCCCTGTCATTCTGAACGAAGTGAAGAATCTACGAAGTGAAGAATCTATGAAAGCGATATTTGTTGCATATAATCAGGCATACAATCAAGAGATTGTAGAATTGCTGGAGCATCTGGGCCAGCGGGGCTATACCGTGTGGCAGGAAGTGGGTGGCCGCGGCAGCGTGGACGGAGAACCGCACCTGGGCTCGCATGCGTGGCCTACGCAGAACCATGCCCTTTTTGCCGTGGTGGAAGACGGCCTTGCGTCCAAGGTGATGGAGGCGCTCCGCGAGACGGATGCCGCCAACAGGGCCCTGGGACTTCGGGCCTATGTCCTTCCGGTGGAAGAAGCGCTCTAATTTTTTTTCATTATATTTGTGAAATTAAAGATTAAAAATTATGGCAAAAGTAGCTAGCAATACCAATTTCTCCGAGTTGCTGCAGGACAGCAAACTCGTTATCGTTGATTTCTGGGCCACCTGGTGCGGTCCCTGCCGCATGCTCTCTCCCATCCTGGACGAGGTGGAGGAAGAAATGGCCGATCAGATTTCCGTGGTGAAGGTAAACGTGGACGATGCCGACGAGGTGGCCGCCCGGTACCGCATCATGAGCATCCCCACCCTCCTTTTCTTCAAGAACGGGGAACTGGTGGACAAGACCGTGGGTGCCATGCCCAAACCTGCTCTGGTGGAAAAAATCAAAGCAAATCTATAAGCCATGAAAAAGTTATTCCTTACATTAGCATTGGTTTTTGCGACACTTGCTTCAGCCAATGCCCAGTTTGGCGTAATCGGAGGCTGGACCAGTTCCAATGCCAAAGTGGACGGCAGCTGGAAGCCCGACACCAAGAGCATGTCCCTGTACCATTTGGGAGTGGCTTATAAAATCAAGATGGGCCCCATCTTTGCGGCACAGCCGGAATTGTCCTATCAGGTAAAGGGCGCCGTGCTCAATGACAACATCAGCACGCTCTCTACCCGGGGCGGCTATGTGGAACTGGGCCTGGGAATGCAGCTGGGCGTGGACCTGCTGGTATTCCGTCCGTTCTTCCTTTTCCAGCCTTTCATCGGATATCAGGTCTATGGCAATGAGGATCTTCAGGTTTTCGGCCTCAATTCCTCTGTCCCTTATAACCAGCTGAAAGACGCCAAGAACAAGTTCGAGGGCGGTTTCGGCGTAGGCGGCGGTCTGGAACTCATGAATCATTTCCAGATCACCGTACAGTGGTTCAAGAATATCGGCCAGCTGTACGACGGAGGCAAATTCAATGATTACGCTGATGTTCTCTCCGGCCTGAAGGACGTCAAGAACTACTCGGGCGTAAAGATAACCCTTGGCATGTTTTTCTAGGATGGGCAGGCAAGTTGTCATTTATTGTGCCTCTTCAAGCACGATCGATCCCAAATACAACGAAGCGGCCCGGCAGCTGGTCCGGGGCCTGCATGCCCTGGGGTATGATATCGTATCCGGCGGCGGTGCCCGCGGCACCATGGGCGCCATCACGGGCGAATCCGTAAAGGCAGGCGGCCGCCATGTGGCCGTGCTGCCCCGTTTCATGCAAGGGCTGGAGCATCCGGAGGTCAGCGAAGTGGTGTGGACGGAAACCATGGCCGACCGCAAGGAACGGATGCGGGAGAACACGGTGGCCGCCATCGCCCTTCCGGGCGGGATCGGCACGTTGGATGAACTGATGGAGACGCATACCCTCCGGAAGCTGAACAAATACGAAGGGGAGGTTTTCGCCCTCAACCTGGACGGTTTTTACAATCCGCTCAAGGAACTGCTGCACCACTTTGTGGTGACTGATATGACCTCGCAGCCGGATGTGGAACTTCTCCATTTCCCGAATACGGTAGAGGAATTGTTGGAATACTTTAAATAGGTGGAAATCAACGGGATAAATACTTTCCTGAAGCAGGACATGGAGAAAGTGGAGGCGCTGATCCAGACGTCTCTGATTTCGGATGTGGCCCTGCTGGACGGCATCAACAGAAGCTTGCGGGATCATCCGGGCAAGATGCTCCGGGCCACGCTCTCGCTGCTGGTGGCGGGCGCCTTGGGAGAAGTGAACGAGTCGTCTCTCAAATATGCCGCCGGGGTGGAACTGCTTCACAATGCCACGCTCCTTCACGACGATGTGGTGGACGGCGCCACGCTGCGGCGCGGAAAGCCCACGGTGTCGGCCCTTCTGAACAATGAGGCGGCTGTCCTGATTGGGGATTTCTGGCTGGTGAAGTGCGTAAGGCTGGTTCTCCAGGCTTCGGTGGAGCCGGAGCAGGTACTTCGCCGCTTTTCGGCCACCCTCAGCGATTTGGCCGAAGGGGAACTGCGTCAGATGGAACTGGCCGGTCTGGGAACCACGACGCAGGAGGACTATCTCCGGATCATCTACGGGAAAACCGCTTCGCTCTTTGTGACGGCCGCCGTATCGGCCGCCATTTCGGTGAATGCGCCGCAGGCGTTGTGCGAGGCGGCGGAAGCGTTTGCTTCTCATCTGGGAACGGCTTTCCAGATCAAGGATGACATTTTCGACTATGCTCCGGATTCCAGACTGGGGAAACCCGCCGGCATCGACCTTCGGGAGCAGAAAATCACCCAGCCGCTGCTGTGTGCGTTGGAAAGCGTAGCGGAGCCGGAGGCCCGGGCCGTCCGCGACCAGGTGACCCGACTGGCCGACTGTCCGGAACTGGAGGCCGATGTGCGCGCCTTTGTCCATGCGCACGATGGCGTGGGCAAGGCAACGAGGGTGATGAACCGCCACCTGGACATGGCGCTTGAGAGCCTGGAGGCATTTCCGGCATCGCCCCGGAAGGAGTATCTGAAGGCCTTGACGCATTATGTCGGAGACCGGAATATTTGATTCCCCTGTCATTCTGAACGAAGTGAAGAATCTATAACGAAGTGAAGAATCTATGAAAGTTTATGGCAATACGGAAGTGGTGAACGCGCTGCACCGGATGGTGGAAAGCGGTCACATTCCGCATGCCATGCTGCTGCACGAGGACGACGGCGGCGGGGCTTTCCCGCTGGTCCTGAATTTTCTGGAAGAATTGTACGGCGGCAATCCGCGCGTAAAAAAACTCATCCATCCGGACATCCATTTCGTGTTTCCGGTGGCCGGGGCCGACAAGCCCGTCTCGCTGCAGTATATCGGGAAATTCCGGGAACTTTTGCTGGAGAACCCGTACTTCTTTGAGAACGAGTTGTATGCGGCCATCGGCATAGAGGGGAAGCAGAGCAATATTTCCGTGCACGAGGCGCGCAGCATCCTGGAAAGGCTTTCGTTGTCGGCCGTGGAAGGGGGATGCCGGACGGTGGTGCTGTATCTGCCGGAAAAGATGAATGCCCAGGCGGCCAATGCGCTGCTCAAGATGGTGGAGGAGCCTCCGCAGAAAACCCTTTTCCTCCTCATCACCCATGCCCCGGAAAAGGTGCTGCTGACCATTGCCTCCCGTTGTCTGCACCTGCGTGTGCAGCCCCTTTCCCCGGAGGCCGACCGCGAGGTCCATGCCGGGGAGGCGGCCGGAAACTCGGCCCTGGTGGATTTGTTCCACGATTTACTGGAAGCCGTGGTGGCCCGTGACATGCTGGGGGCCCTGGAAACCGGAGAGGCCGTGGCCGATTTGAAAGTCCGGGAGCAGCAGAAAACCTTCTGCCGCCTGGCATCGGAAGACCTTCGCCGCATTTTCCTTCTGCAGAAGATGCCGTCGCTGGCCCGCATTCCGGAGGGGGAGGAAGATTTCTACATCCGCATGGCGCGCAGCCTCAAACCCACATTTCCGCGCAAGGGAATGGCTGCCCTGGACCGCTCCCTGCTCCTTGTCGAGCGCAACGTGAACCAGAAAATCCTCTTCACCCATTTGGTGAATCAATTATATACGTTATGAATGAGTATAATAACGAATCCATCCAGTTCGACTGCTTTCGCGGTTGTACTGTATCCATAGACGAGCAAACCGGTAACCGGGATATCCGCTATCGGCAGGGATGCTGCAAACTGGAGGTGTACGATACGCTCAAGGGCATTGCTCAGGAGCAGTTTGACGACTACTACGAGGTCCGCTTCAAAAACACCCGCAAGGGAATCTATGTCAATGCCTCCGGCCAGAGCATCAAGACCGGAGACCTGGTGGTGGTGGAAGCGGCCAACGGGCACGATTTGGGAATCGTTACCTTGGAGGGACCCATCGTCGGCCGTCAGATGAAGTGCAAGGGCGTAAATCCCACCCAGCAAGAGCTTCGGAAAATTTACCGCAAGGCCCGTCCTTTCGATATCCAGCGCTGGCAGGAGGCCATCGCCCGCGAGCAGGAAACGATGATCCGTGCCCGCGTGCTGGCCAATAACCTGGGCCTGGAAATGAAAATCGGCGATGTGGAATTCCAGGGAGACGGCACCAAAGCCATCTTCTATTACATTGCCGACGGCCGCGTGGACTTCCGCCAGCTCATCAAGGACTTTGCCGAAGAGTTCCATATCCGCGTGGAGATGAAGCAGATCGGCGCCCGGCAGGAAGCCGGCCTCATCGGCGGACTGGGTGTCTGCGGTCGGGAACTTTGCTGTGCCAATTACATCACGGAGTTCAAATCCATCACTACGTCGGCCGCCCGTACGCAGGATCTTTCGCTGAATCCGCAGAAACTGGCCGGACAGTGCGGCAAGCTCAAGTGCTGCCTCAATTACGAGGTGGCCACATATCTGGATGCCCATTCCCGCATTCCGCGGGTGGTGGAACCGCTTGAGTTTCTGGACGGTCAGGCTTTCCTGGTGAAGACGGACATCCTGGCCGAAACGCTCTATTTTTCCTATGAGAGGGGGTCCCTGGCCCAGATTTTCCCTTTGTCGGCCCAGGAGGTCCGCGATATTCAGGAGATGAACCGTCGGGGTGAAAAGCCTTCCACGTTGCGTCAGGAAGAGGTTTCCGCTCCGGAGTTCGTTTCGGCTGTGGGGGACGATGCCATCAACCGTTTCGACCCCGAAAAGAAAAAGAAGCGCCGGAACCGCAATCGCAACCGCCCTCGCAGGGCCCCCAAGGAGTGATGTCATTCTGAATATGTCGATTTTGTCATTCTGAATATGTCGATTTTGTCATTCTGAACGAAGTGAAGAATCTGCTCCTCATACTCTCCGCCGCTTTGCTGCTTTCGGCCTGCCGGGAACCGGCCTCCGTGGAAACCTTCATCCCCGGGAAAGGCCCGTACGAATTTACTTTGGACATGGCCGATACCACCGTAGTGTACAATCTGGACTTTTATACCCGTGTTGACGCGCTTTCCGGGCAGGCCATTCCGTCCGAGACGCAACTGGTCGTCCGGTGGACGTCGCCGTCGGATTCTTTGTTCACGGAAACGGTCTATCTGCCCCTGGCCGCCCAGGTGTACGAGCCTTACCGTGCCGGGGTTTCTCCCGTGGAAGCCGGTGTCTGGAAACTCAAGGTCTCTGCCCCTTCGGCGCCGGAAGGCCTGCGGGGCCTGGGACTTGTGCTTACAAAAATGACCGCGCCCTCGTCATTCTGAAGAAGGTCGTTTTATCATTCTGAGTATGGCCGTTTTGTCATTCTGAATATGGTGGTTTTGTCATTCTGAGTATGGCCGTTTTGTCATTCTGAACGAAGTGAAGAATCTATGGGACACGGAAAACTGAAAAAATTTGCCGAGAACGAGACGTTCCGCTGCCTGCTGCAGCCGGACGCATCGGCCGTCCTGGCCAAAGAGCCCGGCAGCAGGGAGTTGAAGTTGAATGACCACCCCATCAAAGGGAACTGGGGACGGGACATGTTCGGCAATGACCATCCCATCGTGCTGGAACTGGGCTGCGGAAAGGGAGATTACACCGTTGCCCTGGCCCGGAGGCACCCGGAAATCAACTATATCGGCGTGGACATCAAGGGGGCCCGCCTGTGGAAGGGAGCCAAGGAAGCCACCGAAGAGGCCATGCCCAATGTGGCGTTCCTGCGCACCCGCATCGAGTTCATCGAGGCGTTCTTCGGCCCCGGCGAGGTAAGCGAAATCTGGCTCACATTCTCCGACCCGCAGCTGCGCGGCAGCGAAAACGCCCGCCTCTCCTCGCCCCTTTTTCTGGAGCGTTACCGTAAATTCCTGAAGCCCGGCGGCATTGTGCACCTCAAAACAGACTCCCGCTATCTCTACGAATACACCCAGGCTGTTTGCAAGGTCAATGACCTTCGGGTGCTTGTGTATGGGACAGACATTTACGAGGAAGGGATGTATATCCCCGAACCGTCGCTTCGCGATCCCTCCCATCCTGACGGATGGCTCCCTCCCTCTTGTGTGGCCGGGCATCCCTTCCTGACAGACATGGGATCGGTCCTGCAGGTGCAGACGTTCTACGAGAAAATGTTCCTGGAGATGGGCCTTCCCATTACGTATATGGCGTTTGTGATAGATCACGAAGGCCCGTATGCCTTCCCGGGAGAAGCCTTTGACCATGATTATTGGCTGGAGGCCGAAGGGCCCCGCCGCTCCTTCTCCCACCAGCCTTCCAAAAAACAATAAGCTTGCCTGTCCGTGCTGGTTCCGCCGGTGTTTTCGCCGGCGGTGGTGATGCTTTTGCTGCCGATGGTGTTTTCGGTGTTGTTGTTGCTGGTGTTTTTGTTGCCAATCTTGTTACCGGTGATGTTTTCGGTGATGTTTTCGGTGATGTTCGTGCCAATCTTGCTGCAGGCGGTGCTGCTTTTGCTGCCGGTGGTGGTGCTGGCGCCGTTTTTTTTGGAGGCTCGCAAGTTGTTGTGGTTCAATCGCTTATGCATAATCCTCTGCGCAAAAAGCGCAGAGGATTATATGCAAAACACTGGGTGTCAGGACGTTAGCTGCCACCCCCCCCCACCCCCCCCCCGGCCTGTTTTAAGAAGCTGTTTTGAAATGGTTGCCGAAGTTTGTTATATGGATTTTTCGAGACAGTTTCACCTTTGGAAGCGGGAGCGTAACCGTAGCTACGTGACCGATGAGAAAGGTGAAAATGGCCGGAAAGGTCGTGTAAATAACAAGAGCAATTATTTCAAAACAGCTTCTAAGACCGATGCCGGGGATCGGTTGGAGGGGCCTGAGTGGAACGCAAAGTTCGGTGCGGAGGCCCCCGGGAGGGCACGGCCCGCTCCGGTGCGAAATAATTTTGCTTTTCTATGGTTTTGCGATTAAATTTGTAGAACTATGGCGAAACTGATTTACACAATGGGCGAGGTGGCGCAGGAGCTGGGCGAAAATGCCTCAGCGATACGCTACTGGAGCAATTACTTCGAGAAATTCATCAAGCCCCAGCGCAATGCGAAGGGCAACCGGCTGTATCACCCCGAGGATATCGAAACCCTCAAGCAGATTCAGTTCCTGCTCAAAAACCAGGGCCTTACGCTGGAGGGAGCCAGGCAGCGCCTCACCGAAGACCGCCGCAGCGTGGACAAACGGGTGAAGGCCATCGGCATCCTGAAGGAAATCCGGGAACAGTTGGTTCAAGTACGCAAAGCATTATGAAGGTAGGGGATATCACACAGGTGCTGGAGAAATTCGCTCCGCTCCGCATTCAGGAAGACTGGGACAACAGCGGGCTGCTCATCGGCAGTCCGGATGATGCCGTGCACGGTATTCTGGTGGGCTTCGACTGCACGCCGGGGCTGATCGAAGAGGCCGTAGAGAAAGGCTGCGACATGGTGGTCACGCACCATCCGCTCATTTTCAAGGGCATCCGCTGCATCCATTCCGAAGACCCGGTGGGTGCTGCCGTGATGCTGGCTGTCCGGCACGGCGTGGCCGTCTATGCCGCCCACACCACGGCCGACAAAGTGATTGCCGGGGTGAGCGGGGCCATGGCCCGCCGCCTGTCCCTGCAGAATGTGAGCATCCTGGTTCCGGAAGAGGACGGGACGGTGGGCCTTGGCTGCATCGGCGACTTCCCCGAGCCGATGACCGGTGCCGAAGCCCTCAAATATGTGCAGGAGAAGTTCGGCCTCAAGCTCATCCGCAGTTCCAAGCCCCTGGAAACGCCCATCCGCAGGGTGGCCCTTCTCGGCGGCAGCGGCGGCGGCGAAATGGGCCTGGCATGCTCCAAAGGCGCCCAGCTGTACATTACGGCCGATGTTTCCTACCACAATTTCTTCACTCCGGAGGGCTTCATGGTCATGGATATCGGCCATTTTGAGAGCGAAGTGGAGATTGTGGACATTTTCCTCGCGGAGATACGGAAAAATTTTCCTACCTTTGCAAGTTACAAAAGTGCCGTTCTGGACAGGAGCAACCCTGTCCACTATTTCGGGCTGTAAGACGCTTCGGCAAGCTCGGCATGACAAAAAAGGGAATATTATAAATCGATTTATAAAGTTTTATGGCAAGTACCAAGAAAACCCCCGCCGCCAAAAAAGTGGAGGCTCCCATCGACAACAGGGAAACGTTCGTCTCCCTGCAAAAGAGTTTCGCGGATTCCGAAATGCCTGTAGAGGAAAAGCTCAAGACCCTCTACAATCTGCAGGCTGCGGATTCCGAGATTGACAAGATTATCCAGCTTCGCGGAGAACTGCCCGCAGAAGTGGCTGCCCTGGAAGCAGAGATTGCTACCCTCAAGGAGCGCAGCGCCAACATTTCCGCCGTCATCGACCAGTTCAACCGCAATATCGCGGACGCCAAGCTCTCCATCGCCGAGCACGAAAGCGTCATCGAGAAATATCAGCGTCAGCTGGAGACCATCCAGAATTCCCGCGAGTACGATTCCCTGAACAAGGAGATTGAAAATCAGGAACTTCTCCGCCAGATTGACGAGAAAACCATTGGCGACACCCGCTACGAAATCGGTGCCAGGAAGGCCGAACTGGACGAGCTCAAGGACCGGCTTTCCATCCGTACGGAAGACCTCAAAGCCAAGAAGGCCGAACTGGAAACCATCGTAGAGGAAACCGCCAGGGAAGAGGCTATCCTTCGCGAACGCCGCAATGAATGCGCCGACAAGATTGACGCCCGCACCATGAGCGCCTACGAGCGTATCCGGGCCAGCGTCCACAACCACCTGGCCGTCGTGGGCATCTACAACGGCGATTCCTGCGGAGGCTGCTTCAACACCATCACCCCGCAGCGCCGCGTGGAGATTGCCTCCAACCGCAAGCTCATCATCTGCGAGCACTGCGGCCGTATCATCATCAACCCGGATTTCGAATAGTCTTTTCCCATGCCGGAACCCGCCCGTAAAAAATCCCGTGCCGCCGAGCCGATGAATCTGGAGACCCTGATGGGGAACAAGCCCCCGCAGGCCCTGGATGTAGAAGAGGCCGTGCTGGGCGCGATGCTGGTAGAGCCCGCCACCATCGACGAGTCGATGGAGGAACTCTCTGCCGCGTGCTTCTATGATCCGCAGCACCGGATGATATTCGAAGCCATGTCGGAGCTGGTGAACGAGCATGTGAGCATCGACCTGGTGACCGTGAGCGAAAAACTCCGGTCCAAGGGGAACCTGGAGGTGATCGGCGGTCCGGTGGTCCTTGCAAGCCTGTCGCAGAACATCGGCGCGGCCGCCCATATCGAGTATTATATCAAGATTCTCAAGCAGAAGACCATCCAACGGGATTTGATTACCGCTTCGTATGAGATTCTGAAGCAGTCTTTCGACGAGTCCACCAATGTGGACGACCTCATCGACAATGCCCAGACGAAGGTCTTTGCCGCCATCCAGAACAACGTGAAGCGGGATGTGCAGGACATCGGCTCCATCATCAACTCGGTGCTGGACAACCTGCAGGAGCTCCAGGGTATCACCGGCCCGTCCGGCGTGCCTTCCGGCTATCCTTCCATCGACCGCATCACCCAGGGTTGGCAGAAGAGCGACCTCATCATCCTGGCAGCCCGTCCGTCGGTGGGTAAGACCGCTTTCGCCCTGAATATTGCCCGCAATGCGGCGGTGGACGCCAACATGCCCGTTGCGGTCTTCTCCCTGGAAATGAGTGCCGACCAGCTGGGCAAGCGTCTTATCACCACCGAAAGCGGCCTTTCCGGAGAAAAGATCAAGGGCGGCGTGAAGCTGGAGCCTTACGAGTGGGTTCAGCTGGAGGACACCCTCAAGCGCCTGGCCAAGGCGCCGCTGTACATCGACGACACGCCCGGTATCCCCATCATGGAATTCCGGACCAAGGCCAAGCGCCTGGTGAAGCAGAAGGGCGTGCGCCTGATCGTGGTGGACTATCTGCAGCTCATGCAGGGCCCGGTGGAACTTCGGGGCCTCCGCGAGCAGGAGGTGGCGGCCATCTCCCGCACCCTCAAGGCAACGGCCAAGGAACTGAACATCCCCATCATCGCCCTGTCGCAGCTTTCCCGAAATGCCGTGCAGCGTACGGGCGGCACCGGAAAACCCCAGCTCAGCGACCTCCGCGAATCCGGCTCCATCGAGCAGGATGCCGATATGGTCATCTTCATCCATCGGCCCGACTTTGTGGGCATGTCCGACAATCCGGAGGACAAGGAGAAGGCCTATATCGTGATTGCCAAGCACCGCAACGGCGAGGTCTGCGATATCGAGATGAAGTACAAGGCCGGTCAGGTGAAGTTCGTGGAACCGGACCAGAGTCTGGACGTCTATGCCCAGCGGGGGCCTGTGGCCAGTGCGGCCAACGAACCCGCTTCCGATGCCGGCTACGACTTCGATTCTTCCCAGCAAGCGTTCTAGACCATGCGCTGGAAACTCCTCATCATCGCCTTTTTCTTTTCCCTGACCCTTTCCGGTCAGGGAAACGGTTGTATTCCCACTACGGGAAAGACGCCTTATCAAGCCGGTGAAGAGATCACTCTCTCCCTCCTGTACAAGTGGGGTCTCGTGAACACGGAAGTGGCCCAGGGCACCGTGAAACTGGAAGGCACCCCTTACAACGGCGTTCCCGCCTATCATGTGAACTTCCGGGTGAAATCGGCCCCCTTCTTCGACGTCTTTTTCAAGATGAGGGAGGATTTTCACTCCTGGTTCACCGTCAAGGACCTGCGGCCTCTGAAATTCACCCGGAACACCCTGGAAGGCACATATACGGCCGTCAACGAGTACCATTACGACTGGGAAAACAAGGTCATCCATGCCGATGTCAATTTCAACGGCCGCGGGGACGAGCATTACGAAATTCCGCTTCACGAATGTGTGTACGACCTTCCCGCCCTCATTTTCTATTTGAGGACCATGGACATCTCCCGCATTCACGAGGGCGGCAAGCATAAGCTGAGCTTTGCCATTGACGAGGCTGTTTTTGACATCGTGCTCACCTATCATGGAAAAGAGCCGTTCAGGCTTTCCAAACAGGATACCCGTGAGGCCCATCTTTTTACCTGCTCGGTGGTGAAGGGGGCCATGTTCGAGGGGAATCAGGAACTGAAGTTCTGGTTCTCGGCCGATGGGAAATTCGTCCCGCTGGGCGTGATGGCTCCCCTCCGCTGGGGTGCCGTGTGGGCCAAACTGAAAGATTATCGGCCATGAAAGAGGAAGTGAACCATAAGGGAAAAGTGGTGAAAATGACCCCGCAGGTGACAACCGTGGCCATTTTGCAGCATGGTGCCTGTTCGGAATGCCATGCCGCCGGCCTGTGCGGGATGTCGGACATCGCCGAGAAAGCCATCGAGGTACCGACGGACCCGCATGCCTCCTACGGCGTAGGAGACGAGGTGTCGGTGGTCCTGAAAGCCTCCATGGGCATGAAGGCCGTCTGGCTGGCGTATTTCATCCCCCTGTTGGTGCTGATGGCCGTTATCCTGGGCTTGATGGGCCTGGGTGTGGCGGAGGTTCCCGCCGGCCTGGCCGGCATCGGCGCCGTTGCCGTGTATTACCTGTTGCTGTATCTTTTCCGTGACAGACTGAAAAATGAATATATTTTTACAATAAAAGGATAAGTTATGAATGTATTGATTTGGACAATCGCAGTAGTGACCGTCCTGGGTCTCGTGCTGGCGCTGGTCCTGTACCTGGTGGCGCAACGCTTCAAGGTAGAGGAAGACCCTCGTATCGACGAGGTGGAGAAGGCCATGCCGGGAGCCAATTGCGGAGGTTGCGGTTTTGCCGGTTGCCGTGCATTCGCCGAGGCTGCGGTAAAAGCCCCCAATCTGGACAACAACTATTGCCCGGTGGGCGGCAACGACACCATGGCCAAGGTGGCGGCGATCCTGGGGTACGAGGTGCAGGCCAAGGCCCCCATGGTGGCTGTCATCCGCTGCAACGGAACCTGTGAGGCCCGGCCCAAGGTGAACGAGTACGGCGGCTACGCTTCCTGCTATGTGAAGTCGCTCCTTTACATCGGCGACACCGCTTGTTCGTTCGGCTGCCTGGGTTGCGGAGACTGTGTGAACGCCTGCCAGTTCGGCGCCCTTTCCATGGATCCGGTCACCGGTCTTCCGGTGGTGGACCAGGAGAAGTGCACCGCCTGCGGCGCTTGCGTGAAAGCCTGCCCCAAGCGCATCATCGAGCTTCGGCCCAAGGGTCCCCGCGGCATGCGCATGTTCGTGAGCTGCGTAAACAAGGACAAGGGGCCCGTGGCCAAAAAGGCCTGCGCCAACGCCTGCATCGGCTGCGGCATCTGCGCCAAGACCTGCACGCATGAAGCCATCACCGTAGAAGGCAATGTGGCCTACATCGACCCCGCCAAATGCAAACTCTGCCGTGAGTGCGAGGCTATGTGTCCCACCGGAGCCATCCATGGCGTGAACTTCCCCAAGCCGCTGGACAAGGACGCCGTCAAAGAACGCATCAAGCTGCGCCAGCAAAAAGCCAAAGAGGCGGCGGCAGCAGCAGAGAAACCTGTCATTCTGAGCGAGAGCAAAGAATCTGTGAAGAAGGAGGACAAGAAAGATGAGTAAGCATACATTCAGTATCGGCGGTGTCCATCCGCACGACAACAAGATTTCCCGGGAATGTGCCCTTGAGCCGCTTCCGATCGCTCCGGTCGTTTACATCGGCGTTTCCCAGCACATCGGTGCCCCCTCCGTCCCCTGCGTGGCCGTGGGCGACAAGGTGAAAGTGGGCCAGGTGATTGCAGAGCCGGGCGGCTTTGTGGGCGCCTTCATCCATTCCTCCGTCTCCGGAACGGTCAAATCCATCGCCCCCCGGGCCGATCTGGCCGGCCGCGCCACCACCCACATCGAGATTGCGGTGGAAGGTGACGAGTGGCTGGAAGGGATTGATACGTCGGACACCCTGATCACCGCCATCCCGGACGATGCCAAGGCCATTGTCGAAAAAATCCGTCTGGGCGGCGTCGTGGGCCTTGGCGGCGCCACTTTCCCCACGCATGTGAAGCTCTCGCCGCCTCCGGGCTCCAAGTGCGAGCGCGTGATCATCAACGGCTGCGAGTGCGAGCCTTACCTTACCTCCGACTTCCGCACCCTGCTGGAAAAGGGTGAGCAGGTGGTGGTAGGGGCCGCCCTCCTGCAGAAGGCCATGGGCGGGGTGCCTTGCACCATTGCCATCGAGGAGAACAAGCCCGAGGCTATTGCCCACATCCGCGAGGTCATCGCCAAACTGGGCTATAAGGACATGGATGTGATGGTCATGAAGATGATGTATCCGCAGGGTGGTGAAAAGCAGCTCATCGATGCCGTGATGCACCGTCAGGTGGGGTCCGGCGCCCTTCCCATCAGCGTGGGCGCCGTGGTCCAGAACGTGGCTACGGCCCTGGCCGTGTATGAGGCGGTCCAGAAGAACAAACCCGTCATCGACAATTCCGTCACCGTGACGGGCGAGTGCTTCCCGCGGCAGGCCAACCTCATCGTGAGGGTGGGGACTCCGCTGCAGGATATCATCGACTACCTGGGCGGGATTCCGGCCGATGCCGTGAAGATCATCAGCGGCGGTCCCATGATGGGACGGGCCGTGGCCAATCTGCAGGCCGCTACCGTCAAGGGGACGGGCGCCCTCCTGTTTCTCACCGAGAAGCAGACCCGCCGCGCCCCTGAAACCAATTGCATCCGCTGCGGAAAATGTGCCGATGCCTGCCCCATGGGCCTGGAGCCGTTCCTGCTGAACAAACTCTCCAAGGCGGCAGACTGGGAAGCCTGCGAGGCCAATGCCGCGCAGGACTGCATCGAGTGCGGCTGCTGCCTGTATTCCTGCCCTGCCCAGATTCCGCTGCTGGACAACATCCGGGTGGGCAAAGGATTTGTATTGAGTGCTATCCGCGCACGCGCAGCCGCCGCCAAGGCTGCTGCCGAAGCCGCAAAAAAGTAAGTGACTATGAGTAAGTTATTGGTATCACCTTCTCCGCACATCCATTCCAAGGACTCCACCAAGTCCCTGATGCTGGATGTCGTGATTGCCCTGATTCCGGCGGTCATCTGCTCCGTGGTCTTCTACGGCTGGCAGGAACTGCTGGTGCTGGGCGTGAGCGTGGCTTCCTGCGTGCTGCTGGAATGGGCCATCACCAAATATATGCTGAAGGCCCCCTCCACCATCGGAGACCTTTCGGCGGTCATTACCGGCATCCTGCTGGCCCTCAACGTGCCTTACACCACGCCCTGGTGGGTTATCTTCATCGGCGCCGTGGTTGCCATCGGCGTAGCCAAGATGACGTTCGGCGGAATCGGCCAGAATATCTGGAATCCCGCCCTGGTGGGCCGCGTGTTCCTGCTGGTGTCCTTCCCTACCTACATGACCACCTGGAACGCTCCCAAAGGCCTTTTCGGGGCCGATGCCGTGAGCGGTCCCACCCCGCTGGGCGCCATCCAGGAGGGCCTGATGAAAGGCAGCACCGTCCAGGAGCTCACATCGGCCTATGACTACAAGGACCTGCTGTTCGCCAATCTGGGCGGCAGTGCCGGTGAGGTCTGTGCCCTGGCCCTGCTGGCGGGCTTTGTGTATCTGTGCATCCGCAAGGTCATCAAGCCCTGGATCACCCTCAGCATCTTTGCCACCGTGGCCGTCACGTCCCTCATTTTCTGGGGCATCCATCCGGCCCGCTTCACCGATCCTCTTTTCAACCTTCTCACCGGTGGTCTCATTCTCGGCGCCTGCTTCATGGCAACCGACTATGTGACTTCCCCGATGTCCGTGAAAGGAGGCATCGTCTTCGGTATCGGCATCGGCTTCCTCACCATGATGATCCGTTATTTCGGTTCCTATCCGGAAGGCGTCTCCTTCGCCATCCTCATCATGAACTCGGTGGTTCCGCTGCTGAACATGTGGTTCAAACAGAAAAAATTCGGGAGGAAATAGACCATGGCTGCAAAATCCAATTTAACCAATATGGTGCTGGTCCTGGGGCTTACCTGCCTGCTCTGCTCGGCCATCCTGGGCGGGGCCTATGTGCTCACCAAGGAGCCCATCGATGCCGCAGCGGCCCAGAAGACCAACCGGGCCATCGCCCAGGTGCTCCCTGCTTTCGAAACCGCTTCCGAACGCTCGTTCGTAGAGGTTTACGGCAAGGATTTCCCTTATTATGAGGCCAAAAACGGAGAGGATCTGGTGGGTTATGCCATCGAGTCCACCGTGGTGGGTTTCGGCGGCAACCTCACCGTCATGGTGGGCGTAACCCCCGACCGCAAGGTGTGCAACACTTCCGTGCTGTCCCATAGTGAAACGCCCGGTCTCGGTGCCAAGTGCACCTCGGATCCCAAGTTCGTTTCCCAGTGGGCCGGCTTCGACCCTTCCGTGAAAAAACTGGAGGTGAAAAAGGACGGCGGCGACGTGGATGCCATCACGGCTTCCACCATTACATCCCGTGCCTATGCCCTGGCCGTACAGAATGCCCTGGCGGCTTTTGACACCCTGCAGGGGGCCGATGCCGTCACCGGTGCCACCAAACCTAATGACAAGGAGGAATCTGGCAATGAGTAACAAGTTCAAACTGATTACCGACGGACTGGTCAAGAACAACCCCACGTTCGTCCTTCTGCTGGGTATGTGCCCTACGCTGGCCACGACCACTTCTGCCATCAACGGCCTTTCGATGGGCCTGGCCACGCTCTTTGTGCTGGTACTCAGCAACATGGCCATATCGGCCATTGCTCCCGTGGTGCCGGACAAGGTGCACATTCCGGTGTATATCGTGGTGATTGCCACTTTCGTGACGCTGCTTCAGTTCCTCATGCAGGCCTATACCCCGGCCATGTATGAAACCTTGGGCCTGTTCATTCCGCTTATCGTGGTGAACTGCATCGTACTGGGCCGGGCCGAGGCTTTTGCCAACAAGCACGGCGTGCTGGAAAGTGCCTGTGACGGTTTGGGCGTGGGTCTGGGCTTCACCTGCTCGCTCACGGTGCTGGGCCTGGTCCGCGAAATTCTGGGCTCGGGCAGCGCCTTCGGCTTCAACTTCATCGGCGGCAACGACGGCATGCTGGCCTTTGTCATGGCCCCCGGCGCTTTCCTGTGCCTGGGCTACCTGATGGTCCTGTTCAACAAATACCTTAAAAAGAACTAGGCTATGGAGTATTTTCTGATTATCATTTCGGCGATTTTCGTCAATAACATCGTCCTGGCCCAGTTCCTGGGGATCTGTCCCTTCCTGGGCGTTTCCAACAAGCTGTCCACCGCTACGGGCATGTCCATGGCCGTGTGCTTCGTGATTACGCTGGCCACGCTGGTGACGTATTTGATAAACCAGTACCTGCTGGTGCCCTTCGGCATTACCTTCCTGCAGACCATCGCCTTCATCCTGGTCATTGCCGCCCTGGTGCAGATGGTAGAGATTGTCCTGAAGAAGGTGTCTCCGTCCCTGTATCAGGCCCTGGGCATCTTCCTTCCGCTGATCACCACCAACTGCGCCGTTTTGGGTGTCGCCATCAACGTGGAGACCAAGGAGTTCGCCTTCGTTCCCGGCGGGATGCTCAATCTGGGACAGGCCCTGGTCTATGCTTTCGCCACTTCGCTGGGTTACGGCCTTGCCATGGTGATTTTCGCGGGGATCCGTGAGCACCTGGCCCTGAACAACGTTCCCAAAGCCTTCAAAGGCGTTCCTATCGCCATCATCAGCGTGGGAATCCTCGCCCTCGCCTTCATGGGCTTCAGCGGCATGGTCAAATAGGTGGCCGATAACACGCTGTCCTTCAGCTGTTTACGTATAATCCTCTGCGCAAAAAGCGCAGAGGATTATACGTAAGTGGCTCTGTCTCAGCTGTTTGTTTGTCACCCCCCGGTGGGACGTTTGTATTCTGCTTTCTTTTTTGTATCTTTGGCCATGCTAACTACCAAAGAACTCATACCCATTGTCGGCCAGTTTGCATTGGAAGAACAGGTACTGGCCGTAAAACCGCTCGGGGAAGGCTTGATTAACGATACCCTGCTGGTTCAGACAGACGGTCCCCGGAACTATGTTCTTCAGCGGATCAATCATGCCATCTTCCAGGATGTGGAACTGTTGCAGCACAACATCGATTGTGCAACGGCCCACATACGCAGGAAACTGGCCGGCGATCCGGACATTGACCGGAAAGTCCTTACTTTCATTCCCTGCAAGGCGACCGGAAAAACGTACTGGACAGACGGGAATGCCTATTGGCGGCTGTCGCTTTTCATCGATGGCGCCCACACCTACAACACGGTGAATCCGGAATACTCCTATTATGCCGGAAAAGCCTTCGGTAATTTCGAGGCAATGCTTTCCGACATTCCGGACACGCTGGGCGAGACCATTCCGGATTTCCACAACATGGAGCTCCGGGCAAGGCAGCTTCACGAGGCTGTATCGGCCGATAAAGCCGGCCGTATGGCCCAGCCCGAAGTACAGGCCATCCTGGCCGACCTGCTCCAGTACGAGGAGCAGATGTGCAAGGCCGAAAGGATGTACCGGGAAGGTCTGCTGCCCAAACGCATCTGCCACTGTGACACCAAGGTGAACAACATGCTCTTCGACGACAACGGCAATGTGCTTTGTGTCATTGACTTGGATACCCTCATGCCTTCGTTTGTCTTCTCCGACTTCGGCGACTTTATGCGCACGGCAGGAAACACCGTGGCCGAAGACGATCCGGCTATTGAGAAAGTGGCTCTGCGGATGGATATCTTTGAGGCTTTCACCAAGGGTTATCTCGAGGGAGCCGGCAGTTTCCTCACCCCCGTTGAGAAGGAAAATCTTCCCTATGCCGCCTGCCTCTTCCCCTATATGCAGGCCGTGCGCTTTTTTGCCGACTACATCAATGGTGATACCTACTACAAGATCAAATATCCGGAGCACAACCTGGTGCGCACCCGAAATCAGGTGGCCTTGTTCCATTCTGCCATGGACCAGGTGCCTGCCATGTCAAAGTTTATAGCTGGCTGCTAAGCAATTGACTATACGTGTTTTATGCAAAATCCTCTGCGCTTTTTGCGCAGAGGATTATTTGTAAATGGCTGTGTGCCTGAATCTTACGAGCCACCGCCGGAGTGGAAGAAGTGCCCGGCTATTGGGCAAAGCTGGCAAAATAGCCGGCAAAAACCACGTTGGTAATGAGATAGCCTACCAGGGTGGAGACAATTACGGAAATGAGTCCCGGCATCATGAAACTGTGGTTCAGAAGGTACTTGCCGATAACGGTTGTGCCGCTTCGGTCAAAGTTCACCGTGGCAATGTCGGAAGGATAGTTGGGGATGAAAAAGTATCCATAGACGCTGGGAAGGACGCCCAGGAGGACGGGACCGGCGATGCCCAGTTCGTAGGCCAGCGGAAGCATGGCCACCACCACGGCACCCTGCGAGTTGATGAGCACCGAGACCAGGAAGAACACGAGGGCGATGCTCCAGGGGTAGTTGCTCACAAGGTCTGTGAGCATGACTTTCATCTGGTCCATGTAGTTGCCGAAGTAGGTATCGGCCAGCCAGGCGATGCCGTAGATGGCCACGACGGCCACCATGCCGGACTGCCAGACGGCTCCTGCGACGGCTTTCTTGGGCTGGGCCTTGCAGAACATGATGTTGGCGGCAGCGGCCGTGAGCATGATGATCTGGATGCAGATGTTCATCTTGGGGAGGTTGATGGCCTTGGCCAGGGTGTTCCCGTCGGAGACATGAATCATCTGGCAGAAAGCGAATCCGACAATCACGAGCAGGGCGCTCAGAAACACGTAAACGGAGGCTTTGGCTTCCTTGGAAATGACTTTGTCAAGGGTGGTGGCAGCGTTGCCGTACATGTATTTGTACATTTCCGGATCGGCCTTTCTTCTGAGGAAATCGGGGTCGGCGTCCAGGTCCTTGCCGCGCTTGTAGGATGCCGCGGCCGCACACATGAGGCCGACGATGCAGGCCGGGATGGTGACCATCAGCACCTGGGGGATGCTCACCATGTAGCCGTTGGCATTGGAAATGGTCACGAAAGCCACGACGGCGGCGGCGATGGGGGAGCAGGTGATTCCCACCTGGGAGGCGATGGACGACACGCCGCAGGGCCGCTCCGGACGGATGTTTTTCTTGAGGGCGATGTCGCAGATGATGGGCATGATGGTATAGACCACATGGCCGGTGCCTACAAGTACGGTGAGGAAAAATGTCACCAGCGGTCCCAGGAAGGTGATATGCTCCGGGTGCTTGCGCAGCATTTTCTCGGCAATCTGGATCATCCAATCCATGCCGCCCGAGGCCTGCAGCGTACCGGCGCAGGTGACGGCGGCGATGATGATGTAGATGACGTCAGTAGGGGGTGTCCCGGGCTTGAGTCCGAAGCCGAAAACCAAAATGGCCAGGCCGATGCCGCTGATGGCACCAAGGGCCAGGGACCCGTAGCGGGAACCTACATACAGGGCTGCCAGCACAATGAGCAGCTCCACAATCATGGTAAAAGTCATAGCGCGTCAGATAATTAAGTGTTCAGTCTTGAGCTTGGGGACATAGTGAATGCCCTCTTTGCGGTAGTATTGCAGTTTGTCTCCGTCGGAGGGGAGCAGAAAGACGGATTCGGCCGGTTTGCCGATGGCGATGATGGCGACAGGTTCCAGCGCCAGTCCCAGCGCCTCCTTGACGGCCTCCTTGCGGAAATTGAGGATAAAAATGCCTCCCAGGCCCATCTCCGTGGCTTTCAGGAGAATGCTCTGAGCGGCGAAGCCCAGGTCGATGTCCACCACTTTGTCTTCCGGGACGGTGCTGCACACCACCAGAAAGGCCGACGGCTCCATTCCGGGCTTGGGCAGATGTTCATCGGGTAGGGCGGCGCCCAGCGTGATGTGCGGAAGGATTTTGTCCGCTTCCGGCACGATGCGGAAGCGGAGGACCTGGCGGTTCATTCCCGATGCCGTGAATCCTACGACACCCACCAGTTCCCGGAGTTCTTCCTCCGTCACCCGGCGCGCAGGGTCATATCCCCTGTAACTTCGGTTCCTGCGCAGCAGGGTGTCCAGGGAAGGATGCTTGCGGACGACGACCGTCCGCTGCGAGGATGCCAGTTCTTCCTGGCGTTTTTCCAAATAATTATCGGCCATCCGATTCCGTTATTCCTGGAAACTGTATCCCAGCCTGGCTTCGGCTACGTTCAGCACATAGTCTCCCACCTTCTCGTATTCATTCACCAGGTCCATGTACACGGTTCCATTGTCGTAATTATAGACGTGGTTGTCCAAATCCGTGATATTCTTCTGTTTAAGTTCGTTGCGCAGACTGTTGATGCTGGCTTCGAACTTCGTGGAGGGGACGATGCTGAGAGTCTCTTTCTGCTCCTTGAGCAGGGTGTTCATGCGGGACATGGCGCCGTCCACCAGATCGTACATCTGCATGATGCTCTTTTCCTGCGCCTCTGCGAAATCCACGTTGTTGTCCTTTTTGCGCTGGATGATGCGGGCGAGGTTGAAGCAGCTGTCGCCGATGGATTCCAGCTCGCCAATCTGGCGCAGCATGCCGCGGATCTTCTCCTTGGTTTCGTCGGACAGGTGGGCTTCCCCTACCTGGCCCAGGTATCGGCCAATTTCGTTCTCCATCTTGTCGCTGGTGTCTTCGTACTTCTTGATGCGGATGAAGAGTTCATGGAATTCGTCATCCGTCTTGAGTTCGGAAAGCTCCTTCACCATGCCCAGCATTTTTTGCATGTTTTCACCGAAGACCGAGATTTCCTTCTGTGCCTGCAGAACGGAGATTTCCGGTGTTTTCATGATGCCGGAGTTGATGAACTGCAAGTGGAACTCCTCCTCGGTTTCCTGCCTGGCCGGCTTGACAATCCAGCAGACCAGTTTCTCGATCTGCGGGATAAACCAGATCAGGACGGCCGTATTGATAACGTTGAAGGCCGTGTGGAAGGCGGCGAGGGCGAAGGAGAGCTGGGTGGGCGACTGGCTGTCCGCCGTCGGGTCCAGGCCGACGAAGCCGCAGACCATCCGGACGAAGGGGAAGAAGAAGGCCAGAACCCACAGGACGCCGAAGACATTGAACAGGAGGTGTGCCATGGCCGTACGCCGCGCCTGCGTATTGGCCGACATCGCGGCCAGGTTGGCGGTGACGGTGGTGCCGATGTTCTCACCCATGACCAGGGCGATACCCTGGTAGATGGTGATGGCTCCCGTGGAACAGAGCACCATGGTAATGGCCATCAGCGCGGCCGACGATTGTACCATGGCCGTAAGGGCGGAGCCGATCAGGAGGAACAGCAGGATGGTTCCGTAATTGGTCTTGAACTGGGCGAAGAAAGCCACGACGGCCGGCTTCCCGGCCAGGTCCATTTCGATGCCGGTCTCCTTGAGCATGCCCAGGGCAAAGAGGAGGAACGACAGGCCGAAGAGGAAATCTCCCACATAGCGGTGCTTTCCCATCTGGATGAGGATGATTCCCACCAGAAAGGCCGGCCAGACCAGGTTTGTCACATTGAACGAGAAGCCGGCACTCATGATCCAGGCGCTCATGGTGGTGCCGATATTGGCTCCCATGATAATGGAAATGGCCTGCGCAAGGGAGAGAAGGGCTGCGTTCACAAAAGACACGGTCATTACCGTAGTGGCGGCCGATGACTGCACCGCAACGGTTACCAGCGCACCGGTAGCCACGCCCGAGAATCGGTTGGTGGTCATGGCCCCCAGCAGGTGACGCAGCTGCGGACCGGCCATCTTCTGCAAGGCCTCGCTCATGACTTTCATGCCATAGATCAGGAGGGCGATGCAGCCCAAAAGCTTCAGGACAAGGAGCATACCCACTTATTCTTCTTCCTGCATTTTTTCTTTTACGTCAGAACGCATCTTCTTGTAGAAATCTTCGCCGAATCCATACCACGCAACGGCCAGCAGACCTCCCAGGAATCCCCAGATAAGGACGCGCTTGGCGCGGCTGTTGACAGGACGCTGCGGAAGCACGGCCGGCTGGACGACGGCATAGACCGGGCGGTCTTCCTGAATCTTGGCGCGGGCCAGTTCGCGCTGCTGGGCCATCTGGGAGTAAATCTGGTTGGCCAGGGAGGCCTCTTCGCGCAGGCGGTCCTTTTCGGAGTTGGCGCTCTGGAGAATGACGCTGCGGTCATAGTCCACGGAGGCGGCATAGGCGGCCTGGGCGCGGACCAGTTCCTGACGGGCCTCGTCGGCCAGCATCACATAGTATTCGTAGTCGGCCGTGGCTTTTTTGGTGCGATAGTCGGAGACGTAGGTCTGAAGACGCGTGCACACGGTATCGGCCAGCTGTTTGCACATCATCGGATCGTCCAGGGTGACGGAGATGGTGGTGATGCCGGTCTTCTTGTCCACGTTGGCGGAGATGCTCCGGCGGAGTCCCTTAACCACGAGATCCTGTTTGCGGGTGAGTTCCGTAGGGTCTGCCACGCCGGTATAGGGCTTTTCCGGATGCTTGCGCCGGGCCCTTTCATAGCGCCACTTGGCCAGTCCCTTCCTTTCGATGTCTTCTCCGGAGAAATGCTTGTACACAGTGGTCTGTTTGGGCTGCACGCCCTCTTCCTTCATTTTGCCCGACACGTAGGATGTCAGGGGAACATCCAGAAGGCCGGCCAGAAAAGGCGTACTGTTGCAGATTTCCGGGAACAAGGTGATGTTCATGGCGTCGGTGCTGGGACTCATCTGCAGGCCGCCGATGCCCAGCATGGCGGCCATGCTGGAAAGGCTTCCGCTGCCGCGGCTTTGGACTTCGGGCGCCAGCGTGAGCGTAACATTGTAAATGCGCTTCATCGTAAGGGCGGATACGATACCGATGGCACCGAAAATGAAACCGATAAGGACAATCTGCTTCCAGTGTTTCAGCAGCTTGGACAGGATTCCCGTCCAGTCAATCATCAATTCGTCATCTTCCTGCACCTGGGGGGCGTTGTTCATGTTTACGTCTTGCATACCGTTAGTTCTTGGATTGTCTGATGACATTGTAAATGACCAGGGCCATGGTGGAGAGTGAGGATGCCGCCGAGCCGATGGCCACAATCAGGCTGGGTTCCACCTTGTTGTTGTTCTTGGGTTTTTCGGGAACGTAAATCTCTGCACCGGGTTCAATCTTGCTTCCGGCACGGAGTTTCTTGGCGCGGCCGCCCACATTCACCACATAGGCTTTGCTCCGGCGGGCGTCGGCGGAAAAGCCGCCGGCGGCCTTGATGTAATCGTAACCCTTCATGGCAGGATCGTAGTTTACGGCCGTGGGATACTGCACGCTTCCGTGGATACGGACGACATTGCTGCGTCCGGGGATGACGAGGTGGTCTCCGTCACGCAGGACCACATCGGCGGGACCACCAGGTTCGGCTAAGGCTTTCTCCAGGTCGACGGCCACGCTGTAGGTGGTGGAAAGGGCTTGTCCGGCATGGTTGTCCGCCGAATCCACCTGCGATTCGATAATTTCAATCATGTCGTTGGCCTGCCGGCGCTCTTCTGCGGTAATGGTGCGCTGCAGACGGGCACCCTCGGCATACGCGAAACGGGTAAGGCCGCCGGCCTTGCGGATCAGGTCTGAAATCCGCTCTTCGCGGCTGGTCAGGGAATAGATGGCGGGGAAGTTCACTTCACCTTCGACGGAGAAATGCCGCTGGACGTTGAAAGAGGGGCTGCGGTGGATGAGGACTTCATCATAAGGTTCCAGCGTGAAACTCCGGTTCCCGGTATCGACCAGGCCGTTTTCGAGATTGAAGGAGAAAAGTTCGCCGATTTCGTCCGTGGCGACGGTTCCGTTCGTGTCTTTCTTGCGGCGGGTAACGTCCACGCGGGCGGTGGAGGCCCCGTCACGCAGACCGCCGGCCATGATGATGATATCCTCGATGGTGGTATTCTGGGCAAACGGGAATGTCCCGGGCCGGTTTACCATGCCGCCGACGGTCATGGTGCCCTCTTCCTTGAGGTCGATTGCACTGGAAATAAACAATACGTCATTGTTTTGGAGCTCGAAATCCGGTCGGGTGCCGGCAAGGATTTCGGTGAGGTTCAGCGAGAATACTTCCTTGGTCTTGTCGTCGTATTCGCGGTGCACCACGACACGGTCCGTGAAGGCCTCGGGCAGCAGGCCGCCGGCGTTCTCCACCAGCTGCTTGGCGGTGTGGATTTTGTCGCTGAGCTCAAACGTTCCGGGGAAGTAAACGGCGCCCTGGACGGAGATGCGGTTCTGGAAACGGGAGATAAGGTCTCCTACCTCCACCCGGTCGCCATTGCGCAGGATGAAGGAACGGTAGTCTTTGGCTTCCACGGTGCGGACTTCGAAATCCTTGTTGTCCTGGCGGAAGACGGTGACCTTGGCGGTATTGGCGACGGTGGTGAAACCGCCCGCATATTCGAGAAGGTCGGAGAGTTTCTGCCCGTCCTTCATTTCGAAGAACATGGGGCGCTTGACGCCGCCCTCGATGGAAACGAGATTCTTGTAGGGCGATACCAGGATGATGTCGCCTTCTTCCAGGCGGATGTCGCTGGAACGGTCGGCCCTCATGAGGAAATCATAGACATCCATGTGGGCGACTACTTTGTCGTTGCGCACCACCTTGATGTCACGGAGGGTACCGGGTTCGACGACGCCGCCGGCCCTGTACAGGGCATGGAAAGCGGTGGCGAAGGCGGATACCACATAGGTGCCGGCATGGAGGACGTCACCGACGACATTCACCTGGATGGTACGGATTTGTCCCAGGCTCAGCCGCATGTCCGTGCCGGAATGGGAATTGAGACCGCCATAAATCTGGGAGAGGCGCTTTTTAAGATAGGTATTGGCTTCTTCGATGGTCATTCCGTTGAGGTAGAGTGGGCCCAGGATATCGACATTGATGCTGCCTTCCGGAGAAATGATGCTGCGGAGCGTGGTCTGGTTTCGGCCGAAAACGTCGATGATAACCTCGTCTCCGGGGCCCAGGCGGTAGTTGCGCGGGGTGGCCAGATTCTCGCTGGGGGCGAAATTGAGGGTCTTGTTCCGGAAAACGTCGCGGCCGTAAACCCGGACGCTTTCAGATACGACGGCCGGTCCCTGGTTGTCTTCGACAATGGGCTCACTGGTGGTGTGGGCGCGGCTGGCATTGACCGTCTCGGTCTGGGTGGCATTGCCGGTCTGCCGTCCCTGATATAAATTATAGACTCGCTGTGCCTGGTCGCGCGTAACCCCACGGAGGGTGAGTTCGGCAATCATTTCATCCCTCTTTTTCCCTTCGGCGACGCCCTGCTGGACATATTGGAGGACCTGCTCGTCGGTCATCGTGCTTTGCGCAAAGGCGGAATTAGCGAAAAAGAACAGACAAACGGCCGTGGCCGTAAGAATTCTTCTGGATTTCAACATAATCATCGATATTTTCGTATATTCGTGCAAATATACAACAAATTGCTGACATTTTAATATGCCTGACGAGGTTCTTGGCGCGGAAAATGTTATCTTTGCAATCGAAAATAATAAAAGAATGAAAAAGATTCTCCTGTTTGCTTTGACAGCCCTTCTGAGCCTGACGGTACAGGCCCAGCAAATCCGTACGAACTACCGTTCGGAGGGCATGACGCACATCGCCACTGACTATGAGGCGTTTTCCATCGACAAAACGCCGGCCCAGATTCGGGTGGAACTGGTGGGTTTTCCCGACGGTTCCACGCTCTATCTGCTGTATGTCAATCTGGTGCAGAAAGAGGCTGCCGTGGTTCCCAAGGGGGTGAAAATGGCCGTTACCCTGCAAAACGGTAAAATCGTGCGGCTGGAACAAATCGGCCAGAGTTCCTCTACGCCCCGCCGTCAGGAAGACGGGAATTTCCTGAGCCGTCTCAAGTATGCCGTGGAACCGGCCGAGATGGAAAAGATGGTGAAGGGCATCAAGGGGGCCGATATCGTCACCGGCTGGAACCCGGAGGATTACATCAGCGCAACCTGGACGGAAGACCGGATGGGGGAATTGCTCAAACGCCACTGCGAAGCCATCCTCAAGGCCTCCGAAACCACGATCGACCTGGTGGCCGAGCTGGGCGGTTATACGGAGAACACCGGCAGCATCATGTCCACGTCCAATCCCATCGTGGGCCGCGGCAAGAATTTCGACTACAACATCATCCTGTCGCATCTGTACTATAAAAACACCAACGGGGAAGACCTGGATCTGGCTTTCGTGATCGGCACCAAGGAAAAGTACCATATTCCCTACGATTCCTCCGTCCGCTTCACCCTGGCCGACGGCAGCGAGATTTCCCTGCTGCAAGCCCGTGATGATGAGAATTTTGTCTATGTCTATCCCACGCTGGAAGACCTTTACCGGATGTGCTCGACGGAAATCACCGGCCTTGCCATCGATTATGAAGGCGGCACCCTTACGGACGGTTTTCCTGCCGGCGAGGGAAAGACGACTTTCTCGGAGGCTGTCAACCAGCAGCTTCAGCTTCTGCTGTCCATGAGTCCCAGATAATTGCATTTTGGCAATTTTTAACTAACTTTGCAACCCCAAACGGGATGGTTCCGTAGCTCAGCTGGATAGAGCAACAGCCTTCTAAGCTGTGGGTCCGGGGTTCGAATCCCCGCGGAATCACGAACAGAACGAAAAGTCAAAGGAGAGAAGGACAAACTTGCTTGTCCTTCTCTCCTTTGACTTTTCAGTGGCCCCCGGCAGGGGGCCGTGATGTGGACGCCGACAGGCGGCCAAATCACAACTGTTCGTGGCCCCCGGCAGGGGGCCGTGATGTGGACGCCGACAGGCGGCCAAATCACAACTGTTCGTGGCCCCCGGCAGGGGGCCGTGATGTGGACGCCGCAGGCGGCCAAATCACATCTGTTCGAAGAGTCGTTATCTCTTATTTGCCGCCCTGATCCGTCCCAGGATGGTTTCGGCCCAAGTTGCGTCACCGGGAATCTGATAGCGGCAGTTTCCTTCAGGCGAGGCGGAAAACTGTGTGATGGCGTCTTGGGTAATGCTCACCTTACCCCTTCCGGACAGCGTGAAGAGACCATCCCCTTCAACGGCATGGATGACGGTCATCGGATCCCACATCTTCTGGCCGGTATCGCATTTACATGTGAGATATACCTGTTTGATGGGGTGGACGTCAGTCCATGACACATCGGCAATCACATCTTCCGGAGTGTACTCGACCGGGTCCCCTGCTTCCATGGGCGTGAAGACGATATCGACGTCATCTGGCCAAAGGCGGAAGAAGGTCTGTGCGAAAGATATACCCTGGAAGAAGTTGAAGTCAGGTTCAATCGAATCGCCGAAGACGCCTCCCATCAACTGAATCTTTTTCACTTTCTTCCTGACCAGTTGGACACCGTCAAGAGGCGAGTATTCATCCGCTTCGGACTCCAGCAGTTGGGCAAGCGCCGTGACGAATCCGATGGAGCAGATGGTAACAGACTTGTCAGGAGCTTCGGACAGGAGCTTCCTATAAAGTTCCCATCCGTCGGGGAGCGAGGAATAGTCACTGATGGTACGCTCGAACATCGGCCGTCCGTCCTTGCCCGTATAAGTATAAGAAGAGAGTCCCTTGTAATCAATCCAGACGACGGGGGAAGGTATTCCCTTCCTGACAAGGCCGATGGGAGTGTCTCCGTGCCCGAAATAGGTGTTCATGATGTCGGCCACGGCAGCACAGGCTTCGCCTTCTCTGTCAACGACAACGCCCAGCAGTTTGCATTTATTGTCGTCTTCATACCGGTAAAGCATCTCAAGGGCGAACAGGTCGTCGGTCGAGGAACCGATGTCGGTGTCAAGAATAATCATCGGCACGCCGTCATAGGAAGTCTCGGCACGGTTGTTTGAGTGGCAGGCTGACAGTGTCAGGAGAAGAACCGTGAAAAGGGAGAGGTGAAAGGGATGGTGGAGGATCATAACAATTCGTTTGAAAGAAAGATAAACGGCCTGCATCCAGACGACATACGTCTCCGGCATGGCTATCCGGTCCAATTCAGGAACAGGGTCACGATTCCGGTGTTGATAAGGTCCACGAACATGGCGCCGATAATGGGAACGATGACAAACGGCGCCGTGGCATAGCGGTATTTGTAACAGACCGCCGACATATTGGCCATGGCGTTGGGCGTAGCCCCCAGGCCGAAGCCGCACAAACCGCTCACCAGGACAGCGCTGTCGTAGTTCTTTCCCAGCAGCGGAAACGCCACAAATGCCCCGTAGAAAGCCATGAAGGCCACTTGCGACAGCAAAATGAGGGTAAGCGGAACCGCCAGCGACGCCAGTTCCCACAGGCGCAGGCTGGCCATCGCCATTCCCAGGAACAGCTGCAGGCAGATATCGCCGATGGAGACCACTTCTCCCAGCCCCAACTCCTTCTCCCATGCCGGTGAAAAGCCAAAGACATTCCGGATAAGGCAGGCCGCCAGCAGGGCGCCGAAGTAAGTGGGGAACGTAATGCCCGTCAGGGCCAGAAGCCGGCTCAGCCCCGTTCCCAGGGCCATGGCCAGGGTGAGAACGCAGGCTCCCCGGAGGTATTTCCGGAAAGCTTTCTCTTCGGAAAGGGTTTGGTTCTCACGGGATTCCGTGGTGGAGATCGCAGCCGTGTCATCGGCGGAATCCGACAATTCGGACAATTTGTTGCGACGGATAAGCACCTCTCCCAGCGGACCGCCCAGCAGGGAACCGGCCACCAGACCGAAGGTGGCGGCCGCCAGGGTGACGGAAGAGGCCCCCGGAAGGCCCATCTGTTCCAGCAGAGGGGAGAATCCCCCGGCGGTTCCGTGTCCGCCGCTCATGGGAATCGAGCCGGCGGCCATGCCCAGGAGCGGATTCAGCCCCAGCCCCTTCGCAATCCCCACTGAAATGAGATTCTGCGCCACAATGAGAACCGCCACCAGGCCGATCATCACCAGAAGCGGTTTGCCGCCCCGGCGCAGGACGCGGACATCGGACTGGAAGCCCACCGAGGTGAAGAACAGCATCATGCAAAGGTCTTTCACCGTGCCGTCAAAGCTGCATTCCACGTCGAAAACGCTGTATAGAAGCAGCGACAGAAGGGAGATGAGAAGCCCTCCCGAAACGGGCGCCGGGATACAGAAACGCTTCAGAAAACCCACTTTCCGCGTAAAGTACATCCCCAGGAGCAGGGCCACAACACCTACTCCCGCGCTCGCATACATATCCAGCGTCATTGTCAAGGCAAGCAATTTTGTGTCATGTAAAGATAGCGAAAGTTTTTTGAATGACGATTTTTCAGTAAATTTGTTCACCATGAAAAAATACCTGCATATTCTCTTTCTGGCATTGTCTGCCGTTTCGTGCGTGCAAAATGCGAAAAAACAGGTTCCTCCGGAAATCGTCGTCGCAAAAGATACGGTTTATCCGCTGGGCTTCTGCACGGATTCGTTCCGGGTGGTCTCCGGCGAAATCAAAGCCGGGGAAAATTTCATGGCCTGGGTCACCCGCGCCGGCCTTTCGCGGGAGAAGGCGCTCTGTCTGGCCCAGGTTTGCGACAGCGTTTTTGACGTACGGAAAATGCGTGCCGGAGCCGGCTGGAAGGCCTATTTCAAGGATTCCACGCAGCTCCGCTACCTCGTTTATGACAACAGCCGCATCCGGCAGACCATCTTCTGCTGCGGGGATTCGCTGTGGGTACGGCGGTACGACAAACCCGTCCGGACCGTGGAAAAGAAGGCCGATGTCACCATCCGCTCTTCCCTCTGGAGCGACATGACGGCCGCCGGAGCCTCGCCGGAACTGATTTCCATGCTGTCCGACATCTATGCCTGGACGGTGGATTTCTTCGGCCTGCAGAAAGGAGACCGTTTCCGCATCCTTTACAGCGAGGATTTCTGCGAAGGGGAATCCGTGGGAGTGGGCCGCATCCGCTATGCCGAATTCATCCGGGACACCACCTGCCTCCCGGCCATTTGGCTGGACCAGGGAGACGGCGGCAATGCTTATTGGAACGCCAAGGGAGAGAGCCTGCGCAAGGCTTTCCTGAAAGCGCCGCTCAAATTCACCCGCATTTCATCGGGCTTCTCCTATCATCGGCGGCATCCCGTTCACGGAGTCGTCCGACCCCATACGGGCGTGGATTACGCCGCCCCCACCGGCACGCCGGTCATGAGCATCGGCGACGGAACCGTCGTCAGTGCAGGCTGGGGCGGCGGGGGAGGAAAGACCGTCAAAATCCGCCACAATTCCGTGTACACCACGGGCTACCTGCATCTTTCCCGCTTCGCCGTGAGTGCGGGTCAGCGGGTGAGTCAGGGCCAGGTGATCGGCTATGTGGGAAGGACGGGCACCGCAACGGGCCCGCACCTGGACTTCCGCGTCTGGAAAAACGGGACGCCCATCGATCCGCTCAAGATGGAGTCTCCGCCGGCGGAACCGATCGGCCCGGAATACCTTCCGCTCCTACAGATGAGAAGTAAGGAGCTTCATGCCCTCTTCGGGGATGAAGCAGATGTCGTCGGCCGAAGCGGGGACTAGCACCGTTTCTCCTTGATGCACGGCCATTTCCTCGCCGTCCACCTCCAGGGTTCCGCGGCCGCTCAGGCACATCACCACCAGGAACGAATCCAACTCTGAAAGGTCTTTCGCATAAGGGAGCGTGAGGTCGTAGATGCTGGTGGTGAAATACTGGCAGCTCACCACTTCCACTTCCTCGTTCCGGACGGGGGTATAATCCGTCCGGTAATTGTCGTAAACGGTGTAGTCGATGGCGTCCTTGGCCAGTTCGGTGTGCACCTCGCGCGGTTTTCCGTCCAGGCCCAGGCGACCGTAGTCGTAGATGCGGTAGGTGATGTCGGAAGTCTGCTGGATCTCGGCGATGAAGCAGCCGCCGCAGATGGCATGGATGCGGCCCGCCGGCAGGAAGAAGACATCGCCGGGATGCACTTCGTGGCGGGCCAGCACATCGGTGATGGTGCCGTCGGCCACCCTGGCGACGTATTCTTCGGGCGTGATGTGCTCTTTGAGGCCGGCCAGCAGGTGAGCCCCGGGCTCGGCATCCACCACATACCACATCTCCGTCTTTCCCTTGGAGCCGTTGTGGCGCATGGCGGCCAGCTCGTCATTGGGATGCACCTGGATGGAGAGGTCCGTCAGCGCGTCGATAAACTTGATCAGGAGGGGGAACTCATCCCCGGTGTTTTCATATACATGCCTGCCGATGAGCTCGCCTTTGTATTCTTTGACAAGGTCGGCGATGGTGCGGCCCGCCAGTGGACCTTCGGTCACGATGCTCTCGTTGCCATGTACGCCGGATAGTTCCCAGCTTTCGCCGATATGTTTCTGGTCGGTTTCAATTTCCTTGTAGGGCGCAATCTTTTCTCCGCCCCAAACGATCGTTTTTAAGATAGGCTTGAATTTCAGTGGATACATACCCTTTCTGACTTAAAATCAAACTATTTTATCAAAGTATATTCCAGGGTTCCGCCGGCGACGATGTCCTTGTATTCGATATAGGGCAGCTCGTAGGGCCGGCCGTTGAGTTTCACGGAGGCGATGTGCCCGTCCAGGGGACCGTCGGCCTTGATGGTGAATTCGCCGCCGGCCACCTTCACGACTTCCTTCCGGAACAGCGGCAGGCCGAACCAGAACCTCGGACAGGCCGGTTCCACCTGGTAGAAGCCCATGGAGGAGAGCACATACCAGGCGCTCATCTGGCCCACATCCTCATTGCCGGCGAGGCCTTCCACATCGTTGAAATACATCTGCTCATAGACCTGACGCAGGCGGGCGGCAGCCTTCTGGGGGCGGCCCAGCATGCTGTACAGGTAAATGGTGTGGTGACCCGGCTCATTGCCATGCGCATATTGGCCGATCAGGCCGGAGATGTCCGGCGAGGCGTTCTCGCCCTCCACGCGGTCCGGCGCCTCGAACAGGCCGTCCAGCTTGGCCTCCATGGCTTCCTTGCTGCCGAACAGGGACGCCAGGCCGTCCACATCCTGCGGAACCAGCCAGATATACTGCCAGCCGGTGCCTTCGGTGTAGTCGGACGTCTCGTGGCGGGAATAGATGGGGTCGAAGGGTTCGGTGAAGGAGCCGTCGGTCTTGCGGCCGCGCATGAACTGAAGCTCGGGATCCCAGAAATGGCGGTACGAGCGGCTGCGCTCGCGGTAGGTGGCGGCTACGTCGGCGCGTCCCAGGAAGTCGGCCGCATTGGCCAGGGCACCGTCGGCGATGGCATATTCCATGTCGTTGGCCACGGATTCGTGGTAGAGGTCGGCCGGGATGAAGCCGTACTGCATGCGCAGGTCCTGCCCACGGTCGGGCATGGTGGCCGTGGCGGTCATGGCGGCGAGGATTTCATCGTCGGTGAGGCCGGCGCGGAAGCCTTTCACCACGGCGTCGGCAAAGGAAACCAGACCGGGGTTCCCCACCATGCAGTCCGTCTCATTGCCCATCAGGTGCCAGACCGGGAGGTCGCCCTGTTCCTTATAAATATGGTACATGGTGGCCACGATGTCGTCCATCTTTTCGGGATGGATGAGCGTCATCAGCGGCATGGCGGCCCGGTAGGTGTCCCAGAGGGAGAAGGTGGTATAGTTCTGGAAATCGCCCTGGCGCACCAGGTCGTCGCTTCCGCGGTACTGGCCGTCCACGTCATTGTATCGGCTGGGGGCCACCATCGTGTGGTAGAGGGCGGTGTAGAAGACCGTGCGCTCGTCGGCATTGTCGGTTTCGATTTTCACCTTGCCCAGTTCCTTGTTCCAGGCGGTGCGGGCGGCAGCCTTGACGGCCTCGAAGTCCCAGCCGGGGAGTTCGGCGGCCATGTTGGCCTTGGCGCCTTCCACTGAAACGGGGGAGAGGGCCACCTTCACCAGCACCTGGTCTCCTTCCGCCGTCCGGCCGATGTCATAGCGCCCGTAGAGGGGTTTGCGGAGGGCGCCGCGCTCGCTTTCGTTGACGGGGTTTTCGCTCACGGAGAAGCCCGTGGAGGGGCGGGAGAATTCGGCCCAGAAGAAAATCTTCTGGTTCTTGGCCCAGCCGCTGGAGTAGCGCCAGCCGCCCAGGGCGGTCACCTGGCCTTCGCCGTTTTTCTCCAGCTTGAAGCCGGCATCCCTTACGTCGTCCCAGCAACCGCCGTTCTCCAGGTCGAAGAGAAGGGCGCTCTGCTCATGGGCGGGGAAGGTATAGCGGTGGAACCCCACGCGGGAGGTGGCGGTCATTTCGGCCTTGATGCCGTAGCGGACGAGCGGAACGCTGTAGTAGCCGGGTTCGGTGATTTCCTGGCTGCGGTCGGCATAGCTCCAGGCGCCGCTTTCCGGGTCGTTCTCCGTTCCGCGGGATGGCTTGGTGAGGCCGGTGACGGGCATCACGGTCACGTCAAAAAGGTCGCCGATGCCGGTGCCGGAAAGATGGGTGTGGCTGAAGCCGATGACGGTGTTGTCGCTGTCATGATAACCGGAGCACCAGTCCCAACTTTGCGGGATGCTGGTGGGACCCAGCTGCACGAAGCCGAAGGGGACATTGGCTCCTACGAAGACGTGGCCATGGCCGCCGGTTCCGATTTTCGGATTCACATAGGAAGCGTAGTCTTCCGCCTGGGGGGCGCTGCAGGCGGCCAGAAGCACCGCGGCCGCAGCGAAAAGGATTTTTTTCATATCGTTTGTCATTCTGATCCCTTGTTTGTCATTCTGAGCGAAGCGAAGAATCTATTCCGCAAAATGCAGCACCCCCCATTTCTCCGGTTGGTGCATGTCCACCACGCCGGTGGGGTTCCAGACCCAGTTCTCTTCCGGGCCGCCGGCCTTGAGCCATTCCACGCGGGAAAAGCCAATCTTCCAGTCTTTCTGCAGCAGTTCCTCGGGCTTCTGGAAATCCACGCACAGGGAAGCCACGGGGATGGCCATCTCCACCGTCCAGCCCCGGTCGGTGTCGGAAGGGTCGTTGAGGGTGCCGTTCACATGGACGGCTGTCTGGAGACCGCGGAGGTCCCAGGGCAGGTAGAACTTGCCGCCGTCGCGGTACGGACGGTCCATCAGGAGGTCCATCACCGTGTTCAGGGCGTTGAGCTCGATTTCAAAATAGAGGCGGCCGTCCTGGTCCGGGTCGATGAACACTTCCCAGTCGTTGTCGTGATAGATGATGGAGTCGTGCTCCGTGAGGGAAGCCGTCACGTTGTCTTCCTCGATGATGCCGGCGATGTACAGATTTTCATCGTCCCAGAGCATTTTCATCCGGGTCTCCTTGGTGGGCTTGGGTTCGAAGTCCACCCCGCGGATATCGGCAAAGGCCTCCGACAGGGGTGCGCGCTGCCAGTCGGACTCGTCCAGAATGCCGTCCACAATGATGGGACCGGTGGCCTTGGGGGCATTGTAAACACGGGCTTCAGGGGCCTCAGGAGCCTTTTGCCCGCATGCGCAGGCCATCACAAGAAGGGCAGGGAGTAGGAATCGTTTCATGCTGTGGTTCATTTAATCTTACAAAATTACGATTTTTCTCGCAATTTTGCTACATGCTCTTGCGGGGTGTAGAACCGGATATTGTGGATTTATCGCAGGTGCCCTCTGTCGAGCAGGCATATTTTTGGGGAAGTATAGGACGGATTAAATATCCCGATTTTTGCAGAAATAAAAAATAATGAGTATGTTTGCATATTAAAATGGATTCCTAAAATTTAATCTTTTTAAAAACGACCGCTTATTTTTTAACAAATAAGACAATTCGAATCTGAAACACTAATTCCTAACCGTTAACTATTATTAACCCTTAAAACCAACAAATGCACATGAAAAATCTCTTTTTAAGAGTGACCATGATCCTTGCTCTCCTGACGGCCGGTTTTACGGCTTTCGCCCAGAGCACGGTCAAAGGTACTGTGAAAGATGCCGCCGGTGAACCCGTCATCGGTGCTGCAGTGCAGGTTGCAGGAACCCAGAACGGTGCCATCACCAACACCGACGGTTCCTTTACCCTCCCCGGCGTCCGACAGGGCGACAAACTGGAGATTTCCTGCATCGGTTACGCCACCCAGCAAATCACCTGGAATGGCGGTAATGTCAACGTAATCCTGGAAGAGGACGCCCTCATGCTGGAAGGCACGGTGGTGACGGCTCTCGGAATCACCCGCGAAAAGAAGACGCTGGGTTACGCCCTCCAGGACGTGAAGGGTGACGATCTGTTGAACTCGCGCGAAAGCAACCTGGCCAACGCCCTCACGGGTAAGGTGGCCGGCGTAAGCATCGTCCGTTCCTCCAACGGTCCCGGCGCGTCCTCCCGTATCGTCCTACGCGGTAACAACTCCCTCACCAGCTTGAACCAACCCCTCATCGTGGTGGACGGCGTTCCGATGGACAACTTCGTCGGTGCTTCCAACAACGACTTCTGGAACCCTTCCGCCGACATGGGTAGCGGTCTGCAGGACATCAACCCTGAAGACGTAGAGTCCATGACCGTTCTGAAGGGCGCTTCCGCAGCCGCCCTGTACGGTTCCCGCGCCGGTAACGGTGTTATTCTCATCACCACCAAGAAGGGCCGTCAGAATCCGGGCCTGGGTATCACCCTGACCGGAACCGTGGCTTTCACCACCGAGTTCACCCGTCCCCAGATGCAGTCCAAGTACGGACAGGGTACCCTGGGCAACTACGACAACACCTCCAACCTGAGCTGGGGTCCCGAAATCACCGGCCAGAGCGTCACCAAGTGGGACGGCTCCACCGCCCCCCTGCAGGCTTTCGACAACGTGAAGGGCTTCTTCAACACCGGTATCACCGACACCGAGAACGTCACCTTCTCCCAGCAGTACGGAAAGACCGGCATCTATGCTTCCTATACCCGTACCAAGGACGTGGCCCAGGTTCCCGGCGCCACCCTCGGACGTAACAACTTCATGCTCCGCGGAACGTCCAATTTCGGCAAGGATGACCGCTGGCACTTCGACGCCAAGATCCAGTACATCCGCATCCAGGCCAACAACCGTCCCATCTCGGGTTCCAACGTGAACGCCAACTACATGCTCAAGATGTACACGATGCCCGTTTCCGTGGATATCCGCGATTTCAAGGACGCCGTGGACAAGAACGGAGAAATGTTCTTCTTCGGCAATGCCGACCGCATGGGTTCCAACCCTTGGTGGTATGCCAAGTACAGCACCAACCAGGACGTGCGTAACCGCTTCCTGATGAACGCCTCCCTGGGATACGACATCACCCGCTGGCTCAACGCGGAAGTTCGCGTCGGTTCCGACATGTACTTCACCGAGACCGAGAGCCGCTTCTACGCCGGAAACAAGATTGCCGGCAGCCCCACCGGTTCCTACAGCATGGGCGAGAGCCGTTTCTATGAGAACAACTTCTCCTTCCTCCTGAAGGCCCACGAAGACCATCTCATCGGAGACCTGGGTGCATCCGCCACCTTCGGCGGCAACCTGATGGACCGCGAGAACCGCGGACTGTCCTCCAGCCAGAGCCCCCTGCTCATCCCCAACCTGTTCGACGTGAACAACGGTACCAACAAGCCTTCCGTGTCCGAGAGCTACAGCCGCCGCAAGATGAATTCCCTCTACGGCAGCGCCCAGCTCAACTACGGCGGCTGGATTTTCCTCGACGCCACCCTGCGTAACGACTGGACGTCCACCCTTTCTCCCAAGAACCGTTCTTACCTCTATCCTTCCGTATCCCTGTCCTGGGTAGTTACGGACATGCTGGCCAAGTACTGGGACAAGCCCGAGTGGCTCACCTTCGCCAAGCTGCGCGGCTCCTATGCCGAGGTGGGTAACGATATGGATCCCTATCAGCTCTACAACGTGTACACCATGGGCACCGACAACTTCGGCAACCCCATCGTGAACTCTCAGGGCACCCTGTACAATGACGACGTGAAGAACGAGCTCATCAAGTCCTGGGAAGCCGGTATCGACGTCCGTTTCCTGGACGGCCGCATCGGCCTGGACGTGTCCTGGTACAAGACCAACGCCACCAACCAGCTCATCAACCTGCCCATCGCCGCCATCGGCTATTCTTCCAAGAAGGTGAACGCGGGTAACATCCAGAACAGCGGTTGGGAAGTGGTGCTGAATGCCGAACCGATCCGCAACAGCAACTTCCTGTGGCGTTCCACGCTCAACTTCTCCACCAACAAGAACAAGATCATCGAGCTGGCCGACGGCGTAGAGGAATACAGCCTCGGCGGTTATGACAACCTCCGCATCATCGCCAAGGTGGGCGGCGAATACGGTGACATCTACGGTACCAAGTACGCCCGCGTGGAAGATGAGACCAGCCCTCATTTCGGAAAGCTCATCCTCAACGGTGACGGCCTTCCTACCGCCGCCAGCGGTTCCCACTATCTGGGCAACCAGAACCCTGTGGCCAACCTGGGCTGGATCAACAACTTCACCTGGAAAGACCTCACCATCGGCTTCCAGATCGACGCCCGCATCGGCGGCAAGATGTTCTCCGGAACCCTGGGTACCATGGAGAACGCCGGTACCGCAGCCTGGACGGTCGAGGGCCGTGACAAGATGCTCGTAGAAGGTGTTCAGAAGGACGGCGACAACTATGTGGTGAACACGACCGAAACCACTGGTGAAAAGTATTGGCAGCAGATTTCCGGCCGCGCCGGCGGTAACCTCGGCATCTCCGAGGAAAACCTCTACGACGCCACCAACGTCCGTCTGCGTAACATTTCCATCGCCTACAACCTGCCCAAGAGCATTCTCCGCGGTCAGAACATCTTCCAGTCTGTGAAGGTGGGCTTCTCCTGCACCAACGTGCTCATGATCTACAGCAAGATGCGCGGTCTGGATCCGGAATCCATCTTTGCTACCTCTACCAATGCCATCGGCTTCGAGTATGGTGCCGCACCGACTTCTCGCGCCTATGTATTTAATGTATCCTTCGGATTCTAATCTTGCATAGCCATGAAAATGAATAAGATATTTGCTATTGCCGCCGGTGTTCTCACCTTTGCCGCCTGCAGCGACTTCGAGGAAATCAACAAAAACCCCAAAGCCGCGGGAGCGGAAGACCTGAAACCCCAGTGGGCGCTGGACAAGGCCATCGTGTCCGACCAGCAGAACCCCAACGACGCCGAGCGTGTCTTCGTCCTCTACTGGGCCGATATCGCCCGCCAGGACGGAGAAAACGGCGGCCGTGCCGTGGGCCGTTCCAACGACGAATGGGCCGGTTGCCTGTACAACCTCACCCGTAACTGCGTCACCTCTGCCAACAACGCCATCAAGATTGCCGACGACGCCATCGCAGGAGGTGCGCTCGGTGCCCGAGACGTTGTCTTCTATACCAACGTAAAGAGCGCAGCCCGCATCTGGCGCGTGTACCTGATGACCGAGTTTGTTGACTCCTTCGGCTCCTTCACCACCGATTTCGAGTCCACGACGCCCGAGTACAAGAGCGTCGAGGAGTGCTACAAGTTCATGTATGCCGAGCTGGCCGAGGCCATTGCCGCACTTGACCTCAACACCACCGCCACTGCAGACGAGCAGAAGGGAGACCCGGCTTATCAGCTTGATCCCCTCAAGTGGAAGAACTTCGGTATCTCCATGTGGATGCGTACCGCCATGCGTCTTTCCGAGGTGCAGCCTGCCACCGCAAAGGCCGAATTTGAGAAGGCTGTCGCCGCCGGCAGCGGTATCCGCACCATCGACGGCACCTTCCGCGTTCAGGAAAAGAACGGCTGGTGGGATCTGTCCGGTGTCATGAGCCGTACCTGGGACTGGCAGACGCTGTCCATGACCATGGCCAACCTCATGACCAACCTGGGCGGTGCCAAGACCGAGGATATCCTCCTGGACAAGGGCGGCCGTTTCTACAAGGCCGCTCCTAGCCCCGAGGTCGTGGCCGAGACCTATGGTCCGTATATCAAGGATGCCGCCACCTACCTGGGTGTGAACATGCTTGACGACAGCGGCAATCCCGTTTACGAGGTGTACTCCGACAGCCCTACCGTGGGTTATTTCTTCGACGGTCTTCCTTCCAGGATTGACCCGCGCGCCTTCGCGTACTATGTCATCCCCGGCGACTACAGCAAGCGTATCGAAACCGGTTATGCCCCCTTCCCGAACGCCGAGGTCCCCGTCTATGTCTATCCCGACAAGGACGCTGCCAACAAGGCTGTTGACGCATCCTATGCCTGGAATGGTCTCATCTGCGGTTTTGCTTACGATGACAAGTTCTCCAATAGCGGTTATGTCGAGAGTGCCAAGACTCACTATGGCAAGACGTATCCCCAGCTTCAGGAGCGTTATCGCAACAACAACGAGTACCGTGTGTTCTTCGGCCCTTGGGAGACGTACTTCCTGCTGGCCGAGGCCGCTCTCCGCGGCTGGAACGTGGGCATTTCCGACCAGGAGGCCTACGAAGCCGGCATCAAGGCCAGTTTCGATTACCTGAGCGTAGGCGCCAACTATGAGGCCTACATCAACTCCGAGGACTACAACCGCGTGGGCACTTCCGTGAAGTACACCCACACCACCGAGCCCGTGGACTACGAAATCGAATACACCGACCCGGTTTCCGGCACCAAAAAGACCACGACCTACAAGTATCCCGTGGCTTCCAAGACCCTCTACGGAAAGGCTCTCAACGACAAGCTCGCCAAGATCATCACCCAGAAGTACATTGCCAACACGCCTTGGCTGCCGCTGGAGAACTGGAGCGATCATCGTCGTACCGGACTGCCCTTCTGGGAGATCCCCGTCGGTTCCACCGAATTCCCGTTCCTGGACGGCTGGACCAAGGAGTCTTACAAGAATGGTCAGAAGGTGGGTTATTATGCCCAGCGCATGAACTACCCCAACTCCTTCAAGAACGCCAGTCCTGAAGAGTACCAGAGAGCCCTCTCCCACATGGGCATGACGAACGAAAACACCGTCACCCCGCTGTGGTGGGCCATCCAGAAGTAATTCATCTTCCCGCACCTGATAAGGGCGACCCTTTCCGGGCCGCCCTTTTTGTATCGGCCCGTTTTTTGATGGGAAGCATACTGCTATGAAATATCTTTTCTCCATTTTGTGTTTGGGCTTTTTGATGAGCTTTTCCGGCGTTGCACAGCAGCGGCAGGTGTACCTGTTCCCCGACTTCCCTGACGGCTCCATCTATGTCAGCGGCATCCGCAAGCCGCAGCAGGTAAAAATGAACATTGACGCCCTGGGACAGCGGATTTACTATTTCCAGGGAGATGTCCTGATGGTACTCACCCAGCTGTACCGGCTGGATTCCATCAAGGTGAGCGGGCACACTTTCGTACCCAAGCAGGGACTCCTTTGCGAGCGTCTGTCCCTGCAGAAAGATACGGTGTTCGTAAACTGGAAATTCAAGAAAGTGAATATGGGATCGGTCGGAGCCATGGGCATCGCTACGCAGAACAACGTCCAGACCCTTTGGAACAACCCTGATTCCGATGTCGCCGCATCAGACGGCCATTACAGCGCCACCGGCGCCCTGTCTCCGGAAATCTGGCAGAGCCGGAGCGAGAACACCTATTTCTTCTCCGTTGACGGCGTGGAATACCAGGTGCGCCGACTCAAAGACCTGTACAAGGCCTTCCCGGCCCGGTCTGCGGCGTTGAAAGCCTATGTGAAAGAGCGTCGCTACAAGATGGAAAACGCCCAGCAGGCCCTGCAGATCATTTCCTACCTGCAGGCCCTCTGCCGCCAATAATTCTGCCTGCCGGGGTTTCCCGACGGGAAATTGCCGGATTTTGTCGCCGAATTTAGGGCCTGATTCCTCTTCAGGCCAAAAAATTTTCGTATCTTAGGACAGTGGAAATCAAAAGTCCTGAAATATGAAAAAAATCCTATTTGCGGCAGCGGCGGTCCTGCTGTCCGTTTCCTTGAGTGCCAAAGTGGAACTCACGCCCCTGTTTACAGACAATATGGTGTTCCAGCAAAGCTGCCAGGCGCCGGTCTGGGGCAAGGCGGCTCCGGGCGCCGTGGTAAGCGTCACCCCTTCCTGGAACGGGAAAACCTATCGCGCCACGGCCGGCGCCGACGGCAGCTGGTCGGTGAAGATAGACACGCCCAAGGGCAGTTTCAGAAAGTACAGCGTCACCATTTCCGACGGCGACCCTCTTGTGCTGCAGAATGTGCTGGTGGGGGAGGTTTGGCTGGCTTCCGGGCAGTCCAACATGCAGATGCCCGTAGAAAGCTGGCGGGCCGTGCGGACCAACCAGGCAGACATCGCCGGTGCGGCCCGCTATGCCGATGTGCGCCTTCTGCAGGTGTCCCGGGCCACCGGAATGCGGGAACACGACTATTTCAGCGTCGATTTTGACAAGTGGAAGGAGTCTTCCCCCGAAACCGTCCGTAACTTCTCGGCCGCCGCCTGGTACTTCGGCCGCAAGCTGATGGAGGAGCTGCATGTCCCCGTGGGAATCATCCACAGCAGCTGGGGCGGCACCATCATCGAGGCCTGGATGAGCGAAGGGGCCCTCCGCGAGTTCCCGGAGATGTCGGCCTCCCTGGCCCAGGTCCGGTCCCTGTCCGACAACGAGTCCGAGCGGGAGAAAACCTTCGAGGAAGAGATTGCGGTCTTTACCCGGGAAGCCAACCGGAAAGACCACGGGAAAAGCGGCGGAGTTGCAGTATGGGCCCGTCCGGACTATGACGACACTTCCTGGAAATCCATGAAACTGCCCGCGATGGTGCAGGAATTGTGGCCTGCCACCAACGGCATTTTCTGGCTGCGCAAAACCGTGGACATCCCCGCCGCATGGGCCGGGAAGGAGCTTACGCTGAGCCTGGGGCCGGTGGACGATTTTGACGAAACATATTGGAACGGGGAACAGGTGGGTTCCGGAAAGATATGGAACAAGGCCCGGGAATACACGGTTCCCGCCCGGCTGGTCAAGGCGGGCAGGACGGTCATTACCATCCGCTGCACCGACGATCACGGGAACGGCGGCCTGTACGGCGCTTCCGACCTGTTGTTCATCCAGGGCCCCGACGGGCAGAAAATCCGTCTGGACAATGCGTGGAAGGTTACCCTTTCCGTTTCCTTCGAAGGAATGCCCAAATCCACGGCGCGCGAGCCCAATATCCCCACGGTCCTTTACAATGCCATGATTCGGCCGCTGGCTCCGTTTGCCATCCGGGGTGCCATCTGGTATCAGGGCGAAGCCAATACGTCCAAGGCCTGCCGTTACCGCGACCTGATGGTGTCGTTGGTTCAGGACTGGCGCTCGCTTTGGGGCTATGATTTCCCTTTCTATATCACGCAATTGGCAGGCTTCAAGGCCATTGACAAGACTCCCGGCGATGACGACTGGGCCGAGCTCCGTGAAGCGCAGGACATGACCACCAAGGTTTTGGACCGCTGCGGAATGGCCTGCATCATCGACCTGGGCGAGGCCGAAGACATCCATCCCGTCCGCAAGCGGGAAGTGGGTGAACGTCTGGCAAAGCTCGCCCTGGCGGGCGATTATGGCCGGAAACTGGTGGCGACAGGCCCCCGCTTCGAATCCTATAAAATTGTGGGCGGCTCGATCGTGGTCCGTTTCACCGATGTAGCCGGCGGACTGCGGGTCCTTCCCTCCGGCGATTTCGCCGGAGACCGTTATGGCAGCCGGGACGAAAGGGTTGAAAAGGCCGAAAGCGGCGTCCTCTCCGGTTTCCAGATCGCCGGTCCCGACCGCGTGTGGCACTGGGCCGACGCCCGCATCGAGGGCGACGCGGTGGTGGTCTCATCGGCCCGGGTTCCCCATCCGGTGGCCGTGCGCTACGCCTGGTCGGCAAACCCGGTCTGCAACCTGTTCAACTCCGAGGGACTGCCGGCCTGGCCTTTCCGCACGGATGACTGGCCGGGAATCACCTATGGTAATTTGTAGCGACGGCTTATGAGAAAAGCAACGATGATGGCAGTGGCGCTGCTGCTTGCCGCCTTGGGGGCAAAGGCGCAATATATCCCTCCGGTGGAGGAAGATGTCAAGGCCCGCCTGGCCCAGTGGCAGGATTTGAAATTCGGAATGTTCATCCATTGGGGAGCCTACAGCCAGTGGGGCGTGATTGAATCGTGGTCGCTGGCTCCCGACGACATTTCCTGGCAGTACAAGGCCAGGGCGCAGAAGGACATGGATTACTTCGAATACGTCCGCGCCTATGAGCAATTGAAAGACAGCTTCAATCCGACGGCCTTCGATCCCGGAAAATGGGCCGATGCCGCCCGCTATGCCGGCATGAAGTACGTGGTGTTCACGACCAAGCACCACGACGGATTCTGCATGTTCGACACCCGCCAGACGGATTATAAAGTAACCGACGAAGGCTGTGCCTTCCACGCCGATCCCCGGGCCAATATCGCCAAGGAAGTCTTTGCCGCCTTCCGTGCCCGGGACATCAAGCCGGGGGCCTATTTCTCCATGCCGGACTGGCACAACAATGATTTCTGGTGGAGGCGCTTTCCGCCCAAAAGCACCCGGGCCAATTACAAGGCCTCCGAGCATCCCGAAAAATGGGCGGCCTACCAGGATTTTGTCGCGGCCCAGCTTGACGAGCTGACTTCCGGGGAGTATGGAGACCTCTTCCTGATGTGGTATGACATGCCGGTCACCGACGATTCCAAGGAAGCCCAATACGATTGGGAACGGTTTGCCCGGATTGTCCGCGGCAATCAGCCGGGCATGCTCATGGTGGCCCGCGGGCAGCACGATGTCTATGAGAATTACCAGACCCCGGAGCAGACCATCCCGGAGAAAGCGCTGGACTATCCCTGGGAGTCCTGCGTGACCATGACGCACAGCTGGTCCTACAGGCCGGAGGCGGAGTATAAGTCGGTGAAGACCATGCTGACCATGCTGGTGCAGATTGTCTCGCGCGGCGGTAATTTCCTCCTGAACGTAGGCCCCGGACCGGACGGAACCCTGGAGGAGACGGCCTACGAGCGCCTGAAAGGGATTGGAGACTGGATGCAGGTGAACGCGGAAGGAATCTATGCGACAAAGGCTGTGGCTCCGTATCAGGACGGGCAGCTCTATTATACCGCCAAGGGAGATTGTGTTTACGCTTTCTACGTTCCCGGGGAGGGGGAGCCGATGCCAGCGGAGATTGCGGTTCCTTCCTTTGTGCCGGCCGGTGCCCGGGATGTGATGATGCTGGGCTCCCGAAAGGCGCTCAAATGGAAGAAAGCGGAGACGGGCGGCATTGTCGTGACCATTCCCGCATCCCTTCGGAAAACCCTTTCGGCGCAACCCGTCTGGTGCCTGAAAATGAAGGTGAAATAGTTTTTTGTTACCTTTGTGCTAATAAAACTTCTGACCATGAAAAAAATCTCGCTTATTCTTCTGGCTGCGACAGCCCTTGTGCTGGGTGCCTGCAACCGACAGGAGGAGGCCGTCTTCCCCGTCTATGCCTGGCAGGGCGTCAATGAAAAAACCGACCTGGACCAGTTGCAGAAAGATTTTCAGTACTGGAAGTCCCAGGGCGTGGTGGGTGTCTGCATCGAGAACAGCAACCCGGAACTGGTGGCCAAAGTGTCGGCCATGGCCCATGCTGAAGGGCTGGAATACCATGCCTGGATTCCCTGCATGCTCCGCGGGGACAAGCCCCACGACTGGTACGCCGTGAACCGCCTGGGGCAAAGTGCCGACGAGTTCCCCGCCTATGTACCTTATTATAAAGCGCTGGACCCCCGGGACCCCAACGTGCACAAACTCCTGGTGGACCAGATGACGGAGATTGCCCGCATCCCGGACGTGGACTATGTGCAGCTGGATTATATCCGCTATCCGGACGTCATCCTTTCCCGCGGGCTTTGGGACAAGTACGGCCTGGTGATGGAAGAGGAGTATGCTCCGGCCGACTACTGCTACTGCGACGACTGCGTGGCCGATTTCAAGGAACTCACGGGGATTGACATCAAGGCCGTGGAAGATCCGTCAAAATGCAAGGAGTGGGCCCAGTTCCGTTGCGATGCCGTTACGGACCTCGTGAATGAAATCTGCGCCGCCGTGCATGCCCAGGGCAAGAAAGTGAGTGCCGACGTGTTCCCCGGTCCCGCCTCTCATGCCGAGTGGATGGTTCGCCAGCAGTGGGACAAATGGGATGTGGACATGCTCTTCCCCATGAACTACAACGACTTCTATCTCCAGCCCGCCGAGTGGGTGAAGGAAATCACCGCCGAAGAGGTGCAGTCGGCCCCCGGCAAGCCCGTGATCAGCGGCCTTTTCATCTGTCGCGAATGGAAGCGCAAGATGGAACTGGAAGACCCGGAGGAATCCGGCCTTATCCCGTCCGAGATAGCCATCGCCGTACAGGGCGCGCGTGAAGCCGGAGCCGCCGGCATTTGTCTGTTCACCCCCGGCAGCATGACCCCGGAACACTGGGCCGCCCTTGCCGAAGCCTTGAAAAGAATATGATGAAACGCTTCTTACTTCCCCTGGCGGCCCTCGTGGCCATTGTGGCCTGTACGCAGGAGCCTGCCCAACCCCAAACCGATCCGGTCGATTATGTGAACACCCTGGGCGGAACGCTTTCCTCGTTCCAACTCTCCACGGGCAACACCTATCCGGCCGTGGCTGTGCCCTGGGGGGCGCATTTCTGGACCCCGCAGACCGGCAAGAACGGAGACGGATGGACGTATCGCTATGACGCCACCCACATCCGCGGCCTCAAGCAGACCCATCAGCCCAGTCCCTGGATCAACGACTACGGCGCCTTCTCCATCATGCCCGTGACCACCGGTCCGGTTTATGACCAGGATGCCCGCGCCAGCTGGTTCTCCCACAAGGCGGAGAAAGCCACCCCTTACTACTACAGCGTCTATCTGGCCGATCACGATGTCACCGCCGAACTCACCCCCACCGCCCACGCGGCCGCCTTCCGCCTCACCTATCCGGAAGGGGACTCCTATCTGGTGGTGGACGCCTTCGAGGGCGGCCATGTGGAACTGGCCGATGCCAACACCCTCTGCGGTTACACGGTGCACAACCACGGGGGCGTGGCCGAAGGATTCAAGAACTGGTTTGTGATTAGCTCCGACACGCCTTTCGAGGCCCTTCCCGCCCGGGAAGACGTGGCCCTCGTGGGCTTCAGGACCACCCGCGGCCAGCAGGTGAACCTGAAGGTGGCATCCTCTTTCATATCGGCCCGGCAGGCGGTGGAGAACCTCAAGGAAGTCTCCGCAGGCTTCGACGCCGTGAAGGCCTCGGCCCGGAAGGTCTGGAACGAGACCCTGGGCCGTGTGGAGGTGCAGGACGGCAATATCGACCACCTGCGCACGTTCTACAGCTGCCTGTACCGCAGCGTTCTTTTCCCGCGCGACCTTTCCGAAGTGAACGAGGCGGGGGAACGCGTGCATTACAGTCCGCACAACGGTCGGGTGGAGAAGGGGTATTTCTTCACCGACACGGGCTTCTGGGACACCTTCCGCAGCCTGTTCCCGCTGCTGAACCTGCTGTATCCGGAGGTGTCGGCCAAGGTTCAGGAAGGCCTGGTGAACGATTATCTGGAAAGCGGTTTCCTGCCCGAATGGGCCAGCCCCGGCCACCGTGGCTGCATGGTGGGCAACAACAGCGCCTCGGTCGTGGCCGATGCCTGGCTCAAGGGCATCCGTGGATACGACGTGGAGAAACTCTGGGAGGCGGTGACCCACGGCGCCCATGCCGTGCATCCTGACGTGAGTTCCACGGGCCGGCTGGGTTGGGAATACTACGACCGGCTGGGCTATGTTCCCTGTGACGTGGACATCCGTGAAAATGTGGCCCGTACGCTGGAATATGCCTACGACGACTGGTGCATCTGGCAGCTGGGGCTTGCCCTCGGCAAACCGGCCGAAGAACTGGAGCCTTACCGGAAAGCCGCCCTCAACTATGCCAAGGTCTATGATGCCGAAGTGGGCCTGATGAACGGCCGCCTCTCCGACGGCAGCTTCCGCCGTCCCTTCTCGCCTTTGAAATGGGGCGGAGACTTCACCGAAGGCAACAGCCTCCATTACACTTGGAGCGTGTTCCACGACCCGCAGGGACTGATCGGCCTGATGGGCGGCGAAGAGAAGTTCAATGCCACGCTGGACAACGTGTTCGTGATGCCGCCCAAGTACGACGACTCGTACTACGGCTTCCCCATCCACGAAATCATCGAGATGACGGTGATGGGCATGGGCAACTACGCCCACGGCAACCAGCCCATCCAGCACATGCTCTACCTCTACGACTGGAGCGGTGAGCCTTGGAAAACGCAGGCCCGCGTGCGCGAGGTGATGGAAAAATTCTACTCCCCCTGGGCCGATGCCTACTGCGGCGACGAGGACAACGGCCAGACATCGGCCTGGTATGTGTTCTCCGCCCTGGGCTTCTATCCCGTATGCCCCGGCAGCGGCCAGTATGCGCTGGGCACCCCGCTTTTCCGGAAGGCCGTGCTGCACCTGGCCGGCGGCGATGTGGTCATTGATGCGCCGGACAACAGCGACGAAGCCTTCTATGTGGACAAGCTCAGCCTGAACGGAAAGGTTTGGGACAAGAACTACCTGGAACATGCCGACCTGGCCGGCGGCGCCAAGCTCCAATTCACCATGAGCGAGCGTCCCAATACCGCCCGTGGCGTATCGGCCGCCTCCAAGCCCTACTCCATGAGTTCTGCGGGTGGCCAGCAAGCTTCTGGTAATCAATAATTTACGTATAATCCTCTGCGCAAAAAGCGCAGAGGATTATTTATAAAACACTGAAATAGAATATGTTACGCGTCACTGTTTCCGCGCTGGCCTTGTGTCTTAGCCTCAGTGCCTGTGCGCAGAAGTACCCCGACCAGCGCCCGGCGCCTGAAAAACGCCTGTTTGTTTCCGAGGCGGTGGAGGCCAAGATTGCCGAGGTGGCTCCCCAGCTCACCAATCCCAAGCTGCGCTGGATGTTCATGAACTGTTTTCCCAATACGCTGGACACCACCGTGCACTATGACGAATCCACCGGGCTCACCTTTGTGTACACCGGCGACATCCATGCCATGTGGCTTCGCGATTCCGGCGCCCAGGTCTGGCCTTATGTGGAGCTGAGCAGGAATGACGGGCATCTCCGCAGGATGCTGGCCGGCGTCATCCGGCAACAGTTTACGCTCATCAACATCGACCCTTATGCCAACGCCTTCAACCAGGGCCCGACCGGAGACCACGGGGACAGCGATGATACGGGCGTTCCGCAGAATCCGAATGTATGGGAGCGCAAGTGGGAAATCGACTCGCACTGCTATCCTGTGCGCCTGGCCCATCACTACTGGAAGGTGACCGGGGATACGTCCATTTTCGACGACCTTTGGATCAAGACCGTGGAGACCATCCTGGAAACCTTTACCACCCAGCAGCGCAAAGAGGGCGATGGCCCCTACTATTTCCTGCGTGTCACCGACCGCCAGCTGGACACCAAGGCCCGCGTAGGCCTGGGCCATCCCGTGAAGCCGGTGGGCCTCATCGCCTCCAGTTTCCGTCCTTCCGACGATGCCACCCAGTTCGAGTTCCTGGTGCCCTCCAACTTTTTCGCCGTGAGCATCCTGCGCAAAGCTGCGGAAATTCTTGCCGAGGTGAACCACAACGCCGCCCTCTCCGCCCGATGCACCGCCCTGGCCCATGAGGTGGAGGCCGCCCTGAAAAAACACGCCGTCGTTCACCATCCCGAATTCGGCGACATCTATGCCTTCGAGGTGGACGGTTTCGGCAATGCCTATTGCATGGACGACGCCAACGTGCCGTCTCTCCTGGCGCTGACCTACCTGGATCCGTCTCTGGCATCCGATCCCATCGCCCAGAACACCCGCCGCTTTGTCTGGAGCGACGCCAACCCGTATTTCTGGCGCGGCAAGGCAGGGGAGGGCATCGGCGGTCCGCATATCGGCACGGAAGCCATCTGGCCCATGAGCATCATGATGAAGGCCTTCACCGCCACCGATGATGCCGAAATCAAGGCCTGCATGGAGCAGCTTCTGCGCACCGACGCCGGTACCGGCTTCATCCATGAGAGCTTTCACAAGGACGATGCCGCCAACTTCACCCGTCCCTGGTTCGCCTGGCAGAACACCCTCTTCGGCGAACTCGTCCTCAAGCTGGTGGCCGATGGAAAGCTCCCCCTTCTGAACAGTATTACCGTAAAATAGTGGGCTGCCGCGAGACGTATTTCGTGAGTTCTTGTGTTTATTCTTTGAAACCGTAACTACGAATGAGATGAAACATTTTCTGGCTTTTTTCTCGCTGGCTCTCGCACTTGTCGCGTGCAGCAAGGCCGTCCTGCCCGGCAACAACTCTTTTGACGACCCGCAGGGGGATCCGGGGGCGGTCCCCGTTGTCACTGACCCGATTACTGTCAGTTCGCCGGAGCCGAAGCCGGGCAGCATTCAGAAGATTTCGCTGACGCCCGAGCAGCAGGATTTCGCATCGGCCGGCCATGCCTTTGCCCTCAAAAGCCTTGCGCTGCTTTACGGGCAGGGCGCGTCATCCTTCGTCTTTTCCCCGCTGAGCCTGCAGTATGCCCTGGCCATGGTTGTGAACGGGGCTTCCGGGGAAACCGCGGCGGAAATCACCCGCGCCCTGGGCTTCGGCTCGGACGTGGAGGCGCTCAACGCCTACTGCAACCTGCTTATGAACCAGTTGCCCGCCCTGGACGAGAAGGTCCGGGTCAAGTTGGCCGACGCCCTCGTGTTGGACAGCAATTATCCGCTGCTGCCCAGTTTTGTGAAGCAGATGGAGGAGGTCTATTATGCCCCGGTAGAGTACATGTCCTTTGCGAAAAAGGGCGAAGTCGCCGACAGAATCAACGAATGGGCCCACCGCAACACCAACGGGCTCATCTTCCCCTTCCTGGACGAATCGGCCCTGGACCAGGTGATCGCCGTCATCCTGAACGCCCTGTATTTCAAGGCTCCTTGGGGAAAAACCATAAACGGCACCATGTTCCTGCCGGACTTCACCCTGGAGCGAGAAACGTTCTACAAGGACGTCGGCGGTACCTCGAAGGTGAATCTGATGCGCACGTCTTTCTACTTTGGCTATGGCAGGCAGAAGGGTTACCGGATGGTGGAGATTCCCTATGCCGACGGGAAGTTCGCCATGTATGTGCTGCTTCCGGACGCCGTCGGCAAGCAGGGACTGAAGCAGCTGGTCGATGCTTTGGAAAAGGCCTCCTGGAAGGATTTGACCAAGTCTTTGACCTATTCCACGCTGGTGAATCTGCGCCTTCCCAAGTTTGAAACGTCCAGCCGCTTTGAACTTTCCCCCATGCTGCAGGCCCTCGGAATCCGGCAGGCCTTTGGAATAGACGCCGCCTTTGACCGCATGTTTGCCGGGAAAGGCTCTTTCTTCGTGAGCAATGTGCTCCAGAAGGCCCGCATCAAGGTGACGGAATGGGGAACGGAGGCGGCTGCCGTCACCGCCATCATGATGGCCTCTTCTCCTGGTCCCGGAACGGCGCCTCCCCCCGAGGCCGATTTCTTCTGCGACCACCCTTTCGCCTACGTCATTGCCGAGCGCTCCTCCGGCACCATCCTCTTCGAAGGCATCTTCACCGGAGAATAGCCGCTTGATGGGTGACTCGTAAGTTGCTCATTGTTAGGTGTTTGCGTATAATCCTCTGCGCTTTTTGCGCAGAGGATTTTGCATAAACGCCTGATACATAGGCGGATAGCGGCCACCCCCGAGAGGGCGCCGGCCGGTGGCAGATTGGAAAAATATTCGTATTTTTGTACAAATACACCATGATATGAAAAGAATCGCTGTCTTTGCTGCACTGCTGCTGGTTGCCGGAGGGCTCCGGGCGCAGACCGAGTGGGTGAATCCGTTTATTGGCACGTCCAATTTCGGAGCATGCAATCCGGGTGCGGTGGTGCCGAACGGGATGATGAGCGTGACGCCCTTCAATGTGATGGGCTCCCAGCTCAATACCTGGGACAAAGACAGCCGCTGGTGGAGCACTCCGTACGTAGCGGAAAACAGTTTCTTCACGGGCTTTGCGCATGTGAACCTCTCCGGCGTGGGCTGCCCCGAACTGGGCAGCCTTCTTACCATGCCGACCACGGGTCCGCTCCAGGTGGACTACCACCTGTACGGCAGTGAGTACAAGGATGAGACGGCGCATCCCGGTTACTACAGCATACAGCTTCTGAATGGCGTTTTCGCCGAAGTCACGGCCACCACCCGAACTTCCCTGGAACGCTATACTTTCCCCGCCGGCGAGGGAAACATCCTCCTGAATCTGGGCGAGGGTCTTACCAACGAGAGCGGCGCCACCGTACGCCGCGTTTCCGAAACGGAAGTGGAAGGCTCCAAACTGATGGGCGGCTTCTGCTACAATCGTAACGCCGTGTTCCCGCTGTACTTCGTGCTGCGGGTGAGCAAGGCGCCAACCCGTTCCGGTTATTGGAAAAAGCAGCGCCCGATGTCGGCCGAAGCCGCCTGGGATGCCGATGCGGGAAAGTACAAGCTGTACCGCAACTATGCCCGCGAGATGAGCGGAGACGATATCGGCTGCTGGTTCCACTACGACAACCTGGCCCCCGGAGAGCAGGTCCTGGTGCAGATGGGCGTTTCCTTCGTGAGCGTCCAGAACGCCCGCGAAAACCTGGATGCCGAGCAGCAGGGCTTCCATTTCGAGGCCGTCCGCGCCAAGGCCGACGCCAGCTGGCAGGACCACCTGGGCCGCATCTGCGTGGAAGGCGGCACCGACGACCAGAAAACCATCTTCTATACGGCGCTGTATCACACGCTCCTGCATCCCAATGTGCTCAACGACGTGAACGGCGAGTATCCGCTTATGGAGTCCGGCGCCGGGGTGGGCCGGGTGGAGCCGGGCCGCACGCGCTACACCGTATTCTCCCTCTGGGACACCTACCGCAACCTGCACCAGCTGATGACCCTCCTCTGGCCCGAAAAACAGACCGACATGGTGCGCTCCATGATTGACCAGTACCGCGAGTGGGGCTGGATGCCCAAATGGGAACTCTTCGGCCGGGAAACCTGGACCATGGAAGGGGACCCCGCCATCTGCGTCATTGCCGACACCTGGCTTCGCGGCCTTCGCGACTTCGACATCGAAACCGCCTATGCGGCCTTCCTGAAATCGGCCGATACCCCCGGCGCCCAAAACCGCATGCGCCCGGACAACGACCCTTACATGGAAGACGGCTACATCCCGCTTGGCTGGTTTGCCGGAGATTTCTCGGGGGACAACTCCGTCTCCCATGCGCTGGAGTACTATGTGGCCGACTATGCCCTCTCCCGCCTGGCCGCCTCGCTGGGCCGTCCCGAGGATGCCGACCGGTTCTATCAGCGCTCCCTTGGATACCGGAACTACTACAGCGCCCAGTACAAATGCCTCCGGCCCATCAATCCGGACGGGACCTTCCTCTCTCCCTTCGATCCCGAAGACGGGGCCGATTTCTCCAATGCCCCCGGGTTCCACGAGGGCAGCGCCTGGAACTACAGCTTCGCCGTTCCGCACGACGTCGAAGGCTATGCCAAACTGATGGGCGGCCGGAAAGCCTTTGTGGACAACTTGCAGCACGTCTTTGACGAAGGCCTGTACGACCCCGCCAACGAGCCGGACATCGTGTACCCGTATCTGTTCAGCCGCTTCAAGGGACAGGAAAAACGCACCTGGGCCGCCGTCGAACGCATTCTGGCCACGCATTACAAGAACGCTCCGGACGGGATCCCCGGCAATGACGACACCGGCACCATGAGCGCCTGGGCCGTCTTTTCCATGCTGGGCTTCTACCCCGACTGCCCCGGGGAACCGTATTTCACCCTTACCCGCCCCAGCTTCCCGAAGGCTGTCATCACGCTCCCGGACGGTCAAACCGTCACCCTTACCCGCTCTGGCGCCAAAGCCTCCCGGGTTACGGTGGACGGCCGCAACAAGGGCTACCGCATCTCGCACCAGGACCTTCTGCGCTCCAAGTCCATCGTCTGGAAATAATCCCTCTGCCGCCTCGACACGCAGAACGGCCTCCAGGGCCGATTTTTTGTCGAGGCGGAATAGAAAATGCCCGTTTGGGCCGAAAACACGGCCGCCTCGACAACCACAGTGCCATAGAAGGCCGGTTTTGTGTCGAGGCGGTCGTTGATGCGGGGAGCCCCCCGGGCGAAGCTTTGCCAGGGGCTTGTCGCGCGCCACCGGAAACTACACGATGCTGGTACGCTTGGTCCAGTCGATGATTTCGGGGATGTAGCCGAAGGCAAGGCCGGTGACGGTGTCGGCGCAGCCGTAATAGACGGCCATGCGGCCGGTGGCGGCGTCGGTGAGTGCGGCGCAGGGGAAGGCTACGTTGGGCACGTCTCCCATGCACTCGTACGGGGTCTGCGGCGAAAGCAGGTAGGGACCACTGCGGGCCAGCACTTTCCAGGGCCGGTCCAGATCCAGCAGGGCGCTGCCGAAACTATAGACATAGCCGTTGCAGCTGCGCAGCACGCCGTGGTACAGCAGCAGCCAGCCTTCGGACGTCTCGATGGGAATGGGGCCGGCGCCGATTTTCATGCACTGCCAGGCGCTCAGCTCAAAGGGAGCGGGCGCCATCACGTGGCGGTGGTGTCCCCAGAACTCCATGTCGGGCGACTCGCTGTAGAAAATGTCTCCGAAGGCGGTGTGGCCAGTGTCCGACGGACGGGACAGCATGGCATACCGGCCGCCGATCTTGCGCGGGAACAGCACGCCGTTGCGGTTGTAGGGAAGGAAGGCGTTCTCCACCTGGTGGAAAGTCTCAAAGTCGTTGGTCCAGGCCAGGCCGATGGTGGGGCCGTGATACCCGTTGCACCAGCTCACCCAGTACTTGCCGTCCAGCAGGGTAACGCGCGGGTCATAGCCATAGACCCATTCGGCCACCTCGGGATCGGCCCCGGTGAAGCGGAGCACCTCGGGCTTGATGTCCCAGTGCAGGCCGTCCTTGGAGAAGCCCGCGTGGAGGGCCATGCGGCGGTTGGTGTCGTCACAGCGGAAAACGCCGGCAAAACCGTCCTTGAACGGCACCACGGCGCTGTTGAAGATGCTGTTGGAGTCCGGAAGCAGGTCGCGGGGGATTACTGGATTCCGGGAGTAGCGCCAGAGGGGGGCGCCGGAGCCGGCCGGCCGGTCTTCCCAGGGGATGTTGGGGAGGGCGGGGCCCACAATTTTCAGATTGCTCATTTCGTCAAATTATTGATAACTACATTATTGTCCTGTTCTTGCAGGAGCCTCAGGAGGCGGCTGGCACATTCGGCCGCGGCCGACAGGGGATCCTCTTCCCGAACCGGCACCACGCAGGGAACGCCGGAGCGACGGAGATCCTCCAGAAGCTCTTTCTCTTCGGGGACGGGCACTGCCACCAGGCCGTCCACCTTCTGTGCCAGGAAAAGGTCGGCAAGGCGTCCGAAACGCACCGGGTCCTCCTGTGAATAGCCGAACAGCAGGGTGCAGCCCTCCGGCAGGGTCAGTTTTTCCAGCCGGGCGGCGAACTGCCCGTAATAGGGGGCCGATGCATCCGGCAGGATGACGCCCACCACCAGCTGGCGTACCTCCCGGCGGAGGACCTTCGCCACCGGGCGGTAATTCATCCGGCGCGCCACCTCCAGGATGTGCTGCCGGGTGCTTTCTCCTACGCGGTACTTGGGCTTTCCGTCGGCCTCCAGCCGGTTGTTCATCACAAAGGAGACCAGCGCCACGGAGACGCCGGCTTCTTTTGCGATATCCTTGATGGTGACGGTTCTAGTCATGCTCGTAGCGGTCCAGCGCCTCGGCCATGAGCGAACGTCCCACCTCGGAGATTTCCTTGGCGTGGGAATAGCCGTATACGCCGTGGTAAGTGTCAAAGGGAAGACTCACCAGGATGTCCGGCTTGGTGAGCTCGATTCCCAGCCGGGCGATGGTGCAGTTCATGATGCCGAAACTGCGCTGGAGAATCTTGAAATAATTGTCCCCGGCCGACACCGGCAGGTGCTCTTCACGTCCGTCGGCCACCAGGCGGAACTCCTGCAGCGAGGTGTGGATACGCTGGAGAAGGTTCTTTTCGGCCTTCCCTTCGTTCAGGGCGGCGCGGCTGTCCAGGAACTCCTGGATGGTGGCGGCATCGATCTGGTTCACGTTGAAACCCACCAGGATGTCTCCCGGGGTGCGCTGTACGCGGTTGAGGGGGAAGGTGTTCACCATGCCGCCGTCCACCAGCGTGCGGCCGTTCACTTCGGCCGGCTTGAACATGGACGGGATGGAGATGGAGGCCCGGATGGCTTCGAACAGCGGCCCCTCCCGGAAAATCACTTCCTCTCCGGTGAAAAGGTCGGTCGCCACCGCCGTGAAAGGGATGGGGAGGTCTTCGATATTCACATCCGGAACCCGCTCCTTGATGGCGTCCATCACCTTCTCTCCTTTGACCAGATAGTTTTTGCTGAGGGAGAAGTCCATCAGCGTAACCACGTCCATCGGATCCAGGTCGAAAAGCCACTCTTTGAAGGCGTCCAGCCCGCCGGCCGCGTAGATGCCGCCCACCAGCGAGCCTGCGCTTACGCCGGCGATGGACGTAATCTCGTATTCCCGCTCGAGCAGTTCCTCGATGGCGCCGATGTACGCAAAGCCCCGAGGCCCGCCGCTTGCAAGCGCCAGGGCAACCTTTTTCTTACTCATGGTAAATCTCGTCATGATACAGGCCGATCCCGCACAGGAGCGGTTTGGCCAGGGATTCGGTTACGCTGATCCGGATTTGGGAAGCCTCGCATTCCGGGAGAAGAAGGATGCGCTTGTAGCCCACCGTGGTCTCCCGGGCCAGGGGCGTCCAGCCATCGGCCGTGAGGGCCTCCACCGTGAAGGAGGCGATGCGCTGGCCCATGGCGATGTCTTCCTGCAGCACCAGGCGGTTGAACGGCCCATTGGCGTCCACCGTCCAGGTGTTGCCCTTGCGTTTCACCTGGCCGGCCAGGTCCCGGGCGAAAATCCGGTCCAGGGCGCTGCGCAGTTCCATCAGGCGGACAGAGTCTGTCTCGTGGATGCGGCCGCGCGTATCCGGCGGCACATTGAGCAGCAGCAGGGAATTGCGCCCCACGCTCTCGTAATAGATCTTCAGGAGCTGCTGCAGACTCTTCACCTTGTCGTTCTCCGACGCTTTCCAGAACCAGCCCGGGCGGATGGAGACATCCGTTTCGGCCGGAATCCAGGCATTTCCGTCGCTGTCTCCTTCATTGAGCGACTTCCCTGACGGAGCGCCCTTCCCCGGGGTGAATCCCTCGGCATTCAGCGTGCTCCAGTTGGTGCGGCCGGCATAGCCTTTCTCATTGCCTACCCAGCGGCATCCGGGGCCCACATCGCTGAAAATGACGGCATGGGGCTGGTGCCGGATGACGGTTTCATTGAACAGCGGCCAGTCGTATTCCTGCTTCTTTCCGTTGGGCCCTTCTCCGTTGGCACCGTCAAACCACTGCTCAAAAACCGGCCCGTAGGCACCTCCAAGCACGCTGTCCAGCGTTTTTACGAACACGTTGTTGTACTCCGGCGTGCCGTAATGGGGGTCGTTGCGGTCCCAGGGCGAGATATAGACGCCGAACTTGAGCCCTTCCTCGGCGCAGGCCTCGGACAGTTCCTTCAGCACGTCTCCCTGGCCGTCCAGCCAGGAGCTTTCCCGGACGGTGTGCTTGGACACGGGGTTGGGCCACAGGCAGAAACCGTCGTGGTGCTTGGCGGTGATGATGATGCCCTTGAAGCCGGCCGCCTTGGCGGTGCGCGCCCACTGGCGGCAGTCCAGGTCGCTGGGGTTGAAGAGGTCTTCGGCTTCCGTTCCGTCGCCCCATTCGGCACCGGTGAAGGTGTTGGGCCCGAAGTGGCAGAACATGTTCATTTCCATGCGCTGCCATTCAATCTGCTGCGGGGTGGGAGCGGCCCCGTAAGGCTTTTCGATACAGGCGGCGGCCACCAGGGCGGTGGCGGCTGCCGCAAAAACGAGGTTTCTAGTCATGGACGAGGGTAAAGCTGTAGGTGTAACTTTCATCGGCCCAGAGGGTTCTGGCTTTTTCGGGGCGGGAACCCCAGCTGTCATAACCTCCGACGCCGGTCATTCCGTAATCGATGCACACTTCGGTGAAATCCCGCACCGGCACGTCGCTGATGTGCGTCTGGCTCTTGTCGAGACCGCCGTCCAGGTCTTCCACCGTCTGGCGGAGGGCGTTGAACTCGAACTCACCGGTGCTCCGGACGGTCAGACGCCCGATTTTCAGCCAGGAAGTCGCGGTATGATGCCCCGTCTCCTGCGGTCGCACGTACGGGAAGTATTCCTCCCGGGCCGATGACTTCCAAATCCGTTTGGAAGCACCGCTGGCGCGGTCGCTGTAGTTCTCCACCGGGCCTTTCCCGAAGTAGGTGAAGGCATCGTCGGCCACGCGGAAGCGGATGCCCAGGCGGGGGATTTCCATCCGCTCGGAAGGGGCGGTGGTGACATCCACTTTCAGGGAGCCGTCGGGGAAGACGGTCCAGCTCTCTTCGGCCCGCACGCCGCTGCCCTTCACGGCAATCACCACGGTGCCGTCTTCGTTTTTCCGTGCCCGGACACTGGTGGGGACGGGAACCTTCCGGAACTGCTGCAGGCGTTTCGGAGCGCGGTTGCCGTAGTCGTTGTCGGTGGGGGCCCTCCAGAAGTTGGGCTGCACGCCGAAGTCCGGCAGAACGGCATCGGCCCCGTTCACTTGCCAGGATGTCACGCTGCAGCTTGTCTTGTCGAAGACCAGCTCCACCTTTTTGCCGCGTACCACGATCCGGGTGTCTCCTTCCGTATAACTGAGCTCTCCCTTGGCCTTGTGAACGACGGGAACGGAAGTGTCCTTGAGCAGATATTCGTCACAGGCCACAACGTCTTTTCCGTCCAGCACTTCAAAGAAGATGCGGTACTGCCCGGCGCGTTTCATGCGGGGGAGCTTTACCCGGAATTCCTCGGCCTCCTGGGGAGCGGTGCGGAAATGGATCTTGCGCCGCAGCCACCAGAACGGACGCTTGCCGTTCCGCTCCACCCAATAGCGAACCTTGTATTGGCCAAGGTCGGTGAAATAGTGGCGGTTGAAGACGGAGAAAACGCCCTTCTGCATATCTACGGGGGTGATGGAAATGTTCTGGTAAACGTGCTTGACCTCGTAGAAGGCGGGGTGCGGCTCACGGTCCGGATTCACAATTCCGTTGCAGCAGAAATTGCCGTCGGAGGGGGCGTTGGTCCCGTAATCGCCTCCGTAGGTCCAGCCGCGCTCCCGGTCATACAGACCCTGGTCCACCCAGTCCCAGATATAGGCACCCTGGAGCTGCTTGTAGGCATAGATCTGTTCCCACTGCAGGTCCAGGGAGCCGCTGGAGTTGCCCATGGCATGGCTGTACTCGGAAGGGCACACCGGGCGCTCGGAGAACGTCTCTCCCATGCGGTGGAACCATTCGGCTCCGGGGTATTGGGGGACGATCAGGTCGGTATTCCAGTCATACTCCGCCCGTTCATATACCACGGGCCGGTTCTGTCCGTTCTCTTCCAGGGCTTTGAGTTCCTTGTAGGCGTTGTAGAAGTTGACGCCGTTGCCGGCTTCGTTTCCCAGCGACAGCAGGGTGACGCAGGGATAGTTGGCCGTGCGGTAGTACATGTTCAGGACGCGGTCGATGTGCTTGGCATACCACTCGGGCTGGTTGCCCAGGGTGCGTTCCGGCTTGTAGCCCATTCCGTGGGACTCGATATTGGCCTCGTCATACACATAGAAACCCAGCGAGTCGCAGAGCTCGTAGAACTCCCGCGGCTGCGGGTAATGGCAGGTGCGCACGGCGTTGATGTTGGCCTGCTTCATCAGAAGGAGGTCTTCCAGGATATTCTCCCGGGTTACATAATGGCCGGTGTAGGGGTTGTGCTCGTGGAGGTTCACGCCTTTGAACTTCACCGGCTGTCCGTTTACCAGGAACACGCTCACCTGTCCGGACTTGCCGGGAACCTTCTTGATTTCCAGCCGGCGGAATCCCACCGGGAAGCGGGTGTACTCACCGTTTACCTTCAGCAGGAGGGTGTAGAGTTCGGGGGTTTCGGCCGTCCAGTGACGCACGCCGGGCAGGCTGTCGGTCACCGTGCTCATGTGTCCGCTGAACTCGAAGGAGGCGTCGGCCAGGGTGCGGCCGTCCTTGTCAATGAGTTCGTAAGCTGCCTCCACGGGGGCCGATGAGCGCATCCGGAGGCGGAAAATGCCGGTCTCCAGGTCTTCGGTCAGGGTGGACACCACGCTGAAGTCGAATCCGCAGTCCTTCTTCTCGCTGGAAAGGTACACGTCCCGTTCCAGGCCGGAAATGCGCCAGAAATCCTGACACTCCAGGAAGGTCCCCTGGGAATAACGGAAAATCCTCAGGTTCAGGAGGTTCTCCCCGTCTTTCAGGTAGTCGGTGATGTGAAAGCGGGCCAGGTTCTTGGAATCTTCGCAGTAGCCTGCCTCATGGCCGTTCACATAGACATAAGTTCCGCTCTTGGTTCCGCAGAGGTTCAGGTAAACCTCCCTTCCCTTCCATCCTTCGGGAACGGTGAAACTGCGCTGATACCAGGCTCCGGGAATCTCTTCCGGGAGCTTGCCCGCCACGGGGAGGTTGGGCCTGGGGCAGAACTCGTAGGGATGGTTCACATAGATGGCGGTTCCATGTCCCTGAACCTCCCAGTTTCCCGGCACCAGGATCTTATCCCAGGAAGAGGGCTTTTTTTCGGCCTGCAGGATGTTGTCAAAATACTTGAAATCCCATTCTCCGTTCAGGCTCAAGTAGTTTTCGCTGTCCCGGAATCCTTTGGAAAGGGCATCTGCCCGGTTGGCGAAATAGACTACTTCCGTACGGCGGGAATCGGCATTCACCGAAGTGGTCTGAATGTCCTGCCAGAAGGGCAGGAGGGTGGCAAGAATAAAGCAGATCATAAGCTCGTCGTTATTGTTTGGCGGATGTCTTCCGAGGAGGCGTTTTTTCTATTTCTCTAAGTCTTCCACCAGTTCGTAGTCCAGGAGTTTCTGTTCCAGGGAGGTGCTTTTCACGCGGATGCGGATGGGGTCTCCCAGGCGGAGGGAACGGTGGGTTCTTCGGCCCACGGCGCGGTAATGGTCTTCGTCGAATTGGAAGAAATCGCTCTTGATGGTGCGGTAGGGAATCATTCCCTCGATCTTGGTGGGTTCGATTTCCACATAGACGCCCCATTCCGTGACGCCGGAAATATGGCCGTCGAATTCCTGTCCCACTTTGTCCTGCATGAATTCCACCATCTTGTATTTGATGCTTTCGCGCTCGGCCTCGGCGGCCACCACCTCGCGTTCCGAGGCGTGCTTGCACTGGAGGGTGTAGTAGTCCAGGCTGGCCGAATCGGCCCCGTTCAGGTACTGCGCCAGCAGGCGGTGTACCATCATGTCGGGATAGCGGCGGATGGGTGAGGTGAAGTGCGTATAGAAGCGGAAGGCAAGCCCGTAGTGGCCGATGTTGTCGGTCGAGTAGCAGGCCTTGGCCATGGAGCGGAGGGCCAGGATCTGGATGGCGCCCAGCTCGGGCTTGTCCTTGGCGTCCACCATGAGACCGTTCAGTGTCTTGGCAATCTCCCTGCCGTTTTCGATGGGTCCCACCTTGTAACCGAAGTGGCCGGCGAAATCCCTCAGGCCGCTCAGCTTTTCCAGGTTGGGTTCGTCATGGATGCGGTAAACGAAGGTCTTGGCCTTCGAGAGCGCCTTGCCGCCCATCTTTCCGCCGGTGGCCACGAATTCCGCCACGGAGCGGTTGGCCAGCAGCATGAATTCCTCGATGAGCCAGTTGGCCTCCCTGGAGAATTTCTGGTGTACGCCGATGGGTTTTCCGTTCTCGTCGATGTCCACCTTCATTTCCGGGCGGTCGAAGTTCACGGCGCCGTTGTCGAAGCGGCGTTTGCGCAGTTTCATGGCCAGGCCGTTGAGGATGAGGACGGCTTCCTTCACGCTCTCCGGCACCACGCCGCATTCCGAGCCCGCGCCAAACTCCTGTTGCATGGCATCGGCCCCGGCGTCGATGACGTCCTGGGCGCCTTTGTAGTCGAAGCGGTAGTCGGAAATGATTTCCGTGCGGCCGAACCAGGGGTTGATGACCTTGGCCTGCGGGGTAATCTCAAAGACGGCGGAGAAGCACAGCTTCTCTTCCCCGGGACGCAGGGAACACAGTTTGTTGGAGAGTTTCTCCGGCAGCATGGGGACGGTGCGGTCCACCAGATAGACGGATGTGCCGCGTGCCTGGGCCTCCTTGTCCACCTCCGTGCCGGGAAGCACATAATAGGTGACGTCGGCAATATGGACGCCCACTTCGTAGTTGCCGTTTTCCAGTTTGCGGAAACTCAGGGCGTCGTCGAAATCCTTGGCGTCCGTAGGGTCGATGGTGAAAGTGAGCACCGGGCGGAAGTCCCTGCGGCCCTTGCGGTCCTTGTCGGTGATGGTGTCGGGAATCTGGTCGGCCGCATTCTCCACAGCCTTTTCGAAACGGTAGGGGAGACCGAACTCCGCCAGGATGGCATGCATCTCGGTTTCGTTCTCGCCGGGCATGCCCAGCACATCCACCACATGGCCTTTGGGACAGTTGGCCCCCCGCTCCCAGCCGTCCACCACGGCCGCCACCTTCATGCCCCGCTGTCCGCCTTCCGGCACCGGCACCTCGATATCGTAGGGCATGGTCTTGGAGCTCATGAGCACCCAGGCCTGCTTTCCCACGATGTGGAGGATGCCCACGAAAGGCTTCCCGGAGCGTTCCAGGATGGCGATTACTTCTCCGCTGCGGCGCTTGGCCGCACCGGTTCTTTCCTGTGTGACCGCTACCCGCACGCGGTCTCCGTGCAGGGCACCGCGGGTTTTGGTCGCTTTGACATAGACATCTTCTTCCTGTCCTTCGATGTGGATGAAGGCAAAACCTTCACGGGACATCTGGACAATTCCCTCGAATTCGGGGACGATACGTTTTTTCTTGTGATTCTTCCGGTTGGGACTGTTTTTTCGTCTGGACATGTTACTCGATTATGTTCGAGTACAAAGATACGCATAATTTGCTAAATCAGCGAAACCAACAGAAAGACAAAGTGTGCGATGATGCCGGCGCAGAGTCCGGCGACGGCATGGGCGCTGATGGCCTTGGAGATGACTTTGCGGTAGCCCAGGGAATCCAGCATGGCGGTATGGGTGGAGAGGAAGCCGCTCCAGCACATGCCGATGGCGGTGAACACCGCGATGGCGTTGCCGTCCAGGATGCCCGCCGCATTGAAAGCAGGCAGCAGCCCCAGGGAAGCGCCCACGGCGCCGAGGGCCGTCATGGGGAAGGCGATGAGTTCCATGTGTTCGAAGCCGAAGAGCCATTCGAATACCCAGTGAATCTTTTCGGCCAGCCAGGGCAGGATGGGAACGCCCTGGGAGGAAGAGCCGTCATACGCGCCGGAAGGGCCGGTGCCGAAGGTAATCATGATCACTGCCGTGGTGATGATGAGAACGCCGGGAATAATCTGAAGGCCCAGTTCCACCCCGTTCTTTCCTCCGTCCAGGACCGCGTTGAGAAAACGCATGAAGACGCCGTCTTTCTTGACCTCTTCAACATGTTCATCCTCAATGATTTCTGCCACGTTGTCCTGCACCGGAGAATCCAGCTCCGGGTAGGCTTTCAGGCAGCTGCGCTGCATGATGCGGGTGCTGATGACGGAACCGCAGAAAGCCCCGAAAAGGCCCACCAGGGCCCCGGTGAGCTGTCCGTAGCCGATCATCGTGATAATCACCACGAAGCCCATGCCGAAAGCCGTTCCGAAGTTGGTGAGGGAAATGAGCTGGTACTTTTTGAAATAGGCGCTGAAGGTCTTGTCCTTGGACAGGGCAATGATGGCCGGGTTGTCGGACAGGAATGTCATCACGGCACCCAGGGCCGCCACGCCGGGAAGGTTGTACAGGGGCTTCATGAGCGGCCGCAGGAAGCGCTCCAGCAGCGTCACCACGCCAAACTCCGACATCAGCTTGGAAAGCGCGCCGGTAAGAACGGTAATGCCCATCAGATAGAACACGGTATTGAGCAGCAGATCGTGCGCGGTGTTCATGATGGTCTTGAGCATGTTTCCGCTTCCCATCCGGGAACCCAGGAGCGAGAAGACAGACACCAGCAGAAGGAGGAATACCAGGGCTTCCACCGTGGAACGGCGAAGATGTAGTTTCTTCATAAATAATTACTTGACAATATGTAAGCAGAAAGAGAGCCCCAGGCTCAGGTTTAGTTTGCGGCTGCGGTTGTCGGCCCATCCTATCGCGTGCAGGCGGATGTTCCGGTTTCCCAAGGGGAAATACTCCAGGCCGCCGCCGCCGAACAGATAGCGGCTTCCGGGGGCGACGGTGAGGTCGTAGGCAATGCCGTCGGCGTCCACATTGGAGGCATCGTTGAAGTCCCATCCTCCCTTGGCGGAGAGAACCCACTGGCTGTTGATCCGGTACTCCAGCCTGGCCACCACGGAACCGTCGAATCCGGCCGATTTCTGGATGAAGGAACGACGGTACATCAGGTCCAGTTCCAGCGCGGCCGGCCCCGCCTCGAATCGGTTGCCGAGGGACAGGTAGCCCATGTGATGATGATGGGGATCGTCCATCCAGTTGATGCCCCAGATGGTTTTCCACCAGGGCGCGACCTGTCCCATCCAGCCCAGGCTGGCGTTGTAAACGTTGGGGTGGCCGTAATGCAGGAGCGAACTGCTGAACTGGAACAGGAGCGTCTGCTGCTTCGTGGGAGAGAACATGAGCGTCCCGCCCAGGGCATACACCTGCGCGATTTTATCGGCAAAGTCGCTCCAATAGTAAAGGTCGATGGGCGCGTCGTCCCACTCATATCCGCCAATGAAGATGGGCAGTTTGCCGGCATTGACGCTCCACTTCGGGGCGAAATCCCAGGTGAGGGTCAGGATGTCGGTGGCGTTGAGCGGGTTTTTGGGGTCGTGGAAAGGCTTGGTGAAGCGCTGGCGGAGCTGATAGGTAAGCGTTGGGATAATCTTCCCCTTTACATGGAGGTTCAGATAGTCTCCGCTGAGGGATGCCTTGTTCCCGTAGAGGTTCCCGCTGACGCGGGTTTCCATAAAAACATATTCAACCTGGGCATGTGCCGTCAGGGCGGCAGCCAGGAGAATGAGAAGGGGCAGAATGGTTTTTCTCATCAAGTCTTGTGGTTAGTGACGGCAAAGATAGCAATAAATTGCGTACCTTTGCAGCCTATGCAGAAAAAAGAATTGGAAATTATGGCACCGGCCGGCAGTTTCGACTGCCTCACCGCCGCCATTGAAGGCGGGGCCAATTCCATCTACTTCGGAATAGGCCGGCTTAACATGCGTTCACACTCGGCCAATAACTTCTCCCGGGAAGACTTGCCGGAGATCATGCGCATCTGCCGCGCCTATGGCATCAAGGCTTACATGACGCTGAACATTACCCTGTACGGGGAGGAACTGCAGGCTGCCTACGAGACCCTGGATGCCGCCAGGGCCGCCGGGGTGGACGCCGTCATCGCTTCCGACATGGCCTGCATCCTGTACTGCCGGAAAATCGGCCTGGAAGTGCATATTTCCACGCAGCTGAGCATCTCCAATGTGGAGGCCCTGCGTTTTTACGCCCAATGGGCCGACGTGGTGGTCCTGGCCCGCGAACTGAACCTGGAGCAGGTGAAAGCTATCCATGATGCCATTGTGGCAGAGCAGATTACGGGACCTTCCGGCCATCTGGTGCGCATAGAGATGTTTGCCCACGGGGCTTTCTGCATGGCCATTTCGGGCAAGTGCTACCTGTCGCTGGACGCCTACGGGGCCAGCGCCAACCGGGGTGCCTGCCTGCAGGCCTGCCGCCGGGGGTACCTCCTTACGGACTACGAGACCGGCAACGAAATCCATATCGACAACAAATACATGATGTCGCCCAAGGACCTCTGCACCATCGGATTCGTGGACAAGTTCGTGGAGGCCGGCGTGAAGGTTTTCAAAATCGAGGGCCGCGCCCGCAGTGCGGACTACGTGAAAACCACCGCCGAATGCTATCGCCAGGCGGCCGATGCCGTGGCGGAGGGCCGCTTTACCCCTTCGCTGGCCGCCGGGCTGGAAAAGCGCCTGGCCACCGTCTTCAACCGCGGCTTCTGGGACGGATACTACCTGGGGGCCTACATGGGCGAGTGGAGCGCCAAGTACGGCAGCAGCGCCACCCGGCAAAAGGTGTATGTGGGCAAGGTAACCAATTGGTTCGCAAAGATTTCCGTGGCCGAAATCCAGGTGGAGGCGACGGACCTCGGCCGCGGCGAAAGACTGCTGTTCATCGGCCCCACCACCGGTATGCTGGAAATGGTGGTGGAAGACCTTCGCGTGGACCTGGAACCCGCCGATGTGTGCCGCCAGGGCGCCCGCTGCTCCGTTGCGGTGCCGCTGGACGCCATGCCCGAAGACCACATCAACCCCGACGCCGCCCCTTCCGAACGCATCCATCCCCGCCGCGGAGACAAAGTCTTTCTCTGGCGGGAGGTTTAGCTGCGTTTTTTACCAGCTGATGGCGGGCTGCCTGAGGGCTTCGTGCAGCTGGTCGTCGTAGCGCAGGCGAACCTGGATGCCGGCTTCCTGGAAGTAGTAGCGAACCACGATTTCTTCCTCGATGAAGGGGGTGATTTCTTCTTTCTTGAGCCGGAGGAACGTTTCCTTGTCCATCTCCAATGATTTCTGGAGGGCGTCCAGCTCGCCGGAGAGCGTTTCGGTGAGACCGTCTTCGGCCAGGGATTTTTTCATCTCGTCAAAGAGGGCGCGGGCCTGGGAACGGTAGTCGAAGTCCTTGTCGGCCGCAAAGGCGATAAAGTCTTCGTAATCCGTGAAACGGAAGTCCTCCACGGCGGGGATGCTCTCGTGCCGCCGCACATAATCCAGGGCATACTGCTCCAGAACGCCGCTGTACACAACCGAATAGGTGAGGCGCGAGTAGCGGTGGGCTTTCACGGTGAAGTCGGGGGTGATGCCGCCGCCGTCCCGCACCGTGCGGCCGTGCGCGGTGGTGAAAGTATGGGTGAGCGAGTCGGGGATGTGGCCCACGCTGCCGTCCTCGTTGCGGCGCGAGTAGTCGATGGCCTGCACGCATCGGCCCGAAGGGGTGTAGTACTTGGCGGTGGTCACCTTGAGCTGACCGTCGTAGGGCAGGGGACGGATGCTCTGCACCAGCCCTTTCCCGTAGGTGCGCGTCCCTGCGATGGTGGCGCGGTCATAGTCCTGCAGGGCGCCGGAGACAATCTCCGAGGCCGATGCGCTGCCGCCGTCCACCAGCACCAGGATGGGGATTTCGGTGTCGATGGGGTCGGTGCTGGTCTTGTAAATCTGTTCCTTGGCGGCTTTTCCCTTGGAGGTGAGGACGACGGAACCCTTGGGAACGAAAAGCGAGACGATGTTCACGGCCTCGCTCATGACGCCGCCGCCGTTGCCGCGCAGGTCCAGCACCAGGCGCTGCATCCCCTGCGCCTTGAGCTTGTGGTAGGCGTCGCGGATGTCCTGGCCCACGCCGTCGGTGAATTTGCTCAGGAAAATGTAGCCGTCGGCTTCATTGAGCATGCCGGCATATTCCATGGAGGGGAGGACGATGCGCTCCCGCACAACGGGAACATCCACAACGTCGCCGGCTTTCCAGCTTTCTCCGCTGCGGAGTTTCTTGACCCTCAGGACCACGGTGGTGCCGGGCTTCCCGCGCATTTTCTCGCTGCAGTCCCCGCTCTGGAGACCGTGGGTGGATACGCCGTCGATGGCTTCGATCTCGTCTCCGCAGCGGAGGCCCGCCCGGGCGGCCGGAGAATTGAAATAAGGCTCGTTGATGAGAACGTTTCCGTTCACGTCCGGCTTATAGATGAGGGCGCCCACGCCGCCATAAGAGCTGCTGAGCATCATCTGGAAATCTTCCTGCTCTTCTTCGGGAACATAGACGGTATAAGGATCCAGGGCTTCCAGCATGGCGTCCACGGCGGCCCGCTCGATGCGGCCCACATCCAGGGAGTCCACGTAGGAGCGGTTCAATTCCTTGAGGATGGCGTTGCTCACTTCCACCCATTTTCCCAGGGTGAAATTTTTGGACTGCGCGCCGGCGCAGATGGAAAAGGCCGCCAGGGCGACCATGACAAGACTGATTCGTTTCATGACAGCACAAAGATAGCAAAAAATGTGCTATCTTTGCGGCGGTTAATCAGGATGGAAATATGAAATTGGTTTTCGCAACGGGCAACCCCGGAAAACTCCGGGAAGCAGCAGAAATTCTGGGTGAGGGTTTTGAGCTCGTTACCCCCGCAGACGTTGGAATTGCCGAAGAAATCCCCGAGACGGGAAACACCCTCAGGGCCAATTCCATGCAGAAGGCAGACTATATTTATAAAAAAACGGGGCTGGATTGTTTTGCCGACGATTCCGGCCTGGAAGTGGATTTGCTGGGCGGCGCTCCCGGAGTGGAGACGGCCCGTTATGCCGGCCCGGAAAGGAATGCCGACGCCAATATGGCCAAGCTCCTCAGTGAGATGGCTCGCCGGGAGAAGGAGGCTTCGATGGCCCGCACCAACGGTGTCACCACTGCCAGGGCTGCGCGGTCGGCCCGGTTCCGGACGTCGGTCACGCTCATCATCGGCGGAGAACATCATTTCTTCGACGGCGTAATGGAGGGACGCATCGCCTTGGAGCGTGCGGGGGAAGGCGGCTTCGGCTACGACCCCATCTTCATCCCCGAGGGATATACCCTGACCAACGCCCAGCTGGGCGAGGAAGTGAAAAATGCCATTTCACACCGTGGCAAGGCTCTTCGCGCCATGGCGGAATACCTGCGTGGATAACATTGAACTCATAGTGCTGGCTACCACCAAGGTGGGAGAGAACGCGCTGGTGGTTCACACCCTCTCGCGGGAGCATGGCCGTCGCGGTTTCCTGGTGCGGCCCGGCAAGAAAGCCGGCATGGCCCTCTTCCTGCCGCTGAACATTCTGGAGGCCGATGTGGTGGAAAACCCCAAATCCAATCTCTGGGGGCTTAAAAACATACTTCTCAAGGACGGCTTGCAGGGAATCCGGGGCAACCTTTATAAAAACACCATGACGCTCTTTCTGTCGGAGGTGCTCTTCCGCACGGTGCGGGACGGCGCTTTCGAGGACGGCCTGTACGAGTGGTGCCTGGGGTCCATCCTTACCCTGAACGAACTGGAAAGCGATTTTTCCAATTTCCATATCCGTTTCCTGCTGGAGTTGGCCGGGGCGCTGGGCTTCCGGCCCAGCTTCGACGACATCGCCCCGTTCGCCAAGGAGAATCTGCGCGATCTGAAGCCTTTCCTGGAACGGGGTTTCGGGGAGTCCATGCTGGTGCCCCTTTCCGGCGCTTCCCGCAATGCGCTCTGTGAGTGTCTGCTACAGTATCTTTCCTATCATACGGAGCAATCCATCCAGGTGAAATCCCTCTCCGTTCTGCGGGAACTTTACCGCTGACGATGTTTGCTTTTTGGACGGGAATGCATATCTTTGAAGCATGAAAAAGATCGCATTCCTGGCAGCGCTGTTTGCTTTTTTGTCCTGCGGCTCATCGGACAAACCGGATCCGGAGCCCGTTCCGGAGCCTGTTCCCGACGTCGTTTTTGCAAAGGGGGCCGATATCAGCTGGGCCTCCGAGATGGAAGCCGACGGCCGCAGTTTCAAGAAAAAAGACGGCACGGCGGCCCCGCTCCTGGAGGTGCTCAAAGACTGCGGCTTCAATGCCATCCGCCTGCGCGTGTGGGTGAATCCCTACGGGGGCTGGAGCGGCAAGGGAGACGTGTTGGAGGTGGCCCGGAAGGTGAAAGCCGCCGGGATGGCCCTGATGGTAGACTTCCATTACAGCGACTTTTTTGCCGATCCCGGCCGCCAGCTCGTTCCTTCGGTCTGGAAGGCCGATGCCGATGACGTGAACAAGATGGCGGCGCACGTGACGGACCATACCAAAGATGTTCTCAGCGCCCTCAAGGGCGCCGGCGTGGACGTGAAGTGGATTCAGATCGGCAATGAGACGCGCGGGGGCATGCTCTATCCCGCCGGACAGCTGAATTACGCTCGGAAAGGGGAGGAGTTCGCCGGTTTCGTGAAGCTGTACAATGCAGGGTACGATACCGCCAAGGCCATTTTCCCGGATGCCTTCGTGATGCCGCACCTGAACAACGCTTTCGATTCCTCCAACAACGCCTGGTGGTTTGGCCAGTTCAAGGCCCAAGGCGGCAAGTTTGACATGGTGGCGCTCTCGCATTATCCGCAGTATGAGGCGGATCCCGCCGGCACCAACGCCAAAGCCGTGTCTTACATCAAATCCGTGGCCGCCGCCATGGGCGTTCCGGTGATGATTTCCGAAGTAGGCGTGAAGAGCCGGGCCCATGAAGCATCGGCGAGGTCGCTTCTCAAATCCTTTATGGACGAAGTGCGCAAGATTGACAAGTGTGCCGGCGTCTTTTACTGGGAACCGGAAGCGGACGGCGTCTGGAAGCCGGAAATCTACACCAAACCCGCCGAGCTCTCCAAGTACAGCGGCAAGTCGGAAACCGCCGCGTGGAACGCCTACGACCAGGGCGCCTTCACCACCGCCGGCGCTCCTACTTCCGTCCTCGACGTCTTTGCCGACTGATAAAAATGAACGGCACCCCTCCCCAAGGATGCCGTTCGGGTATATAAAACGAACTTAACAAATAGACATGAAATTGCTTCAATGTCCGTGGGCAAAGTTACAATCTTTTATTCGAAAAACAAATTTTTCTTACAATTTTTCATAATTAAATATTTTAATATTGGAAAGTGTAATTTAAGGACCTGCTGTTCATGCGCTTACAGAAGTGCGACCAATGCATCGTAATACCGCTTGGAAACAGGGATGGGCTTGGTTCCATTGTGGTCCAGTTGGGCAAGCGCATAGCCGCTGGCATCTTTCCGAAGCAATTCCACATGGTTGGCATTGATATAGAAGGACCGGTGACAACGCAGCAGGCCATGCCGGAGCAGCATTTCCTCCAAGGCCCGCATGGAGGAACGAAGGGTGAATTCCTTCACGCGTCCATTGTCCAGATGGACGATATGCACATAGTTCTCCTCCGCCTCAATCTATAACACCGCCTCGGAACATCGCCGGCCGCCATTCTGAACGAGAGTGAAGAATCTTTTCTTTTTTGCCGAATAAATTGTATATTTGCACGTTTACGCGCAATTATACTTTAAACCTAATATCAATTTTATGGCAGAAATTAAGAAAAGAGTCTATCGTTTCGGCGGAAAGCACGCCGAGGGCGATGGCAAGATGAGAGAACTTCTGGGTGGCAAAGGTGCCAACCTGGCCGAGATGAACCTTCTGGGCATGCCCGTGCCGGCAGGCTTCACCATCACCACCGAATGCTGCACGGAGTATTACCGTCTGGGCGGTGGTTACACCCCCGAACTTCGCGCCGAGGTGGCCGCAGCCCTGGAGGCCACGGAAAAAATCATGGGCAAGAAGTTCGGCGATGAGAACGACCCTCTCCTCGTGAGCTGCCGCTCCGGTGCCCGCTCCTCCATGCCGGGCATGATGGACACCATCCTCAATATCGGCCTGTGTTCCAAGACCATCCCGGGCATGATCAAGAAGACCGGCAACCCGCGTTTCGTATATGACGCCTACCGCCGCCTCATCATGATGTACTCCGACGTGGTGATGGAAAAGGCCGAGGGTATCGAACCGGCCGACGGCCAGGGTATCCGCCAGCAGCTGGACCGCATGATGGATGACGTCAAGAAGGCCAACGGTTACAAGAACGACACCGAGCTCACCGCCGACCAGCTCAAGGACCTGGCCGAGGCTTTCAAGGTCCGCATCAAGGAAGTTCTGGGCGTTGAATTCCCGGACGATGCCAAGGCCCAGCTCTGGGGCTCCATCGGCGGCGTGTTCAAGTCCTGGAACGGCAAGCGTGCCATCCGTTACCGCCAGATCGAGCACATTCCCGATGACTGGGGCACGGCTGTAAACGTGCAGTCCATGGTGTTCGGCAACATGGGTGACACTTCCGCTACCGGCGTGGCTTTCTCCCGCAACCCGGCCAACGGAGACAACAAGTTCTACGGTGAATGGCTCATCAACGCCCAGGGCGAAGACGTGGTTGCCGGTATCCGCACCCCGAACCCCCTGAACGAAGCCACCAAGAGCGAGAAGAACAAGAACCTGGCCTCCCTCGAAAAGGCCATGCCCGAGGTTTATAAAGAACTGGACGAAATCCGCAAGAACCTCGAAGACCACTTCCAGGACATGCAGGATATCGAGTTCACCATCCAGGAAGGCAAGCTTTGGATGCTGCAGTGCCGTGTCGGCAAGCGCACCGGCCTGGCCGCCCTGCAGATGGCCGTGGATATGGTGGAAGAAGGCCTCATCGACGAGAAGACGGCCGTGATGCGTGTGGCTCCCGCCCAGCTGGACGAGGTTCTGCACCCCATTCTGGATCCTGCTTCCGAGAAGAAGGCTCCCGTTCTGGCCCAGGGTCTGCCCGCTTCCCCGGGCGGCGCCGTAGGTCAGATCGTCTTCACCTCCGAGGACGCCATCGCCTTTGCTAAGGACGGCAAGAAGTGCATCCTGGTCCGTGAGGAGACCTCTCCCGAAGACATCGACGGCATGCACGCCTCCGTGGGCATCCTCACCGAACGCGGCGGCATGACTTCCCACGCAGCCCTCGTGGCCCGCGGCTGGGGCAAGTGCTGCATCGTGGGCTGCGACGCCCTCTCGATCAACTTCAAGGACAAGACCGTGAAGTTCGCCGGAGTCAACAAAACCTTCAAGGAGGGAGACTTCCTGAGCCTCAACGGTGCCAAGGGCCTGGTGTACGAAGGCGCCATCGAAACCATGGACGCCAGCGAGAACCCGCTCTTCGCCAAGTTCATGACCATGTGCGACAAGTTCCGCAAGCTGGGGATCCGCACCAATGCCGACACGCCGGAAGATGCCGCCCGCGCCCTCAAGTTCGGCGCCCAGGGTATCGGCCTGTTCCGTATCGAGCACATGTTCTACGGACGCAACAGCGAAATTCCCCTGTCCAAGCTCCGCAAGATGATCCTCTGCGACACCGACAAGGAGCGCAAGGCCGCCCTCACGGAACTGGAGCCTTTCATGAAGGCCGCCGTGAAGGAGACTCTCCGCGTAATGGATGGCATGCCCGTCGTGTTCCGTCTCCTGGACCCGCCGCTTCACGAGTTCGTTCCTCAGGGTGAGGACAAGAAGAAAGAGCTGGCCAAAGACCTGGGTATCAGCGTGAAGGAAGTGGAGAAGCGTGGTGAGAACCTCCATGAGGTGAACCCGATGATGGGTCATCGCGGTGTCCGTCTGCACGTGAGCTTCCCGCTCATCGCCGAGACGCAGTACCGTGCCATCTTCACCGCTACCGCCGAACTCCAGAAGGAAGGCCTGCACCCGCATCCGGAAATCATGATCCCCGTGACCATCAGCGCCCGTGAGCTCAGCTTCCAGAAAGTGATCTGCGACCGCATCAAGGCAGAGGTAGAGGCCAAGACCGCCCAGCTGATCGACTATCAGTTCGGCACCATGATCGAGATCCCTCGTGCTGCCCTTACCGCCGACCGTATGGCCCGCGCCGCCGAGTTCTTCAGCTTCGGTACCAACGACCTTACCCAGATGACCTTCGGCTTCAGCCGCGACGACATCGGCACCTTCATGGGTGACTATCTGGGCAACAAGATTCTGGACGCCGACCCGTTCCAGCACATCGACCAGAAGGCTGTGGGCCAGCTGGTGAAGATTGGTGTGGACAAGGGCCGCAGCAAGCGTCCCGGCCTGCAGTGCGGTATCTGTGGTGAACACGGCGGCGATCCCGAATCCATCGCCTTCTTCAACACCATCGGCATCGACTATGTGAGCTGCTCGCCGTTCCGCGTGCCCATCGCCCGCCTCGCTTCCGCCCAGGCAGCCATCAGGCAACAAGGATAGGCTGTTGAAATACAATTGATTAAGCGGCAAAGTTCTGAACCAAAGGGCTTTGCCGCTTTTTTTGCGTATATTCCGGCAAGGCTTGTCTGCAAGCCGGAAGAGGCCCAGCTTGAAGGAAGGCTCAATGACGGACGCACAATCAGCGCCAGCCTTGCCGGATATCGTTGGCAGCCCGGCACCATCGTAACCTATACGATCACCTCTGAAAGTTGACCGGCCGGGAGTTCCGCGGAGGCTCCCTACAGGAGTTTGGCGGCGATTTCGGAAAGTTCGGAGCGTTCACCCTTGCGGAGGAAGACGTGCTGGAAGAGCGCCTGCCCCTTCATCTTCTCTCCCAGATGGGTGAGACCGTTGCTCCACTGGTCCAGATAGGGCTGGTCAATCTGGAAGATGTCTCCGGTGAACACCATCTTGGTGCCTTCGCCGGCACGGGTGATGATGGTCTTCACCTCGTGCGGCGTGAGGTTTTGCGCCTCGTCCACGATGAAATAGACCTTGCCCAGCGAGCGGCCGCGGATATAGGCCAGCGGGGAGATGAGAAGACGCTCGTCCTTGAGCATGGCATCCAGCTTGAGCGCCTGCTTGCTGGAAGGCTTGAAGCCTCGTTTGATGACATCCAGGTTGTCCATGAGCGGCTGGATGTAGGGGCTCATCTTGGAACGCTGATCTCCGGGCAGGAAGCCGATGTCCTGCCCGCCCAGCACCACCGTGGGGCGCGAAAGGATGATCTGGTCGTAGTCGTCGGCCTGTTCCAGGGCGGCGGCGAGGGCCAGCAGCGTCTTTCCCGTTCCGGCGCCGCCGGTGAGCGACACCAGCGGAATCTTGGGATTCAGGCAGGCGTCCAGGGCGAATTTCTGCTCGTTGTTGCGGGGGCGGATGCCATAGGCTTCGCGGCTGCGCACCAGGGCGATTACCTTGCGCGAGGCATCGTAGCGGGCGCATATCGACTCTCCGCCGAAGTCGAACAGGTACAGCTGGTTGGGAGCGGGCTCCTTCTGGGAGACCTCCCGCCAGTTCATGCAGTTGTCCTGTCCGTAGGCCAGGCGCTGGACCGCCTCCGAGGAGGCTTCCAGCTGGATGACCTCCCGCTCCAGGCTCTCCGTCACCTCGTCATCCATGCGGTCGCGCAGATAATCCTGTACTTCCATGCCGGCGGCTTTGGCCTTGAGCCGCAGGTTGATGTCCTTGGTCACCAGGGCCACGAAGCGGTCAGGATTGTTGTCGCGCACCCACATGGCCGTGGACAGGATGCGATGGTCCTGGATGTCATCCTTGAACAGGTCCTGGAATTCCGGGGCAAACGGGTGGTTGGGTTCTATCTTGATGAAACCCAGCTTGCCGCCCAGCGGAACACCCCGTTTTCCGAACTTGTTCCTGTCCGTGAGCTTGGTGATTTCACGCATGAAGGCGCGGGCGTTGAAGGAAAGCGCGTCGTTGCCTTTCTTGAACTTGTCCAATTCTTCCACCACCGCCATGGGAATGACGATGTCGTTGTCCTGGAAACTCTTCACGCTCTTGTAGTCGTGAAGGATGATGTTGGTGTCGAGAACGAAAATTTTGGCCATGATATTAATCTTCCCCTTCCAGGGTATTTAGCAGAGACTCAAGGATTTGCGGGATTTCGACGGCTTCCGTAATGCGCACCCCGCCGTGTGACGGGTTCGGGTGGCCGATGGGAAAATAGACCACATCCTGCAGGATGAATTCCGCGTCGATGTAGTCGTAGTCGATGTCGGCCACTTGCAGCACCACGCCGGGCACTTCCCCGAAGAGCACCCGCACCTGCGAGGGCTCTCCATAGGCTTTGCAGACGTTCCGGATGCTCACGTCGGCCCCGGTGCCGCCCGCGGCCAGGGTGCGGAGGCAGCCCATGAGCCCGCCGTCTCCCACGGTGGCGCCGGCCTTGACGATACCGTCTTCCACCAGTTCACGGACAATTTCGTAGCAGTCGGTGAAATAGTCTGCGTCGTTCACTTCCGATGCAGTGGAAGGATGGGCTCCCAGGGCCTGTGCCAGGGCCGATCCCCCCAGCCGGAAGTCGCAGGGGTCGAAAGGAATGTAGATGAGCCAGTCGGAGGGCTCCGGAACCAGGGCGACCGGGACTTTCCGGCGGCGCGAGATGCGCGGATTGGCTGTCCGGTAAGGGAGTTCGCGGAAAAGGGTTTCTTCCTCGTCCGATGCTTCTTCCTCCGCTACCGTTCCGGCCTTGAAGGCCACCGACGGCTGTCCGTTGCAGACGGTGTAACGGCCCAGCTTCAGCCCCAGGGCATCCATGTATGCGCAGGCGCTTTCCACGGAACTGTAGAAAGCGGCGGCGTGGCCTATCTCCCGGTCGTTCCACTTCCAGTCTGCCCGGAGGGTGAGGTCCCCCAGGCGGAAATGACCGCTCATCCAGATGGCGTCCAGAAGGGCCTGGGCCACTTTCAGGGCGGTGTACGGACCGGCAAACGGCAGCGGCAGCGAGCGTTTCGCATCCAGCAGCTTGGCATAGGCCTGCACGGCCGACTCCTTGAACACAAAGTTGTCGGGCCGAAGGTCCAGCTGTTCGTCGGCCAGGGTTTCGGAATCTCCGTCCGGTTCCAGCGGCGGCTCGGCGCAGCACTCCCGGAGCATACGGGCAGGGGACAGGGGCATTTGTACCCCGTCGATGATATAATTGCTGTGGAGCAAATCTGTCATGGTTCAAATTTAAGCAAATTTCGGCAGATAACAAATACGGATTTTTTCTATCTTTGTATTTGTATGGAATCGATTTTTTCAGAAGCAGGGTATTTAAGGCTGGTACAGGACATTTTCCGCCGCTTCCCTTCGGTGCAGAAAGACGGCTTCGTTCCCGGGGCCTACAAACCCGGCCTGGAGCGGATGCAGGCCTTCGACGAGGCGCTGGGGTACCCTTCCCGCGCTTTCCGGAGCGTGCACGTCGCCGGCACCAACGGCAAGGGGTCCGTGGCCAATATGCTGGCATCGGCCTGCAAAGCCTGTTCGCTCAAGGCCGGCCTTTTCACCTCACCCCATATCCTGGATTTCAGGGAGCGCATCCGCATCGGCGGTGCCATGATTCCCAAGGAATACGTCTTCGCTTTCCTGTCGGAATGGATGAACTGGATCATCGCGCACGAGCTGTCCTTCTTCGAGATCACCACCGGCCTCGCTTTCCGCTGGTTTGCCGATGAAAAGGTGGACATCGCCGTCATCGAGGCCGGCCTGGGCGGCCGTCTGGACTCTACCAACATCCTGGAACGTCCCCATCTCACGGTGATCACCTCCATCGGCCTGGACCACTGTGATCTGCTGGGAGAAACGAAGGCGCAGATTGCGGCCGAGAAAGCCGGAATCTTCAAGCTGGGCGTACAGGCCATCGTGGGGGAAAGCGACCCGGAAACCGACCCCGTTTTCAACGAGAAGGCCTGGATGTTCTGCCCGCTCAGCTTTGCCGGCCATGCCCGGCCGATGCTCTGGCACCGCCATGCCTCCCTTCTCCGGGAGATGGATCTGCAGGCCAAGGTCCAGGAAAAGAATCTCCGGACCGTCCTCTGCGCCCTGGACTTCCTGAAGCAGCAGCCCGGCCTCGAGGCCCTGAAAGACGAGGCTGCCGTTCAGGAAGGCATCCTGCACACCGCCCGGGAAATGGATTTCCACGGCCGCTGGGAGCGCCTTTCCACCCAGCCTTACGTGATTGCCGATATCGGCCACAACGCCCAGGCGCTGGCCTATAATTTCGCCCAGCTGGAGCAGCTTCTCAAGGAGGGGCAGTTCTCTTCGCTCATCATCGTGTACGGAGTGATGGCCGACAAGGACCTGGAATCCATCCTTCCCCTGATGCCGGAAGATGCCACCTTTATCTTCACCGCTCCCGACACGCCCCGCGCGCTCCGGGAAGAAGTGATCCTGGAGCGATACAAGGCCTACCGGGACGCCCAGGATAAACCCGTCCGGGCCTATGCCTTCACCGCCGTCCGCCAGGCCGTGCAGATGGCCGTGCATCTGTCCAAGACCCTTTCGGAGCAGCTCAGCCGCAGTGCGTCGGCCGAAAAACCGGCTCCGCCGCTTATTTATATAGGTGGAAGTACCTTCGTGGTGGCCGAAGCCCTGCCGCTTTTCCGCGCTTAGGTACGAATCTTGTTCTGTCTCGGACGGATTTAGAAATGAGATATTATGATAAGGACTCTCGTCACTTGGTTACTGGCCATCCTGACCGGTACCGCAGCCATTGCCTCGCCTATGAATGATGGTCACAAGCTCACGGCCCTCTGGAAGCAGTACGAAGAAGCCTCCAAGGCGGACCGTCCCCGGGAAGAGGCGGACCTTCTGGCCAGAATCAAGGAAGAAGCCATTCAAAAGCACCTTCCCGTAGATTTCTACGACGCGGCCACCGCCTACGTGAGGGTGGTTGCACGCCGGGACTGGAAACAGCAGGACCGCCTTCAGGAACAGCTGGAAAAAGAGGTGACGGACTTTGACGAGCCCATCGTCACCTTCCATTGGATGAACAGCTGGAAGGGCGTTTCTTCAGATGCTCTCTGGGACTACGTGAAGCAGAATGAAGACCGTTTCCAGGGACATACGCCGGCCTTTTACCGCAATATCCAGAACTATCTGGGCGACAGGCTGAAACCGTTCATCCGCACGGACAAGGAGTATGTCCTGTGGCGCATCCTGGCGAATCGCGGCAGCGGCAACCTGTCCGACGACCCGGTGTACAAGGCGCTGCTGGCAGAGGTTTCGGGCATTTATCCCAATGAGGCCGCCCTGGAATACCATGCCATCGGCAGCCGCCATTATCCGGAGACCCGCTGGGACGAGCAGCGCCGGGCTCTGTCCGACTTTGCCATTAAATACAGCGGAAAGGCCGTCTCGGTGTATCCCAAGGCCGATCTTTTGAACCTGCGGAAAAGGGAGCTGGACAAAGATTCCAAGTCCACGGCCGACATGTACCGTTCCCTCTGCGAGAATGCCAGGCGCCTGGAGGCCGAACGGAAGGCCTACCGCGGCACCGAGGCCGATATCGCCGCCGGCTGCAAGTATCCCGAGGAACTTGTACGCACCCTCAACGCAAAGGATGTGTATGTATATACGGAAAAAGACCGGATCATCGTCCTTTTGCGGAACCTGGACCGGGCCACGGTCACCCTTCGCTCCGGGCAGAAGAGCCTCAAAACCTGGAAGGCGGTGAATCCCATCGGCAGTTTTTATGTCAAGGATACGCTCACCCTTCAGATGCCGGATCTGGAAGACGGGGACTATACCGTCGAGGCGGTTAACGGAAAACTGTCCTCCATGGACGCCTATACGCAGTACACCCTTTCCATCGCCACCCGCAAGGATGCCCAGGGTCACAAGGTGTACGTGGCCGATCATGACAGCGGGGAGCCGCTTCGCAAGGTCACCCTGCATCTTCTCAATGGAGACAAGCTGCTGGCATCCACCAGCCTGAAGATGGACGGCTTTACACCGCTGCCGCAGGCCTTCGTAAAGGCGATGGAGAAAGAAAAGGATGCCTATCTGACGTTGAAGGCTGTCAGCGGAGACCGGAAGAGCAGGCCGGTCGGCCTTTCGGATCGTTTTTCCTATTCCGAGGGAGACCGTACCCGCTGCCATATCTACCGGGATCAGGGAGCCTATCATCCCGGAGACACGGTCCGCTTCAAGGCTGTCGTGTTCCGGGGCGATCCCCGGCAATCCTTCTCCGTGGTGGAGGGAATGGAAGTGGAGGCCTGCCTGAAGGACTCCGAAGGCAAGCGCTTGCAGGCACTCACGCTCACCACCAACGAATTCGGCTCCGTCTCGGGCCGGTTCGTGCTGCCCCGGGGTGCCCGGAACGGCCGTTTCAGCCTCTCCATTTCCGGACTGGAAACCGTTTATTTCCGGGTGGACGAATTCGTGCTGCCCAGTTTCGAGCTCAGCTTCGATCCGGTGGAGCAGCTGTATCTTGCCGGAGACGATGTGCCCGTGAGCGGCAAGCTCAGCTCCTTCTCCGGGCACAGCCTTGCGGGAAGCCGCATCGCGCTCAAAATCAGTTTGTTCGGAGATACTATCCTGGAGGAGGAAGGAGTCGTATCGGCCGATAACGGCTTCCGCTTCACTTTCCCGACCAAGACCAATGATTCGGGTTATTACCACGCGGAGGTGAAGGTGACGGACGCCAGCGGTGAAACGCTCAGCTTCACCAACGGCTATTTCGTGGGCAAATCTTTGTCGGTGGAAGCCATCGTTACGGATGACGCCGTGGCAGACCTTGTCCCCAACGCGAATAAATACTATCATTACGCGACTACGGAAAGCGCGCGCTATACCCTCCTGGGAACGTCGCTCCGGCTGAAGCTGGAGGCTCGGGACGGAGCCGGAAACGCTGTTCCAGGCATCGTGAAATACAGCCTGATGAAGGCCGACGAGAGTGTCCTGGCCGAGGGTGAAACCCCGTCCGGCAAAGACCTCGCTTTCGAGCTGCCGGGAGGCGGATTCTACAGGATGAAGGCCGAGGTGGAGGCCACGCTGAAAGACGGACAAACGACGAAACGGACGCGCTATTTCCACTTCTACTGTATTCCCGCCGGGGACAGTACGCTGATGCCGCAGCTGAGCCGGGTATTCATTCCCGGGCCGCTCACCTTGGCCTCCGGGCAGCCGGTATCGGCCCGCATCGGCACCTCTGAAGGGAAGGCCTATGCCCTCCTGCTCCTTTACGGGGAGAACCGTCAGGTGCTGGAATCCCGGAAACTGGAAGTGGCCGACGGAACAATCGAAGACATCCGTTTCGACTATAAGGACTCCTATCCTGACGCGGTGCGTCTGCAGGTATTCTATTTCATTCATGACAAGGCTGTAAACTATGACTGGCAGTTCCGCCGGGAGAAAGACCGTTTCAGCCTGCCGCTGCAGTTCACCCGCTTCCAGGACAAGGCATATCCCGGTACACTGTACGCTTTCTCCGTCAGGACAGTCCCCGGGACCGAGGTCCTGGCTGCTGCCTGGGACAAGAGCCTGGATGCCATCCAGACCAATAATTGGCCGCTGGTGCACACCCGGGACGTGTCGGTGGACCATCTTTTCGTGGAGAGTGTCTGCGGAAGGGTGGGAAGAGTCTATGTGGAGCACAGGATGTACCGTACCAAAAGCCTGGGAGGCGTAATGGAGGATGTTGTCGAAGAGGAATCCTTGCCTTTTTCCTCTTATGAAATGGCTTCTGCCAGGATGGCCTCCGCTTCGCCTGCGCCTCTTGCCAAGGATGCCAATTCGGTGATGGACCTGGCGCCGGAGGAAGGGGGGAGCGCCCTTCTCCGGAGCGATTTCTCCACGGCCCTCACTTTCCAGCCGCAGCTACGTCCATCGGCCGACGGCACGCTGGAATTCAGTTTCCGTACTTCCGACAAACTCTCTACCTATTATGTAAGGGCGCTGGCCCACGACAAGGAGATGCACAACGCCCTGGTGGAAAAGGAGATGGTGGTTTCCGTTCCGGTGAAAGTGGCCCTGTCGGAGCCTCGCTTCATGTATGCGGGAGACGTTTACGACTGCGTGCTCACCGTCTCTTCCAACAGCGAAAAGCCCGTTTCCGGCACCCTGGTGCTGGTGACTTCCGCGGAAGGGGAACCCGCCGCTTCCCAGATGGTCCCCGTGACCGTGAATCCCGGCGAAGTCATTTCCCGCTCCTTCCGGATAAGCTGCCCCTCCTGTCATTCTGAGCGTGGCGAAGAATCTCTCACCCTCAAGGCCGTCTTCAAGGCCGAGGAGTTCTCCGACGCCGTTCAGGTGTCCGTTCCGCTTTATCCGGCCGCCCAGGTGCTGACGGAGGCCCACTCGGCCATACTGCGGAGCGGGATGTCCCGCGAGGCCCTTCTGAAGGAACTGCAGGGCCGTTTCGTGAATGTGCCCTCATCGGCCGCCACCCTGAAGGAGATTACAGTGCTGGACATGGTGTGCGACGCCATCCCTTCGCATGTGGAGCCCTCCGGGAAGGACGTGCTGTCCCTATCGGAAGCCTGGTACATCCGCCTCATGGCAAAACGGCTCGACATCTTGGGCCGGGAGAGGGAAGCGTCCGGAATGGCCGCTTTGGACCAGGAGTCGCTGCTGCATAAAATCCTGGCCTGCCGCAATGGTGACGGCGGTTTCGGCTGGTTCGAGGGCATGAAATCGTCCCCCTCCATTACCGCCGTAATGCTGGAGCGTGCGGCCAAACTCCGGAGCCGCGGGCTCGTGGATCTCGACCTCAGCTCCTCGGTCCGATACCTGGACCGGGAGCAGTTCAATGAAAGCCGTCCTTCCTGGTATGGCGCCCTTTCCGATGCGCAGTATTGCTACATCCGTTCCCTGTATCCCCAGGTTCCCTTCGAGGTGAATCCGGTATCTGAGGAGGGAAAGAAGCGCATGAAGGCCTTCAAGAAATGGGCGGTGGATTACCTGACGCCCTCCAGGAAGGACGGACGCGGCCTCAAGGGGCAGATTCTCCAGAAGAGCCGTCGCCTGATGACCCTGGAGAACCTGCTGTTGCTTGACGCCGGACTTCCGCTTGCCAAGGCCTGGGGCGTGAAGCTGTCGTCGGCCCTGCGCAAGTCCATGGATGCCGACGAGCTGTCGCTGCTGGAATATGCCGTGGAGCACCGGGACGGCGGCTGGTACTATCCTAACGCTGTCATGCCCTGGCGCGGGCTCATGGAGAGCGAGGCCTATGCCCATTCGCTCCTGTGCGACCTTCTCACCCGGGTGGCCCCGGCCGACAGTCCCGTCCCCGACGGCATCCGGCTGTGGCTCATGCTGCAGAAGGAAACCCAGCACTGGGACACCGAACCGGCTTACGTGGACGCCATCACCTCCATTCTGGACGGTTCCGAGGCTGTTCTGAACACCAGGGTGCTGGCGCTGTCCGCCACCTATGAAGCCCCCTTCAGGAAGGTGAAGGCCAGCGGAAACGGCTTCAAGCTGGAACGCAAGTTCTACCGGGAAGCGGAAGGCGCCCTGGTGGAGATCAAGCCCGGTGACAGCGTTCAGCTGGGCGACAGGATACGGGTAAAATACCTTATCTGGAATGCCGAGAACCGGAGTTTCGTTAAGCTCACGGCCGGTCGTGAAGCCTCCCTGCAGCCCGTGCAGCAGCTCTCCGGACATTTGGGTTACGGCTTTGTCGGCTTTGGCCGGCGCTCCGCTTCCTGGGGTTTCGTTCCGCAGGGATACCGCAACGTGAAGGCCTCCTGCACCGAGTTCTACTTCGATTCCTACCCCGAGGAGAACACGGAACTCTCCGAGGAGTTCTACGTGCAGCGGGCCGGCACTTTCGTGGCCCCGGTCACCGTGATCGAGTCCCTCTACGCCCCCCACTACCGCGCCAACACCGCTTACCGCGTCCCGCTGGTCTCCACCGTCCGGTAGGTTTGCTTTGTCCAGTCCTGATATAAGTTACCGAAGTTGAACAATAAGTTGTCAGGATGTGTGATAATTAATAACTTGATACACAGTTACTTGCGTATAATCCTCTGCGCTTTTTGCGCAGAGGATTATATGTAAAGCGCTGTGCTTCAATCACTTGGCGGCCACCCATTTTTGCGTTGAAGGTTCACCTTGCAATACCCACGTGCGCCTTTCCGGCTATTTTGCTTTCGTATCGCCCCGTCCCCTTCCTTTGCCCCAACCGTGCTTCAAGACTTAAAGCACAGATCAGGCCACCAGGCAGTGATTTCGTGCTTCACCCCACTGCCGATAACCCGCCTCAAGCACACTTTCGGCCACCCATGTGCAAAACCGTGCTTCAAGTCTTGAAGCACGGCGGAGACAAAAACGCTTGCAACAGACACGAAGGTAGGGACAAGTGGCCCTCCTCGCGGCGGCCGTCACCAACTGTTTTTTGCATCATTACCGGAATAAGCCGGACGAAAGAAACCCCGCCCAGGCTAAACAGAAAAAAAAAGTGACGCAGGCAGAATTTGCCAGCGTCTCTTGGGTGTGGGCGGTACTGGATTCGAACCAGTGACCCCCTGCTTGTAAGGCAGGTGCTCTGAACCAGCTGAGCTAACCGCCCGGATTTGCGGAGTGCAAAGGTAGTAAGTTTTCTTGAAAATGCAAAAAAATATCGCTAAATTGCAGGCTCAAACCAAGAACCGAGATGTTGTCTGTCATAGCGTTGGCCATCTTGCCGGCCATCATTTTGTTATACTACACTTATCAGCAGGACAAACTGCAGCGGGAACCTGTAAAGAATTTGGTAAAGGCCTTCTTCTATGGAGGCGTTTCGGTTTTTGCGTCGCTCCTGATATCGGTCCCCATGATGAACATGGGCCTGTTTCCCAAAGAAATCCATTCTTACATGGATGCTTTCCGCTGTGCCTTCTTCGGAGCGGCCATTCCGGAAGAAACAGCCAAGCTGGCACTGCTGTGGCTGTTCCTTCGCAAGTGTGCCGATTTTGACGAGCGCATGGACGGCATCGTGTATGCGGCCTGCATCGGCCTGGGCTTTGCGGCTTTTGAGAATATCGAATACCTTTTTGCGTCCGGCTCGCAGTGGATTACCGTGGGCATCAGCCGGTCGCTCACAGCCATTCCCGCCCACTTCGGCTTTGCGGTCATCATGGGCTATTACTTCTCCCTCAATCATTTTGACCGGTACCGCGCTCCGGGCGCCGGCCTCAAGATGTGGCTGTATCCCGTCATCGGCCATGGCGTGTACGACTGGATTGCCATGACCCAGGAGGTGAGCCCGCAACTGAGCGGCGTCATCGCCATCGCCATCCTGCTGTTGTGCTACTGGCTCATCAAGTGGGGCCGCGAGCACATGAAAAAACATCTCGATGCAGATTCTTTTGATACAATAACTACAATAGACGAGCAATAATGAAAAAGTTTTTCCTTTTGGCGTTTGCCATCTTCGCCGCATTCTCGCTGAATGCCCAGAACATCGTAAAAGGCTCCATCGAGGGCGTCCCTGCACAGGGTTCCTATCATCCTACCTATTCTTCGGACGGTGCCCAGTATCTCCCGAAGAACGTCATCCTGATGATTGGGGACGGCACGGGTCTGGCCCAGATTGCCGCCGGCTACTTTGCCAATAACGAGGAACTTACCTATTTCAATCTCAAGCACATGGGCTGGGTCACCACCAAGAGTGCCGATGCCTTCACCACCGACAGCTCCGCTTCCGGCACCGCCTATTCCTCCGGATACAAGACCTACAACGGAGCCGTGGGCGTAGATGTGAAAAAGCGCGCCCGTCCCAACATTCCGGAACAGGTGGCGAAGTACGGCGTCATCTCGGGCGTCGTCTCCACGGACGACCTGAACGGCGCCACGCCCGCCTCCTTTTTCGCCCATCAGGAACACCGCCGCATGACCGACGAAATCTGGGCCGATCTCCCCGGCAGCGTGCTCAAGTACTTCGCCGCCGGCAGCAAGGAGGTCTTCGAAGCGCGTCCGCTGGAAACCCAGAAGGCCGTGAGCAAGGTGTTTACCGTCGTCAACTCCCTGGACGATCCCAAAATCCAGGCTGCCGACCGTGCCGGTGTCCTGCCGCCCGCCGTGGAAACCGGTTATATCGTGAAAGGCCGCACCGACTTCCTGCCCCGGGCCACCCGTCAGGCCATTGATTTCCTGAACGAACGCACCAAGGACGACAAGGGCTTCTTCCTCATGGTGGAGGGCGCCCGCATCGACAAAGCCTGCCATGGCAACGATTTCCCCAGCGCCGTGAAGGAGCTGCTGGACTTTGACAAGGCCATCGCCGAAGCCATCAAGTTTGCCGATGAAGACGGCAACACCCTGGTGGTCATCAGCGCCGACCACGAAACCGGTGGCCTGGTGGTCTGGGACGGCGACCCCAAGAAAGGCAACGAAGAAGGCGTTTACATCAGCACATGGCACACCGCCACACCCGTTCCCATCTTCTCCTACGGTCCTCACGCCCAGGACTTCATGGGCGTTCAGGGCAATGAGCAGGTGGCCCAGAAAATCCTCAAGCTCCTGCAGGTGAAATAGCTTTGGAAACCGTACGCACAGCGGCGCAGCAGTCCAATCCTAAACCGCCGGCCGTGACGAGATAGTCCATATATGCACGGTATCCGGCCTACTTTTCCGCCACGGTAAATCCTACGCTGGCCGTATTGCCCTCATCGTCCACCACGGTGAGGGTATGTTTTCCCGGGGCGGGGGCCAGGCGGAGTTCGTGGATCAGGCGGGTTTCCCCGATGTAGGTCTGGTCCAGGTGCCACCAGAGGGTGGCATCGGCTTTGTGGTGCGCGGCGCGGAATACGACGCCTTCCACCTCGCCGCTCATCTGGCGGGGAAGGTAGAGGGTGCTGCCGGGGGAGGGGTAGATAAACTGGACCTCCGTGTCGCCGGAGGCTTTTCTGGCGCCGGTGTATTCCGGATGGTGGGGCTTGTAGAACCACTCCATGGCCGGAGGCAGCACGAATTCTCCGTTTTTGTGATAGGGGCAGGGGTCGGTTTCCATTCCCGCGGCCGGAATCAGGAGGTCCTCCGGGTCGGGGCAGTCCGGGCCTGCCAGGCGCCCCGATTCCCGGCACACTTTGGCCCAGACAGATTCCTCGCGACGCCTGTCATCCTGCGGAGCGACAGCGGCGAAGGGTTCGTCGAACCATCCTTCCGAGGCGGGGAGGAGGTTCAGGATGTCAAAGAGCACCGGACCGGACGTCCGTGCGCCGGTGAGCCCCGGAACGCCTTGCCCCTGGGCATTTCCGGCCCATACGCCAATGGTGTACTCCGGCGTCATGCCCACGGCCCATGCGTCCCGGAATCCGTAGCTGGTGCCGGTCTTCCACGCTGCCTTCCTCACGCTCCGGATCAGCCGCCAGTCCAGTTCGTCGGGCCGATTCACCTCCTTCAACGCGTCGAACATGTACCACAGCGCCACCGGGTTCCAGGCGGAAGAGGCTTCGCTGTGCCCGGAATGACAATAACTGCGTACCAGGGCGCTGTAGGCGGCCGTAATCTGGTCCAGACGGGCCTCGCCGCCGCCGAGGATGAGTGAAAGGCCGTACCAGGAGGCGTCGCGGGTGAGGGTGCTGAGCCCGGCCTTCTGCAGAAGGGCGTGGAACTTGGGAATGCCGTATTCCCGCAGGAGGAACACCGACGGCACGTTGAGGGAGCGTGCCAGGGCTTCGTCGGCCGGCACCGCGCCATAAAACTGGCGGTCGAAGTTCTGCGGGGCGAAGCCGCCCAGATTCACGGGCACGTCGGGCAGCAGCGTCCGGGGCAGAATCACCCCTTCCTGCAGCGCCGCCGCATAGAGGAAAGGTTTCAGGATGCTCCCCGTACTCCGGGCCGATGCCGCCACGTCCACCTGCACCCCCGGCCTTTCGCGCCCCGGGGACGCATTGCCCACGTATGCCACCACCTCGCCGCTGCGGTTGTCGATGACCAGGGCGGCCATGTCGGCCACGCCTTCCCGGGCCAGGTCGTCGGAGCGCAGGTTTACGGCCGACTCCACGGCTTTCTGCAGCGGGAGCCGGATGGCCGTACGCGTCCGTTCTCCGCGCGGACAGCGCTCCACGTAATGCGAAGCCCAGGCGGGGAGGGGGAGCGGCGCTTCGGGCAGTTCTTCGGACAGGGCCGCCTCGTAGGTATCGGCATCAATGTCTCCGTGCTTCAACAATCTTTCCAGCAGGCGGTTGCGCTTTTCCAGCAGTTGCGCCCGGTTGCGCCCGGGATGCATGGAAGCCGGGGCGTTGGGAAGGACGGCGAGGGTGGCGGCCTCTCCCCAGGAAAGCTCCGAGGCGGGCCGGCCGAAGTAGCGCCACGCGGCGGCTTCCAGCCCCACCACATTGCCCCCGAAAGGCGCGTGGGCCGCATAAAGGGCCAGGATGCGGCGCTTGCTGCAGCGCAGTTCCAGCCGCGTGGCCTGCACGGCTTCGATCATTTTTTGCCAGAGGGTACGTTCCTTCCCGCGGGACAGACGGATTACCTGCATGGTGAGGGTGCTGCCGCCGCTCACCACGTGTCCGGCGCGGGCATTGTCCACGGCAGCGCGCACCAGCGCTGCCGGATTCACGCCCGGATGCCAGCGGAACTGGCGGTCTTCAAACTGAATCAGGGCCGTTGCAAAACGCTGCGGAACGGTATCGGCCGGCGGAAAGCGCCACTGGCCGTCAGCTGCGATGCGGGCGCCCAGCAGCTCCCCCTCCGCACTCTCCACCACCGTGGAATACACCGTTCCCTTGAACAGGTCCCGCGGAAGGCAGAAAAACCAGCCCAGCAGCAGCGCTCCGGCAAGCCCCAAAAGCAGCTCCCGTGCACGAAAACGGCCTTTCTGGGGCTCGGGAGGCATAGGCTTATCGGATAACCACGGCGGTTCCGGCCTCGGTGGAGGCGTTCAGGGCCGGTTCATACATGGCCTCGCAAACCACGGCGGGCATCACATAACTGCCTTCGTAGGCGGCACGGAGCCCCACGGTGAAGGTCTTGTAGCGGCCGGCGGGCAGGGCGAAGAACCAGTTCACCCGGTCGTCCCGGATGTCCTTGTGGTCGTAGCCTTCGGAACCGTCGGCCCCGCCCGCGAGGCGGTCGTTCAGGATTTCCCAGCCGGACGGGATGCGAAGGCTCAGGGCCAGCTGCTCCAGGTCTTTCCCGGCCAGGAGCGAACGCACCTTCACGGTGGCGGTGAAGCGGGTGCCCTGCTTCAGGGAGGCGGGCGTCACGGGGGCGCCGTTCTCGCCGGCGTAGGTCACTTCCACGTGCAGGCCGTTCCCCCGGGCCTTCATGGGCTCCCGGCCCACCCGGCACAGCGTTCCGTACAGCGTTCCCTCGGAGAGGTTTTTTACGGACGCTTTCACGGGTGCCACCAGACGGCTCTTGGCCGAGGTCAGCGTCTGTCCGTCCACATCGGCCTTGATGACCTGGGTGGGCACTTTCTCAAAGAGAATGCCGTAAGCGATGGCGGCGAAAGCTGCTTCCTGCGTGGACAGACGGCGGGAAGGGAGGTTCTCCGTGGCCAGCGAAAGGGCCTCGGTGATGCGGCCGGTGAGCACCAGCGCCTGCAGGGCCATGTAGCGGTCGCGAAGGGCCGTTCCAAAGGTAATGTTGTAAGGCTCGTATTCCGGGAAGTCGCGCCCGACATCGTTCAGAAGGCCTTCCGCGAGCGATTTCTTGCCGCTCACGGCATAGGCCGATGCCAGAATCCACCGGGCCTGCTTCGTCAGTTTGTCCGACTCGCGCAGGCGGTTCATGCCGGGCTGCGAGGAGGCTCCCGCCACCGCGAGGGTGTACAGGCGGAAGGCCTCGTCCTGCTGGGCAAACCCTTCGCCGGCGGCTACGCGGAAGTTCTTGGAGGTCTTCTGCTGATAGGCCTTCCACGCTTTGAGAACGCCCTTGTTCACATCCACGCCGGCGGCTGCGGCTTCCGTGAGGAAAAGACCGGCCATGGAGGATACCCAGGTGCTGCTCTGCGGCGCGCTCCAGTAGGAGAAGCCTCCGTCGGGCAGCTGACGGCCGTAGAGTTCCTTCACGATTCCGGGCAGGAGGGCCTTGGCCTTGGCGGCATCGGCCTCGCTCAGCAGGGGCATCAGGTGCAGCAGGGCCAGACCACGTGCGCTCAGCTGTTCACCGCAGTTGTACGGGTAGTCCCGCATCTGGATATAGAGGCTGCGGGCATCCAGGGCCGGGAATCCGGAGAACTGGAGCATGCCGGCATTCAACTGCCTGGACGCGCCGGGCGCCAGGGTGAAGTTTTCGGTCAGGGTGATTTCGGCATGGGGGTTCCGGATATCCAGGGAGATGCTTTCGCCGGCCTTGTGGCCCTTGGCGCTGGCGCTCACCTTGATGCGGGCGGTGCCCTCGGCATCCTGTGCCTTCATCGCAAAGCGGATGAGCTGGTCTCCCTTGCCGGAGAATTTCACCTTCTGGGTGGAAGGGCCGGTGAAGGTCACGGGACCTTCGGCCTGGATGGAAACCTCGGCCTCGTCCACGTCGTCTTCCAGGGCGAACACGTTCACCGGGACGGCCACTTCTTCGCCGCTGCCCAGAACGCGCGGCAGGGTGGTCACCAGCATGAGCGGGTTCTGCACGGGAACGGTCTTTTCTGCATGGCCGAAGGCGCCGTCATGGCCGGCCACCAGCATTACGCGGACGCTGCCCACATACATGGGAAGCTTGAGTTTGAGTACGTCGGTGCCCTTGGACAGGGTCTTGGGAGCGAGGGTGAGCACCACCGGGTTGAAGCGGTTGTCCTTGCGGGCGCCACGGATGGCGTCTTCGTCGCCGCCGATGGCGGCAAGCGGCGAGAACCGGCCGCTGAAGGCGCCGATCACCTGGTCGTAGAGGTCCCAGGTGTTCACGCCCAGGGCTTCCCTGCGGTACATCCTCTCCCACGGGTCGGGCGTCTTGAAGGCGGTGAGGTCCAGGAGGCCTTCGTCCACGATGGCCAGAGTATAGGTCATGGGGCGGCCGCTGCGCTCGGATACCTTCACGGTGAATTCCTCTTCCGGACGGATCAGCCGGGGAAGGGTCAGAACCGGCTCCAGATGGCTTTCAGGGTTCTCCACCAGGATGCGCTGCACGCCGTACAGGCGCAGCGGAAGGTCGTTCACGGAAGAGCCGTAAGGCTGCAGGAGCGTCACGTGTACATAGATGTTGGGGGCCATGGAAGGCTCCACGGTGAAGCGCCAGGGCGTGTCGTTGTCGCCGGTATTCACCCATTCGCGGCGGATGACGCCCGTTGCGTTCTCCAGGGATACCAGTGCCTGTCCGCCCTTGGCGGCGGGGATGAACACGGTGGCCGTTTCACCGGCCTTGTACTGAGGCTTGTCGGTGGACAGGCGCAGCATGGTGAGGGATTCGGGGTCCTGGCGGTTGGCGCGGCCTTCATAGCTGCCCCAGTCGGCGGTGAAGAAACGGCCGCTCACATGGCCGGACTCCTTGTCGCGTACCAGGATGAGGTATCGGCCCCACTGCTCGTCGCTCACGTTGAAGGCGATGCTGTTGTCCTCGGCGCCGGAAGTGAAGCTGCCGGAGAGGACGGTCTTCACGGATTTTCCGCTCACGTAGGCGTCCAGGTCGCTTCCCGGGTTGTCCCACCACCAGTTCCAGTCGGTCTTGAACACGCGGTATTCCACCGGGCGGCCCTTGAGGCGCTTGCCCTTGGCATCCACCACGGCTACGCGGAGGCTGTGCTGCTTGCCGGTTTCCAGGTAATCACCCTTGGGAAGGCGGATGCCCACGTATGCGCTGAAAGGCGAGAAGGAAACGGATTCGGTGGTGAAACTCTCGTCACCGCCGGGCTCCTCCACGGAGGTGACGATGAAGGCCTTCAGCATGCCGGGCGCCCCATCGGCATCCGGGAGAGTGACCCGGGCGCTGCCCTTGCCGTTTGCATCCAGCGTGGTCTTGTACAGCTGGTATTCGGCCTTGGAGAAGTTGGAGGAAGGATTGTTGAAGCTGTAGTCCTCAAAATCCCTGAAGGGGCTGCCGGTAATCTTGGTGAGGGTCATGTCGGCCCTTGCCGGGCTTCCGGATGCGGCTCCGCCGGTGAGCCAGGCGGCCGATATGGGGAAGGTCACCGTCTTGCCCGATTCCAGCACGGACGGGTATTCCGTGTTCAGCTTGAAGCGGTTGGGCTTGATGGTCTCGATATGGAGCGTCTTGTGGAAACTGCTGCCACCCACCTTTACGTAGGCGTTCCAGTAACCGGTGGGGTCGTCGGCCTTGGTGGCGATGTCGAAGGCGTAGAATCCGTCGGTGCCTTTCCGCACCATGCGGGTATGGAACTGGCCTTCGGGCGTGTACAGCTCCAGGGTGGCGGGATGGTCTTCCGGAAGGGAGCGGCCCTTGTCGGAAAGAATCATGGTCAGGTGCACCGTGTCGCCGGGACGCCAGACGCCGCGTTCTCCGTACAGGAAGGCCTTGATGCCCTGCTGCAGGGTTTCTCCGCCCACGTCGAAGCGGCTCAGGGAACGCTCGTTGCCCTCCGTCACTTTCAGGTAGGCGGTGTTGCCGCCGGCCTTGGCCACTACCGCGAAGGGCTTGCGGGCAAGATTCAGGGTCAGCATGCCGTCATTGTCCGTTCTCCCTTTTCCGAGGCTTTGGAGCTGGAAGTCAAAGACTTCGATATCGGCCCCGGAAACCGGCTTGGCAGAGAGGAGGTCGGTGGCGGTGAGCCAGATGGTTCTGCCGCCGGCGTAATGGGCCATCAGGCCCAGGTCGCTGGCCATGAGCTGGACGGACGGGAAGCGGTCGCTGTCCATATAATAGGAAGGCTTGGAAGGGTCGTCCGCTTCTTTCCAGTTGTAGGCGGCCCAGTCGTAGTCGTTGTCCCAGTAATAGGAGCTGGGCTCATCCCAGACGGCCTCGTCCTCCGGGGACGGTTTGCCGTCCGGGGCCGACGGGCGCAGGAGGACCTCCCGGCCGCCGTACAGGCTCTGGTCCAGGCGGAAACTGAGCCGGATGCGGTAGATGGCGCCGGGTTCTTTTTTCAGGAGACCGCCCAGGTCGATGCTGTGCTCGTTCCACTTCCGGAGGTTCTTGGAAGCGTCCAGGGGGATGTCTCCCTTATAGACCAGGCGTCCGCTGCGGCGAAGGCTGCTGTTGCCGCCCAGGTCGTTGTCCTGCAGGAACATCAGGACATTCTTCTCATAAATCTTGACGATGCGCACCTCTACGGAGCGCAGGTTCACCGCCCGGAAGGGGAGGATGAGCTGATTCTTGTCCGGCAGGATGTTTCCGTTGACAAGGAGCTCCACGGCAGGCTTGTCTTCCAGCAGGGGGAAGGTGCGGGTCCACTGCTCGCCCAGGGTCTCGCCTTCGGCATTCTTGAGGGCGGCGCTCAGGCTGAGCTGCATGTCGGCGCTGCGGCCTTCGAAGAAAACGTTCACCTTTTCGCCTTCGGCCTGGATGTAGCTGCGCGAGACGCCGGTGAGTTCCACCATCCCCTTCTTGTTGGCGTTCACGGGCGCTTCACTGAAAGTAAGGCCGATATGGTCTTCCTCCAGGAGGCAGTTCACCACGTGGAACCCGTCCTGCTTCATTTCGGGCTCGGGTTCGGGTCCGGCAGCCTCTTCGCGGCCCTTCACCGTGACGGCGAAGTCGAAGCGCTTGGGCGCACCGCTCATCACCTCGCCCAGGAGGAAGGAAACCTGGTAAGTGGTTCCCGCCTTGAGCGCCCCTTCTTCGGGCACGAAGGAAAAGTCGGACGGCGTGCTCCAAAGGGCCTGGCCCTTGAGGGGCGGAGCAATCTTGATCAGTTTTTCCGGAGCGGGCAGCGTCCCGTCCTCCAGGGGCGTGACATCCTCCGTGAGTTGTATCTGCAGCACGGCGTCATCGGCCACGATGCCGCCGGTGTACGCCTTGATGAAAGAGGAAAATTCCTCTGCCGAAGGGGTTTGGGCCTGTTTTTTTGGTCCGCAGGCCACGAGGGCGGCCATGGAAACCGCCAGAAAGAGTATCTTACGCATTTTTAAAATTGATAAAACCGGCTATGAATCTTTGCATTGCGTCCAGCAGACGGGTCCGGGGGCAGGCGATGTTCAGGCGCATGAAGCCTTCCCCGGCGGCTCCGTACATGGAACCCGGGCTCAGGGTGAGCTGCACTTTTTCCTGCAGATATTTCCCGAAGCGCTCGCTGAAACCGTCCAGGGGCTCCCCGGGCTTGAGGGCGGCGCGGCAGTCCAGCCACATGAGGTAGGTCCCTTCCAGCGGGGGCATGTTCACCTGGGGAAGTTCGTCCTCCAGGAAACAGGAAACGGTGCGGGCATTGTGGAAAAGGTATTCCCTCAGCCGGTCCAGCCAGGCCCCTCCCTCGTCGTAGGCCGCCATGAGAGCCGTGACGCCGAACACGTTCACGTCGCAGCACTCGTTGTCGTTGATGGCGCGGTCCATCCTGGCCAGGATGCCGGGATCTTTCGCATAGATGTTCGCAATCTGGATGCCTGCGATGTTGAAGGCCTTGGTGGGGGAGATGCACGAGACCGAATTCACCACGAATTCTTCCGGCAGGGTGGCCCAGGGGGTATAGTCATGGCCGGGGAAAGTGAGCTCGCCGTGAATCTCGTCGGAAATGACGAACACATTGTTGCGGCGGCAGATTTCGGCCATCAGGAGCAGTTCCTCGCGGGTCCAGACGCGTCCCACGGGGTTGTGGGGGTTGCACAGCAGCAGCACCCGTGCCTCGGCCGATTTCTTCTCGAAGTCGTCCCAGTCCACGATGTAGCGCTTGCCGTCGAATCTGAGCGGGTTGTCCAGCTGGACGCACTTGTTGTTGCGGATGGCGGGGAAGAAGGCGTTGTAGCACGGTGTCATCACCATCACCTTGTCGCCGGGCTTCGTCATGGCCTTGATGGCGGCGCTGTACGCGGCGATGACGCCCGTGGTGGGCACAATGTTTTCCCGGCCGATCCCCTCCCAGTCGTGGCGGGTTTCAAACCATCGGCCGATGGAACGGTAATATTCGTCCGGAACCAGTTCATAGCCGAAGACGCCGTGGTCCAGCCGCTTTTGCAGCGCCTGCCGGATCTCCGGGGCCGTCTTGAAGTCCATATCGGCCACCCATAGCGGCAGCGTCCCGGGATACAGGTCCCATTTGACGCTGTCCGTACCCCGGCGGTCCGGGCAAAGGTCGAAATTGTATATCATGGCGTGATTGGTAAGTGTTTCAGTATAAGTGCTTTACGCTAAGTTCTCTGCGCTGTTTGCGCAGAGGATTTTACGTAAGTTGTTGATTGTCGGCTACTTGGTTGTCAGCGCTAATCTGGCAGTCGCCGGGGGCTTTGATGTTTTCGTCCAGGATAATCTGGCCGATGGAGCCGGCGTGGATGGCTCCGGAGCGGGGATTCTTCACGGAGACGATGTGGCCGTTGACCGTGGCTTTCACGGACGAGTACTCGAAGGCAAGGTCGGCGTCGGGTTCGAAGATGCAGTCTTCGAGGACCAGGTTCTCGCAGTAGCACAGGGGCTGCGTTCCGCCGATGCGGCAGCGCACCAGGCGCAGGTTCTTGGCATACCAGGCCAGGAATTCGCCGTTGATGACGGAGTCATAGACCGTGATGTTCTCGCTCTCCCAGAAGGCGTCTTTGGTCTGGAGGTTGGCATTGCGGATGACGGCGTTCTTCACATACTGGAAGGAGTAGTTCCCGTGCAGTTCGTATCCGTCGATGTCGATGTTCTCGCTGTGCATGAAGATGTAGTTGGCATCGGCCGTATAGACGTTGCGGAGCTTGATGTCGGAGCAGTCCCAGAAGGTTTCCTGGGCCATGGGCATTTTCACGTTCTCCAGATACACATCCGAGATGCGGCGGAACATTTTGGGGGCTTCCACCAGGGTGTCGTACATCTTGCAGCCCCGGCTGTACCACAGCGCGGCGCGGGCCCCTTCGCGGAAAATGCTGTCGCGTACGGTGAATCCGTCGCATTCCCAGAAGGGATATTTTCCGTTGAATTCGCAGTTGACGGCCTCAATGTCAGCACCTTCCTTCAGGGAAGACTCTCCGGGGCCGATTTTCACATTCTCCAGCCGGAGTCCGTTTTTTTCACAGTACAGGGGTCTCTCCCCCTCGAAATATTGGTCTTTGATGGTTTTCATAATATGCAAAGATAGCAAAAGATACCGAACCGGCAAAGCCTGCCAAATTGTCAGTCCGGGCCGATTGGCACGGCTGTTGATTTAATGTCAGCCGTCCGCTTGTCATTCCGAGCGCAGCTCTGTCATTCTGAGCGCATCGAAGAATCTCATCGGCACAAACAAAAACAAACTTAAAACACTAGATATTATGCTGAAACCGTTAGGAACAAGAGTGGTGATCGAGCCCAACGAGGCCGAGACCATGACCGCCGGGGGCCTTTACATCCCGGACAATGCCAAGGAGAAACCGCAGCAGGGCGTCATCGTGGCCGTGGGCCCGGGTGCCAAGGACGAACCCATGGAAGTGAAAACGGGCGAGACCGTTCTCTATGGCAAGTACGCCGGCACCGAGGTAAGCGTGGACGGCAAGAAATACCTCATCGTAAAGCAGTCCGATATTTTAGCAATTCTGTAGATTCTTCGGCCTATGGCCTCAGAATGACACGTTCTGTCATCCTGAACGAAGTGAAGGATCTTTAATCATTTATTTACTATGGCAAAAGAAATCAAATTCAATACTGACGTGCGCACCGCGATGAAGGACGGTGCCGACGCTTTGGCCAACGCCGTGAAGGTAACGCTCGGCCCCAAAGGCCGCAACGTAGTTATTTCCAAGAAGTTCGGTGCACCCCAGATTACCAAGGACGGTGTAACCGTAGCCAAGGAAGTGGAGCTGGAGAACCCGTTCCAGAACATGGGAGCCCAGATGGTGAAGGAAGTCGCTTCCAAGACCAACGACCAGGCCGGTGACGGTACCACCACCGCTACCGTGCTGGCCCAGGCCATCATCAACGTGGGCCTCAAGAACGTGGCCGCCGGCGCCAATCCGATGGACCTCAAGCGCGGCATCGACAAAGCCGTCGCTTCCGTGGTGGCCAACCTCCGGAAGCAGAGCCAGCCGGTGGGTGACGACTACTCCAAAGTGGAGCAGGTGGGCACCGTATCGGCCAACAACGACGCCCATATCGGCAAGCTCATTGCCGACGCCATGGCCAAGGTCAAGAAGGACGGCGTCATCACCGTCGAGGAGGCCAAGGGCACCGAGACCGAAGTGAAAGTGGTGGAAGGCATGCAGTTCGACCGCGGCTACATCAGCCCGTACTTCATGACCAACGGCGACAAGATGGAAGCTGTCCTGGACGACGCCTACATCCTCCTCACGGACAAGAAAATCTCCAACATGGAAGACCTCATGCCCGTGCTGGAATCCGTCGCCCGCGAAGGCCGCAGCCTCCTTATCATTGCAGAAGACGTTGAGGGACAAGCCCTTACCACCCTTGTGGTGAACCGTCTCCGCGGCACCCTGAAGGTGGCTGCCGTGAAGGCCCCCGGCTTCGGCGACCGCCGCAAGGAAATGCTCCAGGACATCGCCATCCTCACCGGCGGCGTGGTCATCAGCGAAGAGCGCGGCTTCACCCTCCAGAACGCCAACGTCCAGATGCTGGGCAAGGCCGAGAAGGTGACCATCACCAAGGAGAACACCACCATCGTGGGCGGTGCCGGAGACCAGGCCGCCATCAAGGACCGGGCCGACCAGATCCGCACCCAGATCGAGTCCACCAAGAGCGATTACGACCGCGAGAAGCTCCAGGAGCGCCTGGGCAAGCTGGCCGGCGGCGTGGCCGTCATCTATGTGGGCGCCACCACCGAAGTGGAGATGAAGGAAAAGAAAGACCGCGTGGACGATGCGCTCAACGCAACCCGTGCCGCCGTGGAAGAAGGTTACCTGCCGGGCGGCGGCGTGGCCTACATCCGTGCCGCCGAGGCGCTGAAAGGCCTCAAGGGTGACAACGAAGACGAGACCACCGGCATCCGCATCATCGAGCGTGCCATCGAGGAACCGCTCCGCCAGATTGCCGCCAACGCCGGCGTGGAGGCTTCCGTGATCATCAACAAGATCCGCGAAGGCAAGGGCGACTTCGGCTACAACGCCCGTACCGACGAATACGTGAAAATGTACGAAGCCGGTGTCATCGACCCCACCAAGGTGGCCCGCGTAGCCCTGGAGAACGCCGCTTCCGTGGCCGGCATGTTCCTCACCACCGAGTGCGGCATCGTGGACATCCCCGAACCCGCCCCCGCCGCTCCCGCCATGCCCGCCGGTGGCATGATGTAGGGTGGCCGCTAACTCCCTGATACACAGTATTTTGCATATAATCCTCTGCGCTTTTTGCGCAGAGGATTTTGCGTAAGTGGCTCAGTTTCAGTCGCTTATTTGCCACCCCACGCCACCCCCCCCGCCGCCCCCACGCCCCCCCCACGCCCCCACGCCACCCCTACACCCCGGCCGCCCGGCGTGTAAAAGAGAATTTGGAGAGGATGCAAAAAAACGTTATTTTTGTAAAAAGTATTTACTATGAAACGGATAGTATCGTTTTCCCTGTTGCTGGCCCTTTTTGCCTGCACGCAAAAGTCGGAAGAAACCACGATTACCTGGGCTCCTCTCCAGGACCATATTCAAAGCCGCTGGGCGGCCGATGTGGACCCTCTGAACCCGCTCCCGGAATACCCTCGTCCGCAACTCCAGCGTACAGACTGGCAGTCGCTCAACGGCCTGTGGAACTATGCCATCGGCCCCAAGGACGGGGAACAGCCGGCCGCGGAAGGGCAGATTCTGGTCCCCTTCGCCCTGGAAAGCGCCCTTTCCGGCGTGGGTAAGCACATAACCGCAGACGAGGCTCTGTGGTACACCACTGCTTTCACGGTGCCCCGCAAGTGGAAGAAGCAGCAAATCTGGCTTCATTTCCAGGCGGTGGACTGGAGTGCCGAGGTGTGGGTGAACGGACAAAGGGCCGGTATCCATACCGGCGGCTATACGGCCTTCTCCTTCAATATCACCCCTTATCTGGTAAAAGGAAAGCAGCAGCTTGTGGTGAAGGTGCTGGATGCCACCGACAACTACGAGCAGCCCCGCGGCAAGCAGGTTACCAACCCGAGTGGTATCTGGTACACGGCCGTGAGCGGCATTTGGCAGAGCGTGTGGCTGGAGCCTACTCCCGCCGAAACCCGTATCACCAACTATTACGCCGTGGCCGAAAATGACGCCACCTCCTTCAACGTGTGTCCGCTGGTGGAGAATCCCCGGGAAGGGGATGTCGTTGACATCCGTCTTCTGTCCGGCGGCAAGGCCCTGGCCCAGGCTTCCGTTCCGGCGGGACAGTCGGCCGTCCTTTCCCCCGGGCAGCCCCGTCAGTGGTCGCCGGAAGATCCGTTCCTCTACGACCTCGAGTTCACCGTGCTGCGCAAGGGCAAGGCCATCGACAAAGTGCAGGGCTACGCCGCCCTCCGCGAAGTGAAGGAAGTGCTGGACGATGCCGGCCACAAGCGCCTGAGCCTCAATGGAAAACCGTACTTCCAGTTTGGTCCGCTGGACCAGGGCTGGTGGCCCGACGGCCTTTACACCGCCCCTACGGACGAGGCGCTCCGTTACGATATCGAGCAAACCAAGGCCTTCGGCTTCAACATGATCCGCAAGCACATCAAGGTGGAACCGGCCCGCTGGTACTATTGGTGTGACAAGCTGGGCATCCTGGTATGGCAGGACATGCCCAACATCGGCGGATGCCGCGGCCACTGGGAACAGTTCACCTGGGCCAAGCCCGAGCATGATTCGCCGCTCACGGAATCGGCCAAGAAAACCTATTACAAGGAGTGGGGGGAAATTCTGAACCAGCAGCAGGTGTTCCCTTGCATCGTGGTCTGGGTGCCCTTCAACGAGGCCTGGTCCCAGTTTGACACCTATGACGTGGTGGCCTTCACCAAAAAGGCCGATCCTACCCGCCTCATCAATTCCGCCTCCGGCGGCAATTGCTATCCGGAATGCGGCGATATCTTCGACAGCCACAATTATCCCAACCCGAAGATGAAGTTCACCTCCGAGGGCAGGCAAATCGACGTGCTGGGCGAATTCGGCGGCATCGGCTGGCCGGTGGAAGGCCATCTGTGGCAGCCGGACCGCAACTGGGGTTATGTCAAGTTCGCGAGCGGCGAAGATGTCCTGGAGCAGTATCGTATTTATGCCAAGGAACTGAAAGAGAGCATCGCCGGCGGCGTGAGCGCGGCTGTTTATACCCAGACCACCGACGTGGAAGGCGAGGTGAACGGCTTCATGACCTACGACCGCGAAGTGACCAAGATGCCGGTGGCGGAGCTGTACAAGATTAACCGAGAAGTGATAGAGGCGCTATGAAAAAGCTGCTTCTGAGCCTGGCTCTTCTGCTGGGCTTTGCGTGCGCGCATGCGCAGGAAATCAAGATAGGGGAGGAGATTCCCGTCGCCGCGGCCGATATCCTGCGCCCCCGTCTGGTGCAGATGCTGGAGGCGGGCGGCGTGGCCGATGTCCCGCTGGAGGTGTCGGCCCGCATTGTCCGGAAAATGGAAACGCCCGGCTCTATGGCGCAAGTGGCCCTGAACATCATCCTGGAACTCCGCTCCGGTAGTGTGTCGGAAGAATTCCCCCTGAAGGGGGTGGGCGAAACCGAGGCCGATGCCTGGCAGCGCGCCATGAAGCAGTTCCTGCCCAAGGGGAAAGCGGTTCAGGCGTTTATCGACAAGATTAAGGATTCCGAGTGAGATGTTTCCTGCATATCTTGGCTGCGGCCTGGACCTGGTTGTTCGTTTCCGTTTCGGGGCAGGCGTTGAAGTTGCCTGGCCGGATGAGGCGTTGAAGCTGCCTGGTCGGGTAGTCTGTTGGACAAGCATGATTAGGAAGTTGTATGCGGCCACCTTGGCGGGATGTGGCAAAAACGAGTGGCAAGTAAACAACTACAGCCCAGCGAGTTATGGAAAATCCTCTGCGCTTTTTGCGCAGAGGATTATGCGTAATCGGCTGATTATGAGTAGGTTTGCTGCCACCCTAGTTTGCGCATTATGCGTATATTGGCGGAACTGTCAATGGTGACAGGATTTAAAACCAATTTTTAAGAGCCCTTTCCAGTACCGATTACTTCTCTCCCATGCACCCGGTTTTCAGGGTTGACGACCGATATCTGGTCATCCGCTATCCCGGCTGCTGGTCCGCAGGTTTCTCGCGGTGGTCGGCCGTCGATACTTTTTTTCTTCATTGTGGTCTGTCCGGAAACATGGGTGCAGGGAGAGATATTTTTCATCTGGTGCGCGAAACAAATCCCTTGTTCACCAAAATCACCATCTCCCTTCCGTAGCGCTACAGGCCGGTTTTTCCACCGGCCGGGGCGTTGACCGTTAGATATTTTCCAATGGAAATTTGTTACTTTGGAAAAGATGTGTTATCTTTGCATCGGAAAAACAATAATGATTTATGAAAAAGGCAGTTATTATTAGTATTGCTGTGCTGTTTGGGGGGCTTGGCAGCCTTCTGTTGGCTTCCTTCGCGGTACAGGCCGGCACCAAAACAGTTCTTGTTCAAAACGACGAAACCATGAAAACCATCCATCTCACAAAAACAGACTTCTTCAAGAAAGTCGCCGACCTTGAAAACAATCCCAAGGAATGGAAATACCTGGGAGACAAGCCTGCCGTCATCGATTTTTATGCCGACTGGTGCGGTCCCTGCAAGAGGGTTGCGCCCATCCTGGAAGAGTTGGCCGGAGAATACGCCGGCCGGGTTTACATCTACAAAGTAAACGTGGACCAGGAGAGAGAACTTGCCGGCATGTTCGGCATCCGTTCCATTCCCACCCTTCTTTTCATCCCCATGGAGGGGGATCCGAAATCGGCCCTGGGAGCCATGTCCAAGGCGGATCTGAAAGCGCGCATTGAAGAAATCCTGTAAATGAACAAGCGTGCGCTTTGTGTCGTTCGGGAGGCCTTCCGGCAAATGGAGGCTTTCCAGACCGCATTCAGCGGGCGCTTCGGCTTGGATTTGAGCCAGGCGCTCGTTTTGTGTGCGCTGCGGGAGCAGCCGGGTATCGGCCCGGGAGACGTGGCCGGCCGTCTTGGGCTCAAGGCTTCGCATACGTCCAAGCTGCTGGGAAAAATGGAGGAAAGGAACCTCATCCGGCGGAGCCTGTGCAAGGACGATCTCCGCTGCATGAAATTTTCCCTCACCAAGGAGGGGGAATGCCTGCTCCGCGAAATCGAGGCGGAGAATCTCGAAATTCCGGAATTCGTTCTGAATTTGCTGTGATTCGGGGGGCTTCCTTGCCGCGTTGACGCCTGGAGTGCCGTGGAGTGGCGATTTCGTGTCAACGTGGCAGCTTTTACGGGCATTTCGGGGGGCTTCCTTGCCGCGTTGACGCTTGGAGTGCCGTGGAGTGGTGATTTTGTGTCGACGCGGCAGCTTTAACGGGCATTTCGGGGGGCTTCCTTGCCGCGTTGACGCCCGGAGTGCCGTGGAATGGTGATTTTGTGTCGACGCGGCAAAGTAATTGAGGGATTGTGCGTTACGGGGCGGCTGTAAAAAAAGTTCAAAAAAAGTCCGAAAAAAATTTGTCAGTTTGAAAAAAGGTAGTACCTTCCCGTGTTTGACACTTATGATTTACTGATTTGCCGATAATAATGGGCCACAGACCGCTGTATGGGCGATTTGTGGCCTTTCTATTTTTTCTGACTT
>CADBFO010000003.1 GCA_902794005.1 uncultured Bacteroidia bacterium
ACATGATGCCGGCGAGCAATCCGAACAGTTTTTTGGAGATCATAATGTAAATGGTTATTGGATATGTGTTTGGTATAGTTTAAATTTGCCATTAATTAGTTCTCGGGAAAAAGAATAACTTCTTAAAATGATTTAAAAAGCAGACACTTCCTCCAACGCAAATTTAAGAAACCGAGCCCTTTTTATAGGGATAAATTGCGACTTATTGGGGCTCAATTTGCGCAAAGTGCTAATAATTATTTTTTTAGCGCTTTACTAATTAAAGTAATTGCCTCCTGCTTTTTCTGGTCCACTACTTTTGCATAAATCTGTGTTGTCTCTACGCTGGTGTGTCCCAGTAACTTGCTGGTCGTATAAATATCCGCCCCTTCCGTAATCAGGAGGGTGGCAAAAGTATGTCTGGCGGTATGGAAAGATATATTTTTATACAAGCCTGCCGCTTTGGCCCATCTCTTGAGGTCCCGGTTCACGGCACTGGCAGACGGCAAGGAAAAAACCGGGGCATCGGCCCTCCCTTCCGGTGACGGGAGAAGAAGACGAGCTTCACCGGCAATGGGATTGGATATCCATTCTCCGGTTTTTATCATCTTTTTGATGATGAACCAGTTATCTCCATCCTGACGGAGATTTCTCCACGTGAGGGAGCAGATGTCGCTCCATCGGAGACCGGTGAGACAACTGAACAGAAAAGCCTTTCGGACATCTTCCGGTGCGCGGGAGCACCGAATCATTTTCTGGAGTTCTTCCCGCGTGAGATAGGGCCGGTCGGTCGGGATGGCATGGGGGCGCTCATTGCGATCCATTTCTTTGACGGGATTCGTGGAGATAAGTCCTTCCCGCTGCGCTCTCCGGAAAACCGCAGAAAACAGCGTAAACAATTTCTTCCGGGTATTGGCCGACAGAAGCCGTGGCGGCTTGTCCGGCCTGATCCGATTATTATGCGCCTGGTTTAGGTAAGAGACAAAACGCAGGCAGAAATCGCGGTCCACATCGGCCAATAGAATGGACGCTGCGTTTTCCTCTCCCAGAAAGACGATTAAATGCTTTCTCAACGTCTCCAGGCCCTGGGCCACACCTGTCCCATGCCCACCAGCCTGCGCAGCCAAGGCCGATAAAGACTTGGTCTTTTGTATCCAGTCCAGCAGATGGACCGGAGGAAGTGGTTTGTCCTGCGCAGTGGAAAAATCAATTTCCACTGTCTCCCGCCGGATATTCTCGCCCGTGTGAATGTCTAGTTTCAATATTAAAGTCCGGGCGCCATTTTGGGGATTAATAATGACCTTTTTCATCGTTTTTCATTTAGGTTATTAGTTTCCCGAGAACTAATAACCTGCTTGCTAAGATACACTAAACCAAACACATATCCAATAACCATTTACATTATGATCTCAAAAAAACTGTTCGGATTGCTCGCCGGCATCATGTGCCTGGCGGCAACGTTCGGTGCATCTGCACAGAACTTGACAGTGCGTGGAACGGTATCGGACAACATGGGCCCCATCGCGGGCGCCGTGATTTTGTCCGGTAACGCCAACGCAGTTACGGATTTGGGTGGTGCCTATACCATCACGGTCCCGTCCAATGCAGTCCTTGAGGTTTCCTGCCTGGGCTATGTTACCCAGCAGGTGCCCGTGAACGGACGTGCAAACATCAACATTATCCTCGAGGAAGATGCCGAGGTGCTTCAGGAAGCCGTAGCCCTGGGTTACGGTGCCCAGACCAAGAAGAAGGACCTGTCCGCTTCCGTGGGTGTAATCAACAATGCGGAACAGTTGGCATCCCGCCCGGTCACTTCCACCACCGGCATGCTCCAGGGCCAGATTCCGGGTGTTGTCGTTTCCTATAGCAACGGTTCCCCGACCAGCGGCCCCAGCATCCTTATCCGTGGTCAAGGTTCCCGTAACGGCGACTCTGTTCTGTGGGTGGTCGATGGTGTGCCTGGCGGTCCCATCACTTCCATGAACGATGTGGAGAGCATCGTCGTCCTGAAGGACGCCGCCTCCGCCGCCGTGTACGGTGCCACTTCCGGTGCCGGCGGTGTTATCATCGTCACCACAAAGAAGGCCAAGAAGGGCATTCATGTAGAGTATGACCTCCTCACCGGTATCCGTCACGCCGGCAACCTGCCGGAGCCGCTGACGGCCCAGGAAGAAATCGAGGTGAAGAAACTCTCCTATGCCAACGCCGGCCTTACCCTTCCTGCCGGTTGGGATCCGGCTGTGAACCCCTGGATTGCCACCCAGCGCACCAACTGGATGGATGAGATCTATCGCAATCCGCTCTATCAGCGTCACGACATCGTGCTCAATTACGGTACCGACGTGTTCAAGAGCCGTCTGAGTTTCACTTATTCCGACAACCCCGGTGTCCTTGTCGGAACGTTCAGTAAGAACTATGGTATCCGCTTCAATGGTGAGTACCAGATGAACAAGTGGATCAAGATTACCGAAAACCTGCATTTCAATACGGGCAACAACCGCGGCACCGATACCGGTTCCGAGCACACGGGTACCATCCTGTCGGCCCTGTACATGCCGCCGTCCGCAGAGGCCTATGCTTCTTCCGGTCCTTACAAGGGAATCTTCGGCGGTTCCACTACGGAAGATCCCGAATACATCGCACAATATGGCAACTGGGCCGGTCTGCACGGTGACGTGGTGAACCCGCTGCGTTCCCTGCTGGCAGAAACCCAGTTCAACCAGCCGATGAATATCTGGACTACCACCGGTTTGGAAATTGCCAATATCGTGAAAGGCCTCAAAATCGTGGACCAGTTCACCTATAATATCAGCTCCGGTTACACCAAGACCTTCACTCCCCGCCGTCCCGAGGTTGGTAAGCGTGAAATGACCAACCGCCTCACCGAGGCTGCTTCTACCTCCAATTCCTGGCGCAATGAGACCACCGTCACCTACGACCGCACCTTCGGCAAGCACACCGTCGGCGCTCTCGGTGCCGTGACCTTCAACAAGCAGTGGGGGCGCGGTTTCAGCGGCCAAGCCATTGACCTGGCCATTGAAAATGAGTCCATGCAGTATTTCGCTTTCGGAAGCAGTCCCAGCGTGAGCGACTGGTACAGCGGCCCGGATGCCAACGTGGCTTTCGTTGCCCGTGGTTCCTATAGCTTCGATGACCGTTATTTCGTGACCGCATCCTGGCGCCGGGACTATGCCGGACGTCTGCCCAACTCCCACAATTATGGCGACTTCCCGGCCGTCACCGGTGCATGGAAAATCTCCAGCGAGCCTTTCTTCCCGAAGAATGACGTTGTGACCTTTGCCAAACTCCGTGCTTCCTGGGGCCGCGTGGGTAACCTCGGCTCTATCGGCTGGAACTACAAGTCCCCGGCCCTGAGCGACCAGGGAGACCACAACGACGGCTCCATCGCCGGTCGTGAAAACCGCCGCAAGCAGGGTACCACCTGGGCCCTTACCACCGCTCTGAACCAGGAACTTACCTGGGAAACTTCTGAAACCTTCGACGTCGGTCTGGACATCGACCTGTTCAAGGATCGTCTGTCCATGTCCTTCGACTACTATAACAAGCGTACCTTCAACCTGATCCAGGATCAGCCGATGGGCTGGCCCACCTCTATCGGTATCAACCCCAAGAAGGTGAACCTGGGTGAGATCAACAACAAGGGTGTCGAATTCATCGCCACCTGGAAGGACAAAATCGGCAAGGATTTCAATTACTATGTAACCGGCAATGTCGCCTACAACAAGAATACCGTGATTTCCACCGGTATTACCGATGACGAAGGCAATTCCGCTCCTTGGGTAGGAGGTGGAAACTATGGTCTTGTGACCACGGCCATCTATCGCAGTGAAGTCGGCCAGCCGCTGAATTCCTTCTACATGATTCCTTGGGAAGGCGTTTTCCAGAGCGAGGAAGATATCTATGATCACCAGAAAGACGGCAAGCTCATCCAGCCGGGTGCCCGCCCGGGCGACCTCCGTTTCACCGATGTGAACGGTGACGGCAAGATTGACGTGAACGACCGCGTTTACTGTGGCGATCCTGCCCCGAAGTTTACCTATGCCCTCACCATGGGCTTTGACTGGAAGGGATTGAGCTTCAGCATGATGTGGCAGGGTGTGGCCGGCAACAAGATTGCCTATATGGCCAAGCAGCTCATCCTCACGGATGCGTATGGCACCTTCTCCCGCAGCCGCGGCATCCTGAATGCCTGGAGCCCCACCAACCGCGCCTCCAACATTCCTATCATCTCCAACAACGACCCCAACCAGAACATGGCAACCCCGTCCACCTGGTACCTGGAGGATGGTTCCTACCTGCGCCTGAAGAACGTAACCATCGGCTACGACTTCACCAAACTGTTGCAGAAGATTCCGCACTTCGCCAACCGCGGCAGTTCCTGCTCTGTTTACTTCTCTGCTGAGAATCCTCTTACCATCACCAAGTACTCCGGTATGGACCCGGAAGTGGGTGGTTACGACACCCTCACCTATCCTGTCTCCCAGGTGTACGCCATTGGTGTGAAAATCAACTACTAATCTGACGTGAATATGAAAAAATATATCGCTATCGCCCTTGCGGCACTTTGCGCTTTCAGTTTCACTTCCTGCGAAAAATTCCTGGATTACGCTCCTCAGGGAACACCCACTGTGGACAACTATTTCCTGAACGACGACCAGGCCAATAATGCCATCGACATTGTGTACTACCGCCTCTTCGAACGTGACGGTATGTTCTCCCGTGACATCTATTGGGAGCAGGCTTGCGCCAATGATATGGTATGGGGAAAAACCCGTGGTTTCAACCCCCTGGCCACCCTCACTTATACCGGCAATGAAAGTCCCCTTCTGGACACTTACAACCGTATTTATTCTTATGGCCTTTCCAGAGCAAACTGGATTGTAAGGGCTTTGCTTGAGAAGCAGGAAAAGGACGGTCTTTCCGATGTCGAGAAACGTGTACTGGGAGAAGCTTATTTCCTTCGTGCCCAGTTCCATCTGCTGGTCGCTTACCGTTATGGTACCAAGGAACTCGGTGTTCCGTTCGTGGCCTATGAAGATGTGGAAGGCGGTTACAACTACGAGATTCCCGATCAGCTTCCTTCCGTAACGGACAACTATGCCTACATCGTCTCCGACCTGGAGAAGGCCGAGGAGATTCTTCCTCGCTTCGAATCCTACGGTGCCGATGACCGCGGCCGCGCCCACAAGGCTTCCGCCGCCGCCCTGATGGCCAAGACCTATGCTTATTGGGCCATGTGGGACACTTCCAAATGGGACAAGGTCATCGACTGTGTCAATCGCCTCGAGAGCACCTATGGCCGTGACTTGGTTCCCAAGTATCCCGACCTCTTCGCCCCGGATTGGGAGAAAGGCTTCTGGAACAAGGAGTACTGCTGGGGCATCCCCGGCGAAGGTGGTCCTGACGGCGGCGGCGGTGGTGGTGTCGAAGTCACCGGTGTTATGCTGGAAGACAAGGGCTGGGGCAAGTTCAACGGCTGGGGCCAGATCAAACCCTCCTATGACCTTTATGAAGAACTCGCCAAGGACAACTGGGACGAGGATGGTGACGGCGTCGTAGACCGCAACATCCGCCTCCGGACCACCATCCTGGAATACAACGACGAGTTCCAGTATTTCGGAGAGACCATGCACTTTGCCTCTCCCCAGAACATTGAGGCCGGTTTCCAGTGCAATAAGTACATGCAGGCCTTTGCTCCGGCAGACTGCATCGCAAGAGGCTGGGTGCTGGATAACTCCAACTATCCTGTGACCCGCGTGATGTGGCCCATCGTCCGCTTTGCCGATGCCCTGCTGCTCCGTGCCGAGGCTTATCTGGCCAAGGGCAATGCCGCCGGTGCCACGGCCGATATCAACAGAATCCGCGTGCGCAGCCACCTGAAGCCCCTCACCGGCAATGCCACTTGGACGGACCTCTATCACGAGCGCCGCTGCGAACTCGCCTTCGAATTTGCCGCCGACCATGCCTTCGACTGCAAGCGCTGGGCTGTTTCCGGTGATCCTGAAATCGCCAAGCTGGCCAAGGCCGAACTCAACAGCCACCCTCGCATCCGCAAGTATGAAGATCGTACAGATCCGGAATCCGCTTACGTGATTGCTCCTTACGAGGACTATATGAGCCCTGTCAAAGTTTGGGACGGCAACGAAAAGTGCCTTACTTTCCCTTATCCCACCGACGAAATTACCAAGTCCATGGGCAAACTCCAGAACCCTCCGTCCTGGCGTTAGTTGATGACTTTAAACAGACAGTAAAATATGAAAAAGATATTTTTCGCCATTTTGAGCCTCGCGTTCCTCTTCGTCGGCTGTAATAAGAAGGAGACGGAACCGTATCAGAATCCGTACAGGGTTATCGTAGACTACCTGCCGCAGACAGTTTCCATCAAGGGACTCTCCGGCAACGTAACGCCCGATGCCCAGTATGACTGGATTACCTACAACGGCAATGGCAGTTTCACCCTTCGCCGAAATACGACCGGCCTTATCCGCCGTGCCGAATACACCATTCCCGGGCAGAGCGACAAGGCTATCGTGAACCAGCGCGCCCATGGTCTGGACGGTATGGTCTCTTCCAAGCTTACCAACAAAGATGCAGACGCCCGGACAGCCATCATGACCGTGAACTTCTCTACCGAGTTTGATGATGACTATGCTTCCTGGGGCTATGTCTTCGGCCAGAGTCAGGACATGTCCGCGAACAAGGATTATCCCCAGGGCTCCTTCTCCAAAGGTGATAAGACCATTACGCTGGAAGGTGTCGATCCCGAACAGAGTTACTATTTCTGGGCCTATATGGTCTCCACAGAGGGTGACAAGATTTATGCCCCTGTCTTCGGTATTGCCAAGCCCGTTACGATCAAGGCCGGTGAAGATGTGCAGGCCATTTATAATACCGCGCCTGAATTCGCTGAAGTGCGTGTGGAAGGCGGTGTCCTGATTGACGGACCGATCTTCCTCCGCGACAATGTGAAACTCTCCGGCGGCTGGAATTCTACCTTTGACAAACAGGATATGAACAACCGTACCATCATCGACGGCGGCGGCAAGAGACGTGCGCTCATTTCCGGCATTACTCCCAATGGCGACCGCCCGGGCTTCAAGGATGCTTGCATCAACGGCTTCGAAATCCGCAACGGACTTGGCTCCAACGTGGTGTTCAACGGAAAACTGACCGTTGAATGGTGCTATATCCACAACGGCACCAACTCCGACAAGGGTGGCGGCATCATGGCTACCGAGTCTGCCGGTGACGAACTGGTCCTGGCCAACAGCATCATCGCCTGGAACAAGGCAGACGCCCATGCCGGCGGCGTGAGCGTGTCCGGTGAAGGAACCAAGGTGACGGTTGTGAACACCCTCTTCCGTGGCAATGCATCCATCGCCCAGTATGGTTATACGGCTGCCATCCACGGCCAGGCCGGTGTAAAGGCCTATGTTGCCAACTGCACCTTCGTGGACAACGTGAACTGGCGTGACGGTTCCTCGGCGACTTCTTCCCCTTGGAGCGGCATCATGTTCCGTAATGGCGGCACCCATATCGAGTTCGTGAACAACCTCGTGGCCGGTAACTGGTACTTCCTGCCCGGTGTGGCCGACAATCCGGACGCTCATCCTGATCGTTATGAGATGCCGATCAAGCCCGAGTTCATCCTGGAACAGCAGGTCCAGCAGATTGACCTGAATGTCGTGGCCGGCGATGACCCTGCCTGGGTATGCCAGAGCAATGTCATCTGCGGTGCCGATGCCAATAACTTCATCGGCCGTGCCGGTAACGGTGCCCAGCAGAACGCCGCACAGGCCGCCTGCACCTTCGTGAAGAACAGCGACTTTAAGACGCTCTTTGTGAACTACGACGGCGGTGACTTCCATCCCGCCGGCGCAGCCCTCTCCACCGGTGAGAATACTGCTGCTGCCAAGAGTATTCTGGGTACTTATATGACCGACCTTGACGGCAATCCGCGTGTCACGGGCGGCAAGATCAATGCCGGTTGCTATCAGGCACAGTAGATTCTTCGCTTTGCTCTGGATGACAGAGCGGACATCCCTTTTTATGGACGGCCCCAGGCGGGGCCGTCTTTTTTATTTGTACTGAACTTTGATTTTTGATAAAAAACTGCGTGATTTGCGCTTTTTGCGCCATATTCTGCGCAGGTGCTTGCCATTTTAGGGAGGGTTTTCTTAAATTTGTAAGAAACGAACCACAACACTAAAACAGCATGGCACGTGTTCTCATGATGACAGACTTCTCGGAGTCTTATGCCAACAAACTTTTGGGAGGCATCATGCGGTTTTCGCATGAACACGAACCCTGGGCAGTTTGCAAAGTTCCCCTTTCCCTTCGGGACAGCGGCCGTATGCAGGAAGTGGTGGATTTTGCCACCACATGGAAGGCCGACGCTATCATCGGCCAGTTCCATAACAACGACAACGTAAACGCTTTTCTGGAACGAGGCATCATTACCCTTGCACAGGATTTCGAGCAACGGTTCCCGAATCTGATCAACATCAGCGGCGACTATCTTCTCTCCGGAGAAATGGCGGCCGACTATTTCATCGAGAAAGGAGTCCGTTGTTTCGCGTTCTATGGTATCCGGGGCATGGTTTGGTCGGAAGAGCGCCTGGAAGGGTTCTCGAACCGCATTAGGGAACGTCTTCCGGAAGCACAGTTCTCTGTCCGTATGAAAACGGGACCGCAGGAGGTCTGGTGGTACGACACAGCCAGCCTCACGGAATGGCTTTCCGGGCTTCCCAAGCCGGTGGCCATCCTGGGTTGTGACGACAACATCGCTTACCAGATTATCGAAGCCGTCTCGCAGATGGACCGTCCGGACGTGCGTATTCCGGATGATATTCTGGTGATGGGCGTGGACAACGACGCTTCCGTCTGCCAGTTGTGTTCTCCCCAACTCACCTCCATCAATCAGGATGTCGAGCAGGCCGGTTATCAGGTGGCCGCCTTCATCGAGGAACTGATGGCTTTCCCGGCCGAGGAACGCCGGCTCCACTACCGGGATATCGTCGTCAGGCCGACTTACATCACCACCCGGCAAAGCACAGATGCCTTTATCCACCAGAACCCGTATGTCTCCAAGATCATGTACTATGTGAACGAGAACCTGCAGAACCGAATCAAGGTGGAGAGCCTGGTGGACCAGGTCCCCATGAGCCGCCGCATGCTGGAAACCATGTTCGCGCGGGAAACGGGCATCTCCCTTTACCAATATATCATCCGGGCGCGTGTGAACCGGATGAAAGACCTTATCAATGCCGGCCATTCGCCTCTTCAGGCGGCCGACGTACTGGGGACGGAATACAAAATCATCGCCCGTAATTTCAAGAATCTCACCGGCATGACGCCGGCCGAATATGCCAAGAAACAATCAAACTCCCAATAGTATGAAAAGAATTGCGCTTGCCTTTACAGCAGCACTCATGATGCTGGTATCCTGTAACAAAGGGGACGACGATCCCCGTCTTGTCATCATCACATTCGACGGCCTGCGCTGGCAGGAACTCTTCTCCGGGGCCGATGAATCCCTGGTGGGCGACACCCGTTTCGTGAGCAATCCCGAAGCCCTCAAGGCCGCTTACTGGCGGGATACGCCCGAGGAGCGCCGCGAGGCACTCATGCCTTTTGTCTGGAAGTACGTTCCGCAGCACGGTTATCTCATCGGCAACCGTGACAAGGAGAGCATGATGACGGTGGCCAATACCATGAATTTTTCCTATCCCGGCTACAGCGAGATGTTCTGCGGCTGGCCCGATGACGAGCGCATCAACAGCAACGACCCAAATCCCAACCCCAACACCAGTGTGCTGGAAGTGGCCAACCGGGATCCCCGCTACAAGGGAAGCGTAATGATGTACTCCTCCTGGGAAAGCATCCGTTATGCCGTGAACAATGAGCGTGGCGGTTTCCCCGGCTGCGTGGCCGATGAAAAACCTTATGTGAACACCGTCGGCGCCCAGGTCCTTTATGAAATCAACCAGTGGCAGAACGGAAAAACCGAGGAGTGCCCGGACTATTTCACCTATGGCTATGCCTTGGAAACTCTGACCAGTGCGCATCCCAAGGTGTTCTATGTGGGCTTCGGGGATCCCGACGAGTTTGCCCACGCCGGAGAGTATGACCGTTACCTCCAGTCCCTCAACGAGGGAGACACTTACATCCGCCGCATTGTGGAAACCTGCGAGGCTGATCCTTTCTACAAAGGGAAGACCACCTATCTTCTCACCTGCGACCACGGCCGCGGCCTGGGTCCCAAGTTCACGGGCCACGGCGGGAACATCCGTCCTTCCCGTGAGACCTGGTTCATCGCCTTTGGAAAGGGCGTTCCCGTAAAGGGCGAGACCACTCACAACGGCCCTTTCTTCAACAAGCAGTTCGCCGCCACCATCGCGGACATCCTGGGCATTGAATTCACTCCGGACAACGGCGAAAAGTGCGAACCGTTCAATCCCGACTTCTACAAGGAGCCTGAGGCGCCGGTGGCATCGGCCAGTTTCGAGGCGGTGGATGCCAAGCCCAAAGGCCATGGCCTCCGTTATACCTATTATGAAGGAGACATCATGAGCGTTCCCGAGATGCTGGCCTGCCCGGTAAAAGCCAAGGGCATCACTCCGGAATTCAGTACGGCCGTCAAAAAGACGGAAGACCATTTCGGCATCGTATTCGAAGGCCTCATGAAAATCGAGAAGGGAGGGCTATATCTTCTCTCATCGGCCACCGACGACGGCAGCATCTTCTTCCTGGACGGGCAGAAACTCTTCGATATCGACCGGGACGGCGGCGGCTACAAAGGCGCCTGGATTAACCTGGCTCCGGGTTATCACCGCATTGAGTTGCAGTATTGGGAGAATTACGGCGGTGAAAACATCGAGATAGGCCTGGACGGAGAAGGCATAACCTATGAAAACCTTCCTGCGAGCATGCTCTTTTATGAGTAGCAGGCCCTTCATATCCGCTCTGTTCGCATTGGCTCTTGTTTCCTGTGCAGGAGAGCAGGAGCCGGCCGGTCTTGTAAACGTATTCAACGGAACGGGTTTCGTAGGCAATACCTATCCCGGCGCCACGCTCCCGTACGGAATGGTTCAGCTGAGTCCGGACACCGACGTAAACTCGGCCTCCGGTTACCGGTATGCCGATGACAAAATCTTGGGATTCAGTCACAACCACCTCTCCGGAACCGGTTGTCCGGATCTCGGAGACTTTCTGGTGACCCCCGGCCTGGACAGCGTGGAACCGCTCCCGTTGAATCATCGGAACGAAACTGCCGGTCCCGGCTACTATAAAGTGACATTCCCCGAAAAGGGCATTACGGCCGAATTGACGGCGACGGAGCGTACCGGTGTGCACCGTTACCGTTTCAGCGGCCGCGGAAAGCGCCTGATCAGCATCAATACGCTGTCCTGCGTGGGAGGCTGGTGCACTCCGATTGAAATGGAAATCCGCACGGAGGGGGAGGAGATTCTGGCCCACCGCCGCGTGAACGGCTGGGCCGACGGGCGCGACTCCTATCTCTCGGCCGTCTTTTCGGCCCCTTTCGAGAAGGCAGAGGAAACATCCAAGGGTATTCTGACTTTCACTTTTGCCGATGACCTGAAAGAGGTGACGCTCATTGCCGGTCTCTCCGGCGTTTCCCTCGAAGGTGCCCGTAAAAACCGACTGGCCGAGACGGAAGGCGAGAGTTTCGACAGCATTCTGGCCAAAGCGCAGGATTGTTGGAACCGGGCCCTGGGCCGCATCCGGGTGAAGGGCGGCCCGGCCGATGTCTTCTACACCAACCTCTACCATACTTACATCACCCCCAACCGGATCGATGACGTGGACGGCTGGTACAGGGATCAGTCGGCCCGGAACAGGCAGTTGGAGAAGGGACATCATTTTTACTCCACGCTTTCCATCTGGGACACCTTCCGCAGCTGGAATCCGCTCCAGACCCTTATGGCCCCGGAGATGGTCGGCGACATGGTGTGCAGCATGCTGGACCAGTACCGCTGCCGGGGAGAACTGCCCGTCTGGCCGCTTGCGAGCGATGAAACCGGCTGCATGATTGGCTACCACAGCGTTTCGGTCATCGCCGACGCCTGGCTTCGCGGTATCCGCGGTTTTGACGGCGAGAAGGCCCTGGAAGCCATGATTGTCTCTTCCAACAGGAACAACGTCAATGCTTCGGAGTTGTACAACACCTTCGGCTATATCCCGGCCGACATGAAGGTGGAATCCGTTTCCCAGACGCTGGAATTCTGCTACGATGACTGGTGCATCGCCCGCATGGCAGAGTCCTTGGGGCACGCCGACATCGCTGAGGAATACGATGCGCGGGCCCTTCGCTACCGCGCTCTCTTCGACCCCAACACCGGCTTTTTCCGCGGAAAGAAGGCCGACGGAAACTGGGTTGAACCGCTGGAACCGCTGCTCCGGAGCCGGGATTTCACCGAGGCTTCGCCCTGGCATTACCGTTTCTTCGTCCCGCACGACATGGCCGGTCTGCAGGCCCTGATGGGCGGCCGGGAACCTTTGTACGCTGCGCTGGATTCCCTCTTTACCTACAAGCCCGAGGGACAGAAGTCGGTGGACGAGGGCATCGGCGGCATTATCGGCCAGTATGCCCATGGCAACGAACCCAGCCACAACATGGCCTGGCTGTTCAATTATGTGGAGGCGCCCTCCCGTACGCAGGAGGTGGTCCGCGAAATCCTCACGAAACTTTACACTACGGCCCCCGACGGAATCTGCGGAAACGAGGACTGCGGTCAGATGAGCGCCTGGTATGTCCTGGGCGCCCTGGGCCTGTACCCCGTGTGCCCCGGTACCGGCGAGTATCAGTTGACAGCGCCGCTCTTCAAGGAAATCACGGTGGAACTCGGGAATGGCAACATCTTGATAATCAAGGCCGATCATCCGGAGTATGCCTATGTGTCGGATATTACGCTGAACGGAGCGCCGGTGCTGCGGAACTTCCTTACGTATGAGGAGATTATGGCCGGCGGCATCCTGGAATACAAGTTGTCGGCCCGCCCGGACCACGGACGGGACAAGTTGCCGGCCGCCTATTCCCTCACGCATGAAGAGGTGGTGTGCCCGGTGGCTATCCTCGGCGACATCATCCTGTTTCCGGAAGAGGCTGAGATTACCCTGCAAACCCGTACGGAGGGCGCATCCATCCACTATACGCTGGACGGAAGCGAACCCACGGCGGACAGTCCCCTTTACACGCAGCCTTTCACCATCCGGGAATCGGCCCCCATCCGGGCCCGTGCTTTCAAAGAGGGGATGGAACCTTCCTTCGTGACTTCCCGCACGGCGCACAAACTTCTTTTCCACGCTGCAACAGACCGCATGGACATGAAGTCCGGCTGCCGTTACACCTACCATGCCGCGAATTTCGTTGCCCTGAGACAGATTGAGGAAGACCCGGCCGAGGCCACCGGCACCATGCCGTTCCCTTCCATCGCAGGTGCCCCGGACCAGGACCATTTTGCCTACTGCTTCTACGGATACATCGACATTCCGGAGGACGGGATCTGGTCTTTCTATACCAAGAGCGATGACGGCAGTTCCCTCTATATCGACGGAACCATGGTGGTGGGGAACGACGGCTCGCACAGTGCGGTGGAGGCCGTTGGACGCATCCCGCTCCAGAAGGGGCTGCATGCCTATAAACTTCTCTATTTTGAGGATTATGAAGGGCAGTCCCTGGAATGGGGCTGGAAAGCCCCTTCGGCCCGGACGTACTCAATCATTCCCGCCAACCGGCTTTTTTACCGATAAACCATGAAAAAACTTGTCCTGTCAACTGCTTTTGTCCTTTTATCTTTGGCGGCCCCGGCACAGGGATTTGCCGACAGGGAAGCGTACTACCGGGAGCTCCTGCGGCAGATGACACCGGAGGAGAAAGCCTATCTGCTGATGGGAGACGGCGGGGTTCCCCGCCTGGGCGTTCCCGAGTTCGGTATGGATGACGGAGCCAGGGGGCCGCATACATGGGAAGGCTCCACCGGCTTTCCTTGCGGCCTGGGCCAGTCATCGGCCTGGAATCCGGAATTGATGTTCCGGGCCGGGCAGGTGATGGGCGAAGAGGCGCGGGCCCTGGGCAAGACGGTCCTGTTGGGCCCCGGCGTCAATATCCTCCGGGACCCGCTGGGAGGCAGATTTTTCGAATACTACACGGAAGACCCTTATCTGAACGGGGCGATGGCCGTCCCGATGGTGCAGGGCCTCCAGAGCATGGGGGTCGCAGCCTGCCTCAAGCATTATGCCTGCAACAACCGGGAGTCCAACCGGAATTTCTACTACTCCGTTGTCGATGAACGCACGTTGCATGAGATTTATCTCCCTGTCTATAAGGCGGCGGTGCAGAAGGGGCATGTCTGGACCATCATGACATCGGCCAATGGCATTAACTTCGAGTATGTGAGCGACAGCCGGAAAATGCTCACGGACATTCTCAAGGACCAGTGGGGCTTCGACGGCTTTGTCATGACCGACTGGCTGCAGACCCGCACCACAGAAAAGGCCATTTCGGCCGGCCTGGACAAATCCATGCCGGGCTGGGAGGATTGTCTCTACGGCAGGGCGCTGCTCCAGGCGTTGAAAAAAGGCACAGTCCGGGAGAGTTTCATGGACGACAAGGTGCTCCGCATCCTTCGGATTTGCGACCGGGTGGGGCTGCTGGAAGGCTCTCCCGCCAAGGTTCCCGCGGACTGCAAGGTCCTTACGCCGGAACATGTGGCGGTGGCGAGGGAAATGGCGCAGGAAAGCATTGTGCTCCTGAAAAATGAAGGAGGGCTTCTGCCGCTGGACCCCGGAAAGGTGCGCCGCATCCTGGTGACGGGCCCCAACGCCACCCTGCGAACCTGCGAAATCGCCATGGGCGGCAGTTCCTGGATGTATTCTCCGGGCGAAGTGACCATCCTGGACGGCCTTCGGAAGACTTACCGGAAAGTGGACTGGTTTGACTGGAAATCTTTGGGCGGCTTCCGGGAAATCGAGGCTCCCGTGCATGCCCGCTACTATAAAAAAGGCCTGGAGGAGCCCGCTGTCGAGCGGACCGAGGATGGCATCAACTTCATGTGGGAAATGCGTTCTCCCGATGCTTCTATCCCGGTGCAGGAGTGGACCGAGGCGCGCTTCGATTTCACCTTTACGGCACCGGCCGACGGAAAATACACGTTCCGCTTCACTTCCGGCGGCGGCCACGTGAGCGCCTACAACGGTTCGTGGGAAGGGGCTCCGGTCGTTTTTATCCGGGGAGACCAGAAGATTGCCGGGACCCCCATGGGCACGGTGGATCTTAAAAAGGGACAGGACTATCATCTGTGCATCGTTTTTGAAAAGACGGAAGGGGACGCCTCCCTCCATGTGGAATATTCTACGCCGGAATCGGAAGGGGCTCCCGCCCGTCTGGCGGCCCTGGAAAAGGCGGCTCGGAAGGCCGATGCCGTCATTTTCGTGGGGGGCTTGGACATGAACCTGGATACCGAAGGCCGGGACCGGATTACGATGCTGTTCCCTCAATTGCAGCAGGAAGCAATCCTGCGGCTGGTGAAGGCGAATCCCCGGACGGTGGTCACCCTCATGAACGGTTCTCCGGTAGAACTGGGAGGCTGGCTTCCGGAAGCCCCTGCCGTCCTGGAGGCCTGGTATGGCGGAATCGAGGCCGGAACGGCCGTGGCCGATATTATCAGCGGGAAAGTGAACCCCAGCGGCCATCTGACCTTCACCTGGCCCAAGCATTACGAGGATACGCCCATCCGGCGTCTGGGCTGGGAGAACCAGGACCTGATTTATTTCACGGACAGCCTGAATGTGGGCTACCGATATTACGACAGCAAGGGCGTGGAACCGGAATTTCCCTTCGGCCACGGCCTTAGTTATACTTCCTTCGATTATGGGAATCTGCGGCTGGAGAAGGAGGGTGATGCCGCCTTCCGGGGAACGCTGACGGTGCGCAATACCGGCTCCCGGTCCGGAAAGGAAGTGGTGCAGGTCTATATCCGCCCGCTGGAGCCGTCTGTAGAGCGTCCCGTGCATGAATTGAAGGCCTTCTGCAAGGTGGAGGTCCCTTCCGGCGGTTCTGCGGAGGCCACCTTCACCCTGGAACCGGACGCCTTCTCCATCTATGATGTCATGCTTCCCGGCTGGCGAGTGGATCCGGGCCGGTATGTGATTGAGATTGGACGCGATTCCCGCCATATCGAATTGACAGAAACCGTAGTTGTAAAATGATAAACCCTTTGTTCATGAGAAAGATAGCACTTGTGGGCCTTCTCCTGGCCACCTTTACCGCCGCGGCGCAGCCGCAACTCAGGGAGGACAATATCGACGAGGTTCTTCAGGCGATGACCCTGGAAGAAAAGGCTTCGCTCCTTGTGGGAACCAGTTCCGACAACCTGGTGCCCGGCCTGGCCGGCGGCACCCGTGCCATTCCCCGGCTGGGCATTCCCCAGACCATCTTCTCCGATGGCCCGGCCGGCGTGAGAATCGACCCTTCGAGGGACCCCGCCCACACGGTGGCGACGGGCTTCCCGGTGGGAACGCTCCTCGCCAGTTCCTGGGATACGGACCTGGTGGAACGCACTGCGGCCGTTCTCGGAAATGAGGTACTGGAGTACGGCGTGGACGTACTGCTGGCTCCCGGCATGAACATCCACCGCAATCCGCTCTGCGGCCGCAACTTCGAGTATTTCAGCGAAGACCCGTTGCTGAGCGGACGGATGGCGGCGGCCTATGTGCGCGGCATCCAGAGCAACGGCGCCGGCACCTCCATCAAGCACTATGCGGCCAACAACCAGGAAACCAACCGTTCCGAGAACGATGCCCTGGTGAGCCGCAGGGCCCTGAGGGAAATCTATCTCAAGAACTTCGAGATTGCCGTGAAGGAAGGAAAGCCCTGGACGGTGATGAGTTCCTACAACAAACTCAACGGCAACTACACCCAGCAGGATTACGACCTCCTCTCCACCGTTCTCCGGGACGAATGGGGCTATGAGGGAATTGTGATTACCGACTGGGGGAACAAGGATAACACCGTGCAGTCCGTGAAGGCGGGCAACGACCTCATGGATCCCGGTTCCGACGTGGAAATCCGGCGCATCCTTGCCGGCGTCCGCGGCGGCAGCATCTCCCTGGAAGAACTGGACCGCAATGTGCGCCGTGTCCTGGAATATGTGGTGAAGACCCCTCGTTTCCGCAAGTATGCCTATTCCGGCCATCCCGACCTGGAAGCCCATGCCCTCATGGCCCGCGAGGCTGCGGCGGAGTCCATCGTCCTTCTGCGCAACCAGCATAACACGTTGCCGCTCAAGGGCACGGAGAGAGTAGCCCTGTACGGTGTCACCAGCGAGGACTTTATCGCCGGCGGCACCGGTTCCGGTGAGGTGACCAAGCCTTATGTGGTCACCATGACCCAAGCCCTGGAGGCGGCCGGATTTACCCTGGATCCCGGTCTCAAGAAGTACTACTCTCTGGAGGCCAAGGCCTTGCGGACCCGCTTCAATATTGAACCCGTAGAGGACAACGAATATCGTGAGGAACCCCGTCTCACCGCATCGGCCATCGGTTTCCAGGCTTCGCTGGACGATGTGGCCGTAGTGGTGTTCGGACGCCAGGCCGGCGAAGGAAAGGACCGCCATGTGGAGAACGATTTTGAACTCTCCGCCACCGAGCGGGAACTGCTGGTGAATCTGCACAAGGCCTATCATCCCCGGGGAAAGCGGGTGGTGGTAATCCTTAACGTGAGCGGCGTCGTGGAAACCGCTTCCTGGAAGCATCTGGTGGATGCCATCCTCCTGCCCTGGTCTCCGGGACAGGAGGGCGCCAACGCCATTGCCGACATCCTGACGGGCAAGGTGAACCCTTCCGGCAAACTGCCCATGACCTTTCCGGGCAGTTTCGTGGACATCCCCTCATCGGCCGATTTCCCCTACGATTATGACCCTCTGGCCCCTTATCATGCCAGGGAAAATGTGGACTTCACCGTCTATTCGGAAGATATCTGGGTGGGCTACCGCCATTACCTGACCACCGGTACGGAGGTGTCCTATCCCTTCGGCTACGGCCTCAGTTATACCACCTTCGCCTATTCCAAGCCGGTCGTGAAGGCCGGGGCCGATGGCTTCACCGCTTCCGTCACCGTTACCAATACGGGTGCCGTAGCCGGAAAGGAAGTGGTCCAACTCTATGTGGACGCTCCCTCCGGCGGCTTGGAGAAACCGGTCTGTGAACTCAAGGCCTTTGCAAAGACCAGGCTCTTGCAACCCGGTGAAAGCCAGGTGCTTACTATGGTGGTGGACAACTACTCCCTGGCTTCCTTCAACGAAGGGACATCGGCCTGGGAAGCCGCGGAAGGGGAGTACAAGGTGCTCTTCGGGGCATCTTGTGCCGATATCCGCGCCACCGGTTCCTACAAACTCAAAAAGGCCCTTTCCTGGCCGGTGCACGATGTCCTCAGGATGCAGGGCGGGGAATATTTCCCGGCCGTGAAGGATGCCGTCCCTGTCGGCGAGGGACTCCGCTACAGTTATCGGGAAGGGGAGTACATGAGTGTGGACGGGTTCCTGTCCGCCGCTGAGAAGCGCTCCGGCATTACGCCTGTCATCACTGCGGCTCTCAAGGAGCAGGACGACCATTTCGGCATCATTTTCAAGGGCCTCATGAAAGTGGAGAGGGACGGCCTGTACCGTCTTTCCCTCCGCTCCGACGATGGCTCCCGCCTTGTGCTGGACGGCCGGAATGTCCTGGATCTGGACCGGGACGGTGGAGGATACGAGGAGGTGTGGCTCATGCTTGAAGCCGGCTATCACCGTCTTGAAATCGGCTTCTGGGACAATTTTGCAGAGGAATACATCGAAGTGGGCCTCAAGGGACCCGGCATATCCGTTTACAACCTCCCCGCTTCCATGCTCTATTATGAATAAATTGGGAATCAGACTATTGGCACTGGCCCTCATCCTCCCGGGGATGGCATGGGCCCAGGATGCTTTTCCGGACGGGAAACTCATGCCGGAATGGTTCCGCGATGTCCGGAAGGCAGACCTTGCCTCCCTTGGAGAGCCGTATGTTATCACCCGACACGGGGTAAAGCGGAATTCCTCAGAAGTACAGACGGAAGCAATCCAGAAGGTAATCGACCTGGCTGCGGAGAAAGGGGGAGTGGTGGTGGTCCCAAAAGGGACCTTTGTCTGCGGAGCCCTTCATTTCAAGCCCGGAACCCATCTCTGGATTGAAGGGACCCTGAAGGGGTCGGACCGGGTGAAGGATTTCCCTTTGGAGACCACCCGCATCGAGGGGCAGACCTGTACCTATTTCCCGGCGCTCATCAACATTGACGGGGTGGATGGCTTCGTGCTGGGCGGCCCGGGTACCCTGGACGGGAGCGGCACGGAGTTCTGGCGGGAGATGAAAACCCGCTGGAGCTGGAACGGTGAGGCCACCAACAAGGATGGGCAGCGTCCCCGGCTGGTGTTCATTTCCAACAGCAGCCACGTGACGGTGCAGGACCTCCACCTGAAAGACAGTCCCTTCTGGACCCAGCACGCCTACAAGAGCCACCATCTCCGTTTCCTGGACCTGACGGTCACTTCGCCTACCAGCGGGGAATTGAGGGGCTACAGCACGGACGCCATTGATTTGGATGCCTGCCATGATGTACTGGTCAAGGGTTGTTATATGGACGTTTTCGACGACGGAGTCGTCCTCAAGGGAGGAAAGGGCACTTTTGCCGACTTGGATCCGGACAACGGCCCCAACGAGGATATCCTTATCGAGGACTGCACTTTCGGGCAGACTCACGGCTGTCTCACCCTGGGCAGCGAGTGCGTGGCGGCCCGGAATGTGATCCTGCGGAACTGCGTTGCGGAAAACACCCGCTCCGTCCTCTGGCTCAAACTGCGCCCCGACACACCGCAGAAATACGAATACATTCACGTGGAGAATGTCTCCGGCCGATCCGGCATCGTGCTCAAGGTCCGTCCCTGGACCCAGTATTACAAGCGGGAGCCCCGGGCCGATATGCCGGTCACCCTATGTAACCATGTGTCTCTTAATGATATAAGGATAGATTCCCCCCATCCCGTTGATTTGGAACGGTCTGACCAGTATGTTCTGAATGATTTTGCCTGGGACGGAAAGGACCTTCTGGAAAAAGGGGAGGAGAAGAAATACGAGGGCTGGAGTGCCGCCCGGCAGAAGGCGGCGCGGAAAGCTGCTTTCGCGAACTTGAATTATGATCGGGATGCAGTTCCGGCCTTCACGCTGGAAGACCCGCTGGCTTTCTGCGACGGCAGAAAATTGACATCGGCCGACGAATGGCCTGCCCGCCGGCAGGAAATCCTGTCCCTTTTCCAGCGGGAAATGTATGGACAGATGCCTTCTCCCGCCCCCATCTGGTGTGAACTGCTGGAGGAAGGAAGCACCCTTACGGGCTTTGCCACCCGCCGGCAGGTTCGGATGTGGTTCCGCGAAGACAAGACCGGTCCCAAGATAGACTGGCTCATCATAACGCCGGCCCACGTGCAGGGCCCGGTCCCGGTGATTCTGCTTCTCAACTATACCGGCAACCACGAACTTCTGAAAGATCCCGAAATCCTGCTTCCCAACCAGTGGATGCGCGTCCCCCGCCACGAACGGGGACACTATAACCTGGACGGAGAGGACACCGTGTTTCCGGTGAGTTCCCTCATCGCCCGGGGCTATGCCGTTGTAACGGCTTGCTATTGTGATATTTCCCCCGATCCGGATCCCGGAGCCGAGAAAGACGGTATCATCCTGCAGGACAGTTTCGCCTACAGCCACGGCGTGTTTGAACTCTGGGGCAGGAGGGATCCCTCCCGCGCGGACAACACCACGGCGCTCGCCGCCTGGGCATGGGGGCTGATGCGGGGGATGGACATGATTGTCCAGGACCCGGGACTGGACCAGGACAGGGTGGTGGTCACCGGTTATTCCCGTCTCGGGAAGGCGGCCCTCCTGGCCGGAGCCTTCGACGAGCGCATCCCGGTTACGGTTCCCATCCAGTCCGGAGGTGGCGGCGTTCCTCTTGCCAAGCATTTCTATGGCGAAAGCATTGCCACGGAAGTGGCATCCTTCCGCCATTGGTATTGCCGGGCCTATGACAAGTATGCCGGCCATGAGCAGGAGATGCCTTTCGACCAGCATCTGCTTCTCAGTTGCCTTGCGCCGCGGGCTGTCCTTGTCGAGGGCTATGATGCGCCCTGGTTTGATACGGAAGGCGAGTTTCTGGCCGTTCAGGCGGCCGCTCCCGTATGGGCGTTCCTGGGACAGCCGGGTCTTCCGGCAGTGCCCTGGCCGGCCGATTATGACCGTTCTGCCATCGGAGAAAAAGTGGGATACGTCCGCCGCGACGGCGGGCATGGCATATCGGCCTATGACTGGATGTGGATGATGGATTTTGCCGACAAGATTTGGGTTCAACAGTAAAACTATATGAATATGAAAAGGTTATTATTTGCTTTTGCGGCCGTACTGATGCTGGCTTCCTGCTGCCGGCAGGCCCCTCGGAAAGAGCTGGCTTCCCATGTGATTGTCATCGGCCTGGACGGCTGGGGCTCCTGGTGCATGGAAAAGGGACAATACCCCTTCATCAAGGAAATGATGCAGGAAGGCTCCTGGACGCTGCTCAAGCGCCCCGTGCTTCCTTCCGACAGCGGCCCCAACTGGGCGGCCATGATGAACGGCACGCCGGTGGAATCTTCCGGCTGGTACGGAAACGACCCGGAGCCCCGCTTCAAGCCCCTTGTCCAGACGGAACATCACAACCAGCCCACTTTCTTCCACCTTATGAAAGAGCAGCGTCCCGCCGACGAGTGCGGCGTGGTGTGCGAGTGGGGAGATTTCCTCAATTATGCCGATACCCTGTGCCTGGATTATTACAAACGCATCCATCACGCTTCCCAGTATCCGGACGCTGTGGTGGAGGAGAGCGTAAAGTACATTACCGAGAAGAAACCCACCCTGTGCTTCATCCATATTGATGCACTGGACCACATGGGCCATGCCTTCGGACAGGGTTCTGACGAGTATTATGCCGAGCTTCCGCTGGTGGACGAGCGTGTCCGTAAGATCGTGGAAGGCGTGAAAGCGGCCGGCATCTATGACGACAGCATCATCATGATTACCTCCGACCATGGCCATATCGGCGGAAGCCATGGCGGATACAGCCAACTGGAATTGGAGACGCCCTTCGTGATTTGGGGAAAAGGCGTGAAGAAGAACCACGAGATTAAAGAGACGATGATTCAGTATGACATGGCTGCCACGGTGGCCAAAATCCTGAATCTGGAAACTCCCCAGAGTTGGAGGGGAAAGGCTCTTGACGTTTTTGAATAAGAAGCCATGAAACGATTGTCCGTCCTTGCCTTGGCCTTGCTGGTGGCAGCCTGCCAGGCCCCCGAGGAAGAGAGCATGAAGCGGCTGATGCCGGTAAATTTCTCTTCCGTAACCATCCATGACGCTTTCTGGACCCCGCGCCTTCTCATCCACAAGGATGTCACCCTTCCGGTGTGCATCGACCAGATTGAGAACCAGACGGGCCGAATCCGCAATTTCGAGAATGCCGCCAGGGGAGAAGGGGAGCATTCCGGTATCTTTTTCGATGACTCGGATGTGTACAAGGCCCTGGAAGGCATGGCCTATTCCCTGCAGATTGAACCGGACCCCGAACTGGAAGCCAAGTGCAACGAATGGGTGGACAAGTTCTACGCCGCGCAGCAGCCGGACGGTTATCTGAATACGTATTATACCCTCACCGGGCTGGAGAACCGCTGGCACGATATGGACCGGCACGAGATGTACTGCGCCGGCCACATGACCGAGGCGGCCGTGGCGTATTACCAGGCTACGGGACGCCGCCGCCTCCTGGAAGTGAGTGAACGGATGGCCAATCATATGATGAGTGTCTTCGGCCCCGGCAAGCGCCATTGGGTTCCCGGTCACGAGGAAATCGAACTGGCCCTTGTCAAACTGTACGAGGTAACCGGAGAAAAGAAGTACCTGGATTTCGCTCTCTGGCTGCTGGATGAACGCGGCCATGGTTACGGGTCTTACGGAGACGACCGTGTCTGGCCTGCCGTCTATTACCAGGACGAGGTCCCGGTGCGGGAACTGTCCCGGATAACCGGACATGCCGTCCGTTCCATGTATCTGTATTGCGGCATGGCCGATGTGGCTGCCTATACCGGGGATAAGGAACTGATCGCCGCCATGGACCGTCTCTGGGACCATGTGGTGAACCGGAACATGTACATCACCGGCGGTATCGGCCAGTCTTCCCGGAATGAAGGCATCACGGAAGACTATGACCTTCCCAACCTGACGGCCTATTGCGAGACCTGTGCCTCGGTGGGCATGGTTTTCTGGAACTGGCGGATGAACCAGTTCACCGGCGATGCCAAGTATATTGACGTGATGGAACGGTCCCTGTACAACGGTGCCCTGGCGGGCATTTCCCTCAAGGGAGACCGTTTCTTCTATGTGAATCCCCTGGAATCGCTGGGCGGTCACCATCGGCAGGAATGGTTCGGCTGTGCCTGCTGTCCCAGCCAGATCTGCCGTTTTATCCCCTCCGTGGGCAATTATGCCTATGGCACTTCCGAAAAAGCCCTCTGGGTGAACCTCTATATGGGAAGTGACGTGACGGTGAAACTGGCGGGGAAGGAGATGAAGGTACACCAGACCACCTCTTATCCCTGGGATGGCAACGTGACGCTGGAGATGGGCCTTCAGAAACCCGTAAAGGGCGAAATCCGCCTTCGCATCCCCGGCTGGTGCAAGGATTATACGCTTGCCGTGAACGGCCATGCCGTCAGCGCTCCCGTGGAGAAGGGTTATGCGGTACTCGGCGGCAAGTGGAAAGATAAGGACAAGATTGAACTGGTCTTGAATATGCCGGTGGAGGTGGTCGCGGCCGATCCCCGCGTCAAGGAGGACGAGGGCAAGCGTGCCGTCCAGCGCGGCCCCATCGTGTACTGCATCGAAGAGGTGGACAATCCGGAAGGATTCGACGACCTGGCGCTCACCGGAGGGATGGATTTCAAGGTGGAGAAACTGCCCAAAAAACAATGGTGGGGACACGAGATTATGCAGATATCGGCCCGCACCGGGGAAGAGGAGATGACCCTTATTCCGTACTTTGCCTGGGACAACCGCGAAGCCGGAAAAATGAAAGTTTGGATTCCTTTTAAAGACTGAAAGATATGAAAAAGACGGGATTTGCGCTCTCTGCGCTTCTTATTTTGGCCGCCTGCAGCGAAAAGGCCCCCAAGGGGGAGGAGGCTCCGCTGTGGGAGCCTCCGAAGGAGGAAATCGTGGAGATAGAACATACGTTAGGCTGTGCCGGTGTGACGGATGCTCCCAACCAGTGGCTGGTCTTCCGGAAGGATGTCACTTTGGAGGCCGTCCCCTCCGTGGCCGAAGCCCGGATTGCCGCCGACAGCAAGTATTGGCTGTGGATAAACGGCGAGATGGTCGTCTTCGAAGGCGGCCTCAAACGCGGCCCCAATCCGGCCGACAGCTATTTTGACCGCCTCGATCTGGCCCCTTATCTCAAGAAAGGGGAAAACCGGATCGCCCTGCTGCTGTGGTACCTGGGCAAGGATGCCTTTTCGCACAAGAGCAGCGGCACTCCGCAGCTGTGGTTCGACTGCCCGACCATCGGAAATGACGGCTGGAAGAGCCGTGTGCATCCCGCGTATGGTACGGCCGACGACCTTCCGGTGCCCAATTTCCGGCTGCCGGAATCCAATATCCGCTTCGATGCGCAGGAGGATATGGAAGGATGGCAGACCGGCTCCATGGATGGATTTGCGCCGGCTGCGATCTTGGAGAACAGTCTGGGCCGGCTGCACATCCGTCCCATACCTCAGTGGAAAGATTTCGGGGTCAAGGAAGTCGCCTTTGAAACGAAGGCCGGTTCCGATGCGGACACCGTGCGGGCTCTCCTTCCCCATAACATGCAGATGACGCCTGTCCTTACAGTGGAAGACCCTGCCGGCGGACACCGGATTGTCATTGAGACCGACCACGCCAAGGTTGGCGTGGAATGCCTGCGGGCGGAATATATTACCAAGCCCGGCAAACAGACCTATGAATCCCTGGGATGGCTCAGCGGACAGCGGATGATCCTGACGGTGGAGCATGGTGCCCGCGTGACGGACCTGGCCTACCGGGAAACCGGTTATGACACCACGCCCGACGGCCGGTTCAGCTGCTCGGACGAATTCTATAACCGATTCTGGCAGAAGGGACTCCGGACCATCTATGTGAATGCCCGCGACACGTTCTTCGACTGCCCGGACCGCGAGCGCGCCCAGTGGTGGGGAGACATCGTGACCATCCTTGGAGAGAGTTTCTACACGTATTCCCCTTCGCTGAATTCCCTGATCCGGAAAGGCATCCGGGAACTCTGCGACTGGCAGCGCCCGGACGATATCCTCTTTTCGCCCATTCCCGGCAATTATGGGGTGGAACTGCCTTGCCAGATGCTGGCCGCCGTGGGCCGATACGGAATCTGGACCTATTACATGAACACCGGAGACCTTGAAACCATCCGCTATGCCTATCCTGCCGTAAAGCGCTACCTGGCCACTTATCACAGGGGGCCCGACGGGCTCATGGCCTGGCACAAGGGAGACTGGAACTGGGGAGACTGGGGCAACAACCGCGACCTTCGCCTCCTGCAGAACATGTGGTATGTGCTGGCCCTTCAGTCCATCTCCGACATGGCCGATGCGCTGGGAAACCAGGCCGAAGGTTCCGCCTACTGGGCGCAGATGCTCTCCCTGTGCGAAGCCATCAACCGGGAAGCCTGGACGGGGACGTGCTACCGGCATCCGGAGTATCAGGGCGAAACCGATGACCGGGTGAATGCCCTCGCCGTTCTGGCCGGCCTGGCCGACAGGGACAAATACGATGCCCTTTTCGAGGTGTTCAAAACCCAGGAACACGCCAGCCCTTATATGGAAAAATACGTGATGGAAGCCCTTTTTGCCATCGGCCATGGGGACTATGCCCTGGAGCGCGAACGCAAGAGATACGATTTCATGGTGAACCATCCCGACCACGACACCCTCTTCGAACACTGGAGCGTGGGCGTGAACGGAAACTGGGACACCGGCAGCGTGAACCACGCGTGGAGCGGCGGCCCGCTGGCCGTCTTCCCTTCCCGCATGCTGGGAATCGTCCCCACGGAACCCGGCTGGAAGCGTTTCAACGTCCGGCCGGATGCCGCCATTTTCGACGAGTGCTCCATCTCTTTCCCCACGGTGGCGGGGACCATCGCCGTCACTTACAGCCGCAGCGGGGACTACATGGAGATTACCGTTCCGGAAGGTACACTTGCCGATGTGTCCCTCCCGGACACTTTCCTCCGTAAGGCCCTTGGCCCCGGAACACACCGCCTGCCGCTCACTTTCAAGCAGGAAAACACCGCCGGCATGAAGTTCCGGGATGCCTCCCTCCCCGTGGAAAAGCGGGTGAAAGATCTGATGGGACGCCTTTCCACCGAAGAAAAGGTGCAGCAGATTACGGCCCAACTCCTGTACGGAGGAGAGTTCTATGTGAAGCGGAATTATCCCGCCGGACATATCCGGAACGTGGGGCATTTCCTGAAAGGGGCTTCTCCCCGGGAGGTGGCCGAGGCCATCAACGAGGATACCCGACGTTCCATGGCGGCCAGCCGCTGGGGCATTCCGGTGCTGCAGCACGGAGAGGCCCTTCACGGAGCCCAGTGGGGATCGGCCACCTGTTTCCCGCAGAGCATCGGCATGGCGGCCACTTTTAACGACGACCTTTATTACCGGGTGGGCCGGGTGGTGGCTCAGGAACTCCGCGCCGTGGGCGTCCGGCAGGTCTATGCTCCGGTCATCAACATCACGCGGGACCAGCGCTGGGGGCGCGGACAGGAAAGTTATGGCGAGGACGTTCTCATGAACTCCCGGATGGGCGTGGCTTACGTGAAAGCCCTGGAAGAGGGCGGCGTGGTGGCCACGCCCAAGCATTTTGTGGATAATTACGGCGAGGGCGGCCACGATTCCTTCGCTTCCGTCACGTCGTGGAGGGAGCTCAGGGAGGTGTATCTGGAGCCGTTCCGGGCCTGTGTCCAGGAAGGCGGAGCGCGCGGCATCATGAGCTCCTACAACTCGGTGGATGGCATTCCGGCCTCCTGCAACGGCCATCTCCTGAACGACATTCTCAAGAAGGAATGGGGCTTCAGGGGCATTGTGGTTTCCGACTATGATGCCGTGGATATTGTCCGCCGGTCCCACCGGATGGCCGAGACCGGGGACGACGCCTTGGTGATGTGTCTGAAAAACGGCCTGGACCTGGAACTGCACAACACCTCGCTGGGCCTTCTGGCGAAGGTGGAAGACGGCAGCGTTCCCATGGAAGTGCTGGACGAGGCCGTGCGCCGGGTCCTCACCCTTAAATTCGAACTGGGCCTCTTCGACGAGCCTCTCGTGGATGCCCCGAGGGCCGATGAGACCGTCCGCAGCGCGGAGCACCGCGAACTGGCCTACGAGAGTGCCGTTCAGGCTATGACCCTTCTGAAGAACGACGGCATCCTGCCGCTGAAAAATGTCCGCCGCGTGGGCCTGTACGGGCCGGCCGCCAATACCCTGAACCTCGGAGACTACAGCGGTGGTTACGGAGGCTGGCGGGGCGAAGGGGCCATCACGCCTTATGAAGGCCTGAAGCAGGCCCTCTCCGGGCAGGCCGAAGTGCTTCTCAATCCCGATACCCGCAGCTGCGACGTGCTGCTTTTCTTCCCTTCCATCCGGGAAGAGGAGGGAAGCGATCGCAGCAGTTTCCGTCTTCCGTCGGCCAGTATGACCGTGCGCCGGGAAGAGGGCGCTACCATCATCGGCGGGCAGCAGGAAATGCGGGTCAATGTGGACCAGGAGAAGATGGTGCGGGACCTCATCGCTACCGGAAAGCCGGTGGTGGTTGTGCTGCATAACGGAGCGGTCATCGACATTTCCGACTGGGTGGACGATGCCGCCGCCGTGCTGGAAGCCTGGTATCCCGGTGAGCAGGGCGGCCGTGCCGAGGCCGATGTCCTGACCGGCAAGCGCAATCCCGGCGGCCGCCTGCCGTTCAGCTGGGTGCGCAGCATCGGCCAGAATCCCTACTACTATTCCATCAAGCCCAGCGGCCGCGGATATGGCTATGTGGAGAACGACGGTTCCCCGCTCTATCCTTTCGGCTATGGCCTCAGTTACACCACTTTCGAGTACGGTGGCTTTGAGCTTCCGGAAACGCTGGAGAAGGATAAACCCCTGAAAGTGAAGGTGAAAGTGACCAATACCGGTTCCGTGGAGGGCGACGAGGTAGTGCAGGTGTATATCCATGACGAGCTGGCCTCCGTGGTGCGTCCCATGAAGCAGCTGGCCGCTTTCAAACGAGTTACCCTGGCACCCGGCGAAAGCCGCGAAGTGGAACTGGAGATCCCCTACCGCCAGTTCGGCCTGTGGGACAAAGACATGCGCTTCGGCGTGGAAGAAGGCTGGTTCGAGGTGTGGATCGGCAAGAACGCCAACGAAAAAGTAGCCGAACGGCGGGTGTATGTCAATTGAGCGTCGAATGTAAGTAACTGATTTTTTATTCGTTTATGAGAATTCGCTTAGTCCGGATCGCCCAAGCGATTTTGCGTAAAATGCTGGTGGTCAGCTGTTTGTGTTCGACGGCCATCGGCCTGCCAATAGTCTCCTGTTCCCGGAATCCATCCGATTCCGGGACGCTTGCCAGGCAGTTTCAGCAGCCGCCCATGGAATACAGGCCCTATGTCTGGTGGCACTGGATGGGTCCCAATTTCTCCAAAGAAGGCATAAGGGCCGATCTGGAAGCCATGGCCGAGGCCGGCATTGGCGGGGCCACCATCTTTAACATCGCATCGGCCGTTCAAGAGACGCACCATCCCATCGGGAACAACCCTTGGCCGGAGCAGACCTACCGGAGCGAGGCCTATTGGGAGGCGTTGGAATATGCCGCCGAGGTGGCTCAGGAACTTGGGTTGAAGATAGGCCTGCACAACAGTCCCGGCTACAGTACCACCGGCGGGCCCTGGATTGACGAGGAGAAGGGGATGCAGACGGTGGTCCATAGCGTTACCGCCGTCAGGGGCGGGGGAGAAGTGCGGCAGATGCTGCCCCGTCCGGAACTTCCGGTCTATGGCGGCTGGGGCGCTACGGGCCGCCGCGCTACGTTCTACCGGGACATCGCCGTGATAGCGGTTCCGGACAAGCCCGGCGCTGCCGTTGAAGAAGTATTGGACCTGAGTGCGCAGATGGATAGCACGGGGCTGCTTGCCTGGAATGCTCCTGCCGGCCGCTGGAAAGTGTACCGGATAGGCCATGCGCCCACCCTTTCCAATCCGCATCCGCTTCCGGACAACCTGATCGGAAAAGCCCTGGAGGCCGACAAGATGAGCGCCGAGGTATCGGCCTACCATTGGGACCAGGTGCTGGAGCCCTTGGAAGAGCACCTGGGAAAGTACTTCGGGAAATCCTTCACGCATTTACTCATAGACAGTTACGAGGCCGGGGAGCAGAATTGGACCCCCGGTTTCCGGGAATATTTCAAAGGGGTCTGCGGTTATGATCCGCTGCCCTGTATGGCGCTTCGGGAGGCGGACCCTCAGAACCCGCGCAATGCGGCTTTCGAGGAAGACTGGCGCATCCTCATCCAGCGCCGCTTCCTGCAGGACGGATGGCAGGTGGCCCGCGACAAAGTGCACGAAAAAGGCCTTCTGCTTTTCTGGGAGCCTTATTGGGGCCCCTTCAGCACCACCGAGTCGGTATTTGTGGCCGACGTTCCCATGGGCGAATTCTGGACGGGCGGCAGCGGCCGTATCATGGAAGCCATCGTGGACAAGGCCAGGGAATACGGCAAGCCCATCGTGGGGGCCGAAGCTTTCACCGGCCGTCCGGAAGTGAGCCACTACACGGAAGACCCAGCCTTCCTCAAGCATTCGGCCGACGGGGCCTTTGTCTCCGGCGCGAACCGCCTCTTCCTGCACCACTGGGTGCACCAGCCCTTCGACGACCGTTACCAGCCCGGAATGGGAATGGGATGGTGGGGCACGCACTTCAGCCGCCACCAGACTTGGTTCAAGCCCGGTAAGGCATTCTTTACCTACCTCTCCCGCTGCCAGATGCTTCTTCAGCAGGGCACCCTGGGAGAACGTTCGGAGAATTGGATCCAGCGGAAAACGGACGGGGCCGACATTTACTTTGTCATCAACCCGGAAGATACTCCTCGGGCGGTGACCCTCCCTTCCGGCCCTCAGCCGGCCGAACTGTGGGACCCTTACCACGGAACCATCCGCGCAGCCGCTCCGGCCGATTCCGTCCGCCTCACACTGGATCCCGGGCAGTCCCTCTTCGTGGTCCTTCCCAAGGAGCCCACGCGCTACAAGAAAGAGAAGATACAGGAAGGAACTTTGCTGGAAACCCGGGATCTGGGGAAGGTCTGGGACGTTTCCTTCGCCCCCAAGCTGGATGTTCCCTTCACCCTTAATCCTTTCATCCTGAAAGATTTCAGCGAATGTGAAGATCCCTATCTCAAGTATTTTTCCGGCACGGCCACCTATTCGGGTACTTTCTTCTGGGCCCGGGAAGACGTCCGCGTATGGCTGAACCTCGGGGAAATGAACGACATCGCGGAGGTCACGGTGAACGGAAGCCCTGCGGGCGTTCTCTGGTATCCTCCCTTCCGGGCCGATATCACCCCCTTCCTGAAACAGGGTGAGAATCACCTGGAGATCGCCGTCACCAACAACTGGGCCAACCGGCTCATCGGCGACGAACAGTTCGAGCCCGACTTCGAATGGGGAGAAGACCGCGGTCCGGCCATGGGACGTGCCATGAAAGCTTTCCCGGAGTGGTTCCTTAAAGGGGTGCCGCGTCCGTCCAAGGACCGGAAAGGTTTTGTAATCTGGTCTTATTTCCGGGCCGATTCCCCGCTTCAGCCCGCCGGCCTCGTGGGTCCCGTGGAACTGGAAATCTATTCCTCAGCGGCAGGCGCCCGAAATCTGGTGCCGGAGAAGCCCTCTTCCGCGCCCGATTATCTTTGTACCTGGAATCTGCAGTGCTATCGTTCCAATCAGGACGGCCCCGTGAAAAACCGGGCCGAGATGGTGGAGGAGAACTTCTTCGGAGACGGACCCTATCAGGGATGGGCTTCCCTTTATCCGGCCATCCGGGAAGACCTCTTCCTGGTCCTGGACGATTCCTGGGACATTCCCCGGGACATGAACGAGCGGGGTGGGAATCCTTATTTCGGAACCGTGCGGCTGGACACTACTCGTTTCCCTTCTTTCAAAGGGGAACCGGCGCAGCGCCTGAAAGCACTCTCCGACCGCTTCACCGGCTTGGGCTGGAAGGGCCTCGGAGGCTGGATTTGTGCGGAGAAAGCCGGCACTTCCCCGGAGGTTCCGGACAGCGTTTACTGGCCGCAGCGGCTGCGGGAAGCGCAGGAAGCGGGAATTCGCTACTGGAAAGTGGACTGGGGGAAGAACCAGGGAAGCGGGGAGTGGAGAAAGCAGCTTACCCGGTGGGGCCGGGAATATGCTCCCGAGCTGATTATCGAGCACGCCATGAATCCGGAATTCATCGCCTTCAGCGACACATACCGCACTTATGATGTGGAAAACATTACCGCACAGACGGTTACCATAGACCGGGTGGCCCAATATCTCCGGTATTCCCCTGAAGCTCCGGCCCAGGGTATCATCAACTGTGAGGACGAGCCCTATATCGCGGCCGGCCTCGGCTGTGCCATCGGCATCATGCGCCATCCCTTTGTGGGAGCCCTTCCTTCCGGTCGGGCCGATATCGGCTTTCCCACCAGCGGGCGCAATCTCAAATGCCGCCTGGACGAGGTGGTCCGCGGCGTTCGCTGGCACCGCATCGCCCTCCCGTTTGCTTCTGACGGCGTTTCCTTCGCGGTGGACCCCGTCATCCTGGAGGACGGCTGGATTTATGCTTTCGATGAAAGTTGGATTCGGCATGAAGTGGGAGACACCGTCCGTGTATCGGCCCCGGCCCGCGTGAGCCGGAATATGCCGCTTCCAAAGGTGGGCTCCGAGGACCCCGCCCGTCCTTTCGTCCTTTCAAGCCGGTACCCTGGCGGTGCCGTCGCCGTGGCTACGGTAGGCCGTTCGCTGGGCCGCGAATATGTGCTCCAGGAAGTCCCCGTAGAGGTGGAAGTCCCCTCTACAGCATCTCCGGTGGGCGTTTTTGGCCGCTATGGCTCTCTTACGCTCACTTATCCCGCACCCCTTGGAGGTGTGCGGGTCTTAGCCCAGGATCTCGCCGGAAAAGAAGCCGTGGATATCACCGGAAGGGTAACGGTGGAGGGGAACCGCCTGACAATCCCCGGCGCCGTGATTTCCGAAATCGGCCTTATGGCGGCCACGGAAGGCGATGTCTCCGACCCCGGCCTGGTACTGAAACTTTTTGCCCGGTGACCGTTTGCCTTATTGCCCGGTGCTGTGTTACCATATTGAAAAAAAAGGGTAATTTTGTATGGATATGATTTCGCCTATGAAAAAGGTTCTTTTTGCTTTTTTGCTATTGCTGGGCACCCTTTCGCTCCAAGCCCAGCATTATGATGTAGCCGCCTATCTTTATCCTGCCTATGCGGCGGGAGATCCGCGCCTGAGGCCTTTCTGGCCCATGGGAATGGGGGAATGGGAAACCGTTCTCACCATGCAGCAGCGCTATCCCGGCCACGTGTGGGACCGCCATCCCCTCTGGGGCTATATCAACGAGGCAGACCCTGCCGTGATGGAAATGGAGATTGACCAGGCCACTTCGCACGGGGTGAATGTCTTCATTTTCGACTGGTACTGGCTGGACGGCCGCCCCTGGATGGAAACCACTCTCACGGAGGGTTTCCTGAAAGCCCGCAACCGGGACAAGATGCAGTTCTACCTCATGTGGGCCAACCACAACGTAGGGAACGACTGGGATACCCGCATTTCCGGGCATCAGGAGGGGAACATCATTTACCGCGGGGGAGTGAACCGCGGGGAGTTCGAGAAAATCTGCAAGCGGAACATAGAACTGTTTTTCAAGCAGCCCAATTACTACAAGATTGACGGCAAGCCGGTGTTCATGATTTACGAGGTGAGCACCTTCATCGAGGGAATCGGAGGCGTGGAAGCCGCTAAGGATGCCCTGGCCTGGTTCCGTCAGGAGGTGAAGAAGGCCGGATTCCCCGACCTGGAACTCCAGTTCACCATGTGGAACAGCCAGTTCAACTACAGCGGCGTGGATGAGGCCAAGGTAAAGGCCGGCCGGCCCCGGGACAAATTCATCCGGGACCTGGGCTTCAACAGCATGTCCCACTACCAGTTCTGCCACTTCATCTGGATGGACGACGATTACCGGAACATCCTGGACCGCGCCTACCAGGAATGGGACAAACTGGAGGCGGAGTTCACCATTCCGTATTATCCGCATGTCTCCGTCGGCTGGGACAACAGCCCCCGATTCGGGGACAGTGCCGTGGTGAAGGAAAACACCCCGGAACGCTTTGAGGAGGCTCTTCGGCGCGCCAAGGCCTGGCTGGACGCGCGTCCCAAGATGCACAAACTCATCACCATCAACTCCTGGAACGAATGGACGGAGACCAGCTATCTCCAGCCGGACGACGTGTATGGCTATGGCTATCTGGAGGCCGTGAAACACGTTTTCAAACAATAGAACCCTTATCAGAATGGACAGAAGAGATTTCATAAAAGTGTCCGGAACGGCGGCCGCCGGGCTGGCTCTTACGGGCTGCGGCCCCCGGACGGGAGAGACCCCCGTTCCCGTTTTGCCGCCGGTGGATCCTTCCCGGATTGTCCGTGATGTGGAGCGGCTGGAGCCGCTGTACATCAAGGAGATTCATGTGAAAGTGGGTGCTTCCAAGCCCTTCGGTGTGCTCCACGTTTCCGACACACATATTGCCCGGGCCGATAACCGGGATGATGAGCGGAAGATAAAACTGGCTGCGTCCCGTTCCCGCGGAATGACATACGGGGAGCATTATCTGGACGAAGCCATCCGCTATGCACGGGACAAGGGCCTGTATATGATGCACACCGGAGATATGTACGACTTTGTCTCCGAAGCCAACCTGGATTGCTGTGCACATCATATGCTGGAGGCCGACTGGTTTGTCTGTGCCGGCAACCACGAATACTCCAAGTACGTGGGTGAGGCAAAGGAAGACGAGGCCTACAAGAACGACAGCCGGGAAGCCGTGCAGGGCGCTTATCCCAACGACCTTACTTTTGCCAGTCGGGTCATTGGCGGAGTCAATTTTGTGGCTCTGGACGATGTGTATTACAATTTTACGGAAGCGCAGCATGCCCTGATGGAAAAGGAAATGCAGAAGGGCCTTCCCGTCGTGATGCTCTGCCACGTGCCGCTGTACACGCCCCAGGCTCTGGCCGATGAACTGTCCTACACTGGCGGCAACTGCGGCTACCTTACGGGCGTCCCGGAGGAAATCACCTCCCAGTATGACCCGGGCGTCACTTATCCCGCCGGGGAGGAATGGCGATACCGCAAAGTCCAGCAGCACTCCGACAAACCCACGCTCGATTTCATTGCCTGGCTCAAGGAACAGTCTCTCCTGAAAACCATCCTCTGCGGGCATTGCCACCGCTTTTACGAAGAGCGCTTTTCTCCTTCCGCCATGCTTTATGCCGTGGACGCAACCTATCACGGAGGTGCCCAGGCCGTTTACTTTGAATAGCCCGTCTGCCCATGAAAAAGTTTTCATCCCTGCTTGTCGGCCTGGCCTTTTTGGCCGCCTGCGCCCCGAAATCGGAACTCCGGGAACCGCTTGTTAAACTCCATGAAGGCCGCGAAGCGATTGCGGCCGGGGAATTCGGTTACAACCCCATCTGCCCGATGGGCGTGTATATGGCAGATCCCAGCGCCAAGGTCATGGGCGGTAAACTGTACGTGGCCTGTTCGCTGGACCTGGGCTTGGACCAGTGGTGCTCGGCCTATCACCATCTCCTCTCCACGGAGGACCTGAAGCATTGGACGCTGCACACCAACGTACTGGCCACCAAAGGCCCTTATGACGCGGTCTCCTACAGCGATGCCGATTTGTATGCCCCCGACATCGTCGAAAAGGACGGAAAGTACTATATGTACTACGACCTCTCGGAATGGACGGAGGGCGTCGCGGTGGCAGATTCTCCCGCCGGACCGTACCGGGACGGCGTGCAGATTGGCGATATCCGGGGCATCGACCCGTGCGTGTTCATCGACGATGACGGACAGGCCTATTATTTCTGGGACCAGTTCAGCGCCCGGGGGGCCAAGCTCAACGACGATATGGTCACGCTGGACATGTCCACCCTGCACGAAGGCCTTGTTACGGAAGACGAGCATTTCTTCCACGAGGGCAGTTTCGTCTTCAAGCGTGACGGCTGGTATTACTATGTGTATGCCGATGTGAGCCGTCAGGACATGCCCACCTGCATCGGCTATTCCATGTCCCGGAACGTCTTCGGCCCCTACGAATACAAGGGCGTGATTGTGGACAGTGGCGGCTGTGACCCCGATGTATGGAACAACCACGGTTCCGTGGTGGAGTTTAACGGGCAGTGGTATGTGCTGTACCACCGTTCCACCCACCACTCAAGCAAGCTCCGCAAGGCTTGCATCGAGCCCATCACCTTCAACGAGGACGGCACCATCAATGAGGTGGAAATGACCTCCCAGGGGGCTGGAGGCCCCATCCCGGCGAAGAGTACCATCGACGCTGCAAGAGCATGCCTGTTCAATGGCGGCCCGCATGTACATCTGATGGAAGGCCGTAGCGACCGCGAGGTTATCGCCGGCGTCCTGGACGGCAGCAAGGCTGCCTGGAAATATATTGACTTCCCCTCCGGGCTCAAAAAGTTCATCATCCGGGTGCGCGCCCTTGCCGGCGGTCACATCAATGTCCACCAGGACCAGACCTTCCACGGGGTGATAGCCTCGGTGGACGTTCCGGCCGGGAAGGGAGAATGGATTACCCTGGAATGCGATGTGGAGGATGTCAAGGAAGGCCCTCAGGCTCTCTGGCTCACCTTCTCGGGAGACTGGGGCTCCTGGAGGAGTCCGATTGAACTCTTTGAGATAGACTGGTTCCGCTTTGAATAATTGTAAAAATATGAGAAACCTTTTCCTGATGCTTCTTGCCTTTCTGGCCGCCTCTTGCATCCGGCGGCAGCCCGCCGTGGTGCCGGCCTGGCAGGAGGGATGGGGTGACCAGGGCAACGGAACGTATATCAATCCCGTCCTGAATGCCGATTTCTCGGATCCGGACGCTATCCGGGTAGGGGATACCTACTATATGGTGGCATCCGATTTCCATTTTCTGGGCATGCAAATCCTGCAGTCCAAGGATTTGGTGAATTGGGAGTACCTCACCCACTTGTATTCCCGTTTTGACTATCCCGGCTGGGAAACCAACGAGCGTTATTCCGGGGGCTCCTGGGCGCCCAGCATCCGCTATCATAACGGTCTCTTTTATGTCTATTTCTGCACGCCGGATGAAGGCCTCTTCATGACCAGCGCCCCCGCACCGGAAGGCCCTTGGGCCCCGCTCCACTGCGTAAAGGAAGTGTGGCACTGGGAAGACCCCTGTCCTTTCTGGGACGAAGACGGGCAGGCCTATCTGGGACACAGCGTATGGGGTGCCGGCCCTATCATTCTCCACAAGATGTCTCCCGACGGGAAACAGCTTCTGGACGAGGGCGAAGTGGTGTACCGCGGCCCGGTGGCCGAGGGAACCAAGATTCATAAGATGAACGGATACTACTATCTGAGCATCCCCGAAGGCGGCGTCGGCGGCGGTGTACAGGTGATTCTCCGCTCCACTTCCCTCTATGGCCCGTATGAGAAGCGGGTGGTGCTGGAGCAGGGTTCTACTCCGATCAACGGCCCGCATCAGGGAGCCATTGTGGATACCCCCGAAGGGGAGTGGTGGTTCCTCCACTTCCAGGATACGCCCGTGCTGGGCCGTGTAGTCCATCTGCAGCCCATGCATTGGCAGGAAGACTGGCCTGTGATGGGCGTGGACATCGACCGGAACGGGATTGGAGAGCCGGTTTACTGCTGGAAAAAGCCGGCCGGTCTTAAGACGGCTCCCTCCTACCCGGCCACGTCGGACGTTTTTTCCGCTCCTACCCTCGGTGCCCAGTGGCAGTTCAACCACAACCCGGTTCCGGAAGGGTGGTCCCTTACGGAGAACCCCGGGAAGCTTACCTGTCACGCCCTGAAGGCTTCCTCGTTCCGGGATGCCCGCAATACCCTGAGCCAGAAGCTCTTTGGCTACAAGGGAACCGTAACGGTGAAACTGGATACCCGCCATTTCGAGGAAGGCTGCCGGGCGGGCCTCTCCGTCATGGGCTCGATCATGCCCACCCTGGGCGTCAAGTTGGAAGGAGGCCGGCGCAGCCTTTATCTGGCGGCCGATGACGGGACGGAGTCCACCGTCCAGGCCCTCAAGGGCCATTCGGCCTTCCTCCGCTTCACCTATGACGCTCCGGCCGAATCCTTCCGGTTCTATTACTCCCCGGACGGAAAGGCCTTCCAACCGGTTGGAGAGCCCTTCGGCTGTTACAGGGCCAATTGGAAAGGTGTGCGCCCCGCCATCTATTCCTTCAATGTAAACGATGACGGCGGTTCGGCTGTGTTTGATGATTTTACCGTTCAATGAAGCGTAGAATATAAATAGTTGATAATTAATTATTTATGAAAAGCAGCTTAGCCTGGTTTACCTACACGATTTTGCGCAAATTGCTCATTGTCAGCTGCTTGTGCTCTACGGCCCTATGGGCCGCTTTCCCGGCCGATGCTCAGGAAATCGACCTTCGGCATCCGGAGTCGCTGTCCCCTTATATTTTCGGACATAACCTGGAGCATACCCGGGCGGCCGTGAACGGAGGCCTCAGTGCCCAGATGCTGCAAAACCGGAAATTCGCCGGCAAGCCGTCCCGGAACCAGGGGCTGGCCCTGATCCGTATTCGTCTGAAAAAATAGAAAGCCTATGAGAAACAGTTTGATAATCAGTTGTCTGTGTTTTTTGGTCGCGATGTCCTGTACGCAAAGGCAGGAGACTCCGGAAGGAGACCTGATGAGCGACACCTGGGTGGCTACGGATGCCCTGGGACGGCAGATGCCGCTGCCTCAGGACGTGGGCCCGGTGAAGGAGGGCCCTCACTTTGCCGGCATCTTCTACATTACCTGGCACGGCGCCGGGAATCATAACCTGTCCGGCCCCTATACGGATGTGACCAAAATCCTGCAGGAGGACCCGTCTGCCCGGCTGGACGCCCATCATCCGCTGTGGAAGTACGGTTCCTATCACTGGGGAGAGCCGGAGGCCGGTTATTTCCTGAGCCAGGACACCTGGCTCATGCGGCGGGACCTTTCCATGCTGCAGGATGCCGGCATCGACGTGCTCATCCTGGACGTTACCAACGGCGTCTGTTACTGGGATGAATGGGAACTGCTCCTGAGCACCATGGAGAAGATGCGCGCGGAAGGCAACCGCACGCCGCAGTTTACCTTCTGGTCCTACAACAACAATCCCGTGAAGGTGGTGACGCAGCTTTATGAGCGGTATTACAAGGCCGAAAAATACAAGGACCTCTGGTTCCTTTGGGACGGAAAGCCCCTTCTTCTGTACAATGCCGACCCTTCCATCGATGCCAACGGCAATTACACCGCGCAGAAGGATGACTATCCGGCCGAAATCTTCGACTTCTTTACCCTCCGGAACATGTGGTGGGGCTATTATGCCTGGGGGGCCGAGCATGAGCATTCCGAGATTCCCCGGTATGTGGGCACGGAAGACAACTGGAGTTTCGGCTACAGCATGGACGATGAAAAGGTGAAGCGGATGCTCCCCGAAGAGCTGGCTTCCAAGCACCTCGGGAAAGTGGAGGAATGCGCCGTTACGCCCGCCCAGCATTCCCTGGGCATGGCCGGGGCCCACATGGGCGTCGGCAAGTCCTGGACGCGGGCAGGCGGAGAGCCGGCCCTGAACGAGAGGGACCTGCCCGAGGATGAAAGCCTGTCCGGCCTGGGCCTTTATTTCCAGGAGCGCTGGGAAGACGCCCTGGCGGTGGATCCGCCTTTCATCTACCTGAACGACTGGAACGAGTGGACGGCCGGAAAATACAACTTCGGGGACACCTGGTTCATGGGCCGCGAGAACAGCCCGTTCGCCTTTGTGGACCAGTACAATGCCGAATTCAACCGCACCATCCAGCCCATGAAGGGCGGCTATACGGACAATTATTACATGCAGATGGCCCGGAACATCCGCCGCTACAAAGGTGCCCGTCCCATTCCGGTAAACAAGGGCTTCCAGACCATCCGGGTGGACGGCTCGTTCAAGGACTGGGACAAGGTGAAGGTAACCTACCGCGACACGCGCGGGGATACGGCCTGGCGGGATGCCGACGGCTATGCCGGCCTGCATTATACCGACACTTCGGGCCGAAACGATATCATCGAAGCCAAGGTGGCCATCGACCGGAAAGGGAGCGTGCATTTCTTTGCGAAAACGACGGCCGACATCACCTCTTCCGAAGGCCCCGACTGGATGCTCCTTCTTCTAGACGCCGATCAGGATGCCTCCACAGGCTGGCACGGGTACGATTTCGTGGTGAACAGAATCCCCGGCCGGCTTATGGCGTGGAACGGCACCGGATGGTCTCCTGTGGCCGATATTCCCTACGCCGTCTCCGGAAACGGTCTGGAACTTTCCATCCCGATGGAGCTCCTGCACCTGGGCGGAAGTGCCGTAAGCTTCGACTTCAAATGGGCCGACAACTGCGGACCGCTGGAAGACCCCATGTTCCTCGCCGGCGACGCCGCCCCCAACCGCCGCTTCAATTACCGTTTTATCTGGAAACGCTGATATCATGAAAAAGGGAGTCTTCTTGCTTTTGACATTTCTGGGTTTTTCCGCCGCGGCCGCCGCGCAGACAGCCACCACTTTCGAGATGCGTTATTTCACCCCGGACGCCAAGGCCGACGGCGTGACGGACTTCCACGGGGAAACCGAGTGGTTCACAACGCCCCAGCGCGTGGAGATGCTGGGAAAATATGCCCGCTACGCTTCCCGCTTCTGGGGAGACCCCGGCCTGGACACGCCTCTTTTTGAAGAGGCCAAGGTAGCCGATGCCCTTTCCCGCATCAAGCCGCAGCCGCTCACGACGGTACGCCGGACTATCCCTCTGGAGCAGTGGCGGGCCGTGGGCTACAAGAAAGGCAAGGAGGCCGATGTGGCGCGCCGCCACCGGGCCTGGACGGCCGGCGGTGCGTGGATCGAGGCCGGCGCCCTGGTACTGGATGGAACCACGGCCGCTCCGTTGCGTGACACCCTGTACTGGCGCTTCCGGCTCAAGGCAAGCCTTGCCCGGGCTTCCGTCGGCCTGGTGGTCCGCCTGGCTCATCCGGACGGAAGCCTTACCGAAGTTGCCGTTCCGGCCCTGCGCGATTTTGAACTCTACGGCTCTGTCCCGGATGGTGCTCTCTTTCTTTCCTCCGGCGGAAAAACCCTGCAGGAACTGTCTCTGAAGGCGGCTGTATGCGGTTTGTCCCTTTCCGGAAAGACGGCCGTTGAGGCCGTTTCCCTCTACAGCTTTGTCCGGCGCGGAGAGGATTCCGCCACTTCGTATTGGAGCGAGATGGTCTTCGAGGAAGACTTTGAGCCGGTCCCTTCCCTCGAAGGCTGGCAGGAAAGCGCTTATGACGATTCGGCCTGGGAAACGGTGACCCTTCCTTCGGCCCATGGCGGAGCCTCGCAGGCGGGAGAGGACTATTATCTCCGCACCCGCGTGAAGGCCGAGGCGTTCTCGCAGGCTTTCCTGCATCTGGATGCGCTGGACCCCGCCGGGGAGGTGTGGATCAACGGACAACCCGTGGCTGTCCTCAAGGGCCGCACGCCCTACCTTCTGGATGTGGCGGAATACCTGCATCCCGGAAAGGAAAACCTCATTGCCGTAAAAGTAAAGCCTTTCCATACCGACCAGACCGTATTCCACGCTCCTTCGGATCACCACTTCGGCTGGTTCCTGGGAGAAGCCTCGCTCCTTCTGACGGACACCCCCAACCGCATTGCGGATGTCTATTCCTGCACAGCCTCCTTGAAGGAGGAAGCGGTTCAGCATCACAGGATTACCCTCAGGAGAGAGGGGTACGACTTCTTCTCCGGCCGGCTGTGCATCCGCTATAGCCCGTGGTTCCCGGAGCAGGGCGCTGTTGTCGCGGAGGAGGAGTTTCCCGTGGAACTGCGTCCCCGGGTGGACAATGTGATTGAGCACGATGTAGCTGTGAAGGACCCCGCCCTCTGGAGTCCGGAGAATCCGCAGCTTTATAAATTGGAAGTAATCCTGAAAGACGCGGAGGGAAAACCCATTGACGACTGCGTGCTCACCACCGGCATCCGCCTCATCGAACAAAAGGCGGGGGTGCTGTATGTCAATCATCGGCCCGAAGTGCTGGGCGGAGGGCAGATTTTCGGTTACCGCCTGCCGCTGGAAACGGTGGCCCGCACGGTTTACTGCCCCCTCCCGGAGCAGCTGATGCAGGAGCTCCTGATGGCCAAGTGCCTGGGAAACCTTCTCCGCATCCATGTCCATGCCCGTACGCTGTCCCCGGAAGGCACCAACGACCCGCGCCTGGCCCGCTGGGCCGACCAGCTGGGCCTGTACCTGATCTGGCAGACACCGGCCTGGACGCGGGAAGGGGAGGGCTGGAACGTGGACATCGGCCATTATCCCGTGTATATGCGGGAGGTGTACAACCATCCCTCCATCGTGATGTGGGAGGCGGGCAACCATCCCAACTGGTTTCACCGCCATGGGCCTCGCGAAACGCAGGACTACATGGCCGCCATCATTCCCGCCATCGCCAACACGGACAGCAGCCGGCTCATTTCTCCCACCACGGCCTGGGATGCCACGCATTATGGCAATTATGAAGGGACGGTGGATTTGGAAGGGAACCCCCTGGAACCGGAACCCTGGCTCATGCATCCCATGATGACCCGCGGCGTCCAGGACAGCTACTCGGGCTATGACAATCCCTGGAGCGAAATCCGTAACATGCCCAGACCCTGGGCCAAATGGACCCTGGAAGCCAAGGATTTAGGTTACTACAATTTCGAGCACGAGGAGTCCATCGGCATGCCCAACTGGTCGCTGGCCCGGAAGGAGCCCTGGTACCGGATAGACTCTTACGAAAAGAATTACGAGGACGGAAACATCGGCACCCGGCTCACTTTCGACCAGTGGCGGGAAAGCCAGGCCTACCAGGCCTTCGGCGCCTGGGAGAGCATGAAAATGCAGCTTTTGATGGGAACCAGCGGTTTCTCTTGGTGCTCCTTGGAGTCCGGCCCCAACATGTTCACCTACCAGAAGCCGCTGGTGGATGCCTTCCGCGTGCCCAAACTGGCTTTCCATGCCAACCGGATGGCCTTCCAGCGCCTTTGGGCGGCCAGCGACAACGTGGATACGGTGTATGGTCCCGGAGATGCCGTCACGCCGGCGGTCTTCAATCTGGACGGCGCTTGCACGGTGCGGCTGGAGGTGCAGTTGCAGGACGAGAGGGGAAAGATTCTGGAGAGGAAGGTCTTCAAAAGTGTGGAAATCCCCGCCGGACGCAGCGTAACCCGCCTGGAGCCTTTCCGTTTCCGCACGCATCGTCCGGGCTGTTATTTCATTGTCTATCAAATAAACGTCACGAAATGAGGAAGTGCCTTTTCATATTCCTGGCTTTCTGGGCCGTAGCGTGCCCTTGTCCGCAAGAAGGGGAAGGCCCGTCGGAGCCGATGAGCGACACGAAGGCCGAGACATGGAGGGTAAGCGAACTGCATTTCACGGCCTCCCGGAGTTACGACGACGGGGGCGGGGACCGGGTAAGGCTGGATGTGCAGTTCTCTCACAGAAAAACGGGCCGGACGCTCACTGTCCCCGCCTTCTGGGATGGCGGCGACAGTTTTGTGGTGCGCTTTGCTCCCCCGGAGGCGGGCCGCTGGACCTGGAAGAGCACCTGCCCCGAAGACCCTGCCCTTCACGGGCGGAAAGGGACGATCCGCTGCCGGGAATACACCGGTCCGCTGGCCATTTACCGGCATGGTTTCATCCAAGCCCGGAAAGGGACGAAATACCTGATGTATGCCGACGGAACGCCGTTTTTCTACCTGGGCGACACGCATTGGGGCATGTACTCCGAGGACCTGTCCGACGAGCATTTCAAAAAGATTGTCCGTCGCCGCGTGGAGCAGGGCTTCACGGTACTGCAGAGCGAACCCATCGGCGCTCCCTTCCATCTGCTGGACGGCCACGTGGATGCCGACGACATTCCCGGTTTCCGGAAGGCCGATGCCTATTATCAGTTCATCGCCGACGCCGGTCTTGTGCATGCGAACGCCGAATTCTTTTTCGCCACGAGCCTGACCCGGGAACTGGCCTCGGATGACGAGGCGCTGAAGGCCCTCTGCCGATACTGGGTGGCCCGTTTCGGGGCCTATCCGGTGCTCTGGACCCTGGCCCAGGAGATTGACAATGACTCATACGCCGAGCTGGGCGGCCGTTTCTTCGACTATACCGACAATCCCTGGGTGAAGATAGCGGAGTACCTCCATGCCGCAGACCCTTACTCCCATCCGCTCTCCGGCCATCAGGAGAATGCGGTGAATACCAGCGTCACCGGTGCCGGAACCGAGCCGGAAGAGTCCCATGCCGACGGAAACGGGGTATCGGCCTTCCTGTCCGAGGCGGTCTCCGAGCGTACCGGCCATTCCTGGTGGGCCGCCCAGTGGTCTCCGCCCCTGCACGAGACGCCCGGCCCCGAGGCTGTCCGCGATTATTGGCTTTCTTCCCGCCCGGCGGTGAATTATGAGGGCCGGTATTGCGGCGTGTGGACCCTGAACTTCGGAGCCAGAGCCCAGGGATGGATTTCGTTTCTGTCCGGTTTCTGCGGTTACGGCTACGGCGCTGCGGACATCTGGCTTTACCACGGCGGTTTCCAGATGGACATCACTTCCTTCGACGGAGTGGAGTACGTTACCCCGCAGCTGAAGGCCATTCCCTGGCAGGAGGCGCTGGAATATCCCAGCGCCCGGCAGATGATTCACCTGAAGAATCTGCTGGAGTCTTTTGACTGGTGGAACCTGACCCCCGTCATTCCCGGAGACCCGGTTTTCCGGGATGCTTCCGGCGCGGCCGTCTATGCCCGTACGGAACGGATGCACCTGCTTTATTTCTATGGGAAAGGAACGCAGACCGGCCGTATCTCCGGCCCGGTCCCCGATGCCGGGATGCAGGCACAGTGGTATGACCCGCGGACCGGCGAGTACCGGGTTGCCGCCAATCCCGTGAGGGAAGCCGACGGCTATTGGGCCCTGCCGCCCAAACCGGACGGACAGGACTGGGTGCTGGTAATCCGCACATCGGAAACGGCCTCCCGTCCTTTCCCGCTCCCGGTGGACGAAAGCCGCTCCATGCTCTCCCGCTGGGCACAGAAGGAGGTGCTGGAATCGCTCCTTCTGGATGACATGGAGCTGGATGGCCGATGGAAGGTGCGCGAGGGAAAGCCCGAGCTTTCCTACACGCGGGAGAATGGCAAGGACGGTACCCGGGCCCTCCGGCATCGGATGTCCCTGGTGGACCGGGACTGCCTGGCGGTTTCCCGTACTCCCTGGGGGACCTTCCAGGGGATGCAGGGAGGCTGGACCAGCGTTGCACTGGAATTCGACCGGCCGCAGGACTGGAGCGCTTACAACCGGATTTCCCTGTGGGCCTATATCCATCCTTCCCGGAATCCCAACGTCAGTTTCGCCCTGAGCCTTGTGACGGAGACCCCCGACAGCATCCTGACGCACGGTCGTGAGACCAATGTGGACATTCCGCAGGGGAAATGGGTGCAGGTGCTGTGGGAAATCGACGCTCTGCCGCGTGACAAAGTCCTTCGGCTGGAATTCTGCCAGACCTGTACGGGCTATGACCCTGCCCTGGGAGAGGAATATGTCACCATAGACCTGGACCGCCTGGAATTGCAGAAGGTGGTGCCGGACCATTATGAAGGCTGGGACCTTCCCTCCGGACAGTTTGCCTTTGCCCATACGGGCTATCTGCCGGAAGGGAGGAAAGTGGCGCTGGCCGGTCCCGGGGAGGCCCGCCGTTTTGTGCTGCTGGATGGAAGCGGAAAGGTGGCCCATAAGGGGACTGCGAAGCCGGTTTCCTGGAAGGGAAATTCTTTTATGGAATTGGATTTCAGCGCTTTCCGGAAGCCGGGCACATACCGGATCCGGTATGGAGATTCCTTGTCGAATCCCTTCCCGATAGGGGAAGCTATCTGGGAAGAGCCCCTCTGGAATGTCCTGAATTTTTATTACTGCCAGCGGTGCGGCTATCCCGTGGAAGGCATTCATGATGTTTGTCATGCCGATGTGCGTTCTTTCTGGAAGGACCGGACCCGGGTGGTAAACGGAGGCTGGCACGATGCCGGGGACCTTTCCCAGGGTTTCTGGCGGACGGCTTATGCCTGTTATGCCCTCCTGGGTGCCTTGGACGTGACATCTTCCGCTCTTCGCGAACGGATGGAGGAGGAAGCACGCTGGGGGCTGGACTGGCTTCTGAAAGTACGTTTCCCGGAAGGCCGGCATCCGACGTGGACGCTTCTCCGCTACTATTCGGACAATGAAGAGGGGACGCTGGACGATGTGGCCTATCCTGCCCAGTTCGTCCCGTGGGAGGTTTTCCAGGGCGTTGCCGTCTTCTTGAAAGCGTTGGAAACCCTGCCGCTCTCCGAAGCGGAAAAGGAAAGTTTCTCCGAGGCGGTGAAGGCCGATTGGAAGGCTGCGTCGGAATCCTCCGACTGGGGACAGGCCAGCTATCTGGAAGCGGCCTGGGGCGCGGTGGCATCGGCCTCTGCGTACAAGCGTTTCGGAAATCCGCTTTACCGGGAGGCAGCCCTTCATTTCGGAGACCTCCTCCTCCGCTGTCAGGAACAGGATTCGGTGGACGGGATGCCCGTCAAGGGTTATTTTTACAGTTCTTCCCGGCGGGAGCAGCTTCTTCAAAGTTCTCATACCGCTTTCTGGGAAGCTTCCATGCTGGCCTTTTCGACCTTGTCGGAGGTGTTCCCGGAGCGGTCGGCCCCTTGGAAAGAGGCGGCCCGGCTGTATATGGACAGTTACCTGAAGCCCGGGAGTGAACTTTCGGCCCCTTATGGTCTTCTCTCAGCAGGCCTTTATACCCGCGAACAAACCCTCGGGCAGCCCGGAACGCCTGTAAGCAGGCATTATGTGATGCGAACCTTCCCGGTTTGGGAGAGCCATGTTTTCCATGGCGCTACGAATATCCAGTTGTCACAGGCCTGGGCACTGGCCCTCGCGGCCACCCTCCTGGAGGACCGGGAGGCCATGGACCTGGTGCAGACCCAGCTGGAGTGGACGCTGGGACGCAATCCCTTCTCTTCCAGTCTCATGTACGGAGCGGGATACAATTACGCCCCGCTTTTCGTCTATACCACCCGCCACGTGGCAGGTGCCATCCCCGTAGGGATAGACAGTTTCCATGACGACGAACCTTTCTGGAACGGAACGGCCCATGCCACCTCCCACGAAATCTGGATCGAGCCGGTGAGCCGTTTCCTGGGAACGCTGTCCCTCTATTTGAAATCTCGGGATTTATGATGATATTTGTCTATGAATAGCGACGGGAATCTGTTTGTGCCCTGTTCTTCGGAGGCTGCGGCTTCAGACACCCCATGGAACTCTTTGAAATTTGAATGAACACTTAATACACAATAACCTATGGCTGATTCAAGAAGATCATTCCTCAAAAAGGCGGGGGCCGGCATCGTGGCCGCGACCATCCTGCCCAGAAACGTATTCGGCGCAATGGGAGGCAACAAGAAGTATGTGGCCCCCAGCGACCAGCTCACACGGGGTATCATCGGCGTCGGCGGCATCGGCATGTCCGGCCTGCACTTTGTCAGCGACGACAAATGCCGGCTGGTGGCCGTCTGCGATGTGGACCAGAACCATTTGAACCGGGCCCTCGAGGCCGGCAAGGAGCGTTTTGGCACCCGGCTTGCCGCCTACCATGATTTCCGCGACCTCATCCACGATCCCAACGTGGACATCGTACACATTGCCACTCCGTCCCACTGGCACGGCATCCAGGCCGTGGAGGCCGCCCGGGCCGGCAAGGACATTTTCTGTGAGAAACCCATGACCCGCACCATCGGCGAAGGGCAGAAGGTGGTGGAAGCCGTGGCCAAGTACGGCCGCATCTTCCGCCTGGACACCTGGTTCCGTTTCAAAGACACTTTCTATGGACTGGGCACGACGGTGGAACCTCTCAAGAAGCTGGTATCCAGCGGTCTGCTGGGCTGGCCGCTGACCGTCCGCATTTCCGGTGCGACGGGCTTCGCCTGGAAATTCTACTGGACCGGCCGGGAAGACCTGACGCCCCAGCCCGTTCCGGCCGAACTGGACTACGACCTTTGGCTGGGTCCCGCCCCGTACAAGCCCTACCATCCGCACCGGGTGCACGGAACCTTCCGCGGTTACTGGGACTACGAATCCGGTGGCTTGGGAGACATGGGACAGCACTATATCGACCCCGTGCAGTACATTCTGGGCAAGGACGACACTTTCCCGGTGAAGGTGGAAGTGGACGCGCCCGCACAGCATCCCGATGCCGTGGGAACCTGGCGCAGCATCACTTATACTTATGATGACGGCTGCCGGATTATCCTGGAAGGAGAAGGCTACGAAAGTCCCGGCAAGGTTCCCTACATCGAAGGCCCGCTGGGCAAGGTTTACAAGGGGTTCGAGTGTACCATCCCCAACGTGTGGGATGTCATCAACTCCCTGCCCGACCCGGCTCCCCGCCACACCGACTTCCTGGAGTGCGTGCGCAACCGCCAGCACTTCGCCCTGGACGAGATCATCGGCCACCACAGCGCCACGGTGGTGAACATCGGCGCCTGCGCGTTGCGCCTGGGACGTACCCTGCACTTCGATCCGCTCACCCAGCGTTTCATCGGCGACGATGCCGCCAACCATCTTATTAACCAACCGATGCGTGCCCCCTGGGCTTCCATGATTTAGTGCCTTATGAAAAAGATATTTGCTCTGTTTACCGCGCTCCTGCTGGTGGCAGGAAGCCTCTTCGGACAATCTTTGAGCGATTCCGCCAAGCGGGACGCCCTGAAGCAGGAAATCTCACGGTGCGACGACTCCGTGACCCGTTCCTTCCTTCTCCAGCAGCTGTATCCGCTGGCCCAGGACGCCGACATCGCCCTATACCTTTCTTATGTGAATGATCCCTTGTGCGCCCCCATGTCCATAGCGGCCCTTACGGCCCTTCCCGGCGGGGACAAGGCGCTCATGGAACTCGTGCGCACGGAAGGGGCGGACAAAACGCTCCTGTGCGGCGCCGTTGCCGACCGCAAACTCCGCGAGGCCGAACCGTATCTGCTCCAATGGGCCCAAAAAGCACAGGGAGACGAGAAGAAGGCCATCGCCCAGACCCTTGGCATCATCGGAAGCAAGGCCTCGGCCCAATATCTGAAGAGCCAGTCTTTGTCCGACTATATGGCCCTTCTGGACAATTTCACTGACAAGGAGGCCGTGAAGGCCGCCAAGAAGCTGCTGAAGGATGCCAATTCCGGCATCCGCTGCGCCGCCGTGAAGACCGTCATCGAGCGGTCTGCCCCGGACCCGAAACTGGTGGTGAATGCCCTCAAGACCGGTGACCGTCCCTATCGCAACGCCGCCCTGGCCGCTGCCGGGGGCTATGATACGGATGTGCTGGCGAAGGCTTTGGGAAAGGCCTATGCCGCCCTTCCGGCCGACGCCCGGGCCGATGTCCTGAACTGGGTGGCCGTCCACAAGGCGGAAAGCGCACTTCCCGCTGTGATGAGCAGTGTCGCGAGCCCGGGTGAACTGGGAGAAACGGCCATCCGCACGCTGGGAATCCTCGGAGGAGAGGGTGCTGCCGAGACCTTGGTGGCTTCCCTTGCCGGCGACAAGGCCGACGCGGCCTTTGCCGCCCTGGCCACTTTCGAAGGGAACGCGACCGATGCGGTTGCCAAGGCTCTGGACGCTCCGGTGAACGGAGTTCAGCTGGAAAACCTTCTCCGCCTCGCTTCCAAGCGTCGCATGACGGATCTGGCTCCTGCCGTGTTGAAGCGGGCCGCCTCCGGCTGTCTGCCGGCGGCAGAAGCCCTGGACGGCATGGCCACCCTGGCCCAGGCCGACGAAATCGCCGCTCTCCTGGATGCCGCCGATGAAAAGCTGGTGGATCCCCTCCGGAAGGCGCTCGCCTATGCCATCCATACGGAAACGCCTGAGGCTCAGGCAAATAAGCTGAAAAATTACCTTCCTTCGGCCGTTCATAAGGACCATTTCTATCCGGTCCTGGCCGCCGGAAATTCCGACGCGGCTGCGAACGTGCTCCGGGAGGAGGCCCGGAAAGAGGCATCGGCCCGCGAAGCCCTCTTCGGGATGCAGATTCCTTCCGTGATGGAAGATGTGCTCTCTGCCGCCCGCGAAGGTGGAAAGGATACCGACAAGTACCTGGGCCGCTATGTGAATCTTCTTTCCCAGTTCGGAAAGAACGACGCTTCGAAGCGTCTGGGCTATGCCGAGGTGCTGTCCCTGGCTTCCGACCCCGCCGTAAAGGTATCGGCCCTTGGAAAACTGGGCGAAATGCCGCTCATGAAATCTTTCCTTCTGGCCGGCAAGTATCTGGATGACAACGCGGAAAGCGTTCGTTTTTCCGCGGCCGACGCCGTCCGTAAAATCGCATCCAAGTGCAAGGAGGAAATCAATTACGATGACTTCAAATCCAACCTGGAGAAAGCGGCTTCGCTGTACCGCACCCGCGGGCTGGCCGATGACGGCTATGCCGTGGATGAAATCGGGAAAATGCTGGGAGAGGCGAAGCCCGCCCCGCGGAGCGAACTGACGGCCGAGGAGAAAGCCCGCGGTTTCGAGATGCTCTTCGACGGCAGCGACCTTTCCAAATGGCACGGCGACAAGGAAAACTACACCGTGGTGAACGGAACCATTTCCGTATCGGCCGACGGCGGTACCGGCAATCTGTACACCAACCGGGAATACCGCAACTTCGTCTATCGCTTCGAATTCTGCTTCCTCCGGGAAGGGGTGAACAGCGGCGTGGGCGTACGCACTCCCGAGCATGTGGATGCCGCGTATCATGGCATGTGCGAACTCCAGATCCTGGACCACGACGCCCCCGCTTATGCCGGCTGGCTCAAAGATTACCAGACACACGGTTCCATCTACGGTATTGTTCCGGCCAAACGCCTGAAACACAAGCCTCTGGGCGAGTGGAGCACGGAAGAAATCATCGTCAGGGGAGACCACATCACCGTTACGGTGAACGGCGAAGTGATTACGGACGCCGATGTGCGCAAGGTTACCAAAGGGGGCCGCAAGCCCACGATGGACGGCAAGGAGCATCCGGGCCTTTTCAACAAAAAGGGATACATTTCTTTCTGCGGACACGGTGACGGACTGAGAATCCGGAATGTGCGTATCCTCGATTTGGGCGAATAACTTGTTTTTTCGTATGGAAAAAGGAAAGCGATGGGCGGCCCTGCTGCTCCCCGTTATGTTTTTTGCCGTCTCCTGCGGCGCTCCGGAGGAAGAATCTTCCCTCTATGAGGTGAATCCGTTTGTGGGCAGCGGCGGAATCGGCCATACCTACCCCGGGGCGACGGCTCCGTTCGGTTTGGTCCAGCTGAGTCCGGATACCCGGAATGGCGGATGGATTGCCGCCTCAGGCTATCACGACGAGGACAGCACCATCATGGGCTTTTCGCATACCCATCTGAGCGGAACGGGCGGCGTGGATTTTGGAGATTTCCTGTTCACGCCCCTGCTGGGGGAAGTCCCCTTGACCGAAGAGGGCTTCCAGGTCTCCCCGCTCCCTTTTTCCAAACAAAACGAGAAAGCCTTCCCGGGCTATTATTCCGTCGTGCTTCCGGGCGTCACCGTGGAGCTGACGGCGCTTTCCCGAACCGGCTGCCATTCCTACGGCTTTAATGGGGAAGGGGAACGGCACCTGCTGATAGACCTTCGGCACAATATCGGCGAAACCCGCCCCAGTGACATTTCCTTCACCGCCGTGGCCGATACCCTCGTGGAAGGCGGCCGTCACGTGGCCGGCTGGGCTCCCGGGCGGGATATCTATTTCAGCGCCCGGTTCTCCGTCCCGTTCACCCGCTGCGTCCCCGACGGCAAGGACCGATATCTGCTTACTTTCCCGGCAGATACCAAGGGCGTTACCGTTACCGTGGGCCTCTCGCAGGCCAGCGCGCATGCCGCCCGGCAAAACCGCCTCTCGGAGGCTCCCCGATGCCGGTTCGGCGAAGTGCTGGACCGCTCGAAGGCGCTGTGGGAAGAGCAGCTCGGGAAAATTGTCATCGAAGGGGGTACCAAGGCCCAAAGGGTCAACTTCCACACGGCTCTTTACCATACCCTGGTGGCTCCGAACCTCATCAGCGACGTGGGCGAGAGGCCGTTTTATTCCACACTTTCCCTTTGGGATACCTACCGTACCTGGAACCCGCTGCAGACCCTCCTGAATCCGCAGCTGGTGAGCGACATGGCCCGGAGCCTGGTCCTTACTTACCAGCGGTACGGCAAACTGCCTCTCTGGCCGCTCGCCGGGGTGGACACGGACTGCATGATCGGCTATCACGCCGTGTCGGTCCTGGCCGATGCATGGCTTCGCGGCATCCGCGGCTTCGACGGGGAAGCGGCCCTGGAGGCCATGGTGGCTTCTTCCAACCTGGATCCGGCTTCGGACTGGTATAACGCATACGGCTACATTCCCTGTGATTTCGCTTCCGAATCCGTGTCCCGCACGCTGGAGTTCTGCTACGACGACTGGTGCATCGCCCGCATGGCCGAGGCTCTCGGGCACCGGGATATCGCCGCGGAGTACGATGCCCGCGCCCTCCGCTACCGCAACCTGCTGGACCCTTCCACCGGCTTTTTCCGGGGCAGGGATTCCGAGGGCAACTGGCGCAGTCCCTTCAATCCCGACGCCCGTTCCCGGGATTACACCGAGGCTACGGCGTGGCAATACCGGCACTATGTGCCGCAGGACATGGGCGGGTACATCGCCCTGATGGGCGGCCGGGCGGCGGTGAAAACCTCCCTGGATTCGCTCCTGACGTATGACTTTCGGGATCCGTCCATGGCCGGAGATGCCAATGTGACGGGCATGATCGGGCAGTATGCCCACGGCAATGAACCCAGCCACGGATCGGCCTGGCTGTATGCCTGTATCGGAGACCCTTCCTCCACGCAGCGGTGGGTCCGGTACATTCTGGAGGAAATGTATGCCCCCACCCCGGAAGGTATCTGCGGCAACGAGGACTGCGGCCAGATGAGCGCCTGGTACGTGATGGCCTCGCTGGGCCTGTACCCCCTCTGCCCCGGCAGCGGAGAGTTTGTGCTGGGGGCTCCGCTTTTCCGGAAAGCCACGCTGAATCTTCCCGGAGGAAAGAGCTTTGTCATCAAGGCCGACCATCCCGAATACGCTTTTGTGAAGGAGGTTCTTCTGAACGGGAAAAGGGTTGAGGAACAATTTATTACATACGAGGATATCCTGAGGGGCGGCGAACTCTCCTTCCAACTTTCCAAGAAGCCTTTCCCCGGACGGGATGCTTTCCGGCCCCCGTATTCCATGACTGGGGAGAACCTGGTCTCCACGCCTGTCCTTCTGGGAAATCCCCGATTTTTCAAAGGCACTTTCCGGACGGAGTTCGACTGCCGTACTCCCGGTGCGGAGATCCGTTACACCCTGGACGGCAGCGAGCCCACGGAGACTTCGGCCTTGTATGAGGGGGCTTTCCCTATCACGGATGAGGCAATCCTGAAAGCAAGGGCTTTCCGTGAGGGAATGACTCCCAGCCCGCTGATGGAGTGCCGGGTGTTCCCGCTGGTGATTCATCCTGCCGTGCCGGCGCCCGCCTCCCTGGCACCGGGATGCCGCTACACTTATCACCGGGGCTTTTTCAAGATGACGGCCGATGTGGTGGCTTCTCCGGCGGTCTCGCGCGGGGTGATGCCGGAACCGTCCATCCTGGACGCTCCCGACGAGGACCATTTCGGCTACATTTTCACCGGTTATCTGGATGTTCCCGAGGAGGGCCTTTGGGAATTCGCCATCACCAGTGACGACGGATGCGTGCTGGAGATCGACGGCCATCTGGCCGTGAATGCCGACGGATCCCATTCCAATTCCACCGCTACGGGATTCATCGGCCTCGCGAAGGGCCTGCATGCCTTCACGCTCCGGTACCTCGAAGACTATGAGGGACAATATTTGGAGTGGAAGTGGAGAAGTCCTTCTTCGGAGGGCTTTGCCCTCATTCCCGTGTCGGCCATTTCCCGCTAGAAAGCCGATTGTCATTTCTCAAAGTTTTTTTGGCGAAAACAAAAGAGATCCGGTGACGGATTTTTCCTATCTTGTATGGCGTGAATTTAACCCTACAGTTATGAAGATATTTGTTTCCGCTTTTTTCCTTGTGCTGGCCCTCGGTTTTCTGCAGCCGGCCGGCGCCCAATCCGTTATTGTTGAAAGCGCCCGTTTCTGCAAAGGGGACAACCCCGCCTGGCAGAAGGCCGATTTTGACGACAGTGCCTGGCAGGTGCTCGCCTTGGACAAAGACTGGTTCCAGCAGGGTGTCCGGAATGCCAATGCTTACGGCTGGTACCGCCTCCATGTGGTGATTCCTTCCTCGCTGAAAGGAGGTGTCACCGGAGACATCCTTCTGGACATGGGCCCCATCGATGACACCGATGAGACCTGGCTCAACGGACACCTGGTGGGGAAGACCGGCCGCAATCCCAAGGAGGAAGGCGGTTTCGAAGGCAAGTGGGATACCCCCCGCCGTTATGTGGTTTCCCCTGAATGGGTGCGCTGGGACGAAGAGAACGTTATCGCCGTCCGCGTTTACAACGGTGGAGAACCCGGAGGCTTCTATGCCCAGCCTGTCAACATTACCAGGCCGGAGTTGAAGGACTATGCGGGCATCACGCTGGAACGCAAGGGAAATGAATGCGTGGCCACTCTGAGCAGCCGTATCAAGACCGGCGGGACGGTGGAAGCGCAGCTAAGGGATGTCCTTACCGACGAATTGCTCTCTTCCAAGACTTGGAAAGTCCGCCCGACCGGCAAGAAGGACCTCAGCTTCCCGCAGTCCTTCCGGGAGGGTGTCCGGGTGGTCTTTTCCTATCGGGACGACAAGTTTGACGATTTCCTGGAAGCGAATATATGCGCTCCCTATATCCTCACTCCGCCCGCACCGGCTACGCCCCGCTACAACGGTCCGCTGGTGTTCGGTGTACGGCCCGGTTCTCCGGTCATCTTCCGTCTGGCCTTCTCCGGGGAGAAGCCTATGACCTACAAAGCGGAAGGCCTTCCCGAGGGCGTTGTGCTGGATTCCGGGAAGGGCGTTCTCAGCGGCAGCGTCAAGGAGGAGGGAGACTATCCGATCGTTTTCACCGCCACCAACGCCAAGGGAAGCACCAGCGCTTCCTTCACCCTCAAGGTGGGCGCCCGGATCGCCCTCACCCCGCCCATGGGCTGGAATTCCTGGAACTGCTGGGGCACCAGCGTATCGCAGGAAAAGGTGATGGCATCGGCCGTCGCCCTCATCAACCGCGGCCTGGCCGACTATGGCTACAGCTACATGAACATTGACGATGCCTGGGAGGCTGACGAGCGCGCCGCCGACGGCACCATTCTCACCAACGAGAAGTTTCCCGACATGAAGGCTCTGGCCGACTGGCTGCATGGAAACGGACTTCGCCTGGGCATCTATTCCAGTCCCGGAAGCCACACCTGCGGCGGCTATCTGGGTTCCCTGGGCCATGAGGAGCAGGATGCCAAAACCTGGAACGAATGGGGTATCGACTATCTCAAATACGACTGGTGCGGCTACAACAAGGTTTTTGCCGCCAGCAGCGACCGCTCCACCGCCGCCTACATGCGTCCTTATGTGAAGATGCAGCAGTTCCTCCGCGAGCAGCCCCGTGACATTTTCTATTCCCTCTGCCAGTACGGCATGAACCATGTGTGGGAGTGGGGAGCCTTTGTCGATGCCAACTCCTGGCGCACCACGGGCGACATCAACGACACCTGGGCTTCCCTCTACGACATCGGCTTCGTTCGGCAGGCGGGTCTCCATCCCTATGCCGGCCCCGGCCATTGGAACGACCCCGACATGCTGGTGGTGGGCAAGGTGGGCTGGAGCGACAAGCTCTGGGACAGCCGCCTCACCCCGGACGAGCAGTACACCCACATCTCCCTGTGGTCGCTGCTGGCCGCCAACATGCTCATCGGCTGCCCGCTGGACCAGATCGACGATTTTACCTTCAACCTCCTTTGCAACAACGAGGTGAATGCCGTGAACCAGGATATCCTGGGGCATCAGGCTCACCAGGACGTGGTGGAGGACAACGTCCAAATCTGGAGCCGGGACCTTTACGACGGCGGCAAGGCCGTGGGCATCTTCAATCTGGGCGAGGCCGTCATGCCCACCCTTCTCAGGGGCGCCCTGGAGAAAATCGGCATCGAGGCCGATACCGTCCGGGACCTCTGGCGCCAGAAAGACATTCCTACTGATTCCGTGTACCAGATTCCTTCGCACGGTGTCCTGTATGTTAAAGTGAAGTAGATGCAGAAGATCAAACTCTTTCTATGGATGGCTCTTCCCCTCCTGCTGCTGTCGTGCGGCAGGAGCGGAAAAGCGGGCTTTTCGCAGTTGGAGGACGGGTTCCGGAACGTTCCGGATTCCGTCCAAACTGCTGTTTACTGGTACTGGCTGGACAATTACATTTCCAAGGAAGGAGTGGTGAAAGACCTCCGGGCCATGAAACGCGTGGGCATCAACCGCGCCTTCATCGGCAATCAGGGCGTGGAAGGAGGCGACGGCCCCGTTCCGCTTTTCTCGGACGAGTGGCTGGACATTACCCATACCGCCTTCAAGACCGCCGGGGAACTGGGCATCGAGATTGGCATGTTCAACTGTCCGGGCTGGAGCCAGTCCGGCGGTCCCTGGGTTACGCCGGAGCAAAGCATGAAGTACCTCGAAGGGCATTTTCAGCAGGTGACGGGAAACGGCACCGAGCAGGTGCTCTCCCTCCCGGACGTGCCCCTGGACCGGATTGTGGACATCCAGGCTTTCCGAAATCCGGTGGGGGAATCCCGCAGCTGGACTTTAAAAACGCGGAAGGGAGTGCCGGCCGTCCTCCGGATGCAGGCGGACTTCCCGGTCCACAGCCTCAAGCTGGAAAGCGACGGAAATCAGTGGACGGAAGCCACCCTTCTCTGTAACGGAAAGGAACTGACCTCTTTCACCTACGACAGGCACAACTTGAGTCCGAACGTGGGTTTCAAACCCCTGTCCCCGTGGGTGGAGAGTTTCCCGTCGGGGGAATCCGGCAGTTACGAGCTCCGCCTGGAAGACCCGGCCGACGGCACCTTCACCGTTACGCTCTCTGAAATCGGCTTGATGCCCCATTATGCGGAAAAGAGCCTCGCAAAGCTGTTCCAGGAACCGCTTCCCATGTGGGACTGCTATATGTGGGACCATCCGCAGTATGTGAACTACCGGAACTGCGTGGACCCTGTTTTCCAGCAGAATATCACGGACCGCCTGGTGGACGGGAAGCTCCGCTGGACGGTGCCGGGCGGGGAATGGACCATCCTCACCAGCTATATGCAGACCACCGGCGTCCGCAATGGCCCAGCGGTTTCCGAAGGCACCGGCCTGGAGGTGGACAAGATGAGCCGCCGCTATGTTGCGGAGCATTATGACGCTTTTGTGGGAGACCTGTTGCGCCGCATCCCTCCCGAGGACCGCAAAAGCTGGAAAGTGGTGGTGGAAGACAGTTACGAAACCGGCGGCCAGAACTGGACGGACGACATGGCGCAGGTATTTGAAAAAACCTATGGCTACGACCCCCGTCCTTATCTTCCTGTCCTTCAAGGCCTTGTCGTGAGCACCATGGAGGAGAGCGAGCGCTTCCTCTGGGACCTTCGCCGCCTGGTGGCCGACAGGGTCGCTTACGATTATGTGGGCGGCCTGCGGGAAAAGGCGAATGCCGACGGACTCCAGACCTGGCTAGAATGCTACGGCCACTGGGGCTTCCCCGGCGAGTTCCTCCTCTACGGCAGCCAGAGCGACCAGATTGCCGGTGAGTTCTGGAGCGAGGGAAGCCTCGGAGACATTGAAAACCGTGCCGCTTCTTCCTGCGGCCATATTTACGGAAAGAACCAAATCTGGGCCGAATCCTGCACGGCGGGCGCTCCCCAGTTCCACCGCTACCCGCGCCTGATGAAACAGCGCACCGACCGCTTCTTCTGCGAAGGCATCAACGCCACCCTGCTGCATCTGTACATCCAGCAGCCCGACGACCGGCAGCCCGGCCGCGACGCCTGGTTCGGCAACGAGTTCAACCGGAACAATTCCTGGTTCGAGGGCATGGGCACCTTCGTGCAGTACCTCAAGCGCTGCAACTTCATGTTGCAGCAGGGCCGGTATGTGGCCGATGTGGCCTACTTCATCGGCGAGGATGCGCCCAAGATGACCGGCGTCACGGATCCCGCCCTCCCCAAGGGGTACAGTTTTGACTACATCAATGCTGACGTGCTCCGGCATCACGCCCATGTGAAAGACGGCCGTCTGGTTCTGGACAGCGGCATGGAATACCGCGTTCTGGTGCTTCCGAGGCAGGAAACCATGCGTCCCGAGGTGTTGGAAGCCATTGCCGGCTTCGTGACGGACGGCCTTTGCATCGTCGGAGACGCCCCCCTGCGTTCCCCCAGCCTGCAGCATGGCATTTTTGAATCGGACGAAAGGGTCCGGAAACTGGCGGCACAGGTTTGGAACGGAAGCGGAAAGGGAATGGTGTATCCCGCGGACAGCCCCCTGGAAAGGGTCCTGGACGATCTGGGCACCCGTCCCGATTTCTCCTACCCGGACGGGGAGGGAAATCTTCTCTTTATCCACCGTACCCTGGGTGCCGAAGGGGAAATCTACTTCCTTTCCAACCAGGAGGAGGAAGCCGTCGAGGTGCATCCTTCCTTCCGGGTGGATCCTTCCCTGAAGGCCGAACTGTGGGACCCCCTTACCGGAGAAGTTCAGGGCTGGAACGGAGAAACCCTTTCCCTGGACCGCCTCCAGAGCGTGTTCGTGGTGTTCCGGAAGAAGACCAAGGCTCCCGGGCAGGCCCCGGTCACGGCGATGCCGGTAGAAGGTCCCTGGACTGTGGCCTTTGCCCCGTCGGCCGGGAACCCCGGCTTCTCCCGCACTTTTGACAGGCTCTCGGACTGGACTCTCAGCGAAGACCCCGCCGTGAAATACTACTCCGGCAATGCCGCATATACAAGTACCTTCACCCTTGATGCGCTTCCCGAAAATGCCGCCCTGGACCTTGGTGAAGTGATGGTTCTCTCCAGCGTGAAAGTGAACGGAAAGGATGCCGGCGGCGTCTGGACCTTCCCGTACCGGCTTCCCGTATCGGCCCTTCTGCAGAAAGGGGTGAATACTTTGGAAATCACCGTGTACAACAATTGGCAGAACCGCCTCATCGCCGACGAAAGCCTTCGTCCCGAGGAGCGCGGCACCTGGACCAATCACCATACTTTCGAGGCCGATGACCCGTTGCAGCCCTCCGGCCTTCTGGGTCCCGTCAGGCTTTTGTTTTAGCATACAAAACAAAACAGATATCGATATGAAAAAGTTCTCTCTTGCTTTTGCTGTCGCCGTCATGGCCGCTGCCATGGTTGGCTGCACGCCCCAGAACGTGAATCCGGAAGATCTTCCGCTGGTCCCTGCCCTGGAAGATGCGGCCTGGGATGTTTCTGATTGGATTTCCGCCGTGGATGCCCCGGTGGCAAAGGGCCCCGGCCAGGAGGTTTATACCAGCGCCCCCGGCGCCAGCTGGTTTCTCTCTACCGTCCGGAATGAAAAGAAACTGAAAAAAGCGGTCTGGATGACGTCCGGCCTGGGCGTTTATGACTTGTACGTGAATGGCAGGCTGATCGGAAAGGAAGTGCTGAAGCCCGGTTTCACGCATTATGCCAAGACCAGGCGCTCTTTCACCTATGACATCACTCCCGCCCTGGACGGCAAGGCCGGCGCACAGAACCAGCTCAGCGCCCAGGTCACCCCCGGCTGGTGGGCCGACAAGATCATCACCCCCGGAGACAAGGATACCATGCTGGGCCTCAAATGCGCTTTCCGCGGTGTCCTGGAGCTCACCTATGCCGACGGCACCGTGCAGCGTCTGGGAACGGATACCGCGCATTGGACGGCCGGTATCGCGGGCCCTGTCGTACACTCCGGCATCTTTGACGGTGAGGAATATGACGCCCGCATTCCGATGGGCTTCGAGACTCCCGAAAAGTTGTCCGTTCCCGAAGTGAACACCGAATTCAAGGGAGAAATCCTGCCTACGAACGGAGCCGAAATCTATCAGCGTGAAGACCTCAGGCTTCAACCCCTCCAAATCTATGTGTGGCAGGGCGTTACCGGCGCCGTGGAATCGGAGAAGGAGGAAGAGGTGGAGTATGGAGTCGTGAACATCAAGCGCCGATATGCCGACGGGGAAGTGGTGGAACTGAATCCCGGTGAGACACTGGTGGTTGACTTCGGCCAGAATGCCGCCGCGGTGCCTTCCTTCGTGTTCAAGGCGGCCGAAGGAACCAAAATCATCTGCAGCCCTTCCGAGATCCTGAATGACGGTAACGGCGCCGAACGCCGCGGCATGGACGGCCCCGAAGGCAGCACCCACCGCCGCAATCTCCGTGTCGATCCGGACGAAATCTGGCTTACTTATGTTTTCGGCCCGGCCGGCGATTTCGTGGATTACCGGCCGCGCGCCTCTTTCTGGGGCTATCGCTACATCGCCGTCACCGCCGACGCCCCCGTGCAGTTCCAGTCCATCGCGTCCGTTCCCGTTACGTCCATCTCCCGGGAAATGGAGACCGGCACCCTCACCACCGGCAACGAACTCGTGAACAAACTCATTTCCAATACGGTGTGGGGCATGCGCTCCAACTACCTTTCCGTCCCTACGGACTGCCCGCAGCGCAACGAACGCCTGGGCTGGATGGCCGACACGCAGGTGTTCACCGAGACGGGCTCCTTCTTCGCCAACACCAGCCGTTTCTTCCACAAGTGGACCCGCGACGTGCGTGACAGCCAGAACGAACTGGGCGGCTATCCGGGTGTAGCGCCTTATGCCCAGTACGGCAACGAAACCATGCGCCTGGGCTGGGCCGATGCCGGCGTCATCGTGCCCTGGACAATCTGGAAGCAGTTCGGCGACAAGGCCATCGTGGATGAGAACTGGGCTTCGATGGAGAAATTCATGGCCCATGTGAACGAAACCAAATACGATGCGGAGGCCCTGAAAGAGGAGAACAGGGGCTATAACTGGGCCGACTGGCTCAGTTATGAGGCCCTGGAAAGCTGCAGCGGTCGCGCCTTCCGAGATGCGGAAACCCGTGCCCAGGCCGTTGTTTACTGGAACTATCTGGGCGCCTGCTATTGGGCCATCGATGCCGGCATGATGCGGGATATGGCCCAGGCGACCGGCCGGGAAAAGGATTATGGCAAATATGGGCAGATGTACAAGGACGCCATCAATTATCTGTCCGAGACGTTCCTCCTTCCGGACGGAAGTTTCCGCCTGGAGACGCTGAACACCATGCAGACGCCGACCCTGTTCGCCCTCAAGCTGGGCCTGTTCAAGGAAGAGGCGCTCACGGCGGCCGTGGATCGGCTCCGCAAGAACTTCGCCGACCATGGCAACTGCCTGCAGACCGGTTTCCTGGGCACTTCCATCCTCATGGAAACACTCACCGAAAACGGCATGTCCGACATTGCCTACGAGCTCCTTTTCCAGCGGAAGAACCCCAGCTGGCTCTATTCCGTGGACAACGGCGCCACCACCATCTGGGAGCGCTGGAACAGCTACATGGTGGACGAGGGCATGGGCCCCAACGGCATGAACTCTTTCAATCACTATGCTTACGGTTGCGTGTGCCAGTGGCTGTGGGAGCGCGCGGCCGGCATCATGGCCGACCCTGCCCAGCCCGGCTTCAAGCGTATCCTGCTGAACCCCGTTCCGGACAAGCGTCTGGGGCACCTGGAAGCTGAATTCAAGAGCCCTGCCGGCGTCATCAAGAGTGCCTGGAAGTATGAAGGCGAAACCTGGATCTGGACCTTTACCATTCCCAAGGGCGCAACGGCCTTTGTGACGCTGCCCGGCGAGAAAGAAGGGAAGGACTATGAGGCCGGAACGTACACAGTAAAATTGTAAGTCGTTGACTATGAGAAAAATCTGGCTTGTTCTGTCCGCTTTGATGCTGACGCTGACCGCATCGGCCCAGCTGTTTGACGGAAAGAAGTGTTACGAAATCTGTACTCCGGACGGATGGGTGCTGGATGTGGCCGGCGCCGTCCAGACGGATACGCCCGTCCTCCTTTCCAAGAAGGAGCAGGGGAATACCGGACAGGTGTGGCAGCTGCGTCCGCTGGGGAAGGATGTGTACCAGCTTCTCAACGGTCATTCCTTCCTGGGCCTGGACAGCGACGGCTCCGGAGAACATCCTGTTCTCCAATGGGGTGAAGAGTCCGGCAACCCCAACCAGCAGTGGAGGATAACCCGTCAGAAGGACGGGACTTTTACCTTTACCCGCGAGGAGGGGGCCCTTGCCCTGGGGCTTCGGGACGGGGCGGCCTACGGGGCCAAGGTCTGGCAGGTGAAAGCCGATGCTGCGAGCCCGTTGCAGCGCTGGATTATCCGGGAATCGGCCATGCAGGTAAAGTTCATCACCCTCAAGACCTCCTCTTCCAACGACTGGGAGAACCCCAAGGTCATCGGCCTGAACAAGGAGCCCGGCCATCCCACGCTCATTCCCTATGCCAGCATGCAGGAAATGCAGGCCGATGCCGCTTATGCCCGCCCCTGGGAGCGCACGGCCAGTTCCCGCTGCCTTCTCCTCAACGGCAGATGGAAATTCCACTGGACACCCGACCCGGACAGCCGTCCCCGGACATTCTACAAGCCCTCTTTCAACGTGGGAGGCTGGGAGGAAATCGACGTCCCTTCCAACTGGGAGATGAAAGGCTACGGCACCCCGCTCTACAGCAATGTCACATATCCCTTTGCCAACAATCCTCCGTTCATTCAGGCGGCCAAGGGCTATACCATGGAGAAGGAACCCAACCCCGTGGGATCCTACCGGAGGGATTTCACCCTGCCCGCTTCCTGGAAGGGACAGGAGGTGTATCTGCATTTTGACGGCGTTTATTCCGCGTTCTATGTGTGGGTGAACGGAAAGAAGGTGGGATACAGCCAGGGCTCCAACAACGATGCCGAGTTCAACATCACCCCGTATGTCCGCAGCGGAAACAACACGCTGGCCGTGGAGGTGTACAAATGGAGTGACGGCTCCTACCTGGAAGACCAGGACATGTTCCGGCTGGCCGGCATCCACCGCGACGTGTACCTGATGGCCCGTCCCAAGACGCACCTGCAGGACTTCCGCTTCACCTCGGCTTTTTCCGAAGACCTCCGGAGCGCCACCCTGGGCACCCGCGCCTATGTGAGCGGCAAGGGCGGCCTCGTGAAAGTGTCCCTGTATGATGAGGACGGGGTTCTGGTGGGCCGTGCGCATGGAAGCGGCACGGAGGCTTCCTGTGCCATCGAAGTCCCCGGCGTTCATCTGTGGAGCGCCGAGAAGCCCTACCTGTACACCGTCTGTTTCGAACTGACGGATGCGGACGGGACGGTTCTGGAGTGTACCAGTTTCAAGCATGGCTTCCGCAAGGTGGAGTTCAAGGACAACAAACTGTATGTCAACAATGTGCTTACCTATCTGAAGGGCACCAACCGTCATGATATCCACCCCGTTTACGGCAAGGCCGTTCCGGTGGAGTCCATGTTGGAGGACATCCTCCTGATGAAGCGTTACAACCTGAACACCGTACGCACCAGCCATTACCCCAACGATCCCAAGATGTACGCCCTGTACGACTACTATGGCCTGTACATCGTGGACGAGGCCGACCAGGAGTGCCACGGAAACAACTCCCTGAGCAATCTGCCTTACTGGCAGGAGGCCTTTGTGGACCGCGCCGTGCGCATGGTCCGGCGGGACCGCCTGCACCCTTCGGTAATCTTCTGGTCACTGGGAAACGAGAGCGGCGGAGGCTGCAACATCGTGGCCGAGCGCGATGCCGTCAAGGCCCTGGACAGCCGTCCGGTCCACTACGAGAGCCAGAACGAGGTGGCCGATGTCGATTCCCGGATGTACTCTTCCATGGGAGGGATGGAGAACATGGACAGGAACGGCGCCCAGAAGCCTTTTTTCCTCTGTGAGTACGCCCATGCCATGGGAAATGCCATCGGCAACCTGGCGGAATACTGGGATTACATCGAGAACAAGTCGGAGAGGATGATCGGCGGCTGCATTTGGGACTGGGTGGACCAGGCCATCGTGATGCCCGGAGCCGACGACGGAAAACTCTACTTCGGCGGCTCTTTCGGCGACATGCCCAACGACAACGACTTCTGCTGCAACGGCATCGTTACGGCCGACCGGCGGGTAACGCCCAAACTCCAGCAGGTGAAGAAGGTTTATCAATATGTGAAGACAAGCCAGCTGACCCCCGGTCGACTCCTCCTGGAGAACCGTTATACGGCCTATAACCTGAATGAGATGGAACTGTCCTACAGGCTGCTTCATGAAGGGAAGGCGATTGCCGTCGGCCGCTCCGACCTGCCGGATACGGCCCCCTGGAAAACCTGCGAAGTGAATTTGCCGCTGGGAGACCTCCCCCATGAAGGCGACGTGACGCTTCAGGTATTTGTCTCGCTCAGGGAGAACACCCGCTGGGCGCCCGCCGGCCACGTGGTGGCCTCCGAGGAGTTCATTCTCAAGGAACCGGCATCCCGCCTGCCGGCCATCGACAACAGCCGGTCGGAATCTCTCCGGATTTACACGGAGGAAGGACGTTTTCTCTGTGCCCGGAACAGCGCCGTGAGCGTCCGTTTCGACCGGGCCCGCGGTTCCCTTGCCAGCCTTTGCCTGGACGGGAAGGAAGTCCTTCACGGTGTGGAAGGGCCGGTATTCAACGGCTTCCGCTATATCAGCAACGACGGCGTCCGTTTCGTTATCGACGGCAAGGACGAGTCGGTGGCCCAGAAGACCGAGATCGTCACTTTCCGGACCAAAGAGAGTCCCGAGTGTCTGCACGTGGAGATATCGGCCATCGCCCATGTGGGTTCCCAGAAGGTTCCATACACCCTCGTTTACGATGTGCAGGCATCCGGCTGCGTGGACGTGAACGCCTATTTCACGGCCGATGAATCCTTTGCCCTGCCGCGTCTGGGCCTGAGGCTGATGCTGAATCCCGCGTATGAAACCCTTTCCTGGTACGGACGCGGTCCCATGGAGAATTACCAGGACCGCAAGGACTGCGCCTTTCTGGGCATCTATGAAAATACGGTCAGCGGCATGGACGAGCACTATGTCCGCGCCCAGTCCATGGGCGGCCGCACCGACACGCGCTGGATCCGCTTTGCCGCTGCAGATGGCAGGACCCTCACCTTCACTGCCGGCGAAAGCTTCGATTTCAGCGCCCTTCACTACACCGACGAAGACCTGTATCTGGTGAAATACGGCAACGACCTGGACAAGGTCCGCCGGGCCGAGGTGGTCCTGAACCTGGATTGTATCCAGAACGGAATCGGCAACGGCAGCTGCGGCCCCGGCGTGCTTGAGGACTATCGGATTGCCCCCGGACAGGAATATGGTTACCGTTTTCGAATCTCCCGGTAAAATGAAAAGATTACTCCTCATATTGGGAATGACGGGCCTTCTGGGAGCGTGCTGCTCCCGGGAAGGCTCCGTACCGCAGGAGAAGCCTGAATTTATAACGGAATACCTGAAGCCTGTGCGGATTGTGTGCACCAACGGGCCGGTGGAAAACGCCGGGTTCCTGCTTGAGTCCGATGCCGGCCAGGTGAGCACCGGAGAGAAACGGGTGGTCACCTTCCGGGAAGGAGGCTCCGTTCTTCTGGATTTTGGGAAAGAACTTCAGGGCGGCATCCAGATTGTTCGCACCATGAGCGGTTCCCACAAAGCCGCCCGTGTGCGCCTGTGCCTGGGCGAATCCGTGACCGAGGCGCTCAGCAGCGTGGATGCTCCGGGAAGCACGGCCACCAACGACCATTCGGCCCGGGACGTGGAGATCCCGCTTCCCTGGGTGGGAAGCGTGGAGTTCGGCAACAGCGGCTTCCGCTTTGCCCGAGTGGACCTGGTGGACGGGGATGGGGAAGAGGTGAGCCTGCTGTCGGTCCGGGCCATCTCGCGCATGCGGAACCTGGATTATCTGGGAACTTTCCGCTGCTCCGACGAGCGCCTGAACCAGATTTGGCAGACGGGGGCCTATACGGTCCATCTCTGCATGCAGGACTACCTTTGGGACGGCATCAAGCGTGACCGGCTGGCCTGGATGGGAGACATGCATCCCGAGGTGATGACGGCGAACACCGTCTTCGGGAACCAGAAAGTTGTCCGCAAGACCTTGGACTATGTGCGGGACAAGACTTCTCCCGCGCAATGGATGAACGACATCTGTTCCTACTCGCTCTGGTGGATTATCATCCAGCACCACCTGTATCAATGGTACGGGGACCTGGATTATCTCAAGGAGCAGCAGGAATACCTGAAGGCCCTCCTCCACACGGTGATGGGCCAGATGGACGGAAACCGGGAAGCCTATGCGAGCGGCCGCTTCATCGACTGGCCGTCCAACGACCAGCCCGAAGTGATTCATGCCGGTCTGCAGGCCCTCAGCGTCCGCGCGCTGGAAGCCGGTGCCGAGATGGCCTCCCGGCTGGGCGAGAAAGCCTTGCAGGAAGAATGCCGGAAGGCTGCGGACAAGCTCCGCACCTATGTCCCCGACATGATGGAAAACAGCCAGGCGGCGGCGCTCCTGTCCGTTTCCGGCATGGTGGATGCGGGTGAAGCATCGGCCCTTATCCTTCGGAACGGGGCCGACAAGTTCACCTCCTTCATGGGCTATTACCTCCTGGAGGCCTTGGCCCGGAGCGGCCATTACGCCGAGGCCATGGACCTGATCTCCACCTATTGGGGCCGGATGCTGGATCTGGGAGCCACCACCTTCTGGGAGGATTTCAACTATGTGGATGCCAAGAATGCCGCACGGATCGATGAAGTGGTCCCCGAGGGCAAATTCGACATCCATGCCGACGGCGGCGCCTGGTGCTACGTGGGCCTCCGTCACAGTTTCTGCCACGGCTGGGCAAGCGGTCCCACGGCCTGGCTGAGCGAGCACGTGCTGGGCATCCAGCCTGTGGAGCCTGGTTTCCGCCGGGTGAGCATAGAACCGCATCTGGGCAATTTGGAATGGGCCGAAGGAACCCTTTCCACCCCGCAGGGTATCATTGCGGTAAGGCATGAGAAACAGCCCGACGGCAGCGTAAAGACCACGGCAAAACTTCCCAAAGGCGTGAAGAGAATCTAAGTTTTCAACAGATATATGTTTAACGACCAAATCATCCAACCATGAAACGCAGAACATTCATTAAAAGTTCGGCCGTGCTTGCCGCTGCGGCCGGGGCGCCGGAACTGATGAAAGCCGCCGAAAGGCTTCCGGAACCTCAGGAAGAGGTTTCCGGGAAACTGATTGCATCGGTCCCCGTATTGCAGAATTTTGCCGAGACATCCATCGGCGTCGCCTTTACGGTAAACGCCCTGGCCAACGGATATGTGCTGGTGGGCGAGAAACCGGACCTGTCCGATGCCCGAAAAATCCTCTGCGGAGGCTATCGGCTGGCCGATATCGATGAGCGGGTCATCCAGGTAAGGGTTACGGGCCTGAAGCCGGCCACCCGCTACTACTACCGAATCGGCGCCGACCGCATCTATTATGGTCATGGACACGACATGAAGATTCTGGGAAATGAGGAAGACCCTGAAATCTATTCGTTTACCACGGCGGGAGTGGCGCTGAAAGGTAGTTTCTGCGTCATCAACGACACGCATGCGCGCTGGGACGGCCTGAGCAAGGTGCTGGACAAGGTGGCGGAAATCTCCCCTTCCTGCGTTGTGTGGAACGGCGACGCTTCCAATTCGGAAGAGACGCTGGAAAACCAGATCCGCATCTTCCTGGACCATCCGATGGAAAGGAAGGACTATGCCGCCCGTATTCCCTATCTGCTCTGTCCCGGGAATCATGACCTCCGGGGCCGGGCCAACCGGCACTTGGAGAAGGTATGGATGTACCGGCAGCCGGAAGAGCGGGATGTGAGGGACTGGGACCTGGGCCGGAACTTTGCCGTAAGGCTGGGAGAGATGGCCCTTATCGGCCTGGACACGGCCGAGGACAAATTGGACACCAATCCCATCTTCGCCGGCCTGTTCAAGAGCGAGGAGTATCGCGAGGCGCAGACGACCTGGCTCAGGGATGCCCTTATCCGCCCGGAAATCGCTTCCGCCCCTTATCTGGTGGCGTTCTGCCACATTCCCCTGTTCGACGACGATCCCACGCACAACCCCGGGGATGTGTATCCCGATGACACCGATCCGCAGTACTCCGCCGATTTCGCTTACTGGCAGCGGACTTGCGGGAAGATGTGGGGCCCCCTCCTTCATACGGCCGGCTGTCAGGTCCTCATTACGGGCCACATGCATGCATACAAGTACTTCGCTCCGACGCCCGACCGTTGCTGGGCCCAGATTATCGGCGGCGGCCCCCGTCTGGAAGAGGTAAAGTATCCTACGGTAATAGAAGGTGACGTGGCCGGAGGCAGACTCCGCATCAAGGTTCACAACATCCTGACCGGAAAGGTGCAGGAAGAACTCTCTTTTGCCAGAAGATTCTGACCGTAGGATTATGAGACGTTTTCGGAGATTTCTTTTGATGCTGGCGGGATTGCTTGCCGTCGTGGGCTGCCATCCCTCTTTTAAAGTGCAGGAAATGCGCTGCGAAGGGCTTGTGGAACCGTTGGGCATCGACTCGGCCAAGCCTCACTTCAGCTGGACGGTCCTTAGCGACGGCCCCATGGTGCAGACGGCTTATGAGATAGAAGTGGGGCCGGACATCTGGCGTTCCGGCAAGGTGGAAAGCGCGGAGCAGATCATGGTCCCCTACGGCGGGACGCCCCTCGCTTCCCGCCGGCAGGCCTGGTGGCGGGTCCGCGTGTGGAACCAGGACGGGAAGGTATCGGCCTGGAGTGCGAAGGCGCGTTTCGGCGTGGGCATTCTGGACGGCGACATGAAGGGGGCGTATATCGGCGCTGTGCCGGGAGAGGGGAGAGCCCCCTTGCTGCGGAAGGCGTTTGAGCTGGAGAAAATGCCTGCACAGGCGCTTCTGTACGTGAATTCCCTGGGCTATCACGAAGCCTCCGTCAACGGACGGAAGGTGTCGGAATCGGTCCTGAATCCGGCCGTTTCCCAGCTGGACAAGCGTTCGCTCATCATGGTGTACGATGTGACCGGCCTGCTTCGGAAAGGACGGAACGAACTGCTGATCGCGGCAGGGTCGGGCTGGTACAAGCCCGACACTTTCGGGGCTTCTTATGACGGTCCTCTGGTGCGGGCCGAACTGGACCTGGACGGTATCCCGGGCGTATGGACGGACGCTAGCTGGGAGGGCGCCTGGAGCGGCTATGCCGACCCCGGCACCTGGCTCTATCACGGCTTTGCCGGCGAGGTTATCGACGCACGTGTAAAGCCGCAGTGGGGCCCGGTGGATGTGGTGGAGGTGGAAGGAATCAAGGCCACCATGCAGATGTGCGAGCCCTGCACCGTCCAGGAGGTCCTGGAGCCGGTGAGCATTGTCCGCAACAAGGGCGGTTATCTGGCAGATTTCGGGAAGGTGGTGAACGCGATGTTGGATGTGACCCTGCCGGGGCTTCCGGAGGGGCACGTGACGCCTGTCGGGTTCGGAGACAACACGCCGGACAAGCTGGATCCGCTCATCTGCGGTACAGACACGCTGATCTCTTCCGGCGCGGCCGAAGGAGACCGTTTCATGAACCGCTTCAACCACCATGTCTTCCGCTATGTGCAGCTGGACAGCCTTCCGGAAAAGCCTTTGGCTGTCCGGGCCCTGCGTATGCGGACCGATTACCCGAAGCGGAGCTCTTTCGAATGTTCGGATGAAGACCTCAACCGCATCTGTTCCCTGGTGGACTGGACGATGGAGAATCTCTCTTTCAACGGCTACATGGTGGACTGCGCCAGCATCGAGCGCCTGGGTTATGGCGGTGACGGCAATGCCTCCACCCCTTCCCTCCAGGCCATGGCGGCCGTTTCTCCCCTGTACCTGAACTGGCTGCAGGCCTGGGACGACGCCGTGCGCCCCGATGGCGGCGTGCCCCATACGGCCCCCAATCCGTACAGGGCCGGCGGCGGTCCCTACTGGTGCGGTTTTCTGGTGCAGGCTCCCTGGCGCACCTATGTGAGTTATGCCGACAAGCGCCTGCTGGAGCGCTTCTATCCGGCGATGAAGCACTGGCTGGACTATGTGGATGCCTATTCGGTGGAGGGTCTCCTGAAGCAGTGGCCCAATCTCGATTACCGTTACTGGTACTTGGGCGACTGGGCCGCCCCGAAGGGCGTGGACGTGAAGGATCCCGTCTCGGTGGACCTGGTGAACAACTGTTCCCTCTGCCAGGTTTATCTGCAACTGGAACAGATTGCGAAAGTGCTGGATGAGCCGGCCGACGCCGTGCGCTTCCGTCTCCGGTACGAAGAACTCTCCCGTATCATCCATAACCGTTTCTATCAGGCGGAAACGGGACTGTACGGCACCGGAAGCCAGCTGGATATGGTTTATCCGCTGCTGGTGGGAGTGGTGCCGGAGGATCTGGTCCCCCGGGTCGTGGATACGCTCAAGGAGCGTACGGCGCAGCTGTACGACGGTCATCTGGCCACAGGCTTGGTGGGCGTCCCCGTTCTCACGGAATGGGCTACCCTCAACCGCGAGGCCGACTGGTTTTACGGGCTGCTCAAACAGAGAGACTACCCGGGCTATCTGTATATGCTGGAACAGGGTGCCACCGGTGTCTGGGAAGAGTGGGACGGCGGACGAAGCCGTATCCACAACTGCTACAACGGCATCGGCAGCTGGTTCTATGAGGCGCTGGGAGGCATCGTTCCCCTGGAGCCGGGCTGCCGGAAGGTGCTCATCGATCCGCAGGTTCCCGAGGGACTGGAATGGGTGAAGGTGGTGCGCGACACCCCTTACGGCCCCATTTCCGCCGAGCGGGAAGGAAGCCTGCTGCGCGTATCCTTGCCCGTGGGCGTATCGGCCCGGATACAGGGGAAGGAGTACGGGAACGGAAGCTGGGAGATAACATTATCTCTGTAAAGATTTTGAAAAAACTTTAAAAAACCGTATCTTTACGAGACTATATTATTAATCAGAACTCGTGAGAATAAAGTTAGCAGCCGTGGGTGTAGGAAACCGGACGGGAAAGTATTTGAAATACTTCCAGTCTCACGGCGATTTGGTGGAATTGGTCGCAATTGTAGAGCCGAACGCGGTGCGTAGAGAAGCCTGTCGAAAGCAGTTCTCCCTGCCGGAAGAGGCATGCTACGAATCGGCCGAATCGTTCTTTGAAAAAGGGGTAGAGTGTGACGGGGTCATCATCGGCTCGCCGGACCGCTTCCACTATGAGCAGGCGCTGATGGCCATCGACCGGGGCATGCATATCCTCCTGGAAAAGCCGATTGCCCAGAATTACGATCAGTGTCTGCGCATTGCCCAGGCGGCCCGGGAGAAAGGCGTGAAAGTGGGCGTGTGCTATGTGCTCCGCTTCATGCCGCTTTACCGCAAGGTGAAGGAACTCATCGATGCCGGCCGTATCGGCCGTGTCACCGGCGTCTCGCATCAGGAATTCGTTGGAATCGACCGCATGCTGCACACCTATGTCCGCGGGTATTGGAACAAGGCGTCGGCCTCTACGCCGTCGTTCATCTCCAAGTGCTGCCACGATGTGGACATGCTTCTGTGGATTACCGGGGCGCAGATCAAGACGGTGCAGAGCGCCGGAAGCCTGGAATGGTACCGGCCGGAAAACGCACCCGAAGGAGCGGCCGCCCGCTGCACGGAATGTCCCGTGGAGAGCACTTGTTCCTTCTCGGCCGTGGATATGTATCTGCGCCGGGGCGTATGGACCAACAATTTCCCCGTCCCGGAAGGGAAAACCAAGCAGGAAGTGCTGGAGGAGGAGATTCGCTCGGGCCGGTTCGGCCGCTGCGCCTTCCACTGCGACAACGACGTGGCCGACCGCCAGATGGTTACCCTGTCCGCTACGGACGGCATCCTCATTACCATCGAGATGAACGCCCTCACCCGTCGGGAAGGCCGCATTACGGTGTTTTCCGGCACCCTGGGAGAGTTGGTCGCCACGGACGACGGCATTGAACTGAGAGACCGTCTGGGGAATCTGGTGGAGGAAATCGACTTTTCCCGGGAAGCCGCCCTTCCCCTGCATTCCCACGCCGACCTGGACATCGTGGAAGACTTCATCCAGGCAGTTGCCTGTCCGGACCGTCCCGTAGCCATCCCCATTGAGGAGGCCCTGGAAAGCCACCGCATCTGCTACCTGGCCGGATAAGAAACAGACACAACATAAACACACAAAACACTGATACTATGTCAAAAGAATTCTCAAGAAGATCGTTCCTGAAAGCAGGGACTGCTGCCGCCATCGGCCTGTCCGTGGCTCCCAAAACCGTTTTGGCAAAGGCGAAGGATGTCCCCCCGCCGCCCATGGACCGCAAATTGAAGGTCCTGGCCGTGGGTATTGGCGGCCGCGGCGCCGCCGACATCGCCGAAGTGGCCAAGACGGAAGAAATCATCGGCCTGTGCGATGTGGACTGGAAGTATGCCGACCACGTGTTCAAACAGTATCCCAATGCCAAGAAGTACAGCGACTACCGCGTCATGTTCAAGGAACTCCTTCCGGAGGCCGATGCCGTGATTGTCGCCACCGCCGACCACACCCATGCCATCATCGCCGCCGAGGCCATCAAGGCCGGCAAGCATGTCTATTGTGAGAAGCCCCTTACCCGTACGGTGTACGAGTCCCGCCTGCTGACCAAACTGGCCAAGAAGTACCGCGTGGCCACCCAGATGGGCAACCAGGGTGCCTCCCAGGAGGGGGTGCGCAAGGTTTGCGAATGGATCTGGAACGGCGAGATCGGCGAGGTGACCCGCGTGGATGCCTTTACGGACCGCCCCATCTGGCCCCAGGGCCTGGAGCGTCCCGCGAAGTCCGAGAAAGTCCCCAAGACCATGAACTGGGACTGCTTCATCGGCCCGGCTCCCATGCGTCCCTACCATTCCATCTACACGCCCTGGAACTTCCGCGGCTGGTGGGATTTCGGTACAGGCGCCCTGGGTGATATGGCCTGCCACATCCTGCATCCCGTTTTCGCAGCCCTCAAGCTCGGTTATCCCACCAAGGTACAGGGCAGCTCCACCGCCCTTCTCACCGAGTCCTGCCCGCAGGCCGAGAAGGTCCGCTTCGTGTTCCCCGCCCGTGACAACATGCCCAAGGTGGCCATGCCCGAGGTGGTGGTGAACTGGACCGACGGCGGCATCCTCCCGGACCGTCCGGAAGGCCTTCCCGCCGGTGTGAACCTCAACGATAACGGCGGCTGCCTCATTTTTTACGGCACCAAGGACACCCTGATCTGCGGTTGCTACGGTGTGCGTCCGTATCTGCTGAGCGGCCGTAATCCCGAGGTCCCCCATGTGCTGCGCGAGGTGAAGACCTCCCACCAGCAGGACTGGGTTCGCGCCTGCAAGGAACATCCGGATTTCCGTACTCCTTGCGTGTCCGACTTTGCCCAGGCCGGCCCGTTCAACGAGATGGTCGCGATGGGCGTCGTGGCCGTTCGCCTGCAGGCCCTGAACCAGGAACTGGAGTGGGACGGCGAGAACATGCACTTCACCAACATCCCGAAGGGTGCCACCATCCGCACCATGATTCACGACGGATTCTCCATCCATGACGGTCACCCGACCTTCGAGAACGTATATACCGATCCGGTAGATGCGAACGAATTCGCGGCCGAACTCATCAAGCCCAAGTTCCGCGACGGCTGGTCCCTCCCGGAAATGCCCGAAGACTAATTTTAAATTTAACTGTTTGATATGAAAAAAGTTATTCTTTTCACTGCTATGGCTGCCCTTCTGATGAGCGCAGTTTCCTGCAAAAATACCAACAAGGGCGGTGCTCCCGCGTACAAGGTCGTGGATGCCGCCCAGGTAGATCTGGCCGATTTCCCCGTGGATGAAGAAGGCTACGTGGTCCTGTTCGACGGTACTTCCTCCAAAGGCTGGCGCGGCTACGGAAAAGACGCCCTTCCGGGTCGCTGGACCGTGGAAGACGGCTGCCTCAAGTTCTCCGGCACCGGTTCCGGCGAGGGCCAGACCGGCGAAGGCGGGGACGTGATCTTCGCCCACCAGTTCAAGAACTTCACCCTGGAACTGGAATGGAAAATTTCCAAGGGCGGCAATTCCGGTATCTTCTACCTGGCCAAGGAAGTCACCACCAAGGACGAGAACGGCAACGACCGTTATGAGCCCATCTACATCTCCGCTCCCGAGTATCAGGTCCTGGACAACGCCAATCATCCGGACGCCCTGCTGGGCGTGGACGGAAACCGCCAGTCCGCTTCCCTGTACGATATGATTCCGGCCGTTCCGCAGAACCAGAACCCTTACGGCGAATGGAACAAGGTGAAGATCCTGGTTTACAAAGGCACCGTGGTACATTTCCAGAACGATGTGAAAGTGCTGGAATATCACCTGTGGACCCAGCAGTGGACCGATATGCTTCAGGCCAGCAAGTTCTCCCAGAAGGACTGGCCCCTGGCTTTCGAACTCCTGAACAACTGCGGCGGTGAGAACCACGAAGGCTATATCGGCCTGCAGGACCACGGCGACGACGTGTGGTACCGCAACATCCGTATCAAATTGATGGACTAGTCGTATGAAAATAGTCTATTTGGCCCTTGCCGCCGTGGCCATGGCATTCGCCGCCTGCAGCCCCGGGGAACAGGCTCCGGTAAAGAAGGATATGTGCGTGCAGATGTATTCTGCACGCAGTATCCTCAACAAGGACAATTATGCCGATGTCCTGAAGCAGATCGCCGCCTTGGGTTACACCGCCGTGGAAGCCGCCAGCTATAACGACGGCCTCATCTACGGTGACGAGCCCGAGGTCTTCAGGCAGAAGGTGGAGGCTGCCGGCATGAAGGTTGTGAGCGCCCATGTGGGCCGCGGCCTGTCCGAGCAGGAACTTGCCAGCGGAGACCTTACGGCCGCCCTCGCCTGGTGGGACAAGTGCATCGCAGACCATGTGAAAGCCGGAGTGGAATATCTGGTAACGCCCTGGATAGGGCTCCAGAAGAACCTGCACGACCTTCAGCTCTATTGCGACTATCTCAATGAAGTGGGCCGCCGCTGCAAGGCCGCCGGCCTCAAGTATGGCTACCACAACCACGCCCACGAGTTCGAGAAGGTGGAAGGACAGGTGATGTACGACTATTTCCTCGAGCACACGGACCCGGAACTCGTCTTCTTCCAGATGGACGTGTACTGGACTGTCATCGGCAATGCCTCTCCCGTCGATTATTTCGAACGCTATCCCGGCCGTTTCAAGATGCTCCACATCAAGGACGAGTGGGAAGTGGGCCAGAGCGGCATGGTGGGCTTCGACGCCATCTTCCGCAACGCCGATGTGGCCGGTCTCGAGAATTTCGTGGTGGAAATCGAGCGCTACAAGCACGAGGACATCCTCGTCAGCTTCAAAGAGAGCGCCGAGTATCTGCTCAACGCTCCCTTCGTAAAAGCCACCTACGCCAAGTAGTCGTTCTCAATACACCAATACGGCAGTAACAGGATAATGGTCGCTCACAAAGGGGCGACCATTGTATTTAATAAAAGAGCCGCGCCCAGGATGCCGGCATTCTCAACGTCGGCAGGGGCTATTTTAAGGTTCTGGACACTTTGGGGGTAGGGGAACCGGCGGGTCTCCTTCCACATGGCATCGGAAAAGAGCGGGAAAGCTTTTGCGATGCTGCCGCCAATGACAATGGCTTCGGGGTCGTAGGCGTACAGAATCAGCTGGACCAGTTTCCCGACGTGGGTGCCGAACTCCTCCCAAAGGGAAGAAGGGCCGGAAGCGGCCGCTTCTTTTCCCGTAGTGCCTTTTCCGGTGAAAAAGCGGCTGGAGCAGTAGTACTCATAGTCCTTGTCCAGGTAGGGGATGCTGCCAATCTCTCCGGCACCGGTGTTGTGGCCGTTGTACAGCCTGCCGTCCACTACCAGCGAACTGCCCACACCGGTTCCCAGGGTTACGCAGACGGTTTCCTTCGCGTGGCGGAGAGAACCATAGCGGGCGACACCCAGGGCAAAGCAGTTGCAGTCGTTGTTGACGGCGACCGGCAGGTGAAAACGATTCTCCAGGAAGTTCTTCAGGTGGACTTCCTTCCACGAAGGAATGCCCACGACGTTGAAGACGATGCCTTTCTCGCGGTCAACGACGGAGGGAACGCCGATGCCGATGCCCTCCACCTCCGGGGTGAGGACGCCTTCGATGAGCCGGCTCATCTGCTCCTGCACGTCCTCCCGGGACCCTTGTGAAAGGCTGGGCTCGGAAAGTAGTCGGACAATCTGTCCGTCCTGTACCGTGGCTACGCGGATATTGGTTCCGCCCAGGTCTATTCCGATAAACATAAGTCAGTATGTTTAATATAGGTTCAGTATTTCAGTTTTCCGCTTTTTTCCACATGGACCGTTGCGCTTTCGCCTTCACCCCAGAGGAGGGTGATGTCCAGCGGTACATTGGTGGTGATCGTCACCACGGGCTTTTCCGAGGCCGATTTCCGGGCGGCGGCCTTGAGGCTTACGAGGCCTTCCGGGCCGAAGGGATAACGCTCGATCCCATGGGCCTCCGTCTGGCGGACATCCCACTCGATGCGGTTCTCGGAATAGTCCGAGCGGATGCCCAGGATGCACTCGATGAATTCCGCGATGGGCGGAAGACCGGCCCAGCCCACGAAGTCCTTGCGGGCCATGAATCCCGGCTCAATTTTCTCGGGGGCATAGTACTCCCAGAAAGTGCCGGTGTCTTTCCACACCTGGAACACATTGCCGAAGTGGTTGTCGGCCACTTGGCGGCAAAGTTCCTTGTATCCCTTGCGCCAAAGGCCGTCGATGACCATATAGTTGGCTCCGGGCCACACTCCACCCTGCCAATAGCGGCCCAGCGGATTGTATTTCCTGTTGTCTGCGCTCAGGGACGGCACCTGATGCGGACGGGCGAATTCGGTGCTGTCCGCGAGATGGGCCACCAGGCGGTCCAGGCGGTCTTTGTCCAGCACGTCCGTCTGGAGGGCCCAGAAAGCGCTGATACCCTTGGCACTCCCGCGGCTGCCGTCACGGAGAACGTCGTAGAGGTAACCGGTCTCGGGATCCCACATGTTTTCGTTGATCCATGCCTTGAGGAACTTCATCTCATCCTCCAGTTCCTCGATTTCCTGCCAGCGCTCGATATAAAAGCCAATCTGCATGAGGCAGTCGTCCACCAGCCACTGTTGCAGGTTGGTGTCCAGCCAGGTGATATGTCCGTTGGAGAAGATGGGGTTGTATCCTTCCGGGACGCGGGGCTGGTTATCCATGCCGGTTCCCCAGCCGCTGCTCCAGTAGGTGCCGTTCTGCCAGGTGCGGTTCAGCTGCCACCATTGGGCGTAGGCCACCAGGGCGGGGAACACGCGGTGCAGACGGTCCATGTCTCCGAACTGCTTGTAGTACAGAAGTTCGGCCCAGGGGAGGAGGTTGGGGCCGGTGCTCACGGGGTCGTAACGCTCGAAGCAGTCCGACCCGTCGGCCCGGATTTCCCGGCAGATGAAGCCGTCCTGGTGCTGCTTGGCGTAGAAATTGTCCAGGGTGCGTTGGAAGGGGAAGAAACGGTATCCGTATCGGGCGAACATCATCATGAAAGAATCGTCCCACATGAAGATGTTTCCGTTGTAGGCCACGTCCAGGTAGGGGGAGACGAAGCCGGACCCTTCCTGGGGCTGACGGATGTTTCCGACGGCGATTTTCCAGGCGTGCCAGTACATGTCCACCTCCTGCTGGTGACCTTCCCAGAAGGGGGCGGGAAGGATTTTGCGGGCCTGCTCGAACGACCCCGGTTTGATGGTTTCCTGCTTCATGGTGCGGTAGGGATTCTCCGCCACGAAGATGTTTTTCACATACGTGTTCTTGTACGGAAGGTCATAGGGGCCGCTTTTGAGTTCCTGTCCCCAAAGAGGCAGGGAAAGTGCGGCCATGCAGGCTATGGCTGTGATTGTTCTCATTTGCTGACCAGTCTCTTGATGGTACGTGCGATTTCGGTGTTGATGTAGGTGCCCGTGAATTCACGGGAACCGGGGCCGTAGGCGAAGACGGGAACCACGGTGGGGGTGTGGTCGTCGGAATTGTACACGGCCAGAATATGGCCGCTCTCCAGGTCTCCGTCCAGGAGGGTGAGACCGCCGGTCTCATGGTCGGCCGTGATGACCACCAGGGTTTCGCCGTCCTGGTCGGCAAAGCGGAGGGCGGCGGCCACGGCCCTGTCGAAAGCCAGCTGCTCAATGACGGAGGCCGGGAAGCAGTCTGAATGGCCGGCATAGTCTATTTTTGCGCCTTCCACCATGAGGAAAAAGCCCTTGCGGGAGAGGCTCCGGAGCTTGCGGATGGATTCGGTGGTGATGTCGGCCAGGAGGTCCAGGGTTTCCTCGGTGGCGTACGGACGCATTCTCTGGTCGATGGCAATCACCTTGCCGGGGATGGAGGTGGTGCTCAGGGCATCGTGGCTGTAGGAATACCCTCTGGCTTTGATGCCGGCCATCAGGTCCAGGCCGTCTTTCCGGGGGTCTTCGAAATAGTCGGTACCGCTTCCGCAAAGCAGGTCCAGCTTGCTGGTGGTGGCGAGGTAGCTCGTGATGAGCTCGGTGCTGTCACGTTCCGAAGTGTGGCTGTAGAATACTGCGGGAGTGGCGTCGGCGATGTCGCCCATCGTAACGACACCCGTTGACTTGCCCATGGCATGGAACCAGTCGGCCAGGTTGGGATATCCCTCGGATCCGTCATGGTTGGAGGAGATGTGGCGCGTCCAGGAGAGTTCGCCGGTAGCCAGGGCGCTGCCGCCCGAGGCGGAATCTCCGATGAAATCATCCAGAGGGTTGTAGAACTGGATGCCGATGCTCTTGAGTTTGAGAAGGGTGAGGTCCCGGTTGTTGGCGTAGGCGCCGGCGGCAATCTGGTTCAGGCCCATGCCGTCGCCGATGAGCAGGATGACATTCCTGATCTTCTTCCCGGAACCATCGTTCCTGAACGTGGGCGTATAAGTGGGGATACGCTTGGTGAGTTGAAGCTTTTCGTTCTGGAAGCCCGAAAAATCCCGTGTGGCGGCATCCAGTTTCTTGGTGCCGGTGACGCCGGAGCGCACCTTGTGCCGGCCCATGATGAAGTTCTTGTTGCCCCAGTCGCTGAAGAACTGGCAGGCGACGGCGGGCTTGTCCGTGTTGATGATGTCCACCCCCAGTTTCCAGAAGGTGAAATAGGCGGTGGTGCCTTCCGGGCCGCCCCAGAAGCGGATGGGCTTGCCCATTTCGTGGGCCTTGGCGATGGCGGCCTTCACGGATTGCAGTTCGGCGTCCACCATCCGGCCTTTGCCGTTCCATTTGCGGGCGTAGTCGCGGAAATTCTCGCTGATCATCCCCACGCGGGCGAGTTGCGCCGGGGTATAGTCTTTGGAGAGAAGGCCGTCGAACCAGATGCAGGACGGGTAGTTGCCGAATTTCGACGGAGCCGGCGTATTTCCGGAGATGACCACCTGGACCCCTTTTTCGGAAGCGAAGACGTCGGGAAACGCTTCCACAAGGCTCACGACGCCGGGCAGGGCATCGGCCGATTTGAGATCTACCAGCAGGATGAGGCGGTCTTCACTGTCTTCCCACATGCGGCCTTCGTGGGAACGGAACAGTTTCACGATGGGATCGATGTACATATTGCGGAGGGTGCAGTCGGCCGACAGGTCCTCGCGGTTGTGGGCGACCAGAATCTCGCCGTCCTGCAGGAAGACATCGGCCTCGATGGAGCCGCAGTGCTGGGAATAGGCCTCCCAGAAGGGCGCAGTGCGGTTATAGTCGTTGTGCGAGTGCAGGATGACGGGCATCTGTGCGGCGGCGCCCAGGGGCAGCAGGCAGCAAAGCAGGGCAAGAAGTCTTTTCATTATTTAATAGCAAAATAAATTCTCTTTGGGAATGGGGGAGAAGCGTTTTTCTCCTTCGGCCCGCCAGGCCCAGCGGAGTTCCTGGCCTTCGTAGTCCTCCAGGTAGATGAGCCTGTACGGATGCAGGCCCTTCTTGAGCGGAATCCGGCCGAAGGTGGCGAAAGCGGCGTGGGAGCCGTCGTTGTCAACAACCCGTACGCCGTCGATATCCAGGACGGCACCGTCGTCACTGACGAGGGTGAAGGCCCAGATGCCATCGGAAGGGACGTCAATAAGACCGGTGAACACATAGCCGAAATGGTCCTCGTCGGGGGCGTCCAGGATGGAAGGTTCCGGCATGGTTCCGACGCTCACCGCTTTGGAGGCGAGCACGTCGGCCGTGCAGGTGAACTGGCCCCGATAGTAGCGGTAGTCCACGCCCGGGCTGGACTTGGATGCCACGGTGGGATGGTGGAAATACGCCTTGGTGGCTTTGAGGGAGGCAACGGGGGACGGATCCCAGCCTTCGCGGAAGGCGCGGGCCTTGACCAGGCAGGTCTTCGTAATCACGAAAGGCTTGTCATAGACCGGGCTCTGGAGGGTGGGTTCGCTGCCGTCCAGGGTGTAGTGGATGGCAGCGTTTTCCGTTCGGCAGTCCAGGGTTACAGTGGCTTCTTCCTTAAACAGGGTGAGGTTCTCTTTGACGGAAGGGGTTGAGACCAGATTCCCCTTGGTGAGGGAGTAGGGGGCCTCCAGCTTGTCGCGGCTGTGGTCGGGGGTGGCCGATGTCTTGAAGCAGAGTTCTCCTCCTTCCATGATTTCGCTGTAACGGAGAAAGTCCCTGTCCACGGGCCGGCCGTTGAGGGTGACGCCGGAAATGTATGGGTTCTTGGGGTTGTCGGTCTTGACGGTGAGGATTTTTCCGTTGCCCAGCCGGAGGGTGGATTTGCGGAACAGGGGTACCGTGAGAATGTACTCACCGCTGCCCGGACAGGCCGGGTACATGCCCAGGGAGGCCAAAACATACCAGGCGCTCATCTGGCCGCAGTCTTCGTTGCCGCAGACGCCTTCCGGCGTGGTGTCATACATGGTTTCGAGGAGCTTCCGTACCGTTTCCTGGGTTCGCGAAGGCGCCTCCAGCCAGTTGAAGATGTAGGCCATGTGATGGCTGGGTTCGTTGCCGTGGGCATACTGGCCCAGATAACCGGTGATGTCGGAAATACTTACGTTCTTGCTGCGCTCCTCATAGGTGAAGAGGGAATCCAGGGCTGCCAGCATGGGCTCCCGGCCGCCCATCAGGGAGGTATGGCCGGCTTCGTCGTGGGGAACAAAGAAACGCGCCTGCCAGGGGATGGCCTCGGTATAGTCGCGGGTGCTGGCAAGGGGGTCGAAAGGGCTCATCCAGGAGCCGTCGCTGTTTCGGCCGCGCATGAATCCGGTGTAGGAATCGAACACGTTGCGGTAGTTGCGGGCACGACGGTCGTAGGCCTCGGCGATGTCCTGGTGGCCCAGGGATTCGGCCATACGGGCGATGCACCAGTCGTCGTAGGCGAACTCCAGGGTTTGCGAAACGGATTCCTTGATGCGGTCGGCCGGGATGTAGCCGTATTCCGAATAGAGGGCGGAAACGTTGGTTCCCTTGTTGTGGTTGCTGGAGGCCACCATGGCCTGGAGGGCCTTCTCCCCGTCGAAACTGCGGATGCCGCAGAGCCAGGCGTCGGCGATGACGGAAACGCTGTGGTAGCCGATCATCGTCTGGGTTTCCCGGTTCCCGAGGGGCCAGATGGGCAGTTCTCCCGTGCAGTCGAACATGTCCAGCATGCTGTTTACCATGTCTCCCACCAGGGCGGGATTGATGAGGGTCTGGAGAGGATTCCAGCTGCGGAAAGTGTCCCAGAGGGAGAGGGTGGAATAAAAATGGGAAGCATTCCGGACGGTTTTGTTGCGGTTCCGGTGGTCCCGGTACAGACCGGTCACGTCCTCCATGCGGTTGGGGACTTTGAATGTATGGTACAGGCAGGTGTAAAACTGCTCGGTGGGACCGCCCTCGACGCGGATGCTGCCCAGGGATTGCTCCCACATGGCCGTGGCCAGGGCGCGGATGCGGCCGAAGCCGGGCTCCGCCGTCTCTGCGAGACGGTTGGCGCGGGCGCCTTCCATGCCGGTTCCCGAAAGGCCGGCATAAACGATAAGTTCCTTCATGTCCCCGGGAAAATGGAGAAGAAGCTTTCCTTTCTCCGTTTCCTCCGCCTTCAGGAACGGAACGGAGAAAGCGGCCGACAGATAGATGTCGCGGCCCTCGGCCCAGCCTACGACATGACGGTGCCCGATCACTTCCCGGTCACCGGCGGTTTCCAGGCTGTATGCTTCGGGAATACTGCCTTCGCCGATACAGTGGACGGCATTCAGGAGAAGCAGCCTCTCGCCTTCTCCCGTGAATGTATAGCGGTGAACGCCCACATGCGGGGTGGCCGTGAGTTCCACGGTGATGCCCTGCGGAAAGTCCGCTTTGTAATAACCGGGTTCGGCCTTCTCCTTTTTGTGGTCCAGGGGCAGGGGAGCCACCCGGTCCAGCCCCGGAGTGAACAGGAAGTCGCCGAGGTCGGCGCAGCCGGTGCCGGACAAGTGGGTATGGCTGAAGCCCAGGATGGCCGAATCCGAGTAATGATATCCCGAACAGCCGTCCCAGCCCTGCACACGGGTGTCCGGGCTCAGTTGCACCAGCCCGAAGGGAGTGGTGGCTCCGGGATAGGTATGGCCGTGAAAGCCGGTTCCGTTGAAAACATGGACCTGGGACAACGGGCTGTTGCCGGTCCCCGTACAGGATAGGATGGCTGCCAAGGATAAAACCAGCAGCCCGGAAAGGTGGAATTTCATCAGAGTCGGGCGTTATCAGTTTCAGCTAGTACAAAGATACAAAAGAAAGGGCGCAAGAGCGCTATATTTTGCGGTCTTTTTATACGCAAATCGCGCATTGCGCGTGTGCGCACACAATTCATCAAAAACTTATCGGCAGAATAAAAAAATATGCTTAACTTTGCATAATATGGGTAAACGTTCTACCATCGTGGCCGTTGCGGCCTTGGCACTCCTCCTGGCGGGCATTGTCCTGGCCGTCATTCGTTTATACAAAACCGGCCCCGAAGAGCCTTCGGTTGCTTCCGCCGCCCCTGCCGGCTGGTCGGTGCTCAAAGCCATTCCATCCGATGCCAACGCCGTGCTGGTCTTTGACGGCTCGGCCAAAGCCGCCCGTGCCCTGGCCGATTCAAGCGGTTTGATCAAGGGCCTTGTCGCTCCGGACAATCCGGCATTCATGGCGTTTCTGTCGGCCGAAAGCCGCCGCCGCATGGCCGTTTCCCTGCACAACAGCGGTTCGCTGGTACCCCTCGTCGCCATCGAGACGGACCAGCCGGATTCCCTGACCCTGGCCTTCGCTTCCCGTGCCGGCCTCAAGACCCGGCAGCACGGCGGCTTCCTGCTGGCCTCCCGTTCCGAAACATTCATCCGGGCCGCCGTCCGGCACATGACGGAGGAGACGTCCATCCTGGGAGCCCGTCACCTCAGGGATCTCGTCCGCCATGTATCCGGCCCCGCCGTACTGTTCCTTCCCCATTCCCAGGCCGGAAAACTGCTGCAGGTCTATGGCGGCACCGCCTACCGGTCCCGGGCCTCCTTCGTGAAGGAACTCACGGAGTGGAGCGCCTGGAGCCTGCAGGAACTGGACAAGGAACACCTCATCCTCAAAGGTACGGCCCTTCCCGGAGAAGGAGCCGCCAGCTATTTCCATGCCTATGCGGGTACGCCTGCAGAGCGTCCTGAATTTCCGGACGTGCTGCCCTATTATACTTGTTCGGCCATTTCTGTTCCGGTGGCCGATGTCAACGATTTCCTGAATGCCCGCCGTGTTTTCGAGGACGGCTGCGCCCGTCTGGCGTCCTATGAAAAGTTCCTGAAAGGGAAGGCCGGCCGCCCTCTGTCTCCGGAAGAGTGGTTCCGTTCCCTGCAGCCCAGGGAAGTGGTCCGCGTATCCTTCCGCTCAGAGGACGGACTTGTGCGGGATGCCTTGCTGGTCCGCTCGGCCAAAGACCTTAAACTGGGACAGGAAACCTCCAATCTGTACCGGGGGGTCCTGGGAGGCCTTCTGGGCGGATATTTCGCCGTGACGGACACGGTGTGCGCCTCGGTGGGCCAGCGCTGGAGCGTTTTCGCAGACCTTCCCACCATCCGCTGCTTCCAGGAAAAGTCGTTCCTGGAGTACAGCCTCGGGGACAGGCTTTCGGATGCTTCCGTGAGCGTTCCTGACGGATTCGTCGCCTACACATCCTTCTCCGATGCTCCGGAGAGGGTGACGGAGCTGTTTGCATCCAATATCGCCACGCCGCTGCAGGATTACGTGCGGGGGGCCGGTTTTGCGCCCGCGATGGCGTCGCTGGACCTCTCCGGAGAGCGCCCTTCCCTTCGCCTCAGCGTAGAAACCCGGGTTCTCAAGGGAACCAAGGTGCAGGTGCTGGAGCGTGACACGACCGTCGTTGTCCCCACCGGCCTTTTCCCGGTTATCAACCACAGCACGGGAAAAACCAATTATCTGTACCAGAATGCCCACAAGTCCGTCTGTCTCAATGACGAGAACGGAAAGGGCGTGTGGGGCATTCCCTTCAAGGAAGACCTTTGCGGCCGGGTACAGAGCATCGACTATTACAACAACAAGAAAATTCAGTTCCTCTTCTGCTCCACCGATAAGCTGTGGTTGCTGGACCGTCTGGGCCACTGGGTGAACGGTTTCCCCGTGAAACTGCCCAAGCCCGTGCTCCTGGGACCGGACGCCTATGATTTCACCGGAGCGGGGGGGTACACCGTCATGGTTCTCCACACGGACAACAGCCTGGAACGCTACAACCTGCATGGCCGGAAGCCCGAGGGCTGGAAGGGAATCCGGGCCCCGGAAACGGTAAAGAACCTTCCGGAACTGGTGGAGGCCAGGGGAAAGCGTTACTGGGCGGTGCGCACGTCGGTGCGCACGCTGATCTATCCCTTCGAAGGGGGAGAGGCGCTCACCCGCGATGAAGGCGGCAAGATGATCAAGCCCGACGCAGAACTCAAACCCATTTCCAAAGGCGTTTCGGCCGAATGCTATGACGGCCGTACACGAGATTTCAAATTGAACTAAAACCTGCCATTGCATATGGAATTCAAATCCGTCAACAAGATTTTTCAGGACAGTTTTGTCCAGAACTGGGACAGACCTGCCCTCACCAACTATCAGGGAATGACCCTGGCTTACCGTGATGTCGCCCGCCGCATCGCCAAGTTGCACATCGCCTTCGAGCAGTGCGGCCTCCGGCGGGGAGACAAAGTGGCCATCTGTTCCCGGAATCAGGCCAACTGGGGTGTCAGTTTCCTGGCCGCCATCACCTATGGCGCCGTCGCAGTCCCCATTCTTCACGAGTTCAAACCCGGCAACATTCATTATCTGGTCAATCATTCCGAGGCCCGCGTCCTCTTTGTGGACGAGGTCATCTGGGAAGGCCTCGTCCCCGACGAGATGCCGGACCTTTCGGTCGTTGTCCAGATCAACACGTTCAAGTTCCTCTATGCCGACAGCGAAGAGCGTCGCCAGGTGCGGGAGCATCTGAACGAGGAGTTCGGGCACCGTTATCCCAACAACTTCGAGCCGGAAGATCTCGATTACTACGAGGACAGCGCCGAGGAACTGGCCATTATCAATTACACCTCCGGTACTTCCGGCTTCTCCAAAGGTGTCATGATTCCCTATCGTGCGCTCTTCTCCAATATCCAGTTTGCCGCGGAAGACGCCTGCCCCATGCTCAAGGCGGGCATGAACGTGGTATCCATGCTTCCCACGGCCCACATGTACGGCATGATGTTCGAGTTCCTGTTCGAGATGTCCATCGGCATGCATGTCCATTTCCTCAGCCGCGTCCCCAGCCCCAAGATCATCATGCAGGCCCTCGGGGAAATCCAGCCGGAAATCATCATCGCCGTTCCGCTGGTCATCGAGAAAGTGTACAAGACCAAGATCAAGCCCCTCGTGGACAAGAACAAGTTGAAATATCTCATGCGCATCCCCGTGCTGGACAAGGCCATCGAAAAGAAGTTCTCCACGGAACTTACCAATGCCTTCGGCGGAAAATTCGAGGAAGTGATCCTGGGCGGCGCCGCTTTCAATCCGGAAGTGGAGCGCTTTTTCCACAAGATCGGCTTCCATTACACGGTAGGTTATGGCATGACGGAGTGCGCTCCCATCATCTGCTATGCCCACTGGGATAAGGTAAAAGTGGGATCGGCCGGACGCGCCGCCATGAACATGCAAATCCGCATCGACTCTTCCGATCCCAGGAATATTCCCGGAGAAGTGCAGGTGAAAGGACCGAATGTGTGCCTGGGCTACTTCAAGAACCCGGATGCCACCAGGGATTCCTTCACCAGCGACGGCTGGTTCCGCACCGGCGACATGGGCGTTCTGGACGAGGACGGCTATCTGTTCCTGCGCGGGCGCTCCAAGTGCATGGTCCTGGGCCCTTCCGGCCAGAATATCTATCCGGAAGAGCTCGAAGCCACCATCAACAACTTTGCCTATGTGGTGGATTCCCTGGTTGTGGAGGACGACGGCGGCCTCACGGCCCTCATCTATCCCGACTGGCATCAGGGAGAACTGGACTGCATGACGCGCAGCGAGTTCAAAAACCGAATCCTGGGCATGCTTCCCGCCATCAACCAGGAACTTCCCAATTATGCCCAGATCAAGAAGATCGAGCTGATGCCCGAGGACTTCGAGCGCACCCCCAAGCGCAGCATCAAGCGTTACCTCTATCAAAGATAAGCCATGAAATTCGATCGCTCCTACTTGGAAATGGCCGAAGTGTGGGCCCAGAACTCCTACTGTAAGCGCAGAAAGGTGGGAGCCCTCCTGGTGAAAGACCGCACCATCATCTCCGACGGGTACAACGGAACCCCTTCGGGCTTCGAGAATATCTGCGAAGATGAAAACGGCGTCACCAAACCCTACGTGCTCCATGCAGAGGCCAATGCCATCACCAAGGTGGCCAAGAGCGGCAACAGTTCGCAGGGCGCCACCCTCTTTGTGACAGCTTCTCCCTGCGCCGAGTGCGCCAAACTTATCATCCAGGCGGGCATCACCCGCGTGGTGTATCGCGATGCCTATCGGCTCACGGACGGGATAGACCTCCTGAAGCGGGCAGGCATAGAGGTAGAACAGGCCGGATAAAACCATGAAAAGAACGTTCGTACAAATCCTGCAAGTGCTGCTGGGTGTCGTGATCGGCATCCTTCTCACGCTGCTGGCTGTCCGCTATCGGGAAAGCCGGCATATCAAGCATATCAGCCGGGCGGATTGGGGGAAACTCAATCTCATCCTGGGCATTGTGGAAAAGAATTATGTGGATACCCTGGACCGGGACGGAATGACGGAAGCCGCCGTATCGGCCGCGCTGTCCAAACTGGATCCGCACTCGGTTTATATGCCCCCCGTGCAGTTGTCGGCTTCCGAAGAGGAACTGGCGGGGAACTTTGAGGGCATCGGCATTCAGTTCAATGTCCCCAATGACACGGCCATCGTCCTGGAAGTGATTCCCGGCGGCCCCTCTGAGAAGGTGGGTCTCATGGCGGGAGACCGTCTGCTCAAGGTGGACGACAAGGTGATTGCCGGCGTCAAGTTTCCGCAGGACAGCATGGTCCGCAGGATGAAGGGACCGGCCGGAACCAAAGTCACGGTTACCGTCAGGAGGGGCGTGGAAGAGATTCCCTTCGAAATTACCCGCGGAAAGATACCGGTTTACAGCGTGGATGCGTCTTTCCTGATTCGGGACAGCATAGGCTATCTGCGGTTGGCCAAGTTCTCCCGCACTACCTTCAAGGAGTGCCATGAGGCAACCCTCCGTCTGATGGAGCAGGGAATGACCCATCTCGTGTTCGACCTTCGGGACAACACGGGCGGCTACATGGACCAGGCGCTTCTGCTGGCCAACGATTTCCTCTCCCCCGGGGATACCATTGTGTATATCGAGGGCCGTCAGCGTCCCCGCGAGGTCTTCAAGGCCGACGGTCGCGGAGCTTTCCAAAGCATGGGCCTGACGGTACTGATCAGCGAGAATACGGCATCGGCCAGCGAAATTTTCGCCGGAGCCGTCCAGGACAATGACCGGGGCACCGTCGTCGGACGACGCTCCTTCGGAAAGGGCCTGGTGCAGGAGCCTTTCTTCTTCACCGACAATTCCGGCATCCGCCTCACCGTCGCCCGTTATTATACGCCTTCCGGCCGATGCATCCAGAAGCCTTACGACAATTATGGCAGGGACATCTACAATCGCTTCATGGACGGAGAGGTTTTCAGCGCCGACAGCGTACACCTGGACACTTCGGACGTGCACCGTACGCGCAGCGGGCGTCTCGTGTATGGCGGTGGCGGCATCATGCCCGATGTCTTCGTCCCCATCGATACAACCCGTGCCAGCGATTTCTTCATCGCGTGCAACCGAAAGGCCACCCAGATGCGCTATGCTTCCCAGATCTTCGACAAGCATACGGCGCGCTTGTCGTCCATCGATTCCTACAAGGAAATGGACGACTTCCTCTCTTCCCTCAACTTGAGGGTGGATTTCCCGGCCTTTGCCCGGAAGACGGACGGCATTTCCTGCACCGAAGCCGAGTGGGACCAGACGCAGGCGTATCTGCTGCCTCAGCTGCGTGCGCTCATCGCCCGTTACTCCAAACTGGGAGAAAATGCTTTCTACAAGTATTATCTGCCGGTGGATGACACGGTAACGAAGGTACTGGAGTCGCTGTAGCAGATCCTTCACTGCGTTCAGGATGACAAAAGGGAAGGGCGACCGTCACGGCCGCCCTTCCCTTTCCTATTATTAACTAAACCAACTAAAACTAACCTGGTTCAGTAAATGCAAGAGGTGTGCCAAACTTTATTTTTCGTGTTCTACTTCTGCCCGGGCCCGCTCCACGGACTTGGAGCGTTTGAGAACAAAGCCTGAACCCAGATACTTGGTGCGGACATCCTCGTCGGCGGCCAGCTCTTCCGGCGTTCCGGCCTGGAGGATGACGCCTTCGTAAAGCAAATAGGCGCGGTCTGTGATGGCCAGGGTCTCGCCGACATTGTGGTCCGTGATGATGACGCCGATGTTGCGGTATTTGAGTTTGGCGATGATATACTGGATGTCTTCCACGGCGATGGGGTCCACGCCGGCGAACGGTTCGTCCAGAAGGATGAATTTGGGATCCACGGCGAGGGCGCGGGCAATTTCACAGCGGCGGCGCTCTCCTCCGGAAAGCTGGATGCCGAGGGACTTGCGCACTTTGGAGAGATTGAACTCGTCGATGAGCTGCTCCATGCGGGCAAGACGCTCTTCCTTGGTCATATCCTGGGTGCTGGCCGACATTTCCATCACGGAAAGGATGTTGTCTTCTACCGACATTTTGCGGAATACGGATGCTTCCTGCGGCAGGTAGCCCAGGCCTTTCTGAGCGCGCTTGTACATGGGAAGGTCGGTGATTTCCACGGTGTTCCCCTGGTCGTCGTCCAGGAAGATGCGGCCTCCGTTGGGCTTGATCTGTCCGGTAATCATGTAGAAGCTGGTAGTCTTCCCGGCGCCGTTGGGCCCCAGGAATCCAACGATTTCTCCCTGTTGCACTTCCATGGAAACGCCCTTCACCACGGTTCGGACGCCATATTTCTTGACCAGTTTTTCTGCTCTGAGTTTCATAGATTCTTCACTGCGTTCAGAATGACAATATCGTTACTTGGTGTCCAGCCCAAGGTCGGCCACGAAGGCGCGGACGTCGGGATTTTTCTCCATCAGGTCCTTGGCCTTCTCTTCGGGCATATAAGGAACTTTCTCGGCCGATTCTTCCACGGGCGTCACTTCCACCAGAATGTTTATCTTGGGGCAGGACAACATTTCCCGGATTTTGTTCTCAAGATCGCGCAGAAGCTTTTCTTCCACCCACTGTTTCTGGGCCTCGTTGAGAACAAAGAAATCTATTATTTTTACGCCGCCTTCCTCGCGGACGTCAATTTTTCCGCTGGCAATCATGCTGGCCAGGCGGGGGCGGTTGTCGTATTCCTTGGCCAGTTCCTTCCACTGCATGCGCACCGTCTCGTCCTCCGGAAGGCTTGTACTCTGCTGTTTTGCTTCGGCCGGTGCCGCTTCCTCTTTCTTCTCCTCCATGATGGCACTCATGGAAAGCGAAGAACCTTTGAGGGGGCGCCGCCCCTTGGGATTTCCCGACGGCAAAATTCCGGGCTCCGTGCTTGCAGGCGGCGGAACAGGTTTGGCATCCTTCCCGGCCGGAACGGGAACCTCCACGGGCTTTTGCACCAGATAACTCAGCCGCATGAGGGCGAATTCAATGTGAAGGCGGGGATTGACGGCCGCCTTGTAGCCGGATTCACAGGCGGTGGTGATGCCCAGGGCATCGTACAGAAACTGATGGGTACAGCGGGAAGCCTGGTCTGCGTATCGTTTCTTGAGGGAATCCGGGAGCTCCAGCAGGGGCTCCAGCCCACCGGTCTTGGCCACCACGAGGTTTCTCAGATGGCTGGAAAGGGAAGCCACGAAATGCAGGGCGTTGAAGCCCTTGGACAGAATCTCGTCCAGGGTGAGGAAGGCATCCCCGTAGTTCCCGCTCAGGAAATCTTCCACCATCCGGAAGCTGTACTCGTGGTCCAGTACATTGAGGTTGCGGATAACATCCTCATAATGGACTTCTGTCCCGCAGAAAGCCACCGTCTGGTCGAAGATGGTCAGGGCGTCGCGCATGGCGCCGTCGGCCTTGGAGGCAATCACATGGAGGGACTCGTCGTCGATGGTGATTCCTTCCTTGGTGGCAATGCCGCGAAGATTCCGAACCATGTCCGGAATGCCGATGCGATTGAAGTCATAGGTTTGGCACCGGCTCAGGATGGTGGGAAGGATTTTGTGCTTCTCCGTTGTCGCGAGGATGAAAATGGCGTGTGCCGGGGGCTCTTCCAGCGTTTTGAGGAAGGCGTTGAAGGCCGCCTGGGACAGCATGTGGACCTCGTCGATGATATACACGCTGTAGCGCCCGACCTGCGGCGGAACCTGCACCTGTTCCATGAGCGTCTTGATATCCTCCACGGAGTTGTTGGAGGCTGCATCCAGTTCGTGGATGCAGTAGGAACGGCCTTCCTGGAAACTTACGCACGATTCGCACTGCCCGCAAGGCTCCATCTCCGGTCCCGGGTTCATGCAGTTGATCATTTTGGCGAAGATGCGCGCCGTGGTGGTTTTGCCAACACCCCTGGGGCCGCAGAACAGATAGGCATGCGCCAACTGTCCCCTCCGGATGGAGTTGGACAGCGTCCGGGCAATGGTATCCTGACCGATCAGGGTTTCAAAGGAATCCGGCCTGTACTTCCGGGCCGATACAATATAGTCGCTCATAGACTACAAAGATAATAAATTTTCCGCACCGGGAAAGACCACAAAATGTGCGTAAAACAGGATTACTCGTCGATGTTCACGATGCGGTAATCGGCCTTTCCGAGCCCGATGGAGACGGCATAGTCGATAATGTGCGTGCCGTGCTGGCGGTTGATGCGGTCCTGAAGGGGTTTGGCGTCATCGCCCTTCCGGGAAGGATAGGAGAACACCAGGTCCAGGCAGGCTTTGTCCAGGGCCACCGGGTCAGTGGATGCCAGAATGCCGATATCGGAGAGGCGGGGCTTGTCCGGATGGCCGTCACAGTCGCAGTCCACGGACATGTTGTTCATCACGTTGATATAGACGATGTTCTTGCCGAAATGGTTGGCGACGGCCTGGGCGGCAGCGGCCATGGACTCCAGGAAGGCATCCTGCTCGGCCGTAATCCAATGATCCTGCGATTCGCCGGCGGAATGGATGTAGAACTTTCCGGCCGTGGACGCGAAGCCGATGCTCTGGTTCTTGAGAACGCCGCCGAAACCACCCATGGCGTGTCCCTTGAAGTGCGCCAGGTTGATGACAAAGTTGTAGTTCCGGATGTTTTTGCCGACGATGTCGTACTGGATGTGCTTTTTGTCGAGGACCGGAATCCGGATGTCGCCATCCTCATCCATGATATCGACCGGTGCCACCGCCTCAAAGCCGCGTTCCGCGATGGCCTTGCGGTGGTCTTCCGTCTTCATGCGGGAACCGCTATACGCCGTGTTGCACTCGATGAGCGTGCCGTTAACGGCCTTTACGAGCGGGGCGATGAGTTCCGGCCGCAGATAATGGGATTTGGCCGATTCGCCGGTACTGATTTTTACGCCCACCTTGCCTTCGGGCTTGCAGCCCAGGGCATTGTAGATATTCAGGAGCCCTTCCGGACTGATTTCGGAGGTGAAATAAACGATGGGGGCGTCGGGGCTTTCGCTGCTGGAAACCGGTACCACCGGTTGCATGCGCGGGCTTGTCTGGGTGGAGCCGCAGGCGACAAGCGCCAGGGCTACGAGGGGAAGAAATATCTTTTTCATTCGTAATAGGGTTCTGTTGCAGGCAAATTTAATCATTCTCCGCTTTTTCAGCAAAAGATTTTGGACTGGGTCCTCAAAACAAAAAACCGGCCTTGAAAGGTCGGCTTTTTATCTTGAAAGGTGCTCGGGCAATTACTGCTCCTCTTTGAGACGAAGCTGCTGAACATAGATAGCCTTCTGAAGTGCTACGCGCTTCTTTACGGAAGGCTTCTCGAAGTTCTTGCGGGAACGCATCTCGCGGACGGCACCGGTCTTTTCGAACTTGCGCTTGAATTTTTTCAGGGCTCTTTCGATGTTTTCGCCTTCTTTGATGGGTACGATGATCATTGCTTTTACACCTCCTTTTTTCTAGTGGACTGCAAAGGTAGAAAAAAATTGCAAATGCACAAAATAATTTATTATATTTGTGGTAACAGGAATGTTATCTAAAAACCTTATGATATGAAAAAGACCCCTGAAACCTATCCCTGGAAGTTCGCCTCCGTAGGCGGAGCCGTGCGTGTAAACATCCAGAGCGGAGAAGACATCCGTCATCTGGGAGAACTGGACCGCAAGATGTGGACGGTCCTCAGCTGCCCTGTCGAGGGCCTGGAATTCGATGCCAGGACCCTTCAGCTCATTGATACCGATGCCGACGGCAAGATTCGCGTGGACGAAGTGATCAAGACCGCCCAGTGGCTCACCCGCGTCCTCAAAAATCCGGATGAACTGCTCAAGGAAGGGGATACCCTCGCTTTTTCGGAGTTCAACACCGAGGATCCGGACGGTGCCCGTCTCCTTTCATCGGCCCGGCAGATTCTGGCCAACCTCAAGCTGGAGAAGGATTCCATCTGCATGGAAGATACGGCTGACAATGTGAAGATTTTCGCCGAGACCCGCTTCAACGGAGACGGTATCATCACCCCGGCCACGGCCGATGACGAGGCCACCGCCGGACTCATCGAAACCATTGCCGGCATTGCCTCGGCCACGGATCGAAGCGGTGTCCCCGGCATCACGGCAGACCATGTGGAAGCCTTTTACACCGCCTGCACGGAATATGCGCAGTGGCAGAAGGCCGGCACCAAGGAAGTTTTCCCCTTCGGTGACAAGACGGCCGATGCCCTTGCCGCCGTCAACGTCCTGAAGGATAAGGTGGCCGACTATTTCATGCGCTGCCGTCTCATCGGCTTTGACGCCGCCGCGGCGGAAGCCGTCGATGTGAGCGTCGAGAAGATTGCCGCCATCGAGGGCAACCTTGCCGCCGCTTCCGATGAAATCGGCCTGCAGCCCCTTGCCAAGCCTTCGGCCGACGGGAAACTGGCCCTGAATGCCGTGAACCCCGCCTGGAAGGCCGCCGTGGACAATATGGTTGCATTGGTGGGTATTCAGAAAGAGACGATAGACGAGGCCGGCTGGACGGACATCCTGGGCCGCTTCGCCCCGTACACCGCCTGGATGGATGCCAAGCAGGGCGCCCTTGTGGAAGGCCTGGGCCTGGAAGCCGTGCAGGCCATCCTGAAGGAGGACAAGAAGGCCGTTCTCCTGGACCTGCTGGAGAAAGACAAGGCCGAGGAAGCCAACGCCCTTTCCATCGAAGAGGTGGACAAACTCCTGCGCCTGAACAGGTATTTCTACCGTTTCCTGAACAACTATGTGGTCATGGCCGATTTCTACGACTGCGACCGCATGGCCATCTTCCAGGCGGGCCGCCTGTACATCGACCAGCGTAGTACGGACCTCTGCGTAAAGGTGGCGGGGCCTGCACCGGCCATATCATCCCTCAGCGGCATGTACATCCTGTACTGCAGCTGCACCAGCGAGAAACTGGGCAAGAGTTTCAATATCGCCGCCGTCCTTACCGACGGTGATGTCAACGGTCTCCGCGAAGGGAAGAACGCCGTTTTCTACGACCGTGACGGCGTTGATTACACCGCTACGGTAACTTCCATCGTCGAGAATCCGATTTCTATCCGCCAGGCCTTCTGGGCACCTTATAAAAAGGCGGCCCGCTGGATCAGCGACAAGATGGACAGGAACGCCGCTTCCAAGAACGAAAAGTCCATGGGGAACCTCACCGCCGCGGCCGACAGCGCAACGGACGGAAAGGGGGCCGAGGCTGCAGCGGCGGCCAAACCCGGCTTCGATGTGAGCAAGGTGGCGGTCATTTCCATTGCCGCAGCCGCCGTTTCCGGGGTGCTGCTGGGTGTTGTCGCCGTTCTCAAGGGCCTTACGTGGTGGCAGTGGCTCATTCTCATTGCCGCCGTCATGCTCCTGATCTCCGGTCCTTCCATGTTCATCGCCTGGCGGAAACTCCGCAAGCGCGACCTGGGTCCGGTCCTCAATGCCAACGGCTGGGCCATCAACGCCGCATCGCTGGTCAATGTGAAGTTCGGAAAGACCCTCACGTCCTTGGCGCAGTATCCCAAACTCACGGCCGTGGACCCCGAGGAACGGAAGAAAGTCGCCTGGCGCAAGTTCTGGTGCTGGATGTGCGTAATCGTGGTGCTTCTGTGCCTCGGCCTGTGGCTCTGCAACATCCTTCTCCCTTTAGGACTTAAGAGCCCGCTGTTCTGATGGACACCCCTTTCCCGTATGCCCAGTATGTAACCGGCAAGCAGTTCGTCGGGCGTAAAAATGACGTGACGCTCCTGGGAAACCTCCTTTCCCAGGGAGAGCACGTGACCATTTATGAACCGCCCAAAACCGGCATCACCTCACTGGTGCAGCAGACGCTGTTCAACATGCGGCTGGGCGGCAAGTCCTTCATGGTGGGGCAGTTGTCGGCTCTCAACATCCGCACGCCGGAGGCGTTCCTGCTTCGCCTGGGCTCCACGCTGATGAGGATGGTGGCTTCCGTTCCGGACGATTATGTGAAAATGACGCAGCGGTATCTCGGGGGGACACATTTTGTTTTCGATCCCCGTGCCTATGCCGAGACCGGACAGGTGTTGTCACTGGGGTGGGAACTGGACCGGGACGACATCCTGGCCATGCTGCGGATGCCTTTCCGCCTGGCTGCCGACCGGGGAGACCGCCTTTTTCTCATCATCGACGAATTCCAGTGCCTGAGCCTTCTGGAAGACCCCGACGTGCTGTTGCGGCCGCTGGACGCCGTCCTCCGGGATGAGCGGGACCCCCGCCTTTTCTCCTACATTTTCTGCGGGAGCGGCGTAAATGCCATGATGGGCATCTTCGAAGGGAGTCTCCTGTTCCACCGGGTGGTGGAAAGGGTGCGCATTTCTCCGGCCGGGGAGCGTGAGATATCCGATCACGTGCAGCGGGGTTTCCTGGCCGGAGGCAAGGTTGTGAACCAGGAGCTCATTCTGGGGGCCTGTCGCCTGTTCCGGGGAAACCTCTGGTACATCAACCACTTCTGCGCCATCTGTGATGCCATGAGCCGTGGATACATCATGGAGCCGGTTTTCGTGGAAGCGCTGGAGGATTTGGTGTCCCTGCACGAGCCTCGTTTCAAGGAAATCGTCAACGGACTCACCACGCACCAGGTGAACCTTCTCAGGGCAACGGTGGAGGGTGTTACCCGTTTCTCGTCGGCCGATGTAATCCGGAAATACGGTCTCAATTCGTCGGCCAACGTCAAGCGCGTAAAGGATGCCCTGATGAGGAAGGAAGTGCTGGTTTTTGACGAAAATGACACGCCCTCGCTCATGGACCCTCTCTTCGAGTACTGGGTGAAGAAGTATTATTTTGAGATACCCCAATGAAAAAACTCGTGATTCTGACCGGGGCCGGCGTGTCGGCCGAAAGCGGTTTTGCCACCTTCCGCGATACGGGCGGCCTGTGGGAGCAATATGACGTCAACGACGTGGCTTCCATCGAAGGCTGGTACCGCAACCGGAAACTGGTGCTGGATTTCTACAACCAGCGCCGGGCGCAGTTGAAGGATGCCAGGCCCAACGAGGCCCATCTGGCCATGGCCCGGCTGGAAAAAGACTACAAGGTAAGCGTCATCACGCAAAATGTGGACAATCTGCACGAGCGGGCCGGCTCCACCTATGTCCTGCATCTTCACGGCGAACTCACCAAAGTGCGCCCGGAGAACGGCCTCTATGACCGCACTGAATCGGAGGCGGAAGTCATCGACGTGGGCTACCGGCCCGTTCATCTTGGAGACCTGGCCCCGAACGGCAGCCAGCTGCGTCCGCACATCGTCTTTTTCGGGGAGGCCGTTCCCCATATCGGCAAGGCCATCGACTTGGTGGAAGAGGCCGATATCCTCCTGATTGTCGGCTCCTCGCTGCAGGTGTACCCGGCTGCCGGGCTGTACCGTTACGCTCCCAACGATTGTCCGATCTATGTGATTGATCCCAAACCGGTTCCCATCGCGGATCCCCGCGTCACCCTCATCACCGATGTTGCCACCAAAGGCATGATCCGCTTCCGGGAACTCCTGTCCAGTGGCAAGTAAGGCATTGATATACAGGTGTTTATGTATAATCCTCTGCGCAAAAAACGCAGAGGATTATGCGTAAAAGACTATGTGTCAGCGGCTTGGCTGCCACCCTGGAAGTTTAGTCAATCCGGTCAAAGCCGGTGTAGGGACGGAGAACTTCCGGAATTTCAATGTATCCGTCTTTCTGGTTGTCTTCCAGAAGGGCTGCCACTACGCGCGGAAGGGCGAGGGAGCTGCCGTTGAGGGTATGGACCAGCTGGGTTTTGCCCGTCTCGTCCTTGTAGCGGCACTTGAGGCGGTTGGCCTGGAAACTTTCAAAGTTGGAAACGGAGGAAATCTCCAGCCACCGGCCTTGGGCTGCGCTCCAGAGCTCGAAGTCGTAAGTGATGGCCGAGGTGAAGCTCATGTCCCCGCCACAGAGGCGGAGAATGCGGTATTTGAGCCCCAGGGCGTTCACGAGGCCTTCCACATGGGCGATCATCTCGTCCAGGGCGGCATAGCTGTTCTCGGGCTTCTCGATGCGCACGATTTCCACTTTGTCGAACTGGTGCAGGCGGTTGAGGCCACGCACATCCTTGCCGTAGGAGCCGGCCTCCCGGCGGAAGCAGGGAGTATAGGCCGTAAGTTTCTGCGGGAAATCGTCGGCTCCCAGGATAACATCCCGGAAAATATTGGTGACGGGCACTTCCGCGGTGGGAACCATGTAGAAACCGTCCAGGGGAGCCAGGTACATCTGGCCTTCCTTGTCGGGCAACTGGCCGGTACCGAAACCGGAAGCGGCGTTCACCATCACGGGCGGCTCCACCTCCTTGTATCCGGCGGCCGTGTTGCGGTCCAGGAAGAAGTTGATGAGGGCGCGCTGCAGGCGGGCACCTTTGCCTTTATACACAGGGAAACCGGCTCCGGTAATCTTCACGCCCAGGTCGAAGTCGATGATGTCGTACTTCTTGGCAAGATCCCAGTGGGGAAGGGCGCCTTCGGGAAGGTTCACCTCCGGGCCGCCCGTCTTTACCACAACGTTGTCCTCGGCGCCTTTTCCTTCAGGAACCTGGTCGCAGGGGATGTTGGGAAGCAGGGCCAGCAGTTCGTTCAGCTTGGCGTTGTTGTCATCGGCCATCTCCAGCAGCTCACTGGAACGGGCCTTGAGTTTGGCCACCTCGGCCTTGGCGGCTTCGGCCTCCTCTTTCTTGCCTTCTTTCATGAGCTGGCCAATCGCGGTGGCCGCCTTCTTCTGCTCTGCCAGAAGGGCGTCGCTGCTGGTTTGGAGGGCCTTGCGATGGTCGTCCAGGACAATGATTTTGTTCACGATGTCCCGGGCATCGAAGTTTTTAACAGCAAGTCTCCGGATGACAAAATCCGGAGACTCGCGTAGAAGTTTTAATGTCAGCATGTCTTAGTTCTCAAAAGGAAGAACGGAAACATAGGACTTGTTTTCACGTTTGCGGGTGAATTTGACGGTGCCGTCGATGAGGGCGTAGAGGGTGTGATCCTTACCCATGCCAACATTCAGACCCGGGTTGTGGGCGGTACCGCGCTGACGCACGATGATGTTGCCGGCCTTTACGACTTCTTCGCCGAACTTCTTGATGCCGAGACGTTTGGAATGCGACTCACGACCGTTCTTGGAACTGGATTGACCTTTCTTGTGTGCCATAATCTGTTTCTCCTTTAAAAGTTAAGCGATAGCGTCGATGTGGATCTTGGTGAGCTTCTGGCGATGGCCATTGAGCGTCTGGAAACCCTTGCGACGGATTTTCTTGAATACGAGCACTTTCTTTGCTTTGGCATCATCGTCCAGGACGGTGGCCTTCACAACGGCTCCTTCTACATACGGAGTACCGACCTTTACGGCGCCCTCATTGTCCACGAGGAGCACTTTGTCGAACTCTACAGATTCTCCGTTCTTCGCGCTGAGGCGGTTTACGAAGATGTCCATGCCAGCTTCTACTTTAAACTGCTGGCTTGCAATGTCAACGATTGCGTACATTGTACAAAAACTTGTTAAAAGTTTGGACCGTAAGCGCCTGCCTTCTGCGGCAGGTCTTGCCAAAGCTTAGCGGTCATCTCAAAAAATGGACTGCAAAGATACGAATAATTCTCAGAATCACAAATTTTTCCGCCGGAAATCCTCGCGTTCTTCTCCGGGCAGGCGGCCGAAAAGCTCCATGTAGCACTTGGAGAAGTAGGACGGGGTGCCGAACCCCACGGCATAGGCCACTTCCGCAATGGTTTTGTCGGTGGTTTTGAGCAGTTGTTCGGCCGCTTTCAGGCGCGTAATGCGCACCAGTTCGACAGGGGAGTAGCCGGTAAGGGCTTTCACCTTCCTGTACAGCTGCACGCGCGAGAGAGCCAGTTCGGAGCCCAGTTGCTCCACGCTCAGGTCTTCGTCGGAAAGCCGGGCCTGCACCTTGGCGCGGAACCGTCCCAGAAAATCGTTCTCCTGCGGTCTGGCGGCACTTTCGCCGGTTTCCAGATAATGCTCTTTGAGCAGGATGCGGCTTTTCAGGAGGTTGCCGATCCGGGAGAGCAGCACCTTCTCGCTGAAGGGTTTGGAGATGTAGGCGTCGGCCCCTGAGTCGTAGCCTTCCGCGCGCTGGTCTTCCAGTGATTTGGCGGTTAGGAGGATAACCGGGATGTGGCTGGTGGCCAGCTGGCCTTTGAGCGCCTTGCAGAATGCCAGGCCGTCCATGACGGGCATCATGACGTCCGAAACCACCAGGTCCGGCAGTTCGCGCGTGGCTTTTCCCAGCGCCTCGCGGCCGTCGCAGGCACTCAGAATCCGGTATTCGCCCTCCAGGAGCGTGCCGATAAAGCTGCGCAGGTCCGCATTGTCGTCCACCAGAAGAATGGTGGGACGGTCGCTTTCACTCACACGGCTGGCGGCCTCCTCCTTGCTCGTGTCCACGTGGTCATAGCTTTCTTCGTAACGCTCCGTATAGGCCGAAGCATCACGCCCTTCGGTCAATTTCACTCCTTTTTGCACCAGCGGCAGCCGGAGGGTGAACGTGGTGCCGGCGCCCGGGGTGCTGTCCACCCGGACACTGCCCTTATGGAGTTCCGCAACGGCTTTTACCAGCGCCAGGCCGATCCCCGTTCCGCTGCCGGTATCGTTCCCTTTGTAGAATTCGTCAAAGATGAAGGGCAGTTTCTCCTGCGGGATGCCTTCACCGTCATCGGTGATGGAGATGAGGGCTGTCGGCCCTTCCTGCCGTACGGAAACGACGATGTGGCCGTGAGTCCGGGTGTGCTTGATGGCGTTGCCCATGAGGTTGAAAAGCGCCCTTTCCACCAGGCGCATGTCGGCCTCGACCGTGAAGGATTCCTGGCCTTCGCAGCTGAGTGTACGGGAGGTACCGCTGAAACCGCCCATCCATTCCCGGACGGCGGCAGGAAGGTCGAAACGGGATACGCTGAGCGGGATGTTTCCACTCTCTATCTTTCTGAAATCCAGGATGTTGTTTACCAACTCCTGCAGTACGGTCACATTACGGCGGGCGAGAGAGAGGTTTTTTTGTTGCTGGGGCGACAGCGGCCCTTCCAGCACGTGCTGCAGGGGACCGGCTACCAGGGTAAGCGGTGTACGGAGGTCGTGGCTCACCTGGGTAAAGAACTTCAGTTTGGCCCTCGTGCTCTCTTCCAGCCGCTGTTGCAGCTCCCACATCTTGATGTAGCTCCAATAGGCTTGTGCGGCAACGACGAGCAGCAGCAGCGAGAAGCCGATCACCAGCCACATGATGATGCGCTGGGTGTTGTACTGCATCAGGAAGGTATCCAGGCGAGCGTTGATGTTTTCCACGTTGGTCCGCTGGGTGGCCAGTTCCGCTTCCTGCAACTGAAGGATACGGGCGTTCTGGCTGTCCACCAGGGCGCTTTCCAGCAGGTTTTCCCGTTGAAAGGGCGCACCCCTGAGGATATTCATGGCCAGCTCCATCACCAGGTCGCCGCGGGTAGGATACAGGTAGGAGGCGCTGAGCACGCTGTCAATCACTTCCTGCAGTCCGGCATCCGGCAGGGCGTCCACGCCAAAGAACGCGACATCTGCAGGGGCGCCCATGGCTTCCCGCGCGCCCAGTGCCATCCGGTCGTTCTGACCGAAGACGGCATCGGGCCTGACGTTCCGGGCCAGCACCTCTTTCATGGCATTGAAACCGCCATCCTGCAGCCACCCGCCGTACGGAGCCGTTACCAGCGTGATGCCGGGATATTGCCGCAGTGCTTCCTCGAAGCCCTTGTGGCGGTCGTCGGCGGGGGAGGAACCCTCCAGCCCCGGGATTTCCACCACCTGCCCCTCCTTGTCCAGGAAATCGGCGATGTAATGCCCCATGATGCGGCCGATTTCCACGTTGTCCGCACCGATGAAGGCGGTGTATTTGGCGGAATTGATTTTCCGGTCGAACAGAATCACCGGTATGCCGGCGTCGAAAGCTTCTTCCACGGCCGGCGTAATGGTATGCGACTGGTTGGGCGAGACGATGAGCAGGTTCACGCCGTCCGCCACAAAGCGGCGGATCTGCTCCATCTGCTTCCGGCTGTCGTCGTCGGCCGAAGAAAAACGGAGCGTAACCCCCTCTACACGGGCGGCAAGGGCCAGTTCATCGTTGAGTTTGGTGCGCCAGATGTCGTCGCTGCACTGCGATACGCCTATAACCAGCGACTTCTTCCCGCCGGTGCAACCGGTGAGAAGAAGTACGGCTGATATGAGGATTAGAAGCTTTCGGTCCATTTACTTGAGATTATCCGGAACAATGGGCATGGCTCCGCTCTGGGTACACACGAATGCCGATACCTTGACGGCGGTTTCGTGGGCCTCGCTGACGGATTTTCCCGACAGGAGGGAACCGACGAACGATCCGGTGAAGGAGTCGCCCGCGCCGACCGTATCCGCAACCTGTACCTTCGGGGTGTCCAGGAAGGACATGCCGCCCTCGTAGAAAACGTAGCTGCCGTTCACCCCGCAGGTGAGAATGAGCATGGTGAGCTTGTATTCCCTGATGAGGTAGCGGCATTTCTCTTCCAGCGCCAGCCCGGGCAGATTGAACAGCCGGGCCACCACCACCAGTTCCTCGTCATTGATTTTCAGGATGTCGCAGCGGCGGAAGGAAGACTCCAGCACGTCCTTGTCGTAGAAGTCCTGGCGCAGATTGATGTCGAATACCTTCAGGCAGTCCGCGGGAACGGCATCCAGGAAGCGGCCGATGCTCTCGCGTGAAACGGGGCTGCGCTGGGCCAGGGAACCGAAGCACACGGCCCGGCATTTGCCGGCAAGTTCCGCCAGCTGGGGGGTGTAAGGGATGTTGTCCCATGCCACGCCGGTCTGGATCGTGTACTGCGGCACGCCGCGGTTGTCCAGGCTCACCTGCACGGTTCCGGTAGGGTATTCCACGCGATCCAGGTGGTAGGGCAGGTGATGCTCTTCCAGGGCCGTTACAATTTCCTCGCCCAGTTTGTCCCGGCCGATGGCACTCACGGCCATGCCTTCCATGCCGAACTGGCGGGCATGATAAGCGAAATTGGCGGGCGCACCACCCAGTTTCTTTCCCTCGGGAAGCATGTCCCAAAGCGCTTCCCCTATGCCGATGACGAATCGATTATCCATAATCAGTTGCGAACTTTGTAGAAATAATAAAACAGATAGGCGACGCCGACGGTCATGACGGCGACGGCGCCGGCCTGGCCGATGGCATCGGAGGCGAAGCCCATCAGGAGCGGAAAGACGGTGCCGCCGAACAGCCCCATGATCATGAGGCCGCTGACCTCGTTCTGCTTCTCGGGAACGGCCAGCAGGGCCTGCGAGAACACGATGGAGAAGATGTTGGAGTTTCCGAAGCCTACCAGGGCGATGGCTGCGTACAGCAGGGGCTTGGTTGTGCCGATGAACATGCCGCACATGGACAGAGCCATCATGATGACGCTCACCAGGAAGAACTTCCTGTGGCTGAACCTGGACAGGATGAACGAGCCGCTCAGGCAGCCGACGGTACGGAAAATAAAGTACAGGCTGGTAGCGAAGCCGGCTTCCGTGAGGGTCATGCCCACACGCTCCATCAGGAGTTTGGGTGCGGTGGTGTTGGTGCCCACGTCAATGCCCACATGGCACATGATGCCCAGGAAACTCAGAAGGACGACGGGTTTCCCCAGCAGTTTGAAGCAATCCACAAAACCGGAAGCTTTGTCGGCCACCTGCTCCCGCTCGATGGGAGAAAGGGCCAGGAATATCGCTGCCAGAATGCCGATTGCTCCGTACACCGGGAACAGCACTCTCCAGCCGAGCCCCCAGGTCGGCATGGCGGCGGTGGCGCCCCACATGGCGATGTACGGTGCCATGAAGGAGGCGATGGCCTTGACGAACTGGCCGAAGGTCATGGTGCTGGCCAGCTTCTCTCCCTTGATGATGTTGGTGATAAGCGGGTTCAGCGAGGTTTGCATGAGCGCATTGCCGATTCCCAGCAGCGAGAAGGCGGCCAGCATGAGACCGTAGCTTTCGCCGAAGATGGGCAGGACAAGGGAAATCACCGTCACGGCCAGGCTCAGGAGGACGGTGTTTTTGCGGCCGATACGGTTCATCAGGATCCCCGTGGGAACGGAAAAGATGAGGAACCAGAAAAAGACCAGTGACGGGAAAATATTGGCGGCGGAGTCTGACAGCTGCAGATCCTGCTGCACATAGTTGGAGGCGATGCCCACGAGGTCCACGAACCCCATGGCGAAGAAGCACAGCATCACCGGTATCAGTTGTATCTTTTTATTCATTATTTGCTTAGGGGATAAAGGGTTACATCGACCTTCATGTTGCCGTAGAGTCTGATGGTGTTAAAGGGGGAGGAAGGGAACACCAGGTTGGTCATGGCGAAGTCTTCGCCGAAGGCCTCGATGCTGGCGCTGTCCACAAGAAGACGCAACTCCATCTTGCCTCCTACTTGGGTGGGGGCGGTGGTGACGGCCGCGAATTTCTTGGAGAACTTGACGGCTCCGCTGCCGCGGCGGTCCATGGAGAAGGTCTGGGACACCGGCTCGTAGGAGAAGACCACCTGTTCGCCGGTCTCGTTGGAGAGGACGAGGGTGGCGCCTTCCTTCTTCTGGAGGTTGAAGCGGATAAGCATCTCGTAGGCCTTCATGGGCGTCTCAAAGAGCTCCACGGGGGCGGTGGCAAGCGTGTGCTGCACCGGATTGCCGCGCAGGGCTTCCACTTCCTTGGACGGGGTGCTCTTCAGGAGCACTTCCTTGCCCTTGCGGATGAGGGAGAGGTCCCGGGGCACGGAGTTGGCGCTGCGGAACTGCGTGGTGGGAACGGAATTGGCATACTGCCAGTTGCTCATCCACGCGATGGCCACGGTGCGGCCTTCCGGAGCGTTGCTCCAGGTGACGGCGGCATAGTGGTCCTTGCCGTAGTCCATCCAGCGGGTGGTGGTGGGGCGCTGCCGCCGAAGGGGCCGCCGGGGTTGATGTTCAGAAGGAGCACCCACTTGTCCTTGCCTTCGAAGGGCAGGCGGATCAGGTCCGGGCATTCCCATACACCGTTGTGGTTGCCGTAGGAAAGGCCGAAACTGCTGTCATACGTCCAGTCCTTCAGGTTGTGGGAGCTGTAGAACTGCACTTCCTGACCGGCGGCCAGAACCACCTTCCACTGACGGGTCTGATTGTCCCAGAACAGCTTGGGGTCGCGGAAATCGGGCGTATCTTCGGCCATGATCACCGGATTGCCGGCATATTTGGTGAAGGTGCGGCCGTTATCCAGGCTGTAGGCGATGCTCTGGGTCTGGTTGTCTTCCACCACGGCACTGCCGCTGAAGATGTCTCCCAGGGCGTCCGGCACAATCGCGGCCCCCAGGTGTTCCCACTGCACCAGGTCACGCGAGACGGCGTGGCCCCAGGTCATGTTGCCCCAGAAACTTCCGAAGGGGTTCCACTGGTAGAACAGATGCCATTCACCGTCCTTATAGACCATGCCGTTGGGGTCGTTCATCCAGCCCCAGGCAGGGGAGAAGTGGTAGGCGGGCCTGTATTTTTTCTCCTTGTTGCCGGCGTCAAAGACGGGGCTCGAGGTCATCTCGCTCCAGCAGACATCGTCGGAGGGATCCCTGCGCACGCTGCGGCCCTGTTTCATGGTGATGTCCAGCAGGATGCTGCTGCCGTTCCAGGGGGACAGGTCCAGCGGCACCAGATAGTCCGTCTTGTCAATGGCCAGGCTCACGTTGGCCTTGTACACCTCATGGCCGTTGGAGAGCACCTTCACAACCGCCTCCTGGGCCGTTTCCTGAATGGGAAGCAGCACATAGCGGTCTTTTCCGCTCACCCGCACCATGCTGTGCGTCTCGCTCAGATGGGTGATGGTAAGGTTCTGCGCCCCGGAAAAAACCGGGAGCATCAGTGCCAAAAGAGTCAAAAGACGTTTCATGCTTCAAATATAGCTAAAAAACGAGACTTTTAATACAGGGTTACAGCCAGATCGGAAACGGTGATGCTTCCTCCGTAATTGTTGATGCTCCAGCAGTTTTTCTGTATTCCATAGATACGCTGCGTGTAAGCACATACGTCGTTGATGTACATCACCACCACGGAGTTGTCCGTGTAAATATCAATCTTGTACTCGTTGTTGGCGGGTCGGGCGAAATTATAGCCGTCTATTCCTTCAATGAAGTGCTTGCCTTCTTCGCCTTCCTCTTCGAAGTTCACTTTCCGGCCGTCTTCCCATTCGGGATTCACCACCATCGTGTAGTATTTCTTGGAATCCGTTCCGCGCACCAGGGAGATGCCGAATTTGTCCCAATTGTTGGAGGTGGTTACTTTGAAGGAAAGGTGGTTGTGGGCATCCAGGCGGTTGTAGAGGATGTAGGCATCGTCTCCTTTCAGGCTTCCGTTGACCCCGTTCAGGGTGGCTCCGTTGGAAGCCATCACCTTCACGGTCTTGCTCTGGTTGTATTTCGCAGCCATGGCCGGCACTTCACCCAGGGTGAGGGTACCGTCGGCCTTCTGGAGAATCTTGTGACAGACCAGAGCTCCGGACCAGTTGGGCTCGCCGGCGGCACCCACGTTGACGTTGCGGTCAAAGATGGTGGCGCCGGTGCGGGTGGGGCACCAACCCCAGATGTAACGCTCAGTTCCGTTGGAAGCGGTTTTACCGGCATAGAAGGCGCGGCTGTCCAGCACACCCTCGTGCATGTCCTGCGGCCAGTGGGCGCCCGGATCGCCGAAGCAGTCTTTCAGCCCCTGCCAGGAATCGGCCATCATGTATTTAACCTTGCGGCTCCAGGGAGCGCGGTAGCCTTCCGAATAGATGAAGTACCACCAGTCGCCCATCTTGAACACGTCCGGGCATTCGCACATACGGTCCCAGACCATGTTGAAGGAACCCACGTGAGACCAGGTTTTGAGGTCGTCGGACACGAAGTCGGCGAACTTGAGGTTGCTGGAAATCACCATGTGCCATTTGCCGTCATCGGCCTTGAACACCTGGGGGTCGCGGAAGTCTTCCTTGGAATAGCCGAAATCATCGCCCTTCATGGCCCAAAGGAGGTCTTTGGTCCAGGTGGTGAAATCCGGGGATGTGGCCCGCAGGATAACCTCACGGTTGG
>CADBFO010000004.1 GCA_902794005.1 uncultured Bacteroidia bacterium
AAAGTCAGAAAAAATAGAAAGGCCACAAATCGCCCATACAGCGGTCTGTGGCCCATTATTATCGGCAAATCAGTAAATCATAAGTGTCAAACACGGGAAAATAGGCTTATTTTTTGAGATTTCAAAATGTTATGCGCAAAATTGTGCCACAATTCTCGCTTGGCACGAAGATTGACCATATAGGCTCCCGGACAATTGTGCCCGTTTTTAATGACAAAATGTCAGTTTTCATGAAAACTTTTGAAGAAATGATGACACCGCAGGGTGTAGAAGTAAATATAATGCCTGTCGTGGGAGAAGCGGCATCCATGAAGGTAGATGTGTCTGAACTCCCGCCCGTCATTCCGGTCCTTGCGCTTCGCAATGCCGTAATTTTCCCGGGAACCGTCTTCCCCGTGACCGTGGGCCGGGAAAAGTCGGTGAAACTGGTGGCCGATGTGGAAGATGGGAAGGGCTGGCTGGCCGCTTTTCCGCAGACGGATATCTCCGTCGAAGACCCGACGGAGGCCGACTTGTATCATTATGGTACGGTCTGCAAGCTCATCAAGACCCTGGAGATGCCTGATGGGACGGTGACTGTCATCCTGCAGGGCGCCTCCCTGGCCGAGCTGCAGGAAATTGTCACCACGACCCCCTACATGGAAGGTCGCGTACGTTATCTGGAAGAGAGTATCCCGGCCGGTTGTGACGAGCGGGAACTCCGCGTCCTGGCCGATTCCCTCAAGGAGAAGGCCGCCCTCATCGTGAAATCTTCGTCCTTTGCCCCGAAGGAGGCCATCGGCGCGCTCCGGAGCATTGACAATTTCCATTTCCTGGTGAATTTCATCGCCACCACCATCGAGGTGGAGAATTTGCAGGAGCGTACCAGTCTGCTGTCCGTCACGGATATGCACGAGAGGGGACTTGCCCTGCTGAAGGTGCTGGATACCCAGACCCAGCTGCTGCAGATCAAACAGGAAATCAACCAGAAAGTGAAGACCGACATTGACCAGCAGCAGAGGGAGTATTATTTGAACAACCAGCTTCGCACCATCCAGGAGGAACTGGGCATGGACGAAGGCGAGGAGTTCGAAAAGATGCGCCGCAGGGCCGACGAAAAGAAGTGGTCCAAGGAGGTGCGTGCCATCTTTGACAAGGAGATGGCGCGCCTGGAGAAATTCAATCCCACATCGCCCGACTACAGCATTCAGTTCGCATATATCCAGTTCATGCTGGACCTTCCCTGGGGAGAGATGTCGGATGACAACCTGGACCTGGGGCATGCGCAGGAGGTCCTGGACGAAGACCATTTTGGCCTGGACAGCGTGAAGGATCGTATCATCGAGTACCTGGCCGTCCTGAAACTGAAGGGGAACATGCGGTCGCCCATCCTGTGCCTGTGGGGGCCTCCCGGAGTGGGAAAGACTTCGCTCGGAAAGAGCGTCGCCCGGGCCCTCGGCCGCAAATACATCCGGATTTCGCTGGGCGGCATGCACGACGAAGCGGAAATCCGCGGTCATCGAAAAACCTACGTAGGCGCCCTCCCCGGACGGATCCTGAGCGGAATCCAGCGGGCCGGCACCTCCAATCCGGTGATTGTCCTGGACGAGATTGACAAATTGTCCTCCGATTTCAAGGGAGACCCTTCCAGTGCCCTTCTGGAAGCGCTGGACCCGGAGCAGAACGGCACCTTCCACGACAATTATCTGGATATCGATTACGACCTCTCCAACGTCCTTTTCATCACCACGGCCAACGGCATCGGCACCATCCAGCCGGCCTTGAAAGACCGGATGGAGATGATCAATGTGAGCGGGTACCTGGCCCAGGAGAAACTGGAAATCGCTCACAAGTATCTGGTCCCCAAGCAGCTCACGGAGCACGGCCTGCGGGCCGATGAACTCTCCATCGGCGATGATGCTCTCCGGGAGATCGTGGACAGATACACCCACGAGTCCGGCGTGCGGGGTCTGGAGAAACAGATTGCCAAAATCGCCCGCGTGACGGCCAAGAAGATGGCTTTGGGGCAGGAGTTCCCGAAGGAAATCCGGCCGGAGCATCTGAAAGAGTATCTGGGGCTTCCCACGGCGTTCCACGACGACGTGAAGGGAAACGAGGGCCCCGGCGTGGTCACCGGTCTTGCCTGGACGGAGATGGGCGGTGAGATCCTTTTTGTAGAAAGCCAGGTGAGCGAAGGAAAGGGCTCCCTTACCATGACGGGCAACCTGGGCGATGTGATGAAGGAAAGCGCCCAGATAGCCTGGCAGTACATCAAAGCGCATCCGGAACTGGCCGGGATGGATACCGAGACGTTCATGAAGCGGGATGTCCACATCCATGTGCCGGAGGGCGCCGTTCCCAAGGACGGTCCGTCGGCCGGAATTACCATGGTGAGTTCCATGGTGAGCGCCCTTCGCGGAGAAGCGCCCAAAAGCGGTGTCGCGATGACCGGAGAAATGACCCTTCGTGGCCGTGTATTGCCGGTCGGAGGCATCAAGGAAAAGATTCTTGCCGCCAAACGTGCGGGGGTTCACACCATCGTCATTTCCGAAGAAAACCGGAAAGATGTGGAGGATATCAAGGAAATTTACATAAAAGGTCTTATCTTTGTCTATGTGAAAACCATCAAGGATGTCATAAACTTTATTTTCTGACGTCCTTCCTGTCATTCTGAGCGAAGCGAAGAATCTATGGACGTAAAGATTGAACAAAGCTGGAAAAGCGCACTGGAACCGGAGTTCGGGAAACCGTACTTTGCTTCTCTGGTGCGCTTCCTGCATCAGGAAAAGGCGGCCGGGAAGATTATTTATCCGCCCGGAAGCCTTATTTTCAGAGCCTTTGAACTCACACCGGTACCGGCGGTGAAAGTGGTCATTCTGGGGCAGGACCCTTACCACAATCCCGGGGAGGCCATGGGCCTTTCGTTTTCGGTGCCGGACGGTGTGCGGACACCTCCTTCCCTCCGTAACATCTTCCAGGAAATCGAGGCCGATCTGGGCATCCGCATGAGCGGGCGTCCCAACCTGGAAAACTGGGCCCGGCAGGGGGTGCTGCTCCTGAACAGCATCCTCACCGTGGAAGCGGGGAAGGCCGCCTCGCACCGTGGCGCCGGCTGGCAGGAATTCACCGACGCCGTCATCCGTTACCTTAGTGACAACGGCCGGGGCATCGTCTTTCTGCTGTGGGGCAATTTTGCCAAGGCGAAAGCCTCGCTCATCGATACGTCCCGCCACCATGTCCTTCTGGCGGCACATCCTTCGCCGCTGGCCGGAGGCGCCTTTTTCGGCTGCCGGCATTTTTCGCGGGCCAATGCGCTCCTGGAGGCACAAGGTAAAACTCCCATCAACTGGCAATTATGAAAACCAAAGCACTTTTCCCGGGCTCCTTCGATCCCTTTACGGCGGGCCATCTGAACATTTTGAGGCGCGCGCTCACCATGTTTGACGAGGTGGTGGTGGCCGTGGGCATCAACCAGGACAAACGGGGCTTTTTTGACATGGAGAAGAAACTGGACATCATTCACCAGGCCACGGTCTCGCTGGAAGGGGTTTCCGTCATCTCCTATGACAACCTGACGGTGGATACCTGCCGCGAGCTGGGCATCCGCCACATTGTCCGCGGGGTCCGCAACATGCTGGACTTCGAGGCGGAGCGTTCCATCGCCGACGCCAACCGCCGGCTGGCTCCCGAGGTGGAAACCATCATCATCCCTACCGCCCAGGAGTTCGCCCACATCAGCTCATCGGCCGTACGGGACATTCTCCGTCACGGAGGAGACTACTCAAGCTTTATTCCGGAGGGGGTCGTCTTATGAGAAAATGGCTCTCTTGCATATTGCTTGCCGTCCTGACCATCGGAGCCGGGGCGCAGGAGCCTTATCCTGAACTGGGGGCCAAGCTGGAAGAGTATTTCATGGCCCTGCTCGGAGAAAGCCCCGATGTGCAGACCCGGGAGTGCGACTTTCTCATCTCCTCCACGCAGGATTCCCTGGTGCGCCAGTATGTGGCGCTCAAAATCTACGATCACTACCTCCGGTCCAAGGTGATGGGAGACGATGCCGTGGCCGTACACATCGCTCAAAAGTGGTTCCTGTCCGGAGACATTGCCATGAAATCCTCCGAGGACTATTTCAATGCGCAGCTTTTCACGGAGTTCAACAAGTCTTCCCTCATCGGGGCCGATGCGCCCGTCCTCATGCTCATGGACCCTTCCGGCGCTCCGGTGCGCGTCCCCGCGGAGGACGGCTGGTCGGTGATTTACTTTTATGATACCTCGTGCTCTACCTGCAAGGTGGAGACGCCCCGTCTGAAAGCGCTCGTGGAGGAAGGGAAGTATCCGCTGCGGGTGTATGCCGTATATGTAGGCGCGTCTGCCGAATCCTGGGCTTCCTACCGGGAGTCTCTCCCGGGTTTCCTGCACGCATGGGACCCCGAGATCACCTCCGACTGGCAGCGCCTTTACGCTGTGCTCCAGACCCCGAGGATGTTCCTCGTGAACCCTTCCGGCACCATCGTGGGACGGAACCTGGACACGCCGGCCCTCCGCAGTCTTCTGAACAAGGAGTTCGCATCGGCCTCGTACGTCTATGGAGAGCCTTCGGTGATGCAGCGCTATGCGCAGTTTTTCACGCCTTACGGGGATTCCCTGAACGTGTCTCATGTGATGGAAGTGGCCGATTATCTTGCCGCACGCACCTTCGGAGAGGGGAATGTCGATGCCTTCAAGCAGGTGGAGGGGGATTTCCTGTATTTCCTTTCATCGCAGAAGACGGAAGTGTTCCGCGACGCGGCCATCCCTTTCGTGGAGAAATATATCACCCGATTACCGGATGTCTGGACCACGCCGGCCGACAAGGCGCAGATTGTTTCGCTGGGACGGATGCTGGCGGAACTTTCCGGCCGTACACCGGCGGGCTCCCTTGTACCGGACCTGACGGTTCCGGGGGTGCTCCGCCGAAAACCCTGCCTCCTGGCCCGCGGCAGCCGTCCGGGTCGTTATGCCCTTCGGAAACTCAAGGGGGATCCCGCTTATCTGGTATTCTACTCTCCTTCCTGTTCGTCCTGCAAGGAAATGTTGGCGGAGGTGGACCGGATGGTGGCGGAGAACAGGAAGGTCCGGGTGCTTCTGGTGGACATGGACGCCCTTCTCACGGATGCGCCGGAAGACGGTGCGGAACTGCTGGACACCTTCGACCTTTCCGGCCTTCCCATGATCGTGGAACTGGACAGGGCGGGCGTGGTGAAACGCCGATATCTGTCATTCTGATACCTGTTGTCATTCTGAGCGAAGCGAAGAATCTATGGCCAGAAAAAAGAAAATACCCGGTGTGGATCCGGCCTACCTTTCCAAACAGAAAGCCCTTCTGCTGAGGAAAAACCGGCATGTCCTGTACTTCAACGACAGTGAAATGGCCGCCATTCAGGAGTATTGTTCCCGTTTCAAGGTACACGCCAAAAGCGCCCTCTTCCGGGAGGCGATCATGTCAAAAATCCTTTCCGAACTGGAAGAAAACCACCCTACGCTGTTCTAGCGCACCAGCAGCCGATGGATACGCCGGGGCACGGAGACCAGGATTTCATAGGGGATGGTTCCCAGGATATCGGCCAGTTCGCTCACGGTGGGATCCTCCCCGAAGATGGTGACGGTGTCTCCGGTCTTGCAGGGGACGCCGGTGACGTCCAGCATGCACATGTCCATACAGATGTTGCCGATGGTGGGGACGCGGTGCCCGTTCAGGGAAAAAGAGGCGTTTCCCCGGCCCAGGTGGCGGTCGATGCCGTCGGCGTATCCAACCGGAATGGTGGCGATGACGGTGCCTTCCTTGGCGTGGCCCCATCGGCCGTAACCCACCGTGTCGTCGGGCCCTAATTCCTTTACTTGCAGCACCTTGCACTTGAGGGAGGCCACGGGGGCGAGTTTTTTCCCGGGCAGGGCGCTGATGCCGTAGATGCCAATCCCGAGGCGCACCATGTCAAACTGATACCGGGCAAAACGCTCGATGCCGGCCGAGTTGAGGATGTGGCGCATGGGCATATAGCCGATACCGTCGGCGATATAATTCACATTGTCGCGGAACAGGTGAATCTGCCCCAGGGTGAAATCGTCTTCCTGCGGGTCTTCGGCCACGCAGAGGTGCGAGAAAACGGCCTTTACCTTTACCTCCGGCGTCTCTTTCAGGTAGTCCACCAGTTCCGGCAGCTCTTCCGTCATGAAGCCCAGCCGGTGCATGCCGGTGTCCAGTTTGATGTGGACGGGGTAGTCCTTGAGCCCCCTTTCCCGAAGGGCCGATACGAGTTTCTTGAGGGAATACAGGTTGGGGATGGAGGGCTCCATGCGGGTTTCGATGATTTCCGGATAGAAATCGGTTCCTGCAGTGAGCACCAGGATGGGAAGCGAAATGCCGCTGCGGCGAAGTTCCAGCCCCTCTACGGGATAGGCGACGGCCAGATAATCCGCGCCGGCGCGCTGCATCATGGACGCAAATTCCACACCGCCATGTCCGTAGGCGTTGGCTTTCACCAGAACCAGCAGTTTGGTCTTGGGATCCAGCAGGGAGCGGAAGTACCGGTAGTTGTCCGTGGCGGCCTTCAGATTGAGCTCCAAGCGGGAAAAATCGTCCAGGATTTCTCGCATGTCCTTTATCATTGATTGTACAAAAATAATATTTCTGTCTGACATTTTGCCATAAAAATTGTATTTTTGCAAAAGGGGTCCGTTTTTTGCGGACACAAAAGCATCAACATAAACAAAGTTTTGCCATGTCCAGTTCTACCATTTGGATCATAACGATTTTAGTGATGGTGCTCAGTTTGGTCATCCAAGCTATGCTGAAGAGCCGTTTTGCCAAGTATTCGGAAGTGCCGATTACGCTTACCGGGGCCGAGGTGGCCAGCCGCATGCTCCAGGCCCACGGAATCCGGGATGTCAACATCGTCTCCATCTCCGGAAAGCTGTCGGACCATTACGACCCCACTACCAGAACGGTGAACCTGAGCGAAGATGTCTATTATGGCCGTTCGGTGGCCGCTGCCGCCGTGGCCGCCCATGAATGCGGACATGTCGTGCAGCATGCCACCGGATATGCCTGGCTCCGGATGCGGAGCGCCCTGGTCCCCGTGGTGTCTTTCTCCAGCAATATCGTTTCCTGGGTGCTGCTGGCCGGCGTGGTGTTCATCAACATCTTCCCCTCTCTCATCTGGATCGGTATCGGCCTGTTCGCCCTCACCACCCTTTTCAGTTTTGTGACGCTTCCGGTGGAAATCAATGCCAGCGCCCGCGCCGTCAAATGGCTGGAAAGCGACGGAATCGTGAATTACGAGACCAAGGCCATGGCGGCGGATGCCCTGAAGTGGGCCGCCTACACCTATGTGATTGCCGCCATCGGCTCCCTGGCCACGCTTCTGTACTACATTTCCCTGGCCAACCGGCGCAACTAAGCCCTCCCATACACAAAAAGCGGCCCTGCACGGGGCCGCTTCCGTTGAACTGCAGCGATTCGAACGCTGACTGAGGGAACCAAAATCCCTAGTGCTACCATTACACCACAGTTCAATTCCGGGGTGCAAAGATAAAACAAATCTTTGGAAAAATTGCTATCTTTGGAAAAATTGGACGGTCCGATTCCGTCGGGAGGCATTCCGGAGGAGCCGTCATGTCCGTTAAAAGTTTCTTGATATGAAAGGTGTGCATATTTTTTTGGCAAACGGTTTTGAAGACATGGAAGCGCTGGGAACACGGGACGTGTTGCTGCGTGGCGGCGTGGATGTCAGGACGGTTTCCATTACGGAAGAGTATATGGTGGAAAGTTCCCACGGGCTTTCCGTTTCGGTAGATACCGGTTGGGGCGACCTGGAAGTGATGGAACCCGGCACCGACGCTTCGGATGTCATGATATTCCCGGGCGGGATGCCGGGCAGCAAAAATCTTGCGCAGCATGCGGAGTTGATGGAAATCCTTCAGGACCACTGGGCCCGTGGCGGCGCCGTGGCCGCCATCTGCGCCGCTCCGGGACTGGTTGTTTCGCAACTTCCCGGGCTGGAAGGGAAGAAATTTACCTGCTTTGACGGGTTTGAACAGGCGCTTGTCGAAAAAGGCGCCGTCTTTACCCCGGAAAGCGCGGTTACGGACGGCGCGCTTATCACGGGCCGCGGAGCCGGACATGCCGTGAACTTCGGCCTGGCGATTCTCCGTTACCTGAAAGGCGACGAGGCCGCGGAAAAGGTCAAGGCCGGCCTGATGCTATAGCCGCTTTTCCCGAAAGAAATCTACCATGAGCCGGGCGCATTCTTCCATAAGAATGCCGCCGGTGGCTTCCGTGCGGGGATGCAGCAGGGAGGGGGAGAAGAGGGAGTAGCCCCGGCGCTGGTCCGGCGCTCCATAGACGATGCGGCCGATCTGCGACCAGGCAAGCGCCCCGGCACACATGGGGCAGGGCTCCACCGTTACATATAAGGTGCAGTCGGTCAGGTACTTTCCGCCCATTGCCTCGGTGGCGGCCGTGATGGCAATCATCTCTGCATGGGCGGTGGTGTCGTGCAGTCGCTCGGTCTGGTTGTGCCCCCGGCCGATGATGCGTCCTTTCCATACGACAACCGCCCCGATGGGAATCTCTCCCTCGGCGGAAGCGGCGATCGCCTCGCGCAAGGCTTCGCGCATAAATTTTTCATCTTGCTCCATAAGCGCAAAGATAGCTTTTTTTCGAGAATAATTATTTGTATCTTTGCACTGCAATCGGCGGTACTTCTATGAAAATCACCAAGGCAGAGTTTGCTGGCAGCAGCACGCGGGTTTCCGGAAAACCTGCGCGCAGGGCTCCGGAATTCGCTTTTATCGGCCGCTCCAATGTGGGGAAGAGCTCCCTCATCAACATGCTCACCGGCAATTCCAAGCTGGCAAAGACTTCCCAGACCCCGGGAAAGACACAGCTGGTGAATCATTTTCTCATCAATGACAACTGGTATCTCGTGGACCTTCCGGGCTACGGCTATGCCAGGCTGCCGGATAAGGAGCGCGCCCGTCTTCGCCACATCATCTGGGACTATATCAACCATTCGGAAGACCTGGTGATGCTCATGGTCCTGATTGATTCCCGGCACGACATGCAGGAGGTGGATCTCCGCTTCATTTCCGAACTCGGCGAAAAGGGCATTCCCTTCGGCATCATCTTTACCAAGGCCGACAAACAGGGGCCGGAAGCCCTGGAGCAGCAAATCCTGAAAAACAAGGGGCGCCTCCTGGAAGACTGGGAAGAACTGCCGCCCTGCTTTGTGTCATCTTCCGTGAAGGGAACCGGAAAAGACGAAATCACTAACTACATAGGATATATTCTTCAAACATTATGATAAACGATGTCCATAAGCACCGGATGGCGCTGTTTTCCTGTGAGGCTACCCGCTACTTTGCGGAGAAGGTAGTAGAAGCTATGAACCGTTTCAAGCGGGACGACGAACCCGAAGTGGTCCTGGGCCCCTTGGAGGTATCCCATTTCAGCGACGGAGAATTCCAGCCCTCGTTTGCCGAGAGCATCCGCGGAGCAACCTGTTTCATTCTCCAGTCCACGTTCCCCGGCAGCGACAACCTGATGGAGCTGCTCCTGACCATCGATGCCGCCAAGCGGGCGTCGGCCAACAAGGTCATTGCCGTGATTCCTTACTATGGCTGGGCCCGGCAGGACCGCAAGGACAAGCCCCGCGTCTCCATCGGTGCCAAACTGGTGGCCAACATGCTCAAGGTGGCCGGTACGGATGCCGTCATGACCTGCGACCTCCATGCCGACCAGATCCAGGGATTCTTCGATTTCCCGGTGAACCATCTGTATGCCAGCTATGATTTCCTCGCGACGCTGAAGAAGTTGCAGCGCCAGTTCAAGGACACGCTCACCCTGGCCGCTCCGGATATGGGCGGCGCCAAGCGTGTGAACGCCTATGCCAAGAACCTGCATACGCCCGTGGTGATTTGCCACAAGACCCGCGCCCGGGCCAATGTGGTGGAGCGCATTACGCCCATCGGAGAGGTGGAGGGCCGCGACATCGTAATCATTGACGATATCATCGATACGGCCGGTACGCTCACCGAAGCCGCCAACGAGCTTCTCAAGCGCGGCGCCCGCAGCGTCCGCGCCTTCGCCACCCATCCGGTTCTTTCCGGCCCGGCCTACGAACGCATCGACCAGAGCGCCCTCACGGAGGTTTATGTGACCGATACCATTCCGTTGGATCCCGCCAAGAAGGAGTTTCAGAGCAAGTTCCGCGTGGTCTCCCTGGCCGACACGTTCGCCCGGATGATTCTCCGCGTGTATAATTACGAACCCATTTCATCGGAATTCGCCCTCTGATCCATGAAAACGCTCCTTGCCGCCATCGTGTTTGTGGGAATCGCCGTGCTGCTGCTCGGCGTGAACATCTTTTTTTTCCATCGGCCTTTCCCCGACGGAGAAATTTCCACGAACCCCCAGATGCGCAAACGGGGCATCAGATGTGCCAGGCAGGAAGAGATGGAAATGCTCGCGGCCCGGAAGAACAAGATGCCCGGTCCGGCCGGGCATGACGGAACGGCGTGCGACGGGAATTATTCGGACGCCTGTGCCGGTTGCGGCTTGTATAAAAAAGGATGAAAGACATTTGCCTCATTGTGAATCCCATCTCCGGGGGGAAAGACAAGTCCGGAATTCTGGCAGCCGTCGAGAAATATCTTGACGGCTCGCTTTATCGGCTCAAGGTGGCGTTTACGGAAAGGGCCGGGCAGGCCGAAGAACTGGCCCGGAGCATTGAGGCCGATGTCGTTGTGGCCGTGGGCGGAGACGGGACAGTGAGCGAGGTGGCCCGTGGGCTCGTGGGCAGTGAAAAGACGCTGGGCATCATCCCCTGCGGCAGCGGAGACGGCCTTGCGCTGCATCTGGGCATCAGCCGCAGTCCGTCCAGAGCGGTTAAAACGCTCAACGAGGGCTGCGAAACCCGTATCGATGCCGCCTCCCTGGACGGAAATTATTTTTTCTGTACGGCCGGGATGGGCCTGGATGCCGCCGTCAGTCTGGAATTTGCCCGGTCCACCCGCCGGGGCCTTTCCCGATACATTTCCCTGGCATGGGAAGAGTGGAAGAACCACCCCGGAGACCTCTACACCATCCGCAGCGCCGAAGGTGAAACCTGGCAGGGAAAAGCCGTGTTCCTGACGGTGGCCAATGCCAACCAGTGGGGCAACCAGGCGCGCATCGCCCCCATGGCCTCCCTGCAGGACGGGCTTCTGGACATCATCGTGGTCCGTCCTTTTTCCACCGTGGAAATCCCCGACCTTGCGGCTCGGCTCATGACCGGCCTGGCGCCTACCAGCCGGCATTTCCTGCATTTCAGCGGCTCTTCCTTCCATGTCTCCCGCACGAAGGGGGGAGCCATTCACTGTGACGGAGACCCCTTCGAGGGCGGTACGGAATTTGAACTGTCTGTCAACAGGGGCGCCCTGAAGGTTCTTGTCCCATTTTCCAGACTGAATAGGATATGAAACGAGTTTTGACGCTGATCGGAAAGTTGCTGGGAACGCTGGCGTTGCTGTTCCTCCTGTTGGTGTGGGTCACCGGCGTGAGCCCGGTCTATCGATTCCGGCCGCCGCAGCCCTTCCGCGGTCCGGATATCTTCAATCCGTACAGCGCCATGGACTCTGCAACAAGCTGGAAGCGGGCCAATTTCCACACGCATACCCGCGTAAAAGGCCCCTGGCCCCTGAACGAATGCCCTTACGATGCCGCCTATACCGACAGCGTTTTCCGGAGCCTCGGTTACGACATCGTCACTTTTTCCAATCACAACGAGATAACGGAACACCCTTACGACAGCACCCTCCAGGTGAACGTGTACGAGCAGGGTTACAGCCCCTTCAAGTTTCACAAACTGGTGTTCGGAAGTCCTTCCGTGAAGCATTGGAATCCGCTGCTGCCCCTGCTGGCTTCGCAGATGCAGTTCGAACTGGACCGCCTGGGGGCCGATTCCGATTTCATCCAGATCAACCACCCTTACCGCACGGTGGGAACCACTCCTGAACGCATGGCCCTGCTGTCGGGCTATCAGTTGATGGAGCTGGATACGCACATCAGCACGGAAAATGAATACTGGGACGCGGCGTTGAGTGCCGGACACTACAGCTTCGGCCTGGCCAATGACGACCTCCACCACCCGGAGCGCCACTGGCTCACCGCCATCCGGTGCAATTTCCTCCGCACCGCGTCGGGAACGTACGAGGATATCAAAAAGACGCTTCGTGGCGGCTGTTTCTATGCCATGCGTGTCCCCGACTACGGGGACGGAGACTGGGCGGTGAAGCGGGAGAAAAACCGGAAACTGCCTGCCGTGGAGGCCATCGGCCTGGAAGGGAACGAGATATACCTCACCCTGTCGCAGAAGGCTGACAGCATTCGCGTAAACGGATCGGGGCACCGGACGCTCCTGCTGGCGGCCGATACCTGCCGCATCCGCTATGCGCTGCCGGAGGGGGAGCCTTACGCCCGGATGACAGCCTTTTTCCCGGACGGGGCGGTGATTTACACCAATCCCTTCGCCCGTTATGACGCATCGGCCCAGGACAGTCCTTTTGACCGCACCCCGCAGCCGGTGAATCTGCCCCTTACGCTGCTTTTCAATCTGCTGCTGGCTTTCCTCTGCGCGGGGACGGCGTGGCTCCTTATCCGGCTTTGGAAATGATTTTCAAGGAAAAAACCTCACTGGGGATTTACAGCCTCGTTTTGAGCGTGTACACGGTATGCGCTTTCCATATTCCTTTCTTCACTTATTTGACGCAGCATCTGGAGGGAGGCTTCAACGGCGTGGTCATCTTTGTCACGGCCGTACTCCTTCTCCTGGCGCTCAATTTCTTTTTTTACGTCCTTCTGGTGTTCCTTTTCCGAAAAGTCGGCAAGTTCATACTGGCGTTTACGCTCTTCGGGGATGCCGTCATGCTTTATTTCGTCAATACGTACAAAGTGTTCATTACGGACGAGATGATGGGGAACGCCATTACCACGCAGTACTCGGAAGCTTCCGGGTTTTTCTCCTGGTCCTTCCTCCTTTATGTGCTGGCGCTGGGCTTCCTGCCCATGCTGTATGTTTTTGGGCGGAAGGTGGAATATGGCGGCTGGAAGGGCTTCGCGAGGCTTGCCGGAGGAGCCCTGGGCCTGATTGTGCTCCTTGTCTTCGGAAATATGAAGAACTGGCCCTGGATCGACCGGAACTCCACCGAACTGGGTGCCCTGGTGGCTCCCTGGTCCTATATCGTGAACACGGTCCGTTACGAGGCGGGGAAGCGCAGGCAGGCGGAAAAGGAAATCCCGTTGCCGGACCCCGTGTCGGTTTCCGCCAGCAAGGACGTGTGCGTCCTCGTGATCGGCGAATCGGCCCGCCGCGACCATTTCTCGCTGTACGGATACGGGAAGGAGACCAATCCCTACACTGCTCGCGATTCGGTGAAGGCCTATGTGGCCGATGCTTCGGCTACGTACACCCGCGCCGGCGTGAAGGCCATTCTGGAGCATAAGGATACGCCGAAGCTCCATGAGATTCTGCCCAATTACCTGGAACGGGCGGGCGTGGACGTTTCCTGGCGCACGTCCAACTGGGGAGAACCGCCCGTGCATACGGAAAAATACTATCGGAAAGAAGACCTGAAGGCCCGTTTCCCCGGAGCCGACGACCGTTTCGACGGCATCCTTCTGGAGGGCCTCCGGGAGGATATCCTTGCCAGCGGGAGCGACAAGGTGTTCGTGGTGATTCATACCTATACCAACCACGGCCCGGCCTATAACACCAATTACCCGCCGGAATTCGAGGTTTTTACTCCGGTGTGCAATACGGTGGAGATGTCCAGGACCAGCCCGGAGGAACTTTTCAACGCCTATGACAACAGTGTGGTGTATGCCGATTATCTCATGCATTCGGTCATAGAAGTTCTCCGGAGCCTGCCCGACCGCCGGGGCTGCATGCTGTTTGTCTCCGACCACGGAGAGTCCCTGGGGGAGAATAATTTATACATGCACGGGGTTCCCATGGCCATGGCACCCCGCGAGCAGGTGGAGATTCCTTTCGTGGTGTGGGCGCCGGATATGAAGATGAAAACCTTGGACAAGGTGGGCCAACACCATGTTTTTCACTCCGTTCTGCGCTTCTTTGGCATCCAGTCGCCTGTATTTGACGATAAAATGTGTATCTTTGCAGACTGAAATCATCAACCGTCATTCTGAGCGAAGCGAAGAATCTTAACCGAATCAAGTATGGCACTCGTAGCGATCGTCGGGAGACCGAACGTAGGAAAATCGACGCTGTTCAACCGTCTGGTGGGCATGCGTCAGGCAATTGTCGATGAAACTGCCGGCGTCACCCGCGACCGGCATTACGGAAAATGTGAATGGTGCGGCCGTGAATTCTCCGTGGTGGACACGGGCGGATACACCTCCAACTCGGACGATGTCTTCGAGGATGCCATCCGCCGCCAGGTGGGCATTGCCATCGAAGAGGCCGATGTGGTTCTGTTCATGTGCGAAGCCGCCACCGGCATCACCGATTACGATGCGGAAATCGCCGATCTCCTGCGCCGCAGCAAGAAGCCCGTGGTCCTTTGCGTGAACAAGGTGGACACCGGCGAAAAGATGTACGATGCCTTCGATTTCTACGGCCTGGGACTCGGCGAGGTATGGACCATATCGGCAGCCAACGGATCCGGCACGGGGGACCTCCTGGACGAGATTCTGAAAGTGCTTCCGGAAGATGACGGGGCCGATGACGACCACGCCGACCTTCCGCACATCGCCATCGTGGGCCGGCCCAACGTGGGCAAGAGTTCCCTTACCAACGCCCTTCTGGGCGAGGAACGCAATATCGTGACGCCGGTTGCCGGCACCACCCGCGATTCCATTTCCACTTATTACAACAAGTTCGGTCACGAGTTCATGATCGTGGACACGGCCGGCATGCGCAGGCGCGGCAAGGTGACCGAAGACCTGGAGTTCTATTCCGTCCTCCGCGCCATGCGCACCATCGAGCATTCGGACGTGTGTATCCTGATGATCGATGCCACGATGGGCATGGAGGCGCAGGATATGAACATTTTCAACGTTATCCAGAAAAACCGCAAGGGATGCGTAATCGTGGTGAACAAATGGGACCTTTTTGAAAAGGATGTGAACACCATGCGGGATTATACCGAAGGTCTCAAGGCCCGTCTGGCTCCCTTTAACGACATTCCCATCATCTTCACCTCCGTTCTGAACAAGCAGCGCATCCTGGACGTGCTGGACGCTGCCGCACGCGTGGCAGAGAATATGAAGCGCAAAATCCCCACTTCCCAGCTCAACGATGCCATGCTCCCGGAAATCGAGAATTACCCGCCTCCGGCATGGAAGGGAAAGTACATCAAGATCAAGTATGTGACGCAGCTTCCCACCCGTACGCCGCAGTTCGCCTTTTTCTGCAACCTGCCCCAGTGGGTGAAGGATCCGTACAAACGTTTCCTGGAAAACAAACTCCGCGAGCACTTCGACTTCGAAGGCTGCCCCATCCAGGTTTACACCCGCGCAAAATAAACGTTACAGTTCCGGTTCGAAGTGAGGGATGGGCTTGAGTTTGAACGCATTCACGACGTGTTTGTGATCGATCAGGGCCTTGGTCTGGGGGTCTTCGCAGATGCCCGTGCGGATATATTTGTCCAGCACGGCATAGGTGAATCCCAGATTGTCCTCGTCGGTAAGGCCGGTCAGGCCGTCCGAAGGCGTTTTTTCCACCAGGTCCAGCGGAAGCCCCATCTCCTTTCCGATGGCCACCACTTCCTGGACGGTGAGCCCGCCGAGGGGTGAGAAATCGCCGGCGGCATCTCCGTAACGGGTGCTGTAGCCCACCCAGTCCTCGGAAAGGTTGCAGGTGTTGACCACGCGGCCGTTGTTGCTCTGGGAGATGGCATAAAGGGCTGTCATCCGGAGGCGCGGCGCCATGTTGATCTGCGTCTGCTTGCTGGCCGGACCGCCCAGCTGGGCTTCCACCTCTGCCATCAGCGCGTCATAGGCCGGCCCGACATTCACATTGTACCGGCGGATGTCCAGGTGATTGATGAGACGGAAAGAATCTTCAATGTCCGGCTGCACGCCGTTGGGCATGGTTACGCCAATCACCCGGTCCTTGCCAAGGGCTTCCACGCAGAGGGCTGCGCAGACGCTGCTGTCTTTCCCGCCGGAAATGCCCAGCACGGCATTGCAGCCTTTTCCGTTTACTTCAAACCAGTCCCGGATCCACCGGACACATTGGTCTTTGACTGTCTTTGCATCAAACATATTTCAAAACTTGGCGGGCGGCGTTGTTTTCTGCACCGCGGTTCGTACGACAAAAGTAGTGATTTTGATCCAATAAAAAAAAGTCCGAATTCGGGGAAAATATTGTATCTTTGTAATGTTATGGGAATGAGGGACTATATGGACTTGCTGGAGTTCCAGCTCCGCATCAGGGAGGGGGTTGCAGAGGCCTTCCCGGGACGTTATTGGGTAAAGGCGGAAATCGCTTCCTGGAGCCCCCGCAGCAACGGCCACTGTTATTTGTCCCTGACGCAGTCCCGGGCCGGAAAGCCTGTCGCCGAGGCGCGGGCCATGATTTGGAAGTGGAACTATCCCGTGATCAAGGGTTTCTTCGAGGAAAAAACGGGACAGGCGCTTCAAGCGGGCATCACGGTCCTGGTGCGGGTACAGGTGAGTTTCAGCGAACTCTACGGCATTTCGCTTTTTATCGACGACATCGACCCCGCCTTCACCCTCGGTGAAAAGGCGATGGAACGCAAGCGGTCCATCGAACGGCTCACGGCCGGCGGATATCTGGAAATGCAGAAGGAGCTGGCGTTGCCGGACATCCCCTGTCGGCTGGCCGTCATCACTTCCAGGACCGCGGCCGGATATGGGGATTTCCGGAATCATCTTCTGGACAATCCCGAAGGCTATGCTTTCAGGCTGGACCTTATGGAAGCCCTCATGCAGGGGGAACAGGCTCCCGCCTCCATCATGTCGGCCTTGCTGGACGCTGCGGACAAGGGGTACGACGCCATTCTCATCCTCCGTGGCGGCGGGTCCGAACTGGATCTGGCCTGTTTTGACGATTACGAGCTGGCCGTAGCCATCGCCACCTGTCCCGTGCCCGTGGTCACCGCCATCGGCCATGACCGGGATGTCCATATCGCGGATATGGTGGCCCATACCTCGGTGAAGACCCCCACCGCCCTGGCCGATCTGTTTCTCGATGCCCTCCGGGCGCAGGACGCTCTTCTGGACCGTCTCCGCAAACGGATCGAGTCGGCCGCCATCCGTCTGGTAAACCGGGAAGAATTGCGGTTGAAGGGCTTGGATGCCCATGTCGGCCGATCCGTTCAGCGCCGGCTGGGAGAGATGGAACGCCAGGTTCAGGCCGCCTGCGCCCGTATCCGTCTGGCACTTGCCCGCAAGACGGCCGCGCAGGAGAATGCCCTGCAGCGGGCGGCCGGCCGCATCGTCCGGGGACTGTCCGGGAAATATGCACAGGTGGCGGCGCAGAAAGATGCCGTCCTGCGCCGGCTGCAGTTTGCCGCATCGGCCCGTGTGAGCCAGGAGATATCGGCCGTGGCGCTGAAGGAAGCGCGCATCAAGGCCACGGACCCGCGGAACATCCTTTCCCTGGGTTATGTCCTCGTTACCGGAAAGGACCGGCAGGTGCTCAAGACGGTGGAGAAGGTATCGGTCGGGGACCGGATCGGCGTCCGTTTTTCGGATGGTTCGTTGCAGGCCCGGGTGGACGAGGTTTACAGCGAAAAGATTGACAACAACAAAACCCATATAGCATGAACGAGAAATTTGACTATGCGAAGGCCATTGCCGAGCTGGAGGAGATTGCGGCAAAGGTGGAGAATCCGGAAACCAGGCTGGATGACATTGACGCCCTGGTGGGACGCAGCAAGGAACTTCTGGGACAGTGCCGGGAATACTTGCGCTCCGTCAAGGACAAAATAGACAGTTTGGACAAGGAGTAGATTCTTCACTTCGTTCAGAATGACAAACAGACACGATATGCGTAGAATTTATGAAATCGATCCTTGGCTGGCCCCTTACAAGGACGCCATCGATGCCCGCCATGAGCATATCTGGCAAACCCTCAGGCACATTGCCGGAGACGGCCTTCTGAAAGACGCCGTCAACAACCACTTGTATTACGGACTGCACAAGTGCGAAGACGGTTCCTGGGTGTTCCGCGAGTTTGCGCCCAATGCCGGCAGGGTTTTCCTGATAGGAGATTTCAACAATTGGAAACGCACGGAAGGTTACGCCCTGCGGCCTGTCGGGAACGGCAACTGGGAATTGCAGCTTCCGGAGATGTTCCTTCGTCACGGCCAGTTGTACAAGCTGTATATCGAGTGGCCCGGCGGCGGGGGAGAGCGCATTCCTTCTTATGCCACCCGGGTTGTCCAGGACGAGCTTACCAAGGTGTTCAGCGCCCAGGTGTGGGATCCGGCGCAGAAGTATGTCTGGAAGCGCGGCCATGCCGGAAAGCGCCCCCATCCGTTCATTTATGAATGCCATATCGGCATGGGCAGCGAGAAGGAAAAGGTGGGCACGTTCGAGGAGTTTCGCCGCGACGTCCTTCCGCGCGTGAAGAAACTGGGCTACGACACCATCCAGATCATGGCCCTGCAGGAGCACCCGTACTACGGTTCATTCGGCTATCAGGTGAGCAGTTTTTTCGCCCTGAGTTCCCGTTTCGGGACCCCCGAGGAGTTCAAGGCCCTGGTGGACGACGCCCATGGCAAGGGCATTGCCGTCATCATGGACATTGTGCACAGCCACAGCGTGAAAAATACCCTGGAGGGCCTTGCGGAGTTTGACGGAACGGACTACCTGTACTTCCACGCCGGGCCCAAGGGAGACCATCCCGCCTGGGGCTCGCGCTGCTTCGACTACGGCAAGGATGCCACCCGCTATTTCCTCCTGGCCAACGTAAAATACTGGATGGAAGAGTACCATATCGACGGTTTCCGCTTCGACGGCGTCACCTCCATGCTGTACTGGGATCACGGCCTGGGGAAGGACTTCGGCAATTATGGCATGTACTTCGACGGGGGCGTGGACGAAGACGCCGTCATCTACCTGTCCCTGGCCACCCGGCTGGTGAAGGAAATGAATCCGAACGGCATCACCATCGCCGAGGACATGTCCGGCATGGCCGGTCTGGCCGCCCCGTTCGAGGCGTTCGGCGTGGGCTTCGACTTCCGCATGTCCATGGGCGTGGCCGACCACTGGATCAAGTGGATCAAGGAACGCAGCGACGAGCAGTGGTCCATGGGAGAAATCTGGTGGGAACTCACCGGAAAAAGGGCCGAGGAGAAGACCATCTCCTATGCCGAATGCCACGACCAGGCCCTCGTGGGGGACAAGACCATCATTTTCCGCCTCATGGACAAGGAGATGTATTATGCCATGCGGACGGACAGCCGGAACGGGATCGTGGACCGCGGCATCGCCCTGCACAAGCTCATCCGTCTGGTGACCGCCGGCACCGCCGGAGACGGCTATCTCAATTTCATGGGCAACGAGTTCGGCCATCCCGAATGGATTGACTTCCCCCGCGAAGGGAACGGCTGGTCCTTCAAGTATGCCCGTCGGCAATGGTCTCTGGCCGACAATCCGGACCTCCGCTACGGGCTCCTCCGCAATTTCGATGAAGACATGGTCCATCTGATGAGACAGGAGAAAGTGCTGGCGGAACGTCCGGAACTTCTGGTGGCCGATGAACAGAAGAAAATCTTGATTTTCAAACGGAAAAACTGTATCTTTGCGCTGAATTTCTCGCCCGCCGGTTCGTTTGCCGATTACGGCTTCTCCGCCCCTGCGGGAGACTACGTGAATGTTCTCGACAGTGACGAACCCCGTTACAACGGATTCGCCCGCCTCACCCGGGGAGAGCATCACGTTGCCGTACCCGAGAGATGTCCCAACGGCAACCAGGCCTACGACCACACCCTCCGGGTGTATCTGCCGGCCCGATGTGCCATGGTATTAAAGAAAGTATAAACATATATTATGGCTTTTTTGAAATTCAACAAGTCTGAACTCGTCAATTTGGAGTATTCGCTCAAACGCGAGATCATTCTGGCGAACAAGACCGGCGCCTACTGCAATACGTCCATCGTCACCTGCAATACGCGCCGCTACCATGGCCTGCTGGCCGTTCCGGTAGAAAAGTTCGACGGATACCGGCACATCCTGCTGAGTTCCATCGACGAGAGCCTTACCCTTCGCGGCAAGCGGTTCAACCTGGGAATCCATTGTTATGGAGACATCTATGAACCCCGCGGCCACAAGTACATCGTGGACTTCGATGCGGACCCCGTTCCCGCCGTCACCTACAAGATTGGCGAAATCGTGTTCCGCAAATCCCTCGTGCTGAGTCCTGATGAGAATCAGCTCCTCATCAAATACGAGCTGGTGAACGCTCCCGCCAAAGTGAAGGTGGAGCTGAAACCCTTCCTGGCCTTCCGCAATTTCCACGATCTCACCACCGAGAACGCCGTCGCCCGTACGGACTTTGGCTCCATACAGCACGGTGCCGCCTTCAACATGTACGAGGGCTTCCCGGATTTGAATCTGCAGCTCAGCTCGTCCGCATCGGCCTTCAAGTTCAACCCCGTGTGGTACAAGGGCGTCACCTATTCGGATGAGATGCGCCGCGGATACGACTGCCGCGAAGACCTCTGGGTTCCCGGCGTGTTTGAAACGGAGATGAAGGCCGGCGACAGCCTGGTGTTCTCCGCCACCGCCGGCCAGCCGGTGAACGCCGCCGCCCTCAAGCGCAAATTCACCGCTACGGTGGAGAAAATCGGCCCCATCACCTCTTTCCACGACCAGTTGGTGCGCCAGTGCAATGCCCTCATCCGGGAAGACGGAGGCATCAAACGCATCGTGGCGGGATACAGCTGGCTCTATACGGGTCTTCTCCGCGAGACCATGGAGTCCGTGGCGGGCCTGGCCCTTTACGGGAAAAACGACCCGGTCCTGTTCGAGGAAATCCTGGACAACGTCATCGCCTGCAACCAGGACCGCCTGAGCCGCCGCACCACACAGGTGGAGGCGCCCCTTTTTCTGGCTGTCACCCTTCAGCAGTACATTGCCTTCGGGGCCGATGCCAGGAAGGTATGGGCCAAATACGGTCCCGTGCTCAAGAGCATCCTTGAAAGCTACCTTCCCGGCTGCCGCCAGGAGGTGGCCATGCAGCCCAACGGTCTTCTGTGGGCCCAAAAGGACGGCGTCGCCCTTACCTGGATGAACGCTTACATCAACGGCCGCGCCGTTACCGAACGTCCCGGCTATCAGGTGGAGACCAACGCCCTCTGGTACAATGCCATCGCGTTCACCCTCGGGTTCGAGCGCAAGAATACCGCCTTCTACAGGAAGTGGATCACCATCAAGGAACTGGTGGAGGCGAATTTCCAGCCCCTGTTCTGGAATGCCGATCTGGGCTTCCTGGCAGACTATGTGGACGGTGCCGGACAGCACCTGGAACTGCGTCCCAACCAGCTCTGGGCCGTTTCCCTGGACAATCGCTGCGTGGATGACGAAGTGGTGAGCGCGGTGATGCGCGTGGTGAATTCCGAACTGCTGACCCGGCGCGGCATCCGTACCCTGAGCCCCCGGGACATCCGCTACAAGGGGGTCTATGAGGGTTCCCAGACAGACAGGGACGAAGCCTACCAGAACGGTTGTGCCTGGCCCTACCTGCTGGCCCCGTTCTGCCATGCCAGCTTCAACATGATGGGCAAGAACTTCATCAAGCGGGCCGAGTGGCTCACCGAAGGCTTCTACGAGGACCTTTCCAAGCACGGTGTGGGCTGCTTCTCGGAACTTTACGACGGAGACCCGCCGCACGAGGCGCACGGCGCCATTTCGTCGGCCATGACCACCGCCGCCCTTCTGAATATCAATTGGCTCATAGAAAAATACAGGGAGGAATAGACCATGAGAGTTTTAATGTTCGGCTGGGAGTTCCCTCCCCACATCGCAGGCGGTCTGGGGACGGCTTGCGAAGGCATCGTGAAAGGCCTTGCCGCCAACGGCGTGGAGACCCTGTTCGTGATGCCGTCGGCCTCCGGTGACGAGGACCAGAGCGCCACCACCATCATCAATGCGTCGGATGTCGCCGTGGACACCGTGTCCGAGCGTGTGGAAACGTACCTGGACAAGGTGAAGTTCATCCACATCGGCACCAACATGATTCCTTATGCAAACCCCGAGGAGTTCGGCAACCTGGTCGAGGAGGAGAAAAAGCGCCAGGTGAAGGACTTCTCCGTCAGTTATGGGCAGAAGTACAAGTTCTCCGGAAAGTACGGCGCCAACCTCATGGAAGAGGTGGCCCGCTACGCCATGGTGGGCGGCACCATCGCCCTGCAGAGGAAGGATGAGTTCGATGTCATCCACGCCCATGACTGGCTCACTTACTATGCCGGCATTGCCGCCAAGGAACTTACCGGAAAACCGCTCGTCATTCATGTGCACGCCACTTCCTTCGACCGTGGCAGCGAGGACCATATCGACACCCGCGTCTTCGCCATCGAGAAGAGGGGAATGGAAATGGCCGACCGCGTCATCACCGTGAGCGACCTTACCCGCAACATCGTCATTTCCCGTTACGGGATAGATCCCGGCAAAGTGGTCACCGTACACAATGCGGTGGATTTCAGCGGCCGGGAGAACCTGCAGGTGGAGCGCGGTGTGAGGGAGCCCGTCGTGACGTTCCTGGGCCGAATCACCTATCAGAAAGGCCCTGAATACTTTATCGAAGCCGCTGCCAAGGTGCTCAAACGCACCAAGAACGTGCGCTTTGTGATGGCCGGCAGCGGGGACATGATGAACCGCGCCATCCGTCACGTCGCCCGTCTGGGAATCAGCGACCGTTTCCACTTCACCGGGTTCCTCCGCGGGCAGGATGTGCAGAAGATGTTCGCCCTGTCGGACGTCTATATCATGCCTTCCATCTCGGAGCCTTTCGGCATTTCCCCGCTGGAAGCCATGCGTACCGGTGTTCCGTCCATCATCTCCAAGCAGTCCGGTGCGGCGGAAGTTCTTAAATATGCCTTCAAGATTGACTTCTGGGATGTGGATGCCATGGCTGACGATATCCACGCCCTCCTCAGTTATCCTGCCCTGGCAGACTTCAGCACCCGCATGGGCTATGACGAAGTGAACGCCCTCAAATGGAACGGCGCCACCGCCAAACTCAAAAAAGTTTATGAATCAGTTATAAAATAATCGATTATGGCAACCCCCAAGAGCATCTGCCTGTATTTTCAGGTCCATCAGCCTACCCGGCTCCGCCTGTACAGATTTTTCGATATCGGCAAGGATTCTCATTATTATGATGACTTTGCCAACCGTACCATTCTCCGCCGCATCGCGCAGAAATGCTATCTCCCGATGAACCAGCTCATGCTGGACCTCATCAGACAGAACAGGGGAAAGTTCAAAATCTGTTATTCCATTTCCGGCAGCGCCCTGGATCAGTTCCAGCGCTTCTGCCCGGATGTGATTGCCAGTTTCAAGGCTCTGGCCGATACCGGAAAGGTGGAATTCCTGGCCGAAACCTATTACCACTCCCTGGCTTCGCTCGCCAGTGAGTCCGAGTTCCGTCACCAGGTGACCAAACATGCCGCCAAGATCGAGGAACTGTTCGGTGTAAAGCCCACGGCCTTCCGCAATACCGAGCTCATCTATTCCAACAGCATCGGCGAAATGGTCTATGACATGGGATACAAGACCATGCTCACCGAGGGCGCCCGCCACATCATGGGCTGGCAAAGCCCCAATTACGTATATACCGGCGAGACGCAGCCCAAGCTGAAGCTTCTCCTTCGCAACTACAGCCTTTCCGACGACATCGCCTTCCGTTTTTCCAACAAGGGATGGGACATGTATCCGCTCACGGCCGAAAAGTACGTGGGCTGGATGAAGGAGAGCGCCAGGGAAGGGGACATCGTGAACCTGTTCATGGATTATGAGACCTTCGGCGAGCACCAGAGCGTGGAGAGCGGCATCTTCGAGTTTATGAGGGCTCTTCCTGCCGCCGTGCTCAAGGACGGCACCTTCGGCTTTGTGACCCCTTCGGAGGCCAGCCGGAAAATCAAGCCCGTTTCCGACATTTCCGTGGAGGACCCCATCTCCTGGGCCGACGAGGAGCGTGACCTTACCGCCTGGCTGGGCAACGAGCTCCAGAGCGAGGCATACAAGAAAGTCTATGCCATGACGGAGAAACTCTCCATCGTGAACGACGCCGAGTTGTGGGAGGATTTCGGCCACTTGCAGGAAAGCGACCACTTCTACTACATGTGTACCAAGTTTTTCTCCGACGGGGAAGTTCACAAATATTTCAACCCGTACGATACCCCGTACGAGGCGTTCATCAATTACATGAATGTGATATCCGACTTCCAGATCCGCCTGGATGAGAAACGGGCGGCCCTTGATGTGAGGGCGACGGCAATGGAGGAAGTGGAAAAGTCGAAACGGAACAATCAATAAATGGCTAAGAAAGAAATTCTGCAAGCGGACTATCTGTTCGAGGTTAGTTGGGAAGTGTGCAACAAGGTGGGCGGCATCTATACGGTTGTCGCCACCAAGGCTTTGCACCTGAGTGCCCAGATGGGCAGACGTCATATCTTCATCGGTCCTGATGTCTGGATGCACCGGGCCGGAAATCCGGATTTTCTGGAAGATCCCATGCTGTACCGTTCCTGGAAGGCCCAGGCACTGGCGGAAGGTCTCCGGTTCCGTGTGGGCCGGTGGAACATCCCCGGGAAGCCCATCGCCATCCTGGTGGACTACAAGCAGCATCTGCCCAAGGCCGATGAAATCCTGGGTTCGCTCTGGACGGACTGGGGCGTGGATTCCATTTCGGGCAACTGGGATTACAAGGAGTCGGCCGTGTTCGGTTTCGTCGCCGGGCGCGTCATCGAGAGTTTTTGGGATTACAACCTCAAGGGAGGGGAGAAGGTGGTTGCCCAGTTCCACGAATGGCAGACGGGCGCCGGCGTCCTCTACCTGAAGAAGGCGGAGATTCCGGTGGCGACGGCTTTCACCACGCACGCGACCATGATTGGACGCTGCCTGGCCGGGAACAACCTTCCGCTGTACAGCGGGATGGATCAGTACAACGGGGACGAAATGGCCCACCGCTTCAATGTACGGGCGATTTATTCGCTGGAGAAGACATCGGCCCTGAATGCCGACGTGTTCACCACCGTGAGTGACATTACCGCCCGGGAATGCGCCCAGTTCCTGAAGCCGGTGGACGTGGTGACGCCCAACGGTTTTGACAACAGTTTCACGCCCGCTACGGATGGAGAGTACAGGAAACTGCATGACGAGGCCCGGGACCGCCTGATGCAGGTGGCTACGGCCATGAGTGCGGAGGAAGTGCCCTCGGATGCCCTGTTTGTCGGCATCGGCGGCCGTTACGAGTATCGCAACAAGGGAATCGACGTGTTTATCGACGCCCTGGACAGCCTGAACCGGTCGGATTATGCCGGCCGCAGCATCCAGGCCTTCATCATGATTCCCTCCGGACATCAAGGGGCCGACCAGGCGGTGGCGGCCAAACTCAAAGGAGAAGGGGATTCCCATTATCAGACACAGGTTTCCCATTATCTGCAGAATGCGGAGAATGACACCATTACCCGCCGTCTGCGGGAGGTGGGACTGAACAATGCCATCGGAGACAAGGTGAAGGTGTATTTCATTCCCAGTTATCTCAACGGGGATGACGGTATTTTCAACCTTCCCTATTATACCCTCCTCTGCGGCTTGGACCTGGCCCTGTTCCCGTCGTACTACGAGCCTTGGGGCTATACGCCGCTGGAGGCCCTGGCATTCCGCGTGCCCACCCTCACCACGTCGCTGGCGGGCTTCGGAAAATGGGTCCAGACACATTTCAAGAGCAAACATCCCGGCATCGCCATCGTGGAAAGGGACGACAACAACTACCCGGAAGTGGTGGAAGGCGTCGTGGCCCGTATCCGGGAGATGGCGTCCCTGGAGAGCAAAGAAAGAAGCGTTTATCGCGAAAATGCCCGCAAAGTGTCGCAGATTGCCCTTTGGGAGCATCAAATAGTGTATTACCAGGAGGCTTATTCCATCGCCCTCGCCAAAGTGCAGGAGCATGCCGCCTCCTACAAATCGAAGAAGGACAAAACTATGCAGTATTTTAAACCCGACGTAACAAATCCCAGCTGGAGGAGCATCCTGGTGACCCGTCACCTTCCGGAGAAGCTCTCCCGGCTGGAAAAACTCTCCAAGAACCTCTGGTGGTGCTGGAACGAGAGTGCCAAAGACCTCTTCCGTTCCATCGACCCGGAAGTATGGCACCAGAGCGGTCATAATCCGCTGGTGGTGCTGGATACCGTGAGCATCAAGCGTTTCCAGCAGCTCTCCGAGGATGAGGACTTCCTCTCCCGCATGAAAAAGGTGCTGGACGAGTTTGATGCCTATATGGCCGCCAAGGCCGAGCGCAAAGACCCTTCCATCGCATACTTCTGCATGGAGTACGGGCTGGACACCTCGCTGAAGATTTATTCCGGCGGTCTGGGCATCCTGGCCGGCGACTACCTGAAGGAGACGTCCGACATGAACGTGAACCTGGTGGCCGTGGGCCTGCTGTATCGTTACGGTTACTTCAACCAGGTGCTCAGCGCTCAGGGGTATCAGGTGGCCGGTTATGATGCCCAGGACTTTACCAAGATTCCCGCCGTGCCGGTGCTGGACAAGGACGGAAACTGGGTGACCACTTCGGTGGCCTTCCCCGGCCGCAATATCACCGCCCGCCTGTGGAAGGTGGAGGTGGGCCGTACGGACCTGTATCTGATGGATGCCGACTATGAAGCCAATATCCAGGAAGACCGCGAGGTGACCTTCCACCTCTATGGCGGCAGCTGGGAGAACCGCCTCAAGCAGGAACTCCTGCTGGGTGTGGGCGGTATCCGCGCCCTTCGCAAGCTGGGAATCGACACGCAGGTGTACCATTGCAACGAGGGCCATGCCGCCTTCACCGGCCTGGAGCGGCTCCGCGAATATATTGAGAAAGACAATCTGGACTTCTCCGAGGCCCTGGAAGTGGTGCGTGCCAGTTCCCTGTTCACCACCCACACGCCCGTTCCCGCGGGCCACGACGCCTTCGACGAGGGTATGCTGCGCCAGTATATCGGCCACTATCCGGAGCGCCTGAAGGTGGACTGGGAAACCCTCATGTCCCTGGGCAAGGACAATCCGCTGGATGTGCACGAGAAGTTCTCCATGAGCAACCTGGCAGCCAATATCTCGCAGAATGTGAACGGCGTTTCCATGCTGCACGGAAAGGTTTCCCAGGACATTTTCGCCCACATGTATCCGGGCTATCTGCCGGAAGAGCTGTTCGTGAGCTACGTGACCAACGGCGTGCACTATCCTACTTGGTGCGCTCCCGAGTGGAAGCCGGTACACGCCAAGGTGTTCGGCCCTCAGTTTGCCACGCATCACTATGACAAGTCCTGCTTCGAGGGCATCTACCAGGTCCCCGATGCCGAGGTCTGGAAGGTGAAGAAGGTCCTCAAGTCCAAACTGATTGACTTTGTACGTGAGCGCCTGCAGGACAACAGCATCAGCAATCATTACAGCCCGTCCGAGCTGGTGACCATCCTGGAGAACCTCCGCGACGATGTCCTGACCATCGGCTTTGCCCGTCGTTTTGCCACGTACAAGCGCGCTACGCTGTTGTTCCGCGACCTGGACCGCCTGGACAAGATTGTGAACAATCCGTCCGAACCCGTGCAGTTCCTCTTCGCCGGCAAGGCCCATCCGGCCGACAAGGCAGGCCAGGACCTCATCAAACAAATTGTGGATATTTCCAAGGACCCCCGCTTTATCGGAAAAATTGTGTTCATTCCCGGTTACGACATCACGCTGGCCAAGCGTATGGTGCAGGGCGTGGATGTGTGGATGAACAATCCTACCCGTCCGCAGGAGGCCTCCGGTACTTCCGGTGAAAAGGCTGCCATGAACGGCACCATGCACTTCTCCGTGCTGGACGGCTGGTGGGTGGAAGGTTACAAGGAAGGTGCCGGCTGGGCGCTTCCCATCGAGCAGGCCTACGAAGACAACAACTTCCAGAACGAGCTCGACGCCGCCACCATTTACCAGATTCTGGAGAATGACATTGCTCCGGCCTATTACAATGTGGACCGCACCACCGGACGCAGTTCCGAGTGGATTGGCTATATCAAGAACACCATCGCCCAGGTGGCTTGCAACTTCACCACCAACCGCATGCTCACGGACTACGTGAACCAGTACTATGAGCCGCAGTCCAAGGCTGCCGAGGCTTTCAAGGCCGGAGACTTTGCCCAGGCCCGCGAACTGGCCCAGTGGAAGAACCGTGTCCGCCGCGAATGGGAGAATGTGCAGCAGACCTGGCGCTCCACTCCGGAGACTTCGTACGACATTACCCAGTCCAAGCCGTACAAGGCTTCCATGAAACTGCAGCTGGGCGGGCTGAAGCCCGCAGATGTGGCTGCCGAAGTGGTATTTGCGCAGACCGACAAACACGGCAAGGTGCACATTGTCGAGGTGCAGCCGTTCGAGTTTGTTTCCTGCCAGGACGGGGAGGCTTTGTATGAGGTGACCCTGTTGCCGGAGAAGACCGGTGCCTATCTGGTGGGTGCCCGCATCTTCGCCACCAACCCGCTCCTGCCGCATCGTCAGGCTTTTGAGTGCGTGAAGTGGCTGTAGTAACCACAGGTTTTTTTGACGGTGTCCATCTCGGGCACCGTCATGTGCTGTCCGCAGTGGTCTCCTCCGCCCGGGAACGGGGAGAGGAGGCCGTTGTGGTTACGTTCTGGCCGCATCCGAGGACGGTTTTGCAGCAGGATGCGCGGGATTTCAGAATCCTGACTTCGCTGGAAGAGAAAAAAATGCTGCTGGCGGATGCGGGGATAGACCGCGTGGAGGTGTTGCCTTTCACGCGGGCGTTCGCTGCGCTTACGGCGGCAGAATATCTGACGCTGCTCCGGGAGAAGTTCGGCGCCACGCTGGTGGTGATGGGGTATGACAACCATATAGGGGCCGATAAATTGACGGCACAGGAGATAGGTGATTTCCAGGCCGCCGCTTCGCGACCCCTCCCATTGGCAGGCCAATGGGTCCCTCCCTCTTACACGGCCGAGGGGGACCGTGGGCCAGGAAATCACCTGTCTTCCGTGCCTGTGATTACGGTGGATGAATGTCATTCTGTGCATAGCGAAGAATCTGTATCCAGCACCGTAATCCGGAAGGCGCTGCAGGAGGGCAGGGTAGAGGAGGCGAACGGGATGCTGGGCTATGCGTACGGGCTGTATGGCGTGGTGGTGGCCGGGAACCGGCTGGGCCGCACCATCGGCTTTCCCACGGCGAACATGCAGCTGTATGAGCCCTTGAAGCTGGTGCCCGGGAATGGCGTGTATGCGGTGGACGTAGAGGTGCTGGGCCGCCGGTATCGGGGCATGTGCAACATCGGCACACGCCCTACGGTAAGCGGTATGGCACGGACCATCGAAACGCACATTCTGGACTTCGACGAGGATATTTACGGCTTGCCGCTGCGTCTGCAGTTCCTTCGCCGCATCCGCGACGAGCGGAAATTCCCCTCGCTGGATGCCCTCAAGGAGCAACTTGTCCGGGATGCGGCTTCCGTCCTCTTGTCATTCTGAGCGAAGCGCCCTGTCATTCTGAGCGAAGCGAAGAATCTGTATTCTTGAGAGAGTAAGAGAAGTGAGTAAAAAAAGGGAGGTTATTTCATCACCAGTGAGAAGAACGGCATCTCGTTGTTCCTTGCGGCTGCAGGCAGCTGCCGCTATGGCAACCTGGCCTCTGCGGGTGCCTTCGGTTACTGCGGGTCATCCAGTCCTGGCAGGAGATTGTGGACAAACGATGAAGGTGCGAAATTTTCCTCAAAACGTGCGGGAGTTCGAAATTAATTCGTATCTTTGTCCCTGCACAGCAAAGCTCGACGACTGGTAACGGTCGTCGGCTCGTTTTTTTGACAAAGTAAAAAAAGTAAATATTATGCCCATCGAATTGATGACCCAGGCGGGGCTTGACAAACTCAAGAAGGAACTCGCCGAAGCACTGGCCCAGCGGCCGGTAATCTCCGCAGCCATTGCGGAGGCCCGTGAGAAGGGAGACCTCTCCGAGAATGCAGAATATGACGCGGCCCGTGACGCCCAGGGGCTTCTGGAAGTGAAGATTGCCCGACTGAAGGAAAAGGTGGCCAACGCCCGTGTCATCGACGAGAGCAAGCTGTCGGCCGACAGCGTCCAGCTCCTTTCAAAGGTGAAAGTGAAGAACCTCGCCAACAAGATGGTGATGAACCTTCAGATTGTCCCGGAATCCGAGGCGGATTTCTCCAAGGGCCTCCTGGCCGCCACCACGCCCATCGCCAAGGCGCTGATGGGTCATGGAAAGGGGGAAACCGTTGAGGCCCAGGTCCCCAGCGGTATCATCAAGTTTGAAATCATGGAAATAACCCTGTAAGTCATGGCTACCATTTTCACCAAGATCGCCAAGGGCGAAATCCCTTCCTACAAGTGTGCGGAGAACGAGGATTTCTACGCTTTTCTGGACATCTCCCCGCTGGCCAAAGGGCATACCCTCGTGATTCCCAAACACGTGGAAGACGACTACATCTTCCATCTGGACGGGGAAACGTATGCCGGCTTGTGGGCCTTTGCCCGCAAGGTGGCCGTTGCCCTGAAGGCTGCCGTTCCCTGCAAGCGGGTCGGCGTCGCCGTGCTGGGCATGGAAGTGCCTCACACGCACATCCATCTGGTGCCTCTTCAGACCGAGGGCGACATGGATTTCCGCAAGGCCAAGCTCCAGCTGGAATCCGGTGAGATGAAAGCCATCGCCGATAAAATCTTTGCCGAATATGAGAAGCTTTAAGCACATGCTCGCCGCCGTGGCCGTTCTGGCCTTGGCGGTCTCTTGCGGTAAAAATACGCAGATCAGCGGCAACCTGCATGAAGGAGCCGGCCGCAGCATCATCGTCAAACTTCTGGACGTGAACCGTTTCCAGGTTCTTGACACCGTAAAGGCAGGCCCTTCCGGGGATTTTTCCTACAGCCTGAATCTTGCGGAAGGGAAGCCCGAGTTCATCTACCTTTTCTACGGAGACCGCCAGGTGGCCTCCCTTCTTCTGAAAAAGGGTGACAAGGTAAAAGTAATGACCGATACGTTGGGGGTTTATACCGTGGAAGGTTCTGAAGAATCGGCCAAACTCCAGCAGGTGGAAAGCGTGTATTCTGCTTTCCAGCGCGATATGAAGCACATCATGGACCGTAACGGCAGTTCGGCCGACGTTTCCCGCCGCTATGTCTCCTATTATCGCGACCGCGTGGCCTATGTCGTGGGCAATTCCCACTCCCTTACCGTGGTTCCCGTGCTGTTCCAGCAGGTGAATCCTTCGTTCCCGGTCTTCAGCCAGCCTACGGACGGCATCCTTATGCGGAATATCTGCGATTCCCTCAAAACCGTGTATCCGGAATCCCGTTATGTGAAGGCGCTGGAGAAGGAAGCAGCCCGGCGCATGAGCGCCCTGGACGTGGACACGCGTCTGCAGGAGGCATCGGAGGTGGGATACATTGACATCAGCCTTCCCGGCATGGACGGAAAGGAAGTGAAGTTGAGCCGGAACCTGGGCAAGGTGACCATGGTTTATTTCTGGTCGGCCACCGCAGAGCAGAAGCTGTTCAATATGGATTCCCTGATTCCCATTTACGAGGCTTTCCATGGAAAAGGATTCCAGATTTACGCCGTTTCCCTGGACTCCGACAAGGCGGCCTGGGCTTCGGTCGTTCGCAACCAGGCCCTTCCCTGGGTGAATGTGTGCGACACGCGCGGGGTGCAGTCTCCCTATATCGCTTCCTACGGGATTGGCAGTCTTCCCATGGCCTGGTTCATTGTGGACGGCACCATCGACCAGAATGCGAAGGTGCGCGACGCCGCTTCGCTCCGTGAATATATTCGCCGGCAACTATAATGGTGCGCATCCTTTCCATCGAAACTTCTACCGCAGTCCTGTCCGTGGCATTGTCTGAGGACAGGACTGTTGTCAGTGAGCGGGTCTGTACCGAGGCCCGGCAGCAGGCGGCACTCACGGCTCCGCTGGTAAAAGAAGTGCTGGACGAGTGCGGTTTTGGGATTCGGGACTGTGATGCCGTGTGCGTGAGTGCCGGTCCCGGCTCTTATACGGGTCTTCGCGTGGGCGTATCCACGGCCAAGGGCCTGGCTTTTGGGGCCGGTATTCCGCTCCTGGCCGTGGGTACGCTGGATATCCTGGTCGCGGGGGCTCGCCAGAAAGATGATCCTTCGGCTCCCCAGGGTGCCGGCTGTCATTCTGAACGCAGTGAAGAATCTTTCATCGTCCCGATGATCGATGCCCGCAGAATGGAAGTCTATGCGGCGGTCTATAACACTGCGGGCGCTCGTCTTACGCCGGTAGAGGCCAAAATCATCGGCCCGGAATCCTTTGCCGAATATCTGGACAGGGTCCCGGTCCTTTTTGTGGGGGACGGCGCCGGAAAATGCCGGGAGGTGATTACCCATCCGAACGCCCGTTTCCGGGCGTCTTCTCCGCTGGCCCGGAATATGGTTCCGCTGGCCTTTGACGCTTTCTGCGCCGGAAAATTCCAGAATGTGGCTTATTTCGAACCCTTCTATCTGAAGGATTTCGTGGCCACGGTTTCCAAAAAGCAGTTATGGTAAAAGCTTAGGAAGCCTTCATCAGAAGTTGCTTCAGGTAAGGGAAGACGAAGTATCCGAAATCCTTCAGGTGACCGTATAGCACGGAATCCTGGAGGATGGAACTTTTTACCAGTTCGAATTTGACGTTGACCGTGTCGAAGAGGATGATGACGATGGCAATGACAAGGGCGGTGGTGCACAGGGCGAAAGCCAGTCCCAGCACTTTGTTCAGCCAGCCGAGCGAGGCCATCTCGATGACTTTTGTCACCAGTTTCGAAAGAAGCATCACTCCCAGGAGAACCACCACCAGCACGGCGGCAAATCCGATTACATGAAGCACGGTCTCGGAAACGGTGATGTAATTCTTGAGGATGTCGCAGGCGAAGCCGGAGAACCGGTAGGCCAGATATACGCTCAGCACGACGCCTGCCAGGGAAATGGCCTGCTCCAGGAAGCCTTTTGACAAACCGCGGATGATGCCGGGGATGAAGAGCAGAAGGATAACAATGTCCAGTGTGTTCATATTGTGAATCCCAGTTAAAATGCTTATCTTTGTGACCTTAAAATCGAGTGCAAAATTAGATAAAAAATATGACTTTCAAAGAATATAAGGGGCTGGATTTGACCGAGACCGGAAAAGAGGTCCTGGACAGATGGAAACGGATTCATGCGTTTGAGAAATCGCTGGAAATTCGTGAAGGAGCCCCTTCGTTCATTTTTTTCGAAGGCCCTCCGTCCGCCAACGGCATGCCGGGCATCCATCATGTGATGGCCCGTTCCATCAAGGATGCCATCTGCCGGTACAAGACGCAGACCGGCTACCGGGTAGCCCGTCGCGCCGGATGGGACACCCACGGACTTCCCGTGGAACTGGGCGTCGAAAAGAAACTGGGTATCACCAAGGCCGACATCGGCACGAAGGTGTCGGTGGAGGAATATAACGCCACCTGCCGCAAGGAGGTGATGAAATACACCAAGGAGTGGGTGAACATGACGGAGCGGGTAGGATACTGGGTGGATATGAACGACCCTTACGTCACCTACGACAACCGTTACATCGAGACGCTGTGGTACCTTCTCAGGAAAATCTATGACAAGGGTCTCCTGTACAAGGGATACACCATTCAGCCGTATTCTCCCACGGACGGCACCGGCCTCAGTTCCCACGAACTCAATCAGCCCGGCTGCTACAAGGACGTGAGCGACACTACGGCCACCGTTCAGTTCCGGGTGGAAGGGGAGGAGGATCTCTACTTCCTGGCCTGGACCACCACGCCCTGGACCCTTCCTTCCAATACGGCGCTGTGCGTGGGGCCCAACATCGACTATGTGAAGGTGAGGTCGGCCAATCCTTATACCGGGGCGCAGGCAACGTATATCGTGGCCGAAGCCCGCGTGGACGCTCTCTTCGGGCCCAAGGTGGAACATGAGCTGCTCCCGGGCCGCATCAAGGGCAGTGAACTTGTCGGACTGCGCTACAGGCAGCTCATCCCGTGGTTCCGTCCGAACGGGGACGCATTCCGCGTGATTTCCGGGGATTATGTGACCACGGATGAGGGTACGGGCATCGTCCATATCGCTCCCACCTTCGGTGCGGATGACAAGCGGGTGGCCGCCGCGGCCGGCATCGGCGCGGTGATGCCGGTTGACAAGGATGGAAACCCGCAGGCCCAGGTGGACCGCCAGGGTCGCTTCATGCGCCTGGAAGATATGGACCCGGCCTATGCCGCCACGGTGGATCCGTCCTACAAGGAATATTCCGGCCGTTATGTGAAAGCCGGCTACAAGCAGTATTTCGAGCATGCCGATGAAGAAGGCACGCTGGATATCGACCTTTGCGTCATGATGAAGGCCGACGGCCGCGCCTTCAAGGTGCAGAAACACGTGCACAGCTATCCGCACAGCTGGCGTACAGACCTTCCGGTCCTGTACTATCCGCTGGACAGCTGGTTCATCAAGGCATCGGCCGTAAAAGAGCAGATGGTGGCCCTGAACAGGGAAATCACCTGGAAGCCCGCCTCCACGGGAACCGGCCGTTTCGGCCAGTGGCTGGAGAACATCCAGGATTGGAATCTTTCCCGCAGCCGCTACTGGGGCACGCCGCTGCCCATCTGGCGTACGGAAGACGGAAAGGAGGAGAAGTGCATCGGCTCGGTGAAAGAACTGTATGAAGAGATCGAAAAGGCTGTCGCCGCCGGCATCATGCCTTCCCATCCGCTCAAGGACAAAGGCTTCGATCCGGCCGACATGAGCCTGGAGAACTACAACAAGATAGACCTTCACCGTCCGTATGTGGACGGAATTTACCTGGTATCGCCTTCCGGCCGGAAGATGGTCCGCGAGAGCGATCTGATCGACGTCTGGTTCGATTCGGGTGCCATGCCTTATGCCCAGGAGGGGCTGCGGGGCCTGGATACTCCCGCTTTTGGCGCCACGGCCGATTTCATTGCCGAAGGCGTGGACCAGACCCGGGGCTGGTTCTATACCCTGCATGCCATCCACACCATGATTTCCGGTACGCCCGCTTTCAAGAGGGTGATTTCCAACGGCCTGGTGCTGGATAAGAACGGCAACAAAATGAGCAAGCGCCTGGGCAACGCCGTGGATCCGTTCCAGGCCCTTGATACCTATGGTGCAGACGCTCTCCGCTGGTACATGCTCACCAATGCCGAGCCGTGGGACAACCTCAAGTTCGATGAGAGCGGCGTGGCCGATGTGCGGCGCAAGTTCTTCGGCACGCTGTACAACACCTACGCTTTCTTTGCCCGCTATGCCAATATCGACGGCTGGGCGCCTTCCTGTCATGCTGAGCGCAGCTGTCATTCTGAGCGTAGCGAAGAATCTCTCACCGAGCTGGACCGCTGGATTATCTCCCGCCTGAACACGGTCATCCGCGACGTCCGCGCCGCGTATGAAGACTATGATGTTAAAACCGCCGGCCGCCTCCTGGAGACCTTCGTCTGCGACGACGTGTCCAACTGGTATGTCCGTCTGAACCGCGCCCGTTTCTGGGCCGGTGAGATGACTCCGGACAAGCAGGCCGCCTACGGAACGCTATACAGGGTGCTGGTGGATGTCGCCGTCCTGGCCGACCCCATTGCTCCGTTCTTCATGGATCAGCTCTATCTGGACCTGACGGCTTGTCATTCCGATTCTTCCTGTCATTCTGAGCGCAGCGAAGAATCTGTCCACTTCGTGCGCATGCCGGAGGCCGATGCCTCCGTTGTGGACCGCGAACTGGAGGAGCGCATGGCCCTGGCGCAGCAGGCCACCTCCTTGGTGCTGGCCCTTCGCAAGAAGGTGAACATCCCGGTGCGTCAGCCGCTGCAGAAAGTGATGATTCCCGTTATTTCGGAAAAGGTCCGCACCCGGCTGGAATCCGTGAAGGAGATTATCCTGGCCGAGGTGAACGTGAAGGAGATGGAATTCATCTCCGACACCACCGGGATCATGACGCTCCGCATCAAGCCTAATTTCAAAGTGCTTGGCAAGACATACGGTGCACGGATGAAGGAAATCGCCGCCGCCTTCGGTTCCTTGGAGCAGCCGGTGATTGCCGCCATCCGGAAGGCCGATACCGCAGGGGAAGCCTACACGCTGGCCCTCCCCGGCGGCGACGTGGTGCTGAATCCCGGAGACTATGCCGTTTCTTCCGAGGATATGCCCGGCACGCTGGTGGCTTCCGAAGGCGCCCTCACGGTGGCGCTGGACATTGAAGTAACGCCTGAACTGCGCCGCGAGGGCCTGTCCCGCGAATTGGTGAACCGCATACAGAACCTGAGAAAGAGTTCCGGTTTTGACGTTACCGACCGTATCGTCACGGAGATTTATTCCGATGATGAGGACCTGGCCGACGCCCTATCCGCTTTCGGGGAGTATGTGAAAGCGCAAACCCTGTCTCTGCGCATCGGCCTCAACGGATTTGCCGACGCCCCCGCCTCGGCCACGGAAGTGGAATGGACGGAAGGGACGATAAAACTGATTGTAAAACGTTAATAAAATATGGTAGAGAACAATAAAACCCGCTATTCTGACGAGGAACTTGAAGAATTCCGTGCCATTATCAACGAAATGTTGGAAAAGGCACGCTCGGAGTACAATACCCTTCGGGAAGCCATGACCCACGCCGGTGGCAACGATATCCTGGATACGGCTCCCACCTTCAAGACCGTGGAGGACGACGGCGCCTTCCAGCTTTCCAAGGAAGAGGCTGGCGCCCTGGCTCAGCGTCAGTACAAGTTTATCCAGAACCTGGAGGCCGCCCTTGTCCGTATCGAAAACAAGACTTACGGGATCTGCCGTGTCACCGGCAAGCTCATTCCCAAGGAGCGTCTGCGTCTGGTGCCGCATGCCACCACCACCGTGGAAGGCAAGGCTATTCTGGAAAAGACCGGCCGTAAGTAATGGCCAAGTCTTCCAAAGGGACGCGACTGCTGCTGCTCGGAATCCTGTTGGTGGTCATTGACCAGGTCATCAAGGTCCTGGTCAAGACCAATATGTCTTTGGGCGAGAGCATCCCCGTGCTCGGAGACTGGTTCCAGCTGCTTTTTGTGGAGAACAAAGGCATGGCTTTCGGCATGGCTTTCGGCGGTGTCGTGGGGAAGTATATCCTTACGCTGTTCCGCTTGGTTCTATTCGGGGTTTTGTGCTGGTGGATTTCCCGTCTGATGAAGCGGGAACCCCCGGTTCCCTCAGGTGTCCTGGTGGGGCTCACCCTTATCACGGCCGGTGCTTTCGGCAATATCATCGACTGCCTGTGCTACGGCCTCATCTTTTCGGAATCCACGTACAATACAGTGGCCACCCTGGGCTCCTATGCCCCTTTGATGCAGGGCAAGGTGGTGGATATGTTCTATTTCCCGCTCTGGACCTGGCCGGACTGGATTCCCGGCCTGGGCGGACACATTTTCTTTGAACCCGTCTTCAATTTTGCCGACAGTTGCGTGACCGTGGGCGCCACTTATCTCATCCTTTTCCACTGGAAGTTTTTCGCCAAGGAGTAGTGTCTTCTGTTCCCGACCATGAAAAGACTGCTTCTTGCCATACCGGCTCTCCTTCTTTTGTCGAGCGTTTCCTGTGGCCCCCGGGAGCAGGATTTCCTTCCCGGCCACGTGGCGATCTTCGAGGCGCCCCCGCAGCGGATTCCCTCACATTACTCCGTTGATGCGCCGCTTCTCGGAAACGGCAGCATGGGTGTTGCCTTGTCCGGGCCACCCGAACAGCTGACGTTTCACCTGAACCGAAACGATTTCTGGCGGCTGGTGTCGGCCCATAACGAGTCTTTCCCGGCGATCGCGGGCCGGGTGGAGCTGTCCGTTCCTGCGCTGAAAGGGGCGTCCTACCGGGTAGAGCAGCATCTGCGGAATGCGACGACATACGGGCGCTTCTCCCAGGACGGAATTTCGGCGTCCATAGAGGCGTATGTGGCTGCTACGGAGGATGTTCTCGTGCTCAGAATCAAGAATGATGGCCGGGAGCGCCTGTCCGGACAGGCTTGCCTGGCCCTTCCTGATAAGAGTGCCTTCCCGGAAAAACGGGAGCAGGGCATTGCTCCCGACGGCATCCAGTATATTTATCGCGCTTTTCCCGATTCCGTAGAGATCCCTTCAGCTTCGGCCTCCGCTTTGCGGGTCCCGGGAAGTCCAGAAGGCTCTTTTTCGCTGGCTCCCGGCGAAAGCCTTACGATGGTCTGTGCCACCGCAGGCAGTTTCAAGGCCGATGACTGCCTGCGGGAAGCCGGCAGGATGGCGGCCTCCTGCGGGAAGCGCCGTATTTCCGTGATACGGAAGGAGCATGAGAACTGGTGGGCTTCCTATTGGAACAAGTCCTGGGTGCGCATCGCAGACCAAGTCATCGAGAAACAGTATTACCTCTCGTTGTATGGTATGGCATCCTGCAGCCGGGACAAGGACTTCCCGCCGTCACTTTTCGGCAGCTGGATTACGAAAGAAATCCCCGGCTGGATGGGCGATTACCATCTCAATTACAATCACATGGCGCCCTACTATGGCCTGTATTCGTCCAACCGCCTGGAACAGGCCGACCCGTATTCTGCGCCACTTCTGGCCGCCATTCCGCGCGGCCGGTATTATTCGGCGTCGGTCTGCGGCATTCCGGAGGGAATCCTCCTGCCGGTCGGGATTGGTCCGCTGGGAGTGGAGACCACCCGTTGGTCCGCATCCATGGAGCGGGCGCATCCTGACTGGAAAGAGCGCGGATACATCCAGGATGACGGCATGTTCTTTGGGCAAAAGAGCAATTCGGCCTATGCTGTCTGCAATCTTGCCATGCAGTTCTACCGCACCCTGGACAGGGACTTCACGGAGCGGGTCTATCCTTTCGTGAAGGGGGTAGCCACTTTCTGGGAAAACTACCTGGTCCTGGAGGATGGCCGCTATGTCATTCTGGACGATGCCATCCACGAAGGGACCATCGGCACCAAGAATCCCATCTGTTCGCTGGGCCTGGTGCGTCTGGTGATGGAGACAGCCTGCGACATGAGCGAATTTCTGGGCGTGGATTCCGAGCGTCGGGAAGCGTGGAAAGACCGGCAAACCCGCCTGGCCGATTATCCCACGCAGGAGCGCGGCGGAAAAACCGTTTTCCGTTATACGGAAGAAGGGGTGGCCTGGTGGAACGACAACACGCTCGGCATCCAGCATATCTATCCTGCTGGCCAGATTGGCCTGGACAGTGACCCCGCATTGCTGGAAATTGCCCGCAATACCATTGAGGAAATGCACCGGTGGATGGATTTCAACGGGACCAACAGCTTCTATCCTGCGGCTGTTCGGGTCGGTTATCCGGCCGACAGCATCCTCACCCGTCTCCATGCGTATGCCTTGCACACTTATCCGAACGGCTTCCAGCAGGACAATCCCCACGGCCCGGAGAACTGGAGTACCGTCCCGTGCACCGTCAACGAGATGCTGTGCATGGGACACCGGGGAATGGTCCGCCTTTTCCCGGTCTGGCCCAGGGCGTTGGACGCGTCCTTTCATCAGCTGAGGGTTGAAGGGGCTTTTCTGGTATCGGCCACTCTCAGGGACGGCGAAATCGGGGAGGTGACCCTTTTGAGCGAACAGGGAGCCCCGCTCACGATGCTGAATCCCTGGCCGGGACAGGATGTGGAAATTACGGCATCCGGCGGGAAAAAGCAGCTGACCGGCGGACCGGTCCTCCATTTGGAGACCAGCCCGGGAAGCACATACCTTTTTAAAAATCGGGACAATCTCCAAAAACTTGCACGATGACCTTTTTCAGGAGGTCATTGCTGCCTGCCAAGTGGATGGTTGTCTGGGTATGGGTGAGGGTTTGGCCGGGTGCGAGGGCGGCGGCGGGAGAGGAGGATTCCATCTCAAAGAAGGGTCCCATGATGGTTCCGTCTTCCGTCGGGCCGTCGTTATAGGCGTTGAGGGCGTCACCGCCGAAAGCGTCCTCCTGCGTTCCCCACTGGGAATTTACATAGCGTTCGCCGGGGGCCGGAAGATTGGTTTTCAAGATGGTGAGAAGGCCTTTTACCGGGTCGAACGCGCCGATGAGGCCAAGGGACCGCTGGGCCGACAGCCCGATCTTGGACCGGTATTTCCCGTCAATGGTGAACAGGACGAAGCCTTTCTCTGTCCGCAGTCGGCCGGCGGGCATCGGCCCGAAATAGTCGTCTTTCACGACAGCCCCGTCTCCCTCCCGGTTATACGGGATGAATACGGTGGTCGTTTCGGAAGGGGAGAACATCCCCAGCATCCATACCGACGGCATTCCGCTCTCCTCGTCCCAGGCGAAATTCCCGTCATTGGTGATGGCGTTCCGGCTGGAATAAGCCACCTGTGATACGCCGTCCGGGACGGGGCCGATAAGGGACTCCAGCGCATCTTTTTCCAGGAGAGTCACCGTCCGTTGCATGCGGATGGAAAAAAGCTTGTCTTTTGCATTCCGAAGCCGGGCATTCCCCAGGTAGCTGACACTTGTCTGTGTACGCTCTGTTACCCGGAAGCTGTCTGTGTCGAAGGGGGAGGGAACGACCCAGTTGGAAAAAACCTGTTCTGCGCCCGGAGCGAAGAACCAGCTTCCGGCTCCGCCTTCAGGCCCCAGCCAGAAGCGCTCTTCACCTCCGTAATTGTTGAACTGGAGGCTTTTTTCCCCGGCGGCGATGAAAGCATGGTTCAACCATCCATAACTTTCTCCGTCCCCGCCTTTCGAGGAGGATGTAGCGACGCGTCCTTGCCACGCAGGGACGGTTGCGATGCGTGAAAGCCCGTCCCGGGAAAACAGTTCTATCGTTTCGATGCCCTTCCCGTTCAGAAAGGCGATGTCATAAGCATAGGTTCCCATAACTGGTGTATTTGAGGAGCAGCCTCCCAGGACGGCAGCGAACAGGACCTGGAGGAGATACTTCCGTCGGTGCATCATTGTCTGCTATCTTTTGTCAATAATGGTGGCATCGGCATATCGGGAGGGATCGAAGGTTACTTCTTCCTCCGTAACGCCGATGGAAAAGTCCCGCATCGTAATGGTGATTCCTTTCTCCTTTATGCTTGTGCTGAGAGGAAGGTACGTGCTTTTTGATATGACCAGGTCCATCTTTTTGGGGTCGTCCTTTTTGGTGTTGCCCTTGGATTTTGTACAGATGAAATACCAGGCTTCATCCGTTTCCTTCTTCATTTTGACGTCATATCCTTCCGTAATGCCATTGAGTGTCTTGACGTTGCTTTCCGCCTTGTTGTCTTCAGACGGGGTGGCGTTTGTTATGGTGAGTTCGTTTTTCGCCGCGTCATGGCTCCATGTCGTGACGCCGTCGGACCAGATCCGGGTCACATTCCCTTTGACATCGATAACGCCCTTGTATTTTTCCCCCAGCGTGTACATCGTTGTCGAAAACGTGCCCAGGATGGGGATTTTCATATCCATCACCATCGAGACACCCTCCTTGTCGAAACGGTTGGTCTCCTGATCCATTCTGGCAATGATCTCTTCCGGGGTTTGTGCGAACAGGGCCGACGCAAAAAACAGGGATGCAAAAATGCTTATCAAGGCTCTTTTCATAATTGGATTGTGTTTATTTTGCTAAGATACGAATTTCTTCACACAAATTCTCGTGGCTTCCGGCTTTTTTCATGCGCGGAGACGGCAGATCGCTCTCACCCGGATGCGTGAGGGAGAACCTGCCTCAGAATGACAGCGGACGAACATTCGACACCGGACTGTCATTCTGAAATTTGCCCGAACTTGCCAAAGGGCGAAGTGAAGAATCTTTTGAGTCATCCCCTTATGTATAAGCGGCAAATAATCAGATACTTATCTGTCACCCTATACTGTGCAGCCTGTGATTTTCCCGAACAGCATCGGCGGACAACATTCCAGTGTGACACGTAAGCTGCTGTCCGTCAGTTCTTTACATATAATCCTCTGCACTTTTTGCGCAGAGGATTTTGCGTAAGTGGCTCTGTCTCAGTGATTTGTTTGCCACCCCTGCCGAAGTACCGTTGAGAGAGTGAAGCCGATGAAGGTACGGGCTACACTTCCCCGCGCCATGTCCCCGCGCTACGCCCTCGCGCGGCTCCAACGAGTGCTGTGCTTCAAGTCTTGAAGCACACTTTGGCTTCCCGGGGGCCGATTTCGTGCTTCACCCGGGGTCCGGGAACATGCCTCAAGCACGGTTTCGACCTTGCACGGGTAAAACTGTGCTTCAACTTTTGAAAGATCGTGGGCTCTGACCAGGTCTAATGCGGTGAGATAGAAAAGTCAGCCTGGAACATCCAGCCGGCAACAACCGGCCGGGGAGGGAGGGCCCTCAGCCTGGAGCCCACCGGAGCCGGCCGTGTTGTAGCCGCCGCTCCTGGTTCTCGAGCGGCGGCGGTGCCGCGAAAAGCTATTAAAAAGAGCACGGTGACCGGGGCAGGCAGGCTATGCGCACATCTTAGGCCGATGTTGATCGCAGCTGCGTTGACATCTGGATCTTCGCCGGGGGCCGTTTTCCCGTCAACTGGCAAGGTTTTCACTCAAAATGACGGCAGCTTTTGTTATCTTGGCATAAACAAAAGGCAGAAATGATGTGTTTAATGTGTTATGCTATAGAGCAGCAGGATAATTTGAACACCAATAATGGTTTCCGTTTGGGTTCCGGGGCTGGCGTATGGTATCAGGATATTGGTCTGAGCGTGGGATATAAGCCGGTTATCGGAAAGAACTTGGGATGTGTGCCGATGTATAATTCTATGCAAACAGGCATTTCGGTGAGGTATTGAGTGCATGAATGATAGGCCGGGAGCACAAGATATGGGGTAACTGACCTTGCAAAGATTTGCATAAGAAAAGAATGAACCATACCTTTGCGGTTATGGAAGAAAGGAACGACATCGTCATCTATCAGTCCGAGGACGGACTGGTGAAAATGGAGGCCATGGTTGACCCGGTCAATGAAACGATTTGGGCCAGCCAGAAGGCAATCGCATCACTATTTGCGTGTACAAAACAGAATGTTTCTTACCACATGGGAAAAATCTTTGCCAGTGGTGAGCTGGACCGTGCTGCGGTTGTCAAAGAAATTTTGACTACCGTGCAGAGTGGCGCCAGAGGCCTTTCTGAGGACAAAGTTCTGTACTACAACCTGGATGCAATCATCTCTGTCGGATACAAGATTAATTCCGTTCAGGCCACCAAATTTAGAATTTGGTCCACTTCTATTTTAAGGGAATATATGCGCCATGGCTATGTGGTCAACCGCAACGTGGTTTCCGAGCAAAAGTATGAGGACCTGAAGCGGGCAATGGGCCTGCTGGAGAATGTTTTCAACAAAGAACTGCTGCTTTCTTCCGACCAGGTAACGGATCTCTTCGACGTTATCCGAGACTATACCTACGCCCTTGACACTCTGGATGCTTACGACTATCAGAGCCTCAAGATAGCCGACACAACGGCTCCCGAACGCTTCCATGCCACCTATGAGCTCAAGAATTAATTCGGCGGAAGTGACCTTTTCGGCGGAAAGACGCCTCGTTCCACAGCAGCATCGGTCAGATTTATCAGACGTGGGACGGCAAGGACCTGTATCCCAGCATCGAAGAAAAGGCCGCCATGCTACTATATCTTGTGGTCAAGAATCACTCGTTTGTTGATGGCAACAAACGCATTGCCGCCACGCTGTTCCTGTGGTTCATGCAAAACAATGGCATCCTATATCGGCCCGATGGTACAAAGCGTATATCCGATGCATCGCTTGTTGCGCTTACACTGATGATTGCCGAGAGTCACACGGAGGAGATGGATACGATGGTCAAGGTCGTCGTGAGCCTGATTAACAGGAGGAATTAATTCCCTTCTTCCTCCGGGATTCCGCTGCGCGGCATCCCTCCCCGCTGCGCGGGGCAAGGCGGCTTCTGCCGCCAGCCCCTCTCCCGAGGAGAGGGGTTTGGGGAGAGGGTAACGTGAGCCTCCATCCCTCTTCCTCCGGGATTCCGCTGCGCGGCATCCCTCCCCGCTGCGCGGGGCGGTGAGGAGCGAAGCGACGAAAGGCGGCTTCTGCCGCCAGCCCCTCTCCCGAGGAGAGGGGTTTGGGGAGAGGGTAACGTGAGCCTCTATCCCTCTTCTGACGCGAAAAAGCTGGCGAAAGCCAGCTTTGAAGCGGAGGAAGAGGGATTCGAACCCCCGGTGCGTTGCCGCACAACAGTTTTCAAGACTGCCGCCATCGACCACTCGGCCATTCCTCCTTTTCGGGAGGGCAAAGATAGTGATTTTTTACGGGAAAAGAAAGATTGTTTGCTTTTCCGCCCAGAATGACTATTTTTGTGATAGCTATGCGCAAGTTGTTATCCATCATCCTTTTGCTTCTTCTGGTATGGCCAACGGGCGCCCAGACGGATTCCCTGCGGCTGGGGTTTTCGGTCCGGGGCAGGGTGGTGGATGCCCGGACGGGACGTCCGCTGGAGTCGGTGCATATCTCCATCCCCGGCCGCCACCAGGCCACGGTGACCAATGCGGAGGGAGATTTCGTGCTCAAGAGCGACCATGCCTTCGAATGGATCGAGTGCTCTTTCCTGGGATACAAGACTCGGCGTCTTTCGGCCGAAGACGGAGTTACCGTTCGTCTCTCCCGGGAAAACCTGCAGCTCACGGAGGCGTCTATCGTCTCTGGCGACCCGCAGACCCTCCTGCTCACCGCCTTGGACAAGTTGTGGGACAACTATTGCAAAGAGCCGGAACTGCTGGAGTGTTTTTACCGGGAAACCGTTCAGAAGCGCAGCCGTTACACCTATGTGGCCGAGGCGGTGGCCCGCCTGTACAAGCATCCATACGACGGCTCTGTCTTCCGCGATGCCGCCGCCCTTGAGAAGAGCCGTGTGCTGGTGAGCCAGCGCCGCCGCGATACCCTGAGCGTAAAAAGCGTGGGCGGTCCCACCCTGGCCATCACTCACGACATCCTAAAGAACAGGGAAATCGTTTTCAACGAGACCGACCTGGAGTACTACGATTTCCGGATGGACCGCCCCGCCTACATCGGCGACCGGCTTCAGTTTGTCATCGAAATGTTTCCTGTCCGCAGTGCCGATTACGCCCTCTTCCACTGTAAAGTTTACATCGACCGCGAACTTCTCACTTTCTCGCGCGTAGAGGCCTCGCTGGATATGAGCGACCGGTCCAAAGCCACCCGTATGCTCCTGGTGAGCAAACCGAGAGGGCTTCGTTTCTTTCCGCAGGAAGCTTCCCTGGTACTCAACTATCGTCAGGTGGAGGGGAAGACGCGCCTGGAATACTTCCGTTCCACCATCCGTTTCGACTGCGACTGGAGAAAACGGCTTTTCAGAACGCGTTACACCACCGTCAATGAACTGGTCATCACGGATGTGCGTCCGGAAGCAATGCCCATTCCGCGGAAGGAGCGCTTCTACCAGCGGGATCATCTGAGTGACAAGGCCCTGGAATTCCAGGATCCGGATTTCTGGAAAGACTACAATATCATCGAGCCCACCGAGAGTCTCGAACACGCCATTGACCGCCTTCGCAGGCAATCCCGTTCCAATTGAGAGCGCAGAATATGAAGAGAGTACTGACATGGGTTTTGGCTGCTTTACTGGGATCTTCCCTGCAGGCGCAGGATTTGCGTGACACGCTGAATGCCTCGCGCGTGTCGGCCATCCGGGAAAAATTGCAGAATACAACCCAGACGGGTCTTACGCATATCGGGAGCAAGCAGCTCAATTCCGGCATCGCCCTGTTCGGTTCGCCGGACGTCATCAAGAAACTGCAGATGCTCCCGGGCGTGGCCGCCGGCAACGAACTCATGAGCGGCCTGTTTGTCCACGGTGGTGACGGAAACGACAATCTGTTCCTGCTGGACGGCGTTCCGCTATACAATATCAGCCACTTCGGCGGCCTTTTTTCCAGTTTCAATACCGACGTCATCGACAACCTGGATTTTTACAAGAGCGGTTTTCCGGCCCGTTACGGAGGAAGGATGTCGTCCGTGGTGGATGTGGAAACCCGCGAGGGTGACATGGAACGCTATCACGGCAGCGTCTCGCTGGGCCTCATTGACGGCCGCCTGCAGCTGGAAGGCCCCATCGTGAAGGGAAAGACCTCCTTCAACCTGGGTCTCCGCCGAACCTGGATGGAGGTCGTAACCATTCCGGCCATCCGGTATGCCAACCGCCGCAACGGGAAGGATGAAACCGTCGGCGGAAGTTACGCCATGTGGGATGTCAATGCCCGCATTACCCATCGTTTCGCCCCCGGAAACGTCCTCAACGCATGCTTCTACACCGGGGCCGATGACCTTCGCGCCAGTCTGGAACAGACGGAATATGCCAGCGGAAAAGACGGCATCACCCGCAGCGGACCCTCCCGGATGAATGTGGGCGTCAAATGGGGAAGCCTGACCGGAGGGCTCTCGCACGAATACCAGTTTTCCAAGAAACTGCGGCAGAAAACAACCCTCTATTATTCCCAGAGTACCTCCGACACCGGCTATACATTCGGGATCTGGGGTTGGGCCGATGGTGTGGAATCCCTCACGTCCATGGATGACAACGACATCTCCTATGTCCGGGAAGCGGGCCTTAACTCCAACTGGGACTGGTATCCCAATCATTACAATCATGTGCGTTTCGGCCTCAGCGCCCGGTATCACTGGTATCATTCCGGCCGTTCCTACACTTCCTCAACCGTCCAGAATGGGGAAGTGGTAAGGGAAGGGGCAGATGATGAGTCGCAGGCCTACCGTTCCTTCGAGCCCGCCGTGTACCTGGAAGACGAGATTTTTATCCGTTACAACCTGACGCTCAATGCGGGACTCCGGCTCGCTTTCTTTTCCACGCCCGGGAAAACCTGGCCCTCCGTAGAGCCCAGGGCGGCTTTCAAATGGCTCATCAACAACAATGTATCGGCCAAGATGTCCTATACCCGCATGAGCCAGTTTGTCCATCTGGTGGCAGCCATGTATATGGATTTGCCGTCCAACAGCTGGATGCCCTCCACCGCCCATGCCCGGCCGATGGTGAGCGACCAGGTATCCGGCGGCGTCTATACCACCTGGGGCCCGTTCAAGTTCAACCTGGAAGGCTGGTACAAGACCATGGACCATATCCTGGTGTACAACGGAAGCAATACCTTCGTGCCGCCCATCACCGAATGGGAGAAAACGTTCACGGAAGGGAAAGGACGCTCGTGGGGAATGGAAGTGGAAGCCACTTACAGCAAAGGTCCCCTGGAACTCACTGCCTACTATACGCTGTCCTGGTCCCAGCGTAATTTCGAGGCCGTTTACGGCAGCTGGTATCCCGACCGCAACGACAACCGGCATAAAATCAACCTGGTGGCTTCCTGGCATATCGGCGAGCATTGGGATGTTTTTGCCAACTGGAACTTCCACAGCGGCAACCGCATCACTTTCCCTTCCCATTCCATCGAGGTGAACGGGGCGCGCCGATACCTCTATGACGCCCCGTACAATATGGCGCTTCCTGCTTATCACCGGCTGGATCTGGGCGTGGACTTTACGACGGTTTTCCGCAGCGGCCGTTCCCTGAAGGTGAACTTGAGCGTGTATAATGCCTATAATCACCTGAATGCTTCGCTGGCCTTTCTCCGCACCCATAATGACGGCACTTTCAGCGGTATGGCCTACGGGCTTGTTCCGATCATCCCTACTTTCACCGTTACCTACAAGTTTTAGATGAAGAAGTTTCTGCATATCGCCGCCCTGCTGCTTTTGGCCGTTTCCTGCGAAATCCCCTTCGACCTGGACCAGGCCGGAGAGCCCAGGATCTATATGCAGGCCATTGCGAAAGGGGCCCATGTCCGCATCGTTCCTCTGGTGGCCAATCCTGTCACCGGTACCCGGGTGGCCGATGCTCCCATGGATATCCGGGTAGAACTGAACGGTGAGCCTCTTTCGGTCCATCCCGAAGATTCCATTTCTTATGCCGCCAGCTACTGGCCTATCGAGGAGGGGGACGAGGTTTCGGTCACCGTCCGTTCCGGTTCCCTTGCGCCGGTGACCGGCGTCACTCGCTTCCCGCCGTCCGTGGTGGTCGAGGATTTTTCCTGGGAACGGGTACAGGTGGATACCATCAAAGCCGTGGAAGTGTCTGTCCGTCTGGACCACGAACCGGGGGAGGAAGAGTATTACGGAATCCGCATCCATCGGCAGGATCACCTGCTCCTCCCGGACCATACTTATTTGAGTTATTACAACTATCTCACCCCCGGCTATATCCTGACGGCAGGGGATATCGGCAAGTTTGACCTGGAGGACTTCGTTCAGGTGAATTATGACGATCATTATTTGGGAGGACGTGATTTCCAGCCCCTTACGCTGGTGACCCGGAAGCAGTTCGACGGGGATACCTACCGTTTCTACATCAATTCGTTCGATACCTCCATCCTGAACGGCATCCGGGGCAGTATGCCGGGTGGGCAGACGGGCGCCGCCGGCGGCGGCATCATCAGCGGCGAGGTGAACCCTTCGGCCGGCGGTGGGGGACAGGTCAATCCTCCGGTCATTCCCATCGGGCGCCGCACCATTATCCATATCTTGCTAAGCCGGCTTTCCCCGGAATTCTACTTTTTTGCCAAGGCCCTGTATCAGAGCAACTTCGATTTCCTTGCCAACATGGGCCTGGTTCCGGCCAACTTCACCTGGAGCAATGTGGAGGGCGGAATGGGATTTGTGGGCGCCATTTCTACGGTTACACTGGATCCTATCGATTTTACCGAATATTTTCAAAAATAAATTTTGGTAATTCGGGAAAAGGTGCTACCTTTGCATTCCCCAACAGGGGCGTAGCTCAGCTGGTTTAGAGCGCTTCAGTCACATTGAAGAGGTCATCGGTTCGAATCCGATCGTCCCTACCTACCACAAAAAAAGAGAGACCATCAAGGCCTCTCTTTTTCTTGTGTTTTGAGGATGTCATTCTCTACATAGATGGCGATACAGGCCAGGGCGTAATAGGCAATGGTTTGCAGGGTCATGGCCCAGAGTTCCGGGGATATGGCGCTCAGGGAACCGGTGTTGCAGAGCGTCATATACGCGCGGCAGCCGAAGGTGGTAGGGAAAATATAGGAAACCGCTTTCCAGAAAGGAGAGAAATTGGAGGCAGGCCAGGTGAATCCGGTCAGGAACACGGCGATGGGGGTAATGTATAGCAGCAGTACCAGCACGGTTTCCCGTTTGGTAATGGCCGATGACCAGGTGAAACTGAACAGGATGATATCGGCCACAAAGAAGGCCAGCAGGATTATCAGGTCGCCGAAGGAGGCCTGGACCGGCATGTGGAATAGCCAGGGGATCAGGATGGCGCCGTAGACTCCCAGGAACAGGAAGATGAGGAAGTAAGCGGCTCCTCGGCCCAGGACGATGCGTCCCACACCCCGCCCGCCGATGACACGCGCAAAACTGCGCCCCTCTTCCCGGAGCGTTCCGGCCAGCGTGCTGGAACCATAGAACATCACTTGCTGCAGAATCATGAACAGGCACATGTAAACGAAGAACATCGTAAAAGAGATGTTGGGGTTGTACAGGCGGGCGTCATCATACTGAATGGGCTCTACCAACTGAAGGGCATCCTGGCCTGTGAATCCGGCGGCGGCATAACGTTCGGTCTGGATTTGGTGTACTTCGTCCAGCATCACCAGGTTGGTGCCGATGGTGAGGGCTTTGTAATAAAGGAAGGTGGACATATCGGCATAGGTGCTAACCGTAGCCTGCATGCCCTGGACGATGCGGGTGTCGAAGTCGCTTGGAATGAGCACGATACCGTGCACTTTCTGCCGGGCCATCAACTCCTGTGCTTCTTGCAGCGACATGCAGTCGAAGGCGAGTTCGCATTCCCGCGTGGCATCCAGTTTCTGCAGATACCGGCGGCTGTAACTGCCCTGGGACAGGTTGACTGCCGCAACAGGCATCTCATCCACCGAGCCGATGGAGTAGATCCAGTTGTACAGGACGGGATACACCAGACCGGCAAAACAGAAGATAATCATCACGCCGTTGTCATGAAAGACTTCCCTGAGTTCGTTTATGAAGATTTTCCAGGTTTCGGAAAACCAGTTTCCAATGTAACTCATATCAATTCCTGGGATAATTCTGATACAGATAGGCATTGTGGAGCCGTTTGCTGAAAAGGACAGGCAGCAGCAGGAAAACCAGCAGGGCTACCAGATAGGGCCACCATCCTTCGAAACCGGTTCCGAAATAAACCTCCCGTGTGTAAATCTGATAATAGAAGCGAAGCGGGAACAGCATGCTCAGGCCCTGCAGCCCGGCCGGAAGTGCGGAGATGGGCAGGGTAAATCCCGCAAATGAGAAACCCAGCACACTGTACAGGGCCGATACGCACACGCCCAGCCGCAAGGTGGGAAGCAGGGACACGATGAGCACCGCGACGGCCTCGCAAGCCAGGACAAAAGCCAGCGTGGCCAGGATAATCCAGCCGACGGACCCCGCCATGGGATAGTGCAGGGGGCCGAACAGCAGCAGTTGCAGGCAGATGCCGATGATGGAGAAAAGAATCGTGTAGGGAGTCAGTTTTCCCACGACGGCGGTCCATATCTCGTTTCCGGAACACTCCAGCAAATGCTTGGAGGTCCCATACTTGAGTTCGGAGCCGATGGAGTAGGACACCACCAGGGTGATGCACATCCCCAGGATGCCCATCAGGATCATGTTGACCAGATAGTAGGAATAATTGGTGGAGGCATTGCCTATATAGTGGGCGTCCAGTACCACCGGCTGCAGGCGTCCCATGATTTCGCTCTCCGGAATTCCTTTGGCACGCAGGACCTGACGCTGCACGGCTCCGTTGGTGAGGTTCACCATGAAAAGGATATCCTTGTAGGCCAGGGCACCGCCGATGACCGGATACATTAGGTTCACCTGAACCTGTATCCTGGGGCAGTGGAAAGCCTGGACTTCCCGGTCGAAGTGTTCCGGGACTACGACATACCCGTTGATGCGTCCGGTCTCCAATTCTCGCTGGGCCTCCGGCAGTCTGCCGAATTCCACCACTTTTCCCATCTGGGTGGCATCCAACTGCTGGCGGAAGTTGCGGGACGTGGACGAGTTGTCCAGGTCCACTACACCGATAAGCAGTTTTTCCGGCAGGCCTTCCTTCAGGAAGGTGGTGAAGAACAGCGTGGCGGCCAGCATGACGCCCACGGACCCCACCAGGTAGATGGGCCGGTTGTGCATGATGCGGATTTCCCGCTGAATAACCTTATAAAGTTTCTGTAGCATTATTTTTCCTTTGCAATCATAATGGCACTCATTCCCGGACGAAGGCCGTCGACGGGGGCCACGGGACGGCAGCGCACTTCGAAGGTGCGGGTGTCGAATTCCCCGATTTCCTTGGTGGCACGCCAGGTGGCGTAAGATTCCCGGACCGCGAGGTAATAGACGACGGCTTCCACTTGCCGGTTGTCCAGGGCCGGGATGGTGAGGCTGACATGGTTGCCGGTCTTGAGGCTGTGAAGGCGGTCTTCCCGGATGTTGAAGGTGAACCACATGTCACCGAGGTCCTGAATGGTCATGATAGGGGACCCCTGGCCCACCAGTTCCCCCACTTTGGGGTAGCGGGCGGCGATGATGCCGTCGGCCGGGGAAGTGAGGTGGATTTCATCCTGGTAGGCGTTCACCAGTTCCACGGCGGCGTTGGCGCGTTCCACGAGGGCCACGGCAGCGTCCTTGTCTTCCTGGCGGGCTCCTTTCACGGCCATGTCATATTGGCTCTTGGCGGCATTGGCCGTTGCGACGGCGGCGTTGTACTGGGCTTCCACCTCGTCGAACTTCTGGTCGGAGACCACTTTCTCGTCATGTAGTTTTTTGATGCGCTCGTAGGACTTGCGCATGACATCTTCTCCCACGAGGGCTTTCTGCCACATTTCGTAGGCCCCGGTAATCTGTTCCTGGGAAGCCCCGTTGTAGGCTTTGTTCCGCTGGGCTACAGCCGCCGCCTTGGCGGCGTTGGCTTCGGCGATTTTGGAACGGATTTCCGGGGAATCGATGATGACAAGGGTGTCGCCCTTGCGCACCTTTTGCCCTTCTTCGCCCCGGAACTCCTCAATTCGGCCGGGAACCTTTCCAGAAATGCGGTATTCTGTGGCTTCGGCTTCTCCCTGGATCACTTTTTCCTTGGGCTGGGAGACTACATAGCCGATAATGGCAACCACAAGAATGAGGCCGATGAGGCCGGCCACACCGATAAACAGATTATAATTCTTTTTCATGATAGTTTATTTGTTTAAATTTCCTTCTGCTTTGTTGAGGGATGCGGCGGCCATCTGGAGTTCGATGCCGGCATCGATGTAATCGCTGTGGGCGCTGAGCCAGGCGGTCTGGGCTCCCAACACCGTATTGGTGGGAACTACGCCGGCTTCATATCCCACCGTGGCCTTGCGGAGGTTCTCCTCGGCGCTGTCCAGGTTGGAGAGGGTCAGTTCCACTTTCTCCCGGGCCTCTCCGAGCACTTTCCGTTGCTGGGCCACCTGGAGTTTGATGAGTTCGCGGGCGTCTTCGTATTGGCTCTGGTACAGGCTGACTTCGGCCTTGGCTTTCTTGTAACGGTTTATATTCTCCAGGCCGTGGAAAATGGGGACATTGACCATGACGCCGGCGGTGAACAGGCCTCCGTTCCAGTTTTTCTGCACCCCGTTGAAGACATTGGGGTTGGAAACCAGATAGTTGGCTGTGAGGGCCATTTTGGGCATCATGTCGGCACGGACTACCTTGGCTTTGCGGTCGTAGATTTTCCCGGCCAGGGCCAGGCTGCGGGTTTCAGGGCGGTCGGCATAAATGTCTTCCAGCGATTTCTGCTGGGGATCGGCCGGTTCAGGAATCACATCCAGGGTTTCATCGGCCAGGATGATTTCGCTGTCCAGCGGCAGGCCGATGCGCTTGCAGAGCAGCATCTTGGAGAGGGTGAGCCCGTTGTCGGCCTTGGTGAGCAGCATCTTGGCCTCGTTGGCTTTGACTTTCACCTGAAGGGCGTCGGATTCGGTGGCAACGCCGGCAGCGATGGATTTTTCCACCTCGGAGAGCATTTCCTGCAGGAGGTCGCTGTAACTCTGGGCCAGTTTCTTTTTGTTGGAGATGGAGACAATCTGCCAGTAGGCCTGGTCTACATCCAGTACCACGTCGGCATATTTCATGTCGTACTTGCTCTTGGCGAGGTCTTCTGCCAAGGCGGCCATCTGGTTGGAATAGATAATCTTACCACCCACGAACACCGGCTGCTGCACGGTGATGGCCCCAGCCCAGACGTTGTGGAGGTCGGGATGAAGGGCCTGGTCGATGTCGGCTCCGATGGCATTCACGGGGTCGGCGATGTTGGGCATGAGCCCGGCGAGGGAAGAGGGATCCACTCCCTGGAGCATGCCCAGGATGGTCTGCCACATGGGGCTGCCCATATACTCGACGGCCAGGGCCGGATTGGTCTGTATGGCCGTCATCAGCTGCGTCATCTTCTGCTGCATGGCGGCGCTTATCTGCTGGGTGGCTCCTGTCATGGCGGCATTCAACTGTCCCTGTACCAGCGTGCCGGCATTTGTCAGGAGTTGGCTCTGCGTGTCGCTGATGAGGGCGATGTCGCGGTTATTATATAAATAGGCTCCCGTGGCGCTGATGTTCGGGAAGTAGTTGGCCAGGGCAATCTTGCGGTCATAGGCGGCCATCTTAATCTGGACACCCGCCTGTTCCAGGTCTTTGCTTTGGGTGACAGCCATCTGGCGGCAGTCCTCCAAGGTGAGGGGTTCCTGTGCGGCGGCAGACAGGCAGCCTGACAGGAGGAGGACGGAAAGAAGTGCATTTTTTACCATTTTTGTCATATTGTCATTTTTTTGTTTAATTGTCTTTCTGGTCCTGGTAAATGCAAATATATTGCCAAAAAGAGTAAAAAATGCAATTAGATACGCCTTGATAATTGTCTTTTGGTCGAATTTTGTGATATTTTGCAAATAGATAAAATATGATTATCTTTGTCCAAACGCTATTTTTTATGGAAGACCTTTCCCTACAAACCATTAACATCCGTCGCATCTTGACGCTGGCTCCTGTCATAAGCGAGTATGCGCTGGGCTCGGATTTTATTCTGGGAGATGTAAACGGCAGGCAGATGGAGAAAAGCCAGGTCATCCTGGATATGCTCAAGTACCCTTTGCGCTTTGACGGATACATCATCATCTACCTTCGCAAGGGCCATTTCAAGCTGGACCTGAACCTGGGCACATACGACATCACGGAGAACACGTTTCTTTTCATTGTGCCCGGGAATATTGTCAAACTGTCCCATTACAGCGAGGAAGAGATCGGGGATGTTGACCTTATCTTCAGCCTCTTCTCCAGAGAGTTCATGGGTGGCATCCGCCTGGATTTCAACAAATTCTATCAGGACAGCATCCGCGTGTTGAAAAACCCCTGCATCCATCTGAGAGAGGATGACAAGACCCTTGCCGACGACTATTTCACCATCGCCAAGAAAGTCATTTCTTCCGGGCGGGACAACAAGCGCGAGGTCCTGAGTTCGCTGTTTGCTTCCTTCTCCTATTTTGCCATCGGCATCTGGACCCGGAAAATGGCTCTTCACCGGGAGGAGGACACCCGTTCATCGGCCCGGGTAAATCAGGTTTTCGAGCGGTTCATCGCGTTGGTGACAGAGTATCATTCCTCGCAGCGGGGCGTGGGCTTTTATGCCGACAAGCTCTGTCTTACGCCCAAATATCTTTCCAAGCTGGTCAAACAGGCCTCGGGACGAAGTGCCCCGGACTGGATTGATTCTTTCGTCATTCTGGAGGCCAAGAATATGCTCAAATACTCGGAAAGAACCATTAAGGAAGTTGTATTTGCCCTGCATTTCCCCAACCAGTCCGTCTTCTACAAATTTTTCAAGGCACATACGGGCCTTACGCCGTCACAGTACCGGAAGGGCTGACGCGGAGCCGGTCTGTTACAGCTGACTGTCGCTGAGTTCAAATGTGTTTCCCTGGCGGATGTCGCCGCTTTGCATTCCTTTCTTTAGCCAGCGCATGCGCTGTGCTGCCGTGCCGTGCGTGAAGGATTCCTCCACGGCATAGCCCTGGGATTTCTTCTGCAGATAATCGTCTCCGATGACGGAGGCGCAGCGGATGGCCTCCTCAAGGTCTCCGTCCTCGATGGAGTCGAAGAGCGAGTTCTCGTAGTGGGCCCAGATGCCGGCATAGAAATCGGCCTGGAGTTCGATGCGCACGCTCATCCGGTTGGCCTGGGTCTTGCTCATGCGGGCCATTTGCTGATGGGCCTGGTCCAGGGTGCCCAGCAGATGCTGGACATGGTGGCCGACCTCATGGGCAATCACATAGGCGTAGGCGAAGTCTCCGTCGGCCCCGAGCTGCTGCCTCATGCTGGAGAAGAAAGAGAGGTCGATGTACAGCTTTTCATCTCCGGAACAATAGAACGGGCCCATGGCGGCCTGTCCGGTGCCGCAGGCGGTGCTGGTTGCGCCGGTGAACAGAACCAGGGTAGGGTTCTTGTAGGTTCCCAGCCCCATCTGGCTGAAGTACTGGCTCCAGATGTCTTCGGTCGAGGCCAGAATCTGGCGGGAGAATTTGGCCAGGGCTTCATTCTCTTCCGTCGGCTCATAGCTGCTTTCGGTGACCTGGCTGAGGCCGCCGGATTGCACGACGTTCTGAAACACGTCTCCCAGGTTTCCGCCCATCAGGAGGGTGATGATGGCGATTACGGCAATGCCGCCGAGTCCGACTCCGGCTTTTCCGCCGCCGCTGAGACCTCTGCGGTCTTCGACATTCGAACTTTCACGTCTTCCGTTCAGTTTCATAACAGTGATTTTTTAGGGTTTCAATATCTTGCTGCACAGTTGCTGGGCCTCGTCGAGGGTCTCGAATTTGCCTACGTCCACGAGGTTGAGCTTTTCCGCCGCCAGTCCATAGATAGGCTCCGCCGCGCAGGACTTGAGATAAAAGTCCATAATGGGGAAACGTCCCTTGAACCCCCATTCCTCGAAATGGGGGAAAATGCGCGGGCTCAGGTTGTGGATTCCGGCGAAGGCATAATGCCGGCACCGGGCCGGGTCCAGCCCGGGATGGGGGGAGCGAATCTCTCCGCTTTGCCTGTCCATCCATCCCACCAGGCGCATGTCGTCGTCGAAAAGGAGGTTGCGCCGGGTTTCCCGGGGACTCACCACCAGGGTGGCAAGGGCTTCGGGACGCGTCTGGCGGCGCACCCAGGCAAGGTCCAGATCCGAGATGATGTCCACGTTGTGCACGAGGAAGGGCTCCTCCGTGGGCAGGATAAGCGCTTGCGCCCGGGCGATTCCGCCGCCGGTTTCCAGCAGGCAGGCCGATTCGTCGGAAATGCCAATCTCCACGCCCCAGTCCCGGCTCCGGAGGTAGTCCCGGATCTGCTGCGGGAAATGGTGCACGTTAACCACGATCTCGCGATAGCCGGCTTCGCGCAGCTTGCCGATGACATGATACAGCAGCGGCTCCCCGCACAGCGGAACCAGCGCTTTGGGAAGGCTGTCGGTCAGGGGGCGGAGGCGGGTGCCAAGCCCGGCGGCAAAGATCATCGCTTTCATGCTACAGGACTTTCTCGATATTCATTTCGCGGTGGGTGACCATCACTTTCACATTGTACTTGTGGGAAAGGTATTTTCCCAGATGCTCGGCGCAATAGACGGAGCGGTGCTGCCCGCCGGTGCAGCCGAAGCAGACCTGCAGGTGCGTGAACTTGCGTTCGAGGAAGCGCTGCACATGGGCGTCAACCAGCTTGTAAACGCTTTCGAGGAAGGTGGTCACTTCGCCGTCGTCTTCCAGGAACTTGATCACTTCCGGGTCGTTTCCGGTGAATTGGCGGTAATGCTCGTACTTGCCGGGGTTGTTGATGGATCGGCAGTCGAATACGTAGCCGCCGCCGTTGCCGGTATTGTCGGCCGGAATGCCTTTCTTGTAGGCGAAACTGTAGATATGCACCTCCAGCCGGCGGTCCTGCGGAATTTCATTGAACTGCGGCATGTTCGTCAGTTGGAGCAGGATGTCGTTCAGGTGCGGATAATCCGTAAAGGGCGTCTGCAGCAGGGTTCTCAGGTTGCCCAGGGCATGGGGAACGCTGGAGAGGAAATGCGGCTTCTTCTCGAAGTAACCGCGGAAGCCGTAGGCCCCCAGCACCTGCAGGGTGCGGAATAGAACGAACAGGCGAAGGCGGTAATAGAAATGGGTCTCGTCCACTTCCTGATAGCTTCTGAGCGCGCGGAGATAGGACTGGAGAAGTTTCTGCTTGAGTTGTTCCGGGAAGCGGGACCGTGCCTGCCAGACGAAGGAAGCGACATCGTAATAGACGGGGCCGCGCCGGCCGCCCTGGAAGTCGATGATCCAGGGTTCCCCATCCTGAATGAGGATGTTCCGGGCCTGGAAATCCCGGTGCATGAAGGTGTTCCCGTTTTCTTTGAGGAGGTCTCCCTTCAGTTTTTCGAAATCTTCCTGGAGGCGGACTTCGTTGAACTCCAGGCCGGTGGCCTTGAGGAAGCAGTATTTGAAGTAGTTGAGGTCGAAATCTATCATCCTTCCGTCAAAAGCCTCGTACATGCATTTTCCCCAGTCGATGTCTTTGGCTCCCTGGAACTGCAGGCGGGGGAGCTGCTCGACGGCACGGCACAGGAGTTCCGTCTCGACGGAACTGTAGATGCCGCTTTCCCTGCCTTCTGAGACCAGATTGAACAGCACTTTGTCTCCCAAATCTTGCTGGAGGTACGAGAGGCCGTCTTGGCCGACCGCAAGGACACCGGGAACCGGAAGCCCTTTTTCGCGGAAATGGCGGGAAAGGTAGATGAAGGCGTTGTTCTCTTCCAGGTTGTTTCCCAGAACGCCGATGAGCGAGAGATTTCCTCCTTTGAGGCGGAAGTAACGCCGATTGCTGCCGGAAGTGGGCAATTCCAGAATTTCGGCCAGTTTTTGGCCTGTGAAAGATTCAAACAACGGTCTGAGAACGTTTTCCGGCATTTTGATTCAGCTTTGGTGTGGTAAATATACCCCAAAATATGCGAAAAAGCAAACGGCTTGTCTTGTTTGATTGTCTAAGATTGTTTACATTTGTAACATGGTGAAAAAATTACTGTTTGCGTTGGCGGCTCTTTGCATGAGCGTCCAACTGTTTGCACAGGGAGGCATCAAGAATATCCTGCATCGTTTTGAAGACCCCGACAAGGGCAATGTCGTGTTTATCGAAAAGGGAACCCGGACACTGGGTATCTCCGGTTCGTACCGTTCTTTCGACGCATCGGGCCTGGCAAACGGAGATGGCTACAGCATTCTTTCCATGCTGAACATCGGCTCCGGTGCTTTCAGGACCTGGGTTGTGGCTCCGTCCTTCTCCTATTTCCCTTCCAATGATTTCTCTTTGGGGGTTCGCCTGGAATATACCGGTTATCAGCTGAATTCAGACCTGAGGCTGGACCTTCGCGACGTCCTCGGCGGAATCTTCGATGACGGTACCGAGGAGGGGCAGGAAGCGATGACCGACCTCAATATCCCCATCTCGTCCCGCCACATGCATCACCATAAGGGGGGAGTCGCCCTCACGGCCCGCAGGTATCTCTCCTTCTTCGGCTCCAGACTGTTTGCCGTCTTCGGAGAAGGGCGTCTGTACGGAAGCTATGGTGTCACGACTTCTCATCCCCTCAAGGAGAATACCGACAAAATCCGCAATACCAGTATGCTGGACATCGGCCTCAAATTCGCTGTCGGCGGTGCCCTGAAATTGCGGGACGGCAGTTCTTTTGCCCTCAGCATTCCGCTCCTGGGCATTTCGTGGGACCATACCATCCAGAACAAGGCATGGATCAACGGGAACAACAACAACGCCAAGATGAATTCCTTCCGCATCGCCAGGAACATCGACTTCGTCGGATTGCAGTTCAGCTATTTCCGTTGCATAGCTCCCAAGAAGAGAAAATAGGTTTTCAATAACCATTCACCGTCGCGGCCTTCGCGGCGAGGAAATCTATTCGACCGTTGAACCGATTCTAATAAACAGTTTTTTTATGAAAAAGGCTATTATCCTGGCATGGACGCTTTCCTGCCTGCTTCTTCTCGCCGGATGTGATTCCGGCAACCGGACTAGTGGTCCCAAGGCTAAACATGTTGTTCTCATCGGCATTGACGGATGGGCGGCCGAGGCTGTCCGGAGGGCCCCCGCGGAGGATCTTCCCAATATCCGTTCCCTCATGGAGCATGGCAGCTGGACCCTGTCCAAGCGTTCTGTCATGCCTTCGGCATCGGCCATCAACTGGGCATCCATGGTCAATGGCCTCCCCACGGAGATGCACGGCTTTGACAAATGGAATTCCACCCATGGGACCATTCCTTCCACCTCGGACAATGGCCATGGCATCCCTCCCACCATTTTTACCATTCTCCGGGAACAGAAGCCGGAGGCTGTAAGCGCCTGCCTGTATGACTGGACGGGAGTCGGCCCCGTGGCAGACACCCTGGCCATGAGCTGGCATAAGATGCTGAAGACCTACACCAGCCCCGACGAGGTCCTGGTTCCGCTTCCCGATTATACCCGTATCGCCACCGATTATATCAAGGAAAACAAGCCCGATTTCTTCTTCCTCTATTTCGGCACCCTGGACGAGACCGGTCACGACCACGGCTGGTATGGAGAGGACTACATGGCCATGCAGAAAGCGCTGGATGCGGAAGTGGGCCGTGTCATCCAGGCCCTGAAAGAGGCGGGTATCTATGAAGATACCGTCGTCATCATGTCGTCCGACCACGGCGGAAAAGACAAGGGGCACGGAGGCTTCAGCCTTCTGGAGCTGGAAACGCCTTTCATTGTCTGCGGAAAGGGAATCAAGGAAAATTATGAGTTCCCCCTCACGGTGATGCAGTATGACACCCCGGCCATCATCGCCGATATATTGGGACTCCGGATTCCCGAAGACTGGCGGGGCAGAGCGTTCCCCCAGATTTATCAATAAGCCGAGCGTAGCCGATATTTGGACCTTCCTCCCGGGGATTCCGTCGCTTCGCTCCGGCATCCCTGGGCCGGGGGCCTGCAAAGCATAGAATGCAGCTGCCGGGCCTGCGGGCCTACCGGCTGTTTTCGGCTTCCATCGTCATCCAAGCAAGCTTGGCTGCCGCTGGAAACCAAAAACAGCCGGTCGCCAGCGCGACCAGCAGCATTCCTTTTTGCGGTGAGTGAGGAAGTATAGTCCAGATTTCCACACTTTCTGTGTATTCCTGTGTATTACTACTCATTTCTTTGTAAGTAAGAAGACCCATGATAGTCTGACTATCTTCCTGAACAAGTACAGTAGGGAGCTATACCAGAAGTACAAAGAGATACCTACCAGGGATGGTCTGATGTTTCCTCCCAAGTCCAACCAGAAGATGAATGATTATCTGAAGGATCTCTGCGAGTTTTGTGAGTCCAATATCCCCATCACCCGTGTGACCTATCGTGCCGGAAAGCGTGAAGAAATCACCAAGCCTAAATACGAACTCATCGGCACTCACTCCGGCCGCCGTACCTTCATCTGCTTTGCCCTCTCCAGCGGAATCCCGCCGCAGGTCGTGATGAAATGGACCGGCCACTCCGACTACAAAGCCATGAAACCATACATTGACATCGCCGAGAAAGTCAAAGCCGAGCAGATGGCCATCTTTGAAAAAGGATTGAAGGAGTAGTCTAAATTATTCCTAAATTTGTATGCCATTATGGCCCAAATAATAATTGATGATTTATGGAAGATAAGCTCAGCCCCAAATACAATGCAGCTGTACGGCAAATTAAAACGGCTATTCTACGAAGTCAAGCCAAGGCTCTTGCCGGGATAAACCAGGAGCAACTCGCTCTCTATTACGGTATCGGGCGCTTTATTTCCCAGAATTCTCGTGCTGGCTTCTGGGGGAAAGATGCAATTGATACGATTAGCCGACAATTGTCATCAGAGATGCCTGGACTAAGGGGTTTTTCTCCCCGTAACTTACGAAATATGAGGACTTTCTATGAACAATGGCAAGTCTTTGACAATAATTTGGCAGATGCGTCTGCCAAATTGGATGTTTCTGGTAATATGGCAGACGCGTCTGCCAAATCTGCAGATGAAAACAATTTGATCCCTTTAGGACTCCTTGCTGTTCCTATTGTTGCATTTTTCAGTATTGGTTTTTCCCATCATGTATTAATACTGTCTAAAACCAAAACAATAGAGGAAAGGAAGTATTATATTCAACTCTGCGCAGATCTACAGCTTAGTCATGAAGCATTGGCGCGTAAGATTGCGGAGGATTCATTCCATAATCAAGGGAAGATGCCTAATAACTTCATTGCTACAATTCCGGAATACAAGCAGGCATTTAGAGCCATTCAGATGTTCAAGGATGAATATCTCCTGGATTTCATCAACGTTGAGCAATTAGGGGAGAGGGATGAAGATATTGACGAAAAGGTTATTGAAAACGAGATTGTTCACAATGTCAAAAATTTCATAATGACATTTGGGAAAGGTTTCACCTATAAGGGAAATCAAGTCCATTACGATAAACTTGGGCATGAACATTGGGTTGACTTGCTTTTCTTTAATCGTATTCTCCGGTCACTTGTTGTGGTTGAGCTTAAGAAAGGTTCCTTCAAGCCAAGTTACCTAGGTCAGCTTTCCCATTATCTTCACGTTCTTGATGATGATGAAAGACTTGAAGGAGAGAATCCATCAGTGGGAATTATCCTTTGTAAGGATGCCGATAGGACTTTCGTTGAATACGTCCTCCAAGATTATAATCGACCGATGGGTGTTGCGACATACAAAACCAACCAAGAAAAGTTAAAAGAGTTGCTTCCGGAAGAGGATGAGATGAAGAAATTATTGTAGGTCAGGCGAATATTTAGATGCTATGAGATTAACCAGTTCCTCCTTTTTTCATTTTGCAAAAGATTTTGACACAATCAAGGCTATATTGGCCGATGGGTTTAAAGTGTTTTATTGTTTAGAGGAAGTTTATTCAACACGAAAAGGAATTCAACACATAGGAATCCCTATGGCAAGTTTCTGCGACAGCCTGTCCACTTTGTCCACCGGTGGACGGAGTGGACAAATGGGTTTCTTATGCCCTGTGGTTTGTCAGGATAGTTTGAACCTCCTCCTTATACTTCCTGGAAACCGGGAGTTCTGCCGTGCCGATAGTCACGGTATCGGGCGAAATGAGCGTTGCATAATTGGCATTGACCAGGTAAGAACGGTGGATACGCAGGAAGTTGTCACCCAGCAGGTCCTCCCACTGGCCGATGCCGGTTTTGTTGCGGAAGCGGCGGCCTTCGGTGGCATTGACCGTCACCTCTTTGTCGTTGGATTCGATGTAGAGAATCTCATCGGGAAGAAGGGATACCGTCTTACGTTCTGAAACAAAACGGATGGGCTTCTGGGTCGTAGGGAATCGTCTGTCCAGGAATCGGCCCAGAGTGGTGTCGCCTACGATGAGGAGCGCCAGCACCATGCCGATAAAGACAGGATTGAAGAGTGTTTCAGGGTAGTCATCATATTGCCACCAGATTACGATGTGCCGCATGTGGACGATTATGATACTGGCCATTACCACCAGTGCAATCTCGGCAACGAGGATGGCAAGCATGACGAAGATGGCATCCCGGATGCCGGCGCTTTTGTTCTGGAATGATATCTTGGATAGAAAGTAGCGTGCGGCTAAAACGCCGGGGAGAAACTGAACGCCGATGAAGAGTGCTTCAGGGAAAGAATACCCCATACTGACAACCAAGGCGGCAATCAGCACGATGGCGACCAGCCAAAGTCCAAGTATGATGAGTGTTTTCTTCATCTGCGAAGCAAAGATAGTTCTTTTTGCCGAAAAACGCTTTCATTCCGCGGCTCCAGGGGGATTTGACAGGTAATGGAGGGGTTTTGACAAGCCGAGTTATCGGCAATTAGTCGTACCTTTGTAGCAGAAACCAATCGATAATGCCATGAATATGCTAACGACACTTCCCGCTCTCTTTGTCCAAGGAGGCATCTTCATCATGTCCCTCATCACCGTGCTCTTCGTCGGGCTGCTATTTGCCGCATGGAAAGCGCCCGCGTGGGTGAAGGAAATCGGAATCATTACCCTTGTTGTAAGCCTGATATTTCCTCTTTTCCCTCTTTATCAGTTTCTGTCCACGCTTCAAGATGTTGCTGCCGTAAAGGGTGAGGCCGTATCCAGCATTTTCGATCTAATCTCTCCAGGTGTGCTCTTTGGCGTGAAGGCCCTTTTGATTCCTGTCATTTACGGAATGATCGTTTATGTTGTTTCGCTCGTCATACGTATTATCAGGAAACCTCGTTTGTAATCATTGTGGAGAAAATCTATATAGCATTATTATCAATTATGGCCGTTTTGACCGGTTGTGCCGGAAGAACGGACAATGGAAAGATTGTCATCGATTTGGACAAGCCTTCTTCGAAAGGGATCAATTTGAAAGAATATTGTGAGAAGATAGAAATCATCTCTCTTGATGAGACACAAGGATTGTTTCCGAAGTCAAAGTTTTGCGTGTTCGACAAGGGCTACGTTATTCTAAAAGATTCCACATGCCTTTATTTCTATGATAAAATAGGGCATTTTCAACAAGAATTGGAGTTTGACGTTATTAAAGATTTTTCGACATTTCGGGATAAAAGATTGTACATTCTAACCGCTGACGGGATAGAAATGTATGGCTTGAACGATTTGTCATATGAAGGATGCCTGCCACTTCCGGACACCTCGTATACCTACTGCAAAGTAGGCGGTAAGGATGATAATGCGGTTGTTGTTTTGGCTTTTCGGGACGGTCGGAATTACTCTGGAGAATACGCTATTAGGGAATGCGTTTTTTATTTTCCTGCAGATGGAGGAATGAAAGGGAGCAATCCCGCAATGAAGAGAGTGTTGGACAGAAGTGGTTTTTTCTATTCTGAGACGGACTCATACTACTATTATTCGAACACAGGCGAAATCTATCGGTTGGAGGATTTCTATTATCTGAGCTATCAATGGGAGTTCAAGCATAAGGAGCCTGTAAAAGTTAGCATAAGCAACGTGCAAAAGATGTCCAATAAACTGTTTATGCAAATAGAAACCAACCGAGGGAATTATTGTTTGATATCGGAGAAAGATAATGGTTACCACCGAACTTCAAAGCTATTCTCGGAGGCTGACACGCCTTATTTCCCGTTGGGAGTATTTTATCACGACGCCAATTACTTCTTGTGCAATTCTATGGATATTGACAAGTATATTAGCAAGGAGTTGCTTGATGACAATATAGACAATGCGATTGATTCGTTAAAATCCATATCGCGTAATACAATCATTAAGTATAGTCTTAAATGAGCTTGTGACTTCTATTGCCGGAGCAGATGCTACATGATCATTCGTCAAGTCAAATGATAGAAGAGATTTGTAAGCAGATTGTTGTTCGAAAAGACGGGTAGATAGTGAAGAGGGAATAGTATTTGCAGTCACTTTTTCAATGAATTGATTCGACCTTTATGAAACGTCTTTGTGTATTCCTGGCGATTGCAGGATGCCTTGTCTTTTGTGCGGCTTGTTCAGATGTGCCCCAAAGCGGCGCGGTAATTATGGGAGACTTGAGCGGATTCGCCCCGGATGACAGCATAACAGTTTATCTTGTTCACTATGATGGGCCAGCCGGGATGAGCATTTTGACAGACACGCTTAGGAATGGACATTTCTACTTCCGTCTGGATTCACTTTCAGGAGAGAAACGCTATGCCCTCAGTTTGATGCGGATCCATAAAGACATCGGCGCATACGATATGCTTGGTCATGGCCCTGACCTTTATTTGGAGCCCGGCGCACTTGTCCGTATAAAGGGAGAAGGCAAGTATCTGCCCATTGCCAAGGTCTCCAGCCCGGTAAAGGACCAGAAACTTAGGCAGCGCTTTATATCCAAAATGTCCCAGGAGGATTGGAAAAGGAGTCAAGATTTATTCATAGAATATTATGCCTTGCTCAACGATTATTCCTATGGTAGTGATACAACTCGCACATATAAGGAATCACTGAAGAGGAAGATGACAGAAAACATGGCGGCAACAGACAGTGTTGGCATGCTGCTCACGGAGCAGAAACTGGAGATAATGGAAACGGAGCCTTTTGGTGAGTATGCCCTTACTGAACTCAGCTCTATTGCCAGTTTTGTTTCTTCCGGCTACAAAGACTTCCCGAAGTACCGTGAAACGGTGACCAGATTGGCGAATCGGCTGACAGAAGAGCAGAAACAAACTCGTCAGGGAAAGGAGATTCTCAGTTACCTCCAGCAAGTAACAAAGGTCTCCGTCGGTGACACTGTACCGGGCTATGAATATGTCGATGCCGATGGAGTCAAGCATTATCTTTCTGAGCTTCGCGGCAAATGGCTATTGCTGGATTTCTGGAGTCTGGGATGTGGCCCGTGCGTAGGAGCGGCCAAGGAGCTGCGCCAGCTTTCCGATGAAATCGGTGGCAAAAACCTACAGCTTGTGAGTATAAGCGTTGATGTTGAAGAAGGGTGGAAAGAGGCCTCTGAACTACACCAGATTACCTGGACCAACTGGCGAGACCCGATGGGACTAGCGGGAAGCATAAGGGCCTATGATCAGAACGGCATTCCCGTCTTCGTCCTGGTCGATCCGGAAGGCATAATCAAGGATATCCAACTCGGCCATTATGATGGCCTCCTTCACAAGCTCACGGACGATATCAAAGCCGCCCACCCTCTAACCTAATGAGTTTAAAGAGCCATATACATCTTTATATAGGGATAATGGCTAAAACGAAGAAGTATCGGCCTATTTCCGGGTTAAAGACGCCGAACCGCTCTTCAGTAAGGATTGCATGAGCGGCAACCTGTTCGAGTTGTCTTCCAATATAGCCACGTGGTTATTCAGTTCCCTGGATACCAGAAAGAAGTCCTCCGCCCGCCTATTCCGGAGACAAGGGAAAAGATAGAGGCGTATTTTGAGGAATGATTATTCGGGACTTATCGAAGCGGATGGTGGGAGAATTGTTGTCTTCTGTTCGTCGAAAGAGCGATATGAAGAATGGTAAATGGCCAATCCGATGACAAGGGCTGCTCGGGAGGGTGGCCTTTTTGATTTCGCCGGGCGGGAGTTTTTTATTAATTTTGTGGGAATTTGAATTGGGTGTTATGGTGGATAACGAAATATACAGCAGGCTTTTGGACCGCATGATCACTTCCAGCAAGAAGGAGAATCGCTATCTGGAGTTCAAGAGCAATTATCAGGATGCCCAGCATCTGGGAGAATACATCTCGGCATTGTCGAACGGGGCTTGCCTGGACAGGCAAGACTATGGGTATCTGTTCTTCGGTGTGGAGGATGAGACACTTGCCATCAAGGGCACAACCTTCGATGTATCCAAGGTGAAGGCGAAGGGGAATCAGGCGCTGCCACTGTATCTGAAGTTGTACATTACGCCGAAGATTGATTTCCATTTAGAGGAGTTCTTCTATAATGGAAAAGAGCGGATTGTGGTGCTGATTGTGCCGGCAGCCGTGGGGCAGCCTACGTGTTTCTTGGGTGAACCCTATATCCGGATAGATAGCCACGTGACTTCACTTGCGCCATATACGGACGGGATTCGGGAGATTTACAACAACGGGCACGACTGGACAGCAGAGCAGGTGGACGGTGCAACGCTCGCTGATTTGGATGCTGAAGCCATTCAGGAAGCGAGGAAGGGCTACAAAGAACGATATCCCAAGCAGGCGAAGGCCTGTGACGGTTGGGACGATGCCACTTTCCTGGACCGGGCCAAGCTGACTTCGGGCGGGAAGGCGATGGATGTGAGAGTGTATGGGTATAAATCTTGTTCAAAGGATATGAACAGGCCATAACTTCTTAATCCTTGTATAATTATCCATTAGTAAGAACTTTTCTCTACCAATAGCATCTTTTAAGTCGGCAGGGAACTGAGCAATATCTTTATAGCTATTTAGTACGACAAAAGCGACCTTCGGGCCGCTTTTGTTGTTTTAGGTGCAGGTGTATTCAGGTGGATGCGGAGACTTTATTTCGCGCAAAATTGGGCCATTTTTTGGGCCACTCACCCGGGATTTCGCCTTCGGCGACATCCCTGCCCGCCTGCGGCGGGCTTTGCAAAGAGCTGAAACAAAGAAGGTTAGAGCCAATGCTCTAACCTTCTTTGTTTCAGCTCTTTGCGGTGAGTGAGGGATTCGAACCCCCGGTACGCTCACACGTACACCTGTTTTCGAGGCAGGCTCCTTCAACCACTCGGACAACTCACCGGAACAGGGTTGCAAAGTTACGAATATTTTTTGACTCTGCAACCGAAAGGGCTTTTATTTGAACCATTCGACGAGATGGTCCTTGGCATAGAGGAAATACACGGCGAGGCCGATCCAGCTGGTGGCCAGGACGATGATGGAGGTAACGATCTTCCCGATAAGGGAGATGGGCTTCTTGATGATGTCCAGAACGGCGATGACCGAAAGGACAATACCGACGATGTAAACGATGCTTGCCATAATGTATAGAGTTAAATGGGTGAAATTCCAATTCCGGGTGCTTCCGGGAGCACGAGCTTTCCGGAAACCACCTGTACGCCGCGGAAACGGTCGTTGGAGATGAGGAGATTGCCGTCCAGGTCGGCAAAATCTACGGCAGGGGAAAGTTGGGCGGCGGCCGAGACGGCACAGGAGGTCTCCGTCATGCAGCCCACCATCACCTTCATGCCCAGGGCACGGGCGGTGGAGACCATCTTCCAGGCCTCGCGCATGCCGGTGCATTTCATCAGCTTGATGTTGATGCCGGAGAAGGCCCCCGCCAGGGACGGAATGTCCTTGAGGCGCTGGATGCTTTCGTCGGCGAAGATGGGCAGGGGAGAGCGTTCGGTGAGCCAGGCCGTGTCGTCCAGCTGATTCACGGGCAGGGGCTGCTCCACCATCACGATGCCCTGTGAGGCCAGCCAGTGAATCTCGTCCAGGGCTTTGGAACGGTCTTTCCAGCCTTGGTTGGCATCTACGGCCAGCGGTACGTCGGTGACGCTGCGGATGGTGCGGATCATCTCCTCATCGCTGTCCAGGCCCACTTTCACCTTCAAGATATTGAACCGCCCGGCCGCTTCCAGGGTCTTTTCCTTCACCACCTCCGGCGTATCGATGCCGATGGTATAGGTGGTCGAAGGCGCCTTGGCGGCATCCAGCCCCCAGATGCGATACCAGGGCTGGCCGATGAGTTTTCCCACGAGGTCGTGCAGGGCGATGTCGATGGCTGCCTTGGCGGCGGAGTCACCTTCCGACAGGCTGTCCACATAGGAGAGGATGTTTTCCAGCTGAAAAGGATCCGGGAACTGCGACAGGTCCACTTTTTCCAGGAAGGCGGTGACGGAGGCCACGGACTGCCCCAGATAAGGCGGCATGGAAGCCTCTCCGTATCCGGTGATGCCCTCGTACTCAATCTCGACCTGTACGTCCGGCGTGGTCTTGCGGCTGTAGGACGCCACCGTAAAGGTGTGCGTGAGTTCCAGTTCGTAGGGGAAGAACTTCATCCGCATCCGCCCGTCTCCTTTGCCGATATGGAACCGATGCGGCCCGCCGCCGGTACAGCCCGACAGGGCCGCTCCGGCCAGCGCCAGCGAAGAGGTCTTCAGGAAATCTCGTCTATTCTGCATAATAGGGATTGGTAAGGGTCGTCTGGATTTCCGGATCCTGGTTGATGTAGGGGAGGACACGGCCGCCGAAGAGGTATCGGCCTGTGTTGTAGGCGTCGTAGAGCGGGTCTTCCGGGCGGAAGCTGCCCGTTTTCACGAGCCCCAGCGAGTGGATGAAACGTCCCTCTCCGAGGTAAAAGCCCACATGGCTCACCCCGGGCGTTCCGTTCTCTTTCCATCGGCCGAAGAAGACAAGGTCTCCGGGCAGGAGATCCTCCATTCGGCCAATCCGCTCTCCCACCCGGGACTGCGGACCGGCGTCGCGCGGAAGGATGATGTCGTGCATGAACATGACGGTGCGGACGAAACCGCTGCAGTCCATCCCTTTCGGGGACATGCCCGCCCAGATGTACGGAAATCCCAGCATGCTTTTGGCCGATTCCAGGATGGCTTCCGGACTCTGTTTCAGGTTCTTGCGCCAGACCGATTCCGTCTGGGCGTCCTTCGTGGAGAGATAGCCCACGCGGCCGTCCGGGAATTCTACGATGAAGAATTTCCGGATTTTCCCCAAGTATTTCAGGCGGCATCCGGCAACGGCGTCCGAGATGTTTTCCGCTTTCTCCGAAGGCTTTTTGCGGATGAGGGCGAACAGCGAGGTGACCACCACTTTTGGGGCGGCGTTCCACGCGTGGTACTGCTCGAAATCCATATACTGGATGGCATCCTTGTGAACCCAGCCTTTGTAACTGTCCGGGGTCTGAACTTCCGGCCAATTGTAATCCCCGCCTGTCTGAAGGATGTGGACGGGTGTCCCCAGAAGGGCCTGCGAGACCATTTCTGCACTGTAGTTGGGCGTCGCCCGCTGGTTACAGACCGAAATGTTCACGATGCCCCATTTCTGGGCATGGACGGACAGGCTCACCAGAAGCGCGGCCGAAAGGAGTACGAGTCGTTTCATTCTTCAAAGGTATTCAGAAATCGGCATTTTTGCAAATGCGTTTTTTTATTCCTAATATTGTGGAAAATATGCATTCTGTTATGTTGAAAATTGGTATATGTAATGATCACGCCGGCGTGGAGTACAAGTTCAAGCTGGTGAAGATGCTGGAAAAACGCGGAGTACAGGTCGTTAATTTCGGAACAGACACCACAGACAGTGTGGATTATCCTGATTTTGCCCATCGCCTGGCCGATGCCGTGGAAAGCGGGGAGGTGGACCTGGGAATCGCGCTGTGCGGGACCGGAAACGGTATGGCCATCACGCTGAACAAGCACCAGGGAATCCGGGCAGGCCTGGCCTGGGCCAAACCCGTCGGAGAGCTGGTGGCGGCGCATAACAACGCAAACGTGCTGGTCCTGCCGGCCCGTTTTGTCAGCTATCGGGCCGCTTCCGCCATTGTCCGCGCCTGGCTCGACGTCCCGTTCGAAGGCGGCCGGCACCAGAAACGTATCGACAAGATTCCGTGCCGATGAGTTTCCATGTTCCCCGTCGCGGAGAAGTGCTCTCCCGGGATATCGCCGATTATCCCGGTGGCATCGTCCTGCCGGTGAACAAACCCTTCCGGTGGACGTCGGCCGATGTCATCCGCAAGTTGAAATTCGCCGCCATCAGGCATTTCGGCAAAAAGAACCTGAAGGTGGGACATGCGGGAACCTTGGATCCGCTGGCTACCGGCGTGCTTCTGGTGTGTGTGGGACCGGCCTGCAAAATGGCGCAGACCCTGCAGGATCACGACAAGGAATACATCGCCGACATCCGTTTCGGTGCCACGACTCCTTCTTATGACCTGGAGAAGGAGGTGGACCGGCAGTTTCCTCATGCCCATATCACGGCCGGCTCCGTACGCGCCTGCCTGCCGACGTTCCTCGGAGAACAGGAACAGGTGGCGCCGCTGTTCAGCGCCAAGTCGGTGGACGGCGTCCGTGCCTATGAACTGGCCCGGAAACTGTATCGTTCCGGACGGGCTGATGCCATCGATGCCACGGCGCTGGAGACGCTGCACTGCAGCCGGATCCGGATGGCCGAATTGGAACTGCTGGATTTCTCGGAAGGGAAGAACGAAGGGAAGGGGAGCGGTGAGGAACTTCCGCCCTCCGCCGCTTCATCGCGGATTCATCTGACAGACACATCGGCTCTGGGGCTGCCGGAGGCCCGGATTCGGATTGCTTGCTCCAAAGGTACTTATATTCGTGCCTTCGCCCGCGATTTGGGGGAAGCCCTGGATTCCGGAGCCCACCTTTCCGCCCTTGTGCGGACCCGCAGCGGAGACTTTTCCCTGCCGGACTCCTTCACGGTGGAGGAAGCGCTGGCTCTTTTCTCCGTTTCATAGTAATGAATGCAAAAGATTTGGCTCTTTCAAAAATAATTCATAAATTTGCAGGCTTTTTTGTGGGACGGTCCCGCAGAGAAACCATAACCAACCAAAACTCATTGCATCATGGCAGAATATTTACAGCCTGAGAAAAAGCAAGAGATTTTCGCGAAGTACGGGAAGTCCAATAAGGACACCGGCTCTCCTGAGAGTCAGGTTGCTTTATTTTCCTACCGTATCGCTCACTGTGAAGAAGAACAAGAAAGACGTGGTAACCCGTCGTAGCCTTCTTCGCCTGGTCAGCAAGCGCCGTCAGCTTCTGAACTATCTTCAGAAAGTGGACATCGAGAGATACAGGGCCATCGTGAAGGAGCTGGGTCTCCGCCGATAAGCCGGAAAATAGGAAAACATGGGGGCAGAGCAATATGCAAGGCATATTCTCTCCCCCTTTTTAGTAAAAAAGAGATTCCCGGACGGTCCGGGAAAACGATACAAGACGTAACAAAGACGTAAACAGATGAACATTATCAAAAAGACCATTGCATTACCCGACGGAAGGGTAATCGAGATCGAAACCGGAAAACTGGCCAAGCAGGCCGCCGGTTCTGCCGTTGTCAAGATGGGTGGCACCATGCTGCTCGCCACCGTCACCTGCGCCACGGAGGTGAAGGAGGGAACCGACTTCATGCCCCTCACCGTGGATTACCGTGAAAAATATTATGCTGCCGGACGTTTCCCCGGCGGTTTCCTCAAGCGCGAGAGCCGTCCCTCCGATTACGAGGTGCTCATCGCCCGCCTGGTTGACCGCCCCATCCGTCCGCTTTGGCCCGCCGATTTCCACCTGGAAGTCTTTGTAAACGTTATGCTCATTTCGGCCGAAAAGGATATCCAGCCGGATGCCCTTGCCGGTCTGGCTGCATCGGCCGCCCTTGCCAGTAGCGACCTGCCTTTCGGCGGTCCTGTCTCCGAGGTCCGCGTTTCCCGCATCGACGGTCAGTTTGTCATCAACCCCGGTTTCGAGGACAACAAACGGGCCGACCTTGACCTCATGGTCGCCGCCACCGAAGAGAATATCATGATGGTGGAAGGTGAGATGAACGAGGTCTCCGAGCACGATATGCTGGAAGCCATCAAGTTTGCCCACGAAGAAATCAAGAAGCACTGCCGTATCCAGAAAGAACTCATGCACGAGTTGGGTACGGACGTCAACAAGCGCGACTATCCGCACGACGAGGAGGACGAAGACCTCCGCAAGGCCGTGCGCGAGGCCTGCTACGACAAGTGCTATGCCCTGGCCGGAAGCGCCAGACCCAAGCACGAGCGTGAAGACGGCTTCAATGCCATCCGCGACGAATTCAAGGCCCAGTTCTCCGAGGAAGACCTCGAGCTGAAGGGCGCCATGATCGACCGCTATTACCATGACGTGGAGAAGGAAGCCATGCGCAACCTCATCCTCGACGAAGGCAAGCGCCTGGACGGCCGCAAGACCAGCGAGGTGCGCCCCATCTGGTGCGAGGTGGATTACCTCCCTTGCGCCCATGGCAGCGCCATCTTCACCCGCGGGGAAACCCAGTCCCTGGCCTCTGTCACCCTGGGTACCAAGATGGACATGAAGGAGATGGACGAGGTGCTCATCCAGGACGACCAGCAGTTTGTCCTCCACTACAATTTCCCTCCGTTCGCCACCGGTGAGGCCAAGCCCCAGCGCGGTACCGGCCGTCGTGAAATCGGCCATGGAAACCTGGCGATGCGCGCCCTCAAGCCCGTCATCCCCACGGCTCCCGAATTTCCCTACGCCGTGCGCGTAGTTTCCGATATCCTTGAATCCAACGGCTCCTCTTCCATGGCTTCCGTCTGCGGCGGCTGTCTGGCCCTGATGGACGCCGGTGTCCAGATCAAGAAGCCGGTGGCCGGTGTGGCCATGGGCCTCATCACCGATGCCGAGCGCCCCAATGACCGTTACGCCATCCTCACCGATATCCTCGGAGACGAGGACCACCTCGGTGACATGGACTTCAAGGTGACCGGCACCAAGGACGGTATCACCGCTACCCAGATGGATATCAAGGTGGACGGCCTGTCCTACGAAGTGCTGGAGAAGGCCTTGGAGCAGGCCCGCCAGGGTCGTATCCACATCATGGGCGAAATGCTCAAGACCATTCCCGCTCCGCGCGAGGACTACAAGCCTTTTGTTCCCCGTATGGTCCAGATCGAGATCCCGGCCGAGTTCATCGGCGCCGTCATCGGCAAGGGCGGAGAAACCATCCAGGGCATGCAGAAGGAATTCGGCACCACCATCACCATCGACGAGGTGGACAACGGAGACGGAACCACCAAGGGTGTCGTGGACATCTTCGGCACGGACAAGGCTGCCATGGATGCCACGCTGGAGCGCATCAAGGGTATCTGCGCCGTTCCGGAGCCTGGTCAGGTGTACCACGGCAAAGTGGTGAGCGTCCTGGACTTCGGCGCTTTCATCGAGATTCTGCCCGGTAAGGAAGGCCTTCTCCATGTGAGCGAGATTGCCTGGAGCAAGACCGAGAAGGTGGAAGATGTCCTGAAAGTGGGTGACGAAGTGGATGTGAAACTTCTGGAAATCGATGCCAAGACCGGTAAGATGCGCCTTTCCATGCGTGCGCTTACCGAGAAGCCCGAAGGCTATGTGGAGCCCAGGCGCGCTCCTCGCGGTGACCATGGTCCCCGTCGGGAAGGCGACCGCAAGGGAGGCAACGAGCGCCGCGGCAACGACCGGGGTCCCCGCCGGGAAAACAACGCTCCCCGCAAGCCCCGCTTCGAGGACGACGCCCCCAAGCAGAACGAACCTGATGTGTTCTAAAACCTGAAACACTTGAGCCGGTCTTTTTTGGGCCGGCTCTTTTTATTATCTTTGCAGGATTAAACCCACAGTCATGCTCATCGTAATGGAAGGACTTGACGGGGCGGGAAAGTCCACCCAGGTCAAGAAACTGAAAGAATATCTGCTGCAGCGTTGCGGGGAACTGGAGTACATCCATTTCCCCCGTTACGATGCCCCTGTATATGGAGACCTCATCAGCCGTTTCCTCCGGGGAGACTTCGGGGACAATGACCAGGTGCATCCGCAGCTGGTCGCCCTCCTTTTTGCTGAAGACCGGCACGGGGCCGCTCCCGCCATCCGGGAGGCCCTCCGCTCCGGAAAAACCGTCCTGCTGGACCGTTATGTCTATTCCAACATCGCCTATCAGTGCGCCAAACTCAAGGACCTGCAGGAGCGGGACCGGCTCCGGGACTGGATTTTCCGGACCGAGTACGGAGACTTCGACCTTCCGGTTCCGGACCTCAATCTCTTTTTGGACGTTCCCATCGGCTTTGTGCAGAAGAGCCTTTCGCAGGCGCGTATCGGCCAGGACCGGAATTATCTGGAGGGCGCGCAGGATATTCACGAAGCGTCCATTGCCTTTCAGCAGGAGGTCCGTTCCATCTATGTGGCACAGACCCGCCTGGACAGGCATTTCCTCCGTATCGACTGTGCCGACTCCGCCGGAGAGATGCTTCCGCCGGATGCCATCTTCTCCAAGGTCCGTGAAACCATTGACCCGTTTCTGCCATGAACCCTAATTATCAGCGTCTGCGCCGTCTGGCCGCCCTTCTGGTGGGTATCGTCTTTCTGGTATCCGGCCTCCTGAAAATCATCGACCCGGTGGGCACCATGCTCATCGTGAAGGAATATTTCAAGAACTTCCATCTGGCGTTCCTCTCACCGATGGCACAGGGGCTGGGCGTTGCGCTGGCCCTTCTGGAAGCCCTTCTGGGCATCGCCCTCATCACCGGTGTTCTCCGGAAGGAGGCCGCCCGTGTCACCTTCGTACTGTTGGGGCTGTTCACCGTCCTTACCCTCTGGCTTTGGATTACCAATCCCACCATGGACTGCGGCTGTTTTGGCCAGGCCATTCATCTTACCCACGCCCAGAGTTTCTGGAAAAATGTGGTCCTGCTGGCTTTGTCGGCCTTTGCCTTCATCCCATTCCACAGTTTCGGAAAGCCCAAGCGGGACCGCAAGGTGGCGGCGGCGCTTGCAACGCTGTCCCTGCTCGTCGTGGTTTATTACAGCAACACCCACCTTCCCATCGTGGATTTCACGGAATATGACTGGGGAGCGGAATTGTATGCCTCCCTGGATGACGAAGTGGCGGCCGACAACCATTACAAGGCTGCTTTTGTCTATGAGAAAGACGGACAGGAAGGGACCTTCGAGCTCGATTTCCTTCCGGACAGCAGTTGGACCTTCGTACGGGTCGATACGGTTTTCCGCAAGACGACCACCGTGACGGAAACCTATCCCATGCTCAGTTTCACCGATGCGGAAGGGGAGTATCAGGACCGTCAGGCCGCAGAGGGCCGGGTTGTGGTTTTCTCCGTGTATGAACCTTCAAAAGCCGATTGGCCCCGTCTGGAGTCCCAGTATCAGGAGGTCCTGAACGCCGGCGGGAAGCCTCTTGTGCTGGTTTCGGCCCTTCCGGAAAAGCTGCCCGCCCTTGCCGTTCCCACGTATTTTGCGGATTACAAGACCCTCATTACGCTGAACCGTTCCAACGGTGGCGGCACGTATTTCAACGAGGGAGAACTGGTGAACAAGTGGGACGCCCGTCATTTCCCCGAAACCCTGGCAGAGGATTTCGAGGCCGATCCGGTGGATCTCTCCACCCGTTACATCGTGAAGCGCCGCCTGTACACGCAGGGGTTCTGCGTATATCTGGCGGCGCTGCTGATTCTTGTGTAAACCTTTTTACAGGCTGCGCTTGATTTCCACAATCTGGAAGGCTTCGATGATATCTCCCGGATGGATGTCGTTGTAGCGCTCCAGGCCACAGCCGCATTCCATGCCGGCGGGAACTTCCTTGGCGTTGTCCTTGCCTCTCTGTAAGGAGGAAAGCTCTCCGGTGTACACCACGATGCCGTCGCGGATCAGGCGAACGCTGGCCTTGTTGGTGAGTTTTCCTTCCTTCACCAGACAGCCGGCGATGGTGCCCACCTTGGAAATCTTGAAGGTCTGCTTCACCTCTGCGGTGGCGGTGACCTCCTCCTTCTTCTCCGGCTCCAGCATACCCTCAATACCTTCCTTCACCTCGTTGATGCAGTCGTAGATGACGGAATACAGTCGGATTTCGATGCCTTCTTTCTCGGCGGAGCGGCGGGCTTCGGCGGAAGGACGCACCTGGAAGCCGATAATCACGGCATCGGAGGCCTCGGCCAGCAGGACGTCGGATTCGGAAATCTGACCCACGGCCTTGTGAATGACGTTCACGCGGACTTCCTCGGTGGAAAGCTTGATGAGGGAATCGGACAGGGCTTCCACGGAACCGTCCACATCACCCTTCACGATGACGTTGAGTTCCTTGAAGTTGCCAATGGCGATACGGCGGCCGATTTCCTCCAGGGTGAGGTGTTTCTGCGTCTTGATGCCCTGGATGCGGATGAGTTGTTCGCGCTTCTGGGCGATGGATTTGGCCTCTTTTTCATCGGACATGATGTTGAACTTTTCACCGGCGGCCGGTGCGCCGTTCAGGCCCAGGATGCTCACGGGCGTGGACGGGCCGGCGCTTTCCACCTTCTGTCCGCGCTCGTTGAACATGGCCTTGACACGGCCGTAGTAACTGCCGGAGATGATGACGTCGCCTACCCGCATGGTCCCGTCCTGAACCAGGACGGTTGCCAGGTAGCCGCGGCCCTTGTCCAGGGAGCTTTCGATGACGGCGCCGCATCCCAATTTGTTGGGATTGGCCTTGAGCTCCAGGAGGTCGGTCTCAAAGAGCACCTTGTCCAGCAGCTTGTCCACGTTAAGTCCCTTTTTGGCCGATATCTCCTGGCACTGGTACTTGCCGCCCCAGTCCTCGACGAGGATGTTCATCTCGGACAGCTGGCGACGAATGGTGTCGGCATTGGCACCGGGCTTGTCAATCTTGTTGATGGCAAAGACCATGGGAACGCCGGCGGCCTGTGCATGGGCGATGGCTTCCTTGGTCTGGGGCATCACGGCGTCGTCGGCCGCAATGATGATGATGGCCAGGTCCGTCATCTGGGCACCGCGGGCGCGCATGGCGGTAAAGGCCTCGTGGCCGGGGGTGTCCAGGAAGGTAATGTGGCGGCCGCTGGGAAGCTGGACGTTGTAGGCGCCGATATGCTGTGTGATACCGCCGGCTTCACCGGCAATCACGTTGGACTTGCGGATGTTGTCCAGGAGTGAAGTCTTACCGTGATCGACATGGCCCATCACGGTGATCACCGGCGGACGTTCCACCAGGTCTTCTTCGCGGTCAGGCTCCTGCTGCTGGACTTCTTCGGAGAGCTCGGCGGTGACGAATTCCACCTTGTAGCCGAATTCCTCGGCCACCAGGACCAGGGTCTCCGCATCCAGGCGCTGGTTGATGGACACCATCATGCCCAGGGACATGCAGGCGCCGATGACCTTCACCACCGGGGTGTTGTTCATCAGGGTGGCCAGGTCGTTCACCGTCACGAACTCGGTCACTTTCAGGATCTTGTTCTCTGCGGCGGCGGCACGCATCTCTTCCTCGGAACGGATGGCGGCAATTTCGCGCTTTTCCTTGCGGTGCTTGGCGCCGAAATTGTTCTTGCTCTCGTTCATCTTGGCATAGGTTTCCTTCACCTGCTTCTGGATTTCCTTCTGCAGCTCTTCCTGCTCGGCCTCCGTCATGGCGGGTTTGAACCGGTCTCCCTTCTTGGCAGGACGGGCTTTCTTGTTGTCCTCCTTCTTCTTGGGAGCCTTCTCGGCCTGGACTTTGGTTACGTCCACTTTCTGGGAACCGCTGCTCTTGATGCGTTCGCGCTTCTTGTTGCGCTTGGGATCGAACTGGGAGAGGTCAATCTTGCCCAGAACCTTGAAAGGGGCTGCTGCCGGGGTCGAAGGGGTTTCCGCTGGGGTCGGGGCGGACTTCTCTTCTTCTTGGGCAGGTGCAGGCTTTTCTTCCGCTTCGGGCTCGGCTTCGGGTTCAGGCTCCGCTTCTTCCACGGGACTGGGTTCCGCCGCCGGTTCCGTTTCCGGTTCGGGCTCGGCTTCGACTTCGGGCTCCGCCGCGGGTTCGGGTTCCACGACCGGTTCGGGCTCGGGCTCTTGCACGGGCTCGGGTTCGGGTTCTACGACCGGTTCGGGCTCGGGCTCTTCCACGGGCTCGGGTTCCACGACGTTGCGGGACAGATTGTTGCTCTTGATGACCGTCACGCGTTCCGGCTCGAATTCGTCCTCGTCAATATCCTGTTTCTTGGACGCTTTGTCCAGGATTTCGGTGAGTTTGACATCCACTTTCTCGGCCGCTTCCTTCAACTCCAGGTCTTTTCCGAATTTCTTGTGAAGTTCCGGAAGATACTCGTCCGACACTTTCATGTTGGGATTGGCGCCTTCGATGCCGGCGCCCTTGGAATTGAGGAAGTCCACCAGGGTGTCAAGCCCGATGTTAAATTGTTTGATAAGTTTCGATAGTCTGATTTCTGCCATAAATAACCCCTTTTTTGTCTAAATGATTAATCCTCGAATTCTTCGTGCAGGATGCGGAGCACCTCTTCCACGGTTTCGTCTTCCAGGTCGGCCCGGGAGGCGATGTCGGCGGGGGAGAGGGCCATGACGCTGCGCGCGGTGTCGCAGCCGATGGACTGCAGGCGTTCGATCACCCAAGGATCGATGACGTCGTCGAATTCGCTCAGCAGCACGTCGTCTTCCTCTTCCTCGTTCTGGGGGAGTTCACGCCAGACCTCAATTTCCCGGCCCACCAGCATGCCGGCGAGCTTGATGTTGACGCCGCCCTTGCCGATGCCTTTCTTCACCTCGTCGGCCTGCATGTAAACCTTGATTTTCTCTTCCGGGCCTTCTCCGAGGTCGATGCGGGAGATGCGGGCCGGATTGAGGGCGCGCTGAATCATCAGCTGCGGGTTGCTGGACCACTGGATGACGTCGATATTCTCGTTGCGGAGTTCGCGTACGATACCCATGATGCGGGAGCCCTTGACACCGATGCAGGCGCCGATGGGGTCGATGCGGTCGTCGTAGGATTCGACGGCCACCTTGGCCCTTTCACCGGGGATGCGGACCACTTTTTTCACCGTGATGAGCCCGTCGTAGATTTCCGGAACTTCCATTTCGAAGAGTTTCTCCAGGAAACTGTCGGTGGTGCGGGAAAGCACGATGTAAGGCGTCGTGTTGTTCTTCATTTCCACGCTCTTGATGATGGCGCGGACGGAATCGCTCTTCTTGAAGCGTTCGCCGGGAATCTGCTCGCTGCGGGGCATGCGGAGTTCGTTTCCGTCGTCGTCCAGGATGAGCACTTCGTTTTTCCAGGTCTGATAAACCTCGCCGGTGAAAATTTCTCCCACCCGCTCGGAATATTTCTTGAACACGTCGGCCTTCTCGATATCCATGATCCGGCCCTGCAGGTTCTGTCGGATGTTCAGGATGCCGCGGCGGCCGAAGGAGGCCAGGGACAGTTTACGGGCATAGTTGTCGCCGATTTCGTAATCGTCGTCACCGGTCTCGGCCTTGATTTCGTCCAGGGTGATCTGGGTGACAGGGTCTTCCACCTGTTCCACCACCTCGAAGTTCTGGTAGATTTCGCAGTCGCCCTTGTCCACGTTGATGATTACGTCGAAGTTGTCGGCGCTGCCGTAGGTCTTGGAAATCTGGGTCAGGAACACATCCTTCAGTACACCCAGCATGACGGCGCGGTCGATGTTCTTTTCTTCCTTGAAGTCCTTGAAGGCGTCAATCAAGGTTACTTCCTTTTCTTTTTCTTTAGCCATTATGATAGAATATTATTTGAAATCGATGTAAGGAGTGACGGAATTGATTTCCGCAAGGGGGCAGATGTCCGTATGTTCCACTTTCTCTTTCTTCTTCTTGCCTTCCACGGCTTCCAGGGCCGAATAGCGGAGGGTTACGGACTCTTCGTCTGCCGCAAGGAGGGTGGCGACAAGGCGTTTCCCGCCTTTGAATTTGACGTCCACCTGCGAGCCGACGGCCTTGAGGTATTGCCGAAGCTGCTTGAAGGGGCGGTCCAGGCCGGCCGACGAGACGGTGAGGGCATAATCTTCCTCGTCCTGGTTGAAATGCTCATGCATCACCTTGTCGATGGCGGCGCAGTCTTCCCAGTCCACGATTCCCTCTTCCTTTTCGATGACAATCTCGATGTCATTCTCTGCGCGCACGCTCACTTCCACAAGGAAGCAGCCCCGCTGCTCCACGGCCGGCGTTACCGCCTGTATGATTTGTTCTTTGTTCATGCTTCTGTCATTCTGAGCCCCTCCGAGGGGGCGCGAAGAATCTAAAAAAAGATAGGGGACCGCCGTCCTCTATCTCGTTCACGGGCGCAAATATACGCAATTATTCTGAAAATACCAAATCCGTATTGTCAGGAACTCTTTTTTTTGTTAAATTTGCAAATATGGAACAGAACAAATTAGATATCGTACTCGGCCTCCAATGGGGGGATGAGGGAAAAGGCAAGGTTGTGGACGTGCTCACTCCTTCCTATAAGATGGTCGCCCGTTTTCAAGGCGGCCCCAATGCCGGTCATTCGCTGGTTTTCGGCGGAAACGCTTTTGTCCTTCATACCGTTCCCTCCGGAATCTTTCGCGAAGACACGGTGAACATTATCGGCAACGGCGTCGTCATCGACCCTGTCATCCTCATGCAGGAAGTGGATGCCATCGAGTCCAAAGGTATGGACATGAGCGGAAAACTGCTCATCTCCAAACGCGCCCATCTGATTCTGCCCACGCACCGGGTGCTGGATGCCGCCAGCGAGGCCGCCAAGGGCAAATCAAAGATAGGATCCACGCTCAAGGGTATCGGCCCCACTTATATGGACAAGACCGGCCGCAACGGCCTGCGCGTGGGCGACATTCTCTCCAAGAATTTCCGGAACCGCTATAATGTCCTCAAGAAAAAGCATTTCGGCCTGCTGGCCCAGTATGATTTCTCTTTTGACATCACGGATTACGAAAAACAGTGGATGGCGGCGGTGGAGGCCCTCCGGCGTTTCCCGTTCATCGACTCCGAGGTTTATGTGAACGAGGCGCTTGACAAGGGGACGCCCATCCTGGCCGAGGGTGCGCAGGGCTCCCTCCTGGACATCGACTTCGGCACCTATCCTTTTGTGACCTCTTCCAACACCCTTTCGGCCGGCGTATGCACAGGCCTTGGCGTTGCCCCCACCCGTGTCGGAAAGGTCTATGGCATTTTCAAGGCATACTGCACCCGGGTGGGCAGCGGCCCTTTCCCTACGGAACTCTTTGACCAGGACGGTGAGCGCCTGCGCCGGATCGGCCATGAGTTCGGCGCCACCACCGGCCGTCCCCGCCGTACCGGATGGCTGGACATGGTCGCTCTCAAGTATGCCGTCATGATGAACGGCGTAACCGACCTCATCATGATGAAGTCCGATGTGCTGGATGATTTTGACACCATCAAGGTGGCCGTCGCCTACGAAGAAGAGGGCAGCGCGTTCACCCACTTCCCCTATGACGGCGGAGAACATGTCAAACCCGTATATAAAGAATTCCCCGGATGGAAAACCCCGCTTGGCGGCCTTCGCCGCTACGAGGAATTCCCCGAGGCATTCAGGCAGTATGTCGCTTTCATCGAGAAGGAGACCGGCTGCCGGATCAAAATCATCTCCGTAGGGCCGGACCGGGACGAGACCATTCTCCGTTAGGCAATGCCCACGCGGGAGAAAATCTCATCCACATTCTTGAAGTAATAATCCAGGGTAAAGCAGCCGTCCAGCTCTTCCCTGGATAATTTTTCGCCCACCAGGGCCGATGCTTCCAGGAGGGTCTTGTAATCCTTGTTCTGCGTCCAGGCTTCCATGGCGATGGGCTGCACCGTGTCGTAGGCCTGTTCACGGGAAAGGCCTTTGGCGATGAGGGCGTTCATCACGCGCTGGGCAAAGATGACCCCGCGCGTCCGGTAGATGTTCTCCAGCATGGTCTCGGGATACACCGTCAGATTCTCCAGGATGCCCTTGAAGCGCTGGAGCATGTAATCCAGCAGTTCGGTGGCATCCGGCAGCACGATACGCTCGGTACTGGAATGGGAGATGTCACGCTCGTGCCAGAGGGCGACATTCTCATAGGCCGTAGCCATATATCCGCGCATAACGCGCGCGCACCCGCAAATGTTCTCGGACGAAATGGGGTTGCGCTTGTGCGGCATGGCGCTGGAGCCTTTCTGCCCTTTGCGGAACGCCTCTTCCACTTCGCGGACCTCGGTCCGCTGCAAGTTGCGAACCTCAAAGGCCATCTGTTCCAGGGTGGAGGCGATGAGTGCCAGGGTCCCCACATAGAAGGCATGGCGGTCCCGCTGCAGCACCTGGGTGGAGATGCGGGCCGATTCAATCCCCAGCTGCCCGCAGACATAATCCTGGATGAAAGGGGGGATGTTGGCAAAGTTCCCCACGGCGCCGCTCATCTTGCCGGCTTCCACGCCGGCGGCGGCCTGGCGGAAGCGCTCGAGATTGCGCTTCATCTCCTCGTACCAGAGCGCCCATTTGAGGCCGAAGCTGGTGATGTCGGCATGGATGCCGTGCGTGCGGCCGATGCAGGGGGTGGATTTGAATTCCAGCGCCCGGCGGCGGAGCACTTCCAGGAATTCCTCCAGGTCCTTCAGGAGGATGGCGTCGGCCTGCTTGAGCAGATAGCCGTTGGCCGTATCCACCACGTCGGTGGAGGTAAGGCCGTAATGCACCCACTTGCGTTCTTCGCCCAGGCTCTCGCTCACGGCGCGGGTGAAAGCCACGACGTCGTGGCGGGTCTGCTCTTCGATTTCCCGGATGCGGGAAACCTCGAAACGGGCGTTGGCCCTGATTTTTTCCACATCTTCGGCCGGGATGACGCCCAGCTTGCTCCAGGCTTCACAAGAGAGGATTTCTACCTGCAGGTAGGCTCCGAATTTGTTTTCTTCGGTCCATACGTCCCGCATTACTTTTCGGGAATAGCGCTCAATCATGCTTTATCGGTTTTGAAGGAACTTCAGGATATTGGCTTCGATGCGGGAGGAGATGTCCTCGCATTCGGCCCGCTCGAAAGGGGTGTCGCTCAGTTTCTGATACAGTTCGATATAGCGGTCGGTGATGCCGCCGACCACTTCCGGGGTCATTTCGGGGATTCTCTCCCCCTCACGGCCCTGGAAACCGCCGGCCATGAGCCATTCGCGTACGAATTCTTTGGAAAGCTGCTTCTGGTGTTCTCCCTTTTCCAGCCTTTCCTCGTATCCGTCGGCATAGAAATAGCGGGACGAGTCCGGGGTATGGATTTCGTCCATCAGGATAATCCGGCCGTCTTTTTGGCCGAATTCATATTTGGTATCCACCAGGATGAGTCCCTTCCGGGCGGCGATTTCGGTTCCGCGTTGGAAAAGGGCCAGGGTGTAACGCTCCAGCTGTTCGTATTCGTCGGCCGGGACGAGGCCGCTGGCGATGATTTCATCTTTGCTGATGTCTTCATCGTGTCCCTCTGCAGCCTTGGTGGTGGGGGTGATGATGGGATGGGGGAGTTTCTCGTTCTCCCGCAGGCCGTCCGGAAGGGCGACTCCGCAGAGGGTGCGTTTCCCGCTTTTATACTCCCGCCAGGCATGGCCGGCAAGGTATCCGCGTACCACCATTTCTACTTTGTAAGGCTCACAGCGCCAGCCGATGGTTACCATGGGATCCGGAACGGCCACCTTCCAGTTGGGCAGGATATCGGCCGTGAGGTCCAGGAACTGGGCGGCCAGTTGATTCAGCACCTGCCCCTTGCAGGGAATTCCTTCCGGGAGCACTACATCGAAGGCGGAGATGCGGTCGGTGGCCACCATCACCAGATAGCCACTGCTGAGGGAATAAACGTCGCGGACTTTTCCCGTGTATAATGAAACTTGACCGGGAAGTTGGAATTGGGTTTTTACAACGGCTTTCATAGGGAAAATGGATATCGTACAAAGTTAAGGAGCGATTCCTGTTTCTGCAAGTTTTTTCCGCAATCTTTATCAACAATCCGTATCTTGAAAAAAACTTGTTTTTGTCTGTTGTAAGTGTCGCGTCTTAATTGTAAATTTGCACTTCATTTTAGTGGATTCTGACCCTTATGAAAGTAGCAGTTATCATGGGCAGCGCCAGCGACTGGGATGTCATGTCCCCGTGCTGCACTACGCTGGACGAATTCGGCATTCCCTATGAAAAGCGCGTCCTGAGCGCGCACCGCAATCCCGGCCCCCTGGCGGAATATGTGGCTTCTCTGCCGGAAAAGGGATGCGAGATTGTCATCGCCGGTGCCGGCGGAGCGGCCCACCTCCCCGGGGTCATCGCCGCCCTCACGACCCTTCCCGTCATCGGCATCCCGGTAAAATCCAAGGCGTTGTCCGGGATGGATTCGCTCCTGTCCATCGTTCAGATGCCTTCCGGCATCCCCGTGGCCACCATGGCCATCGACGGTGCCAAGAACGCAGCCCTCTATGCCGTCTCCATCCTGGCCTTGACCGACTCCGGGCTTGCTCAAAAGCTCCGTCAGTTCCGGAAAGACCAGAGCGACAAAGTTCTGAATACCATAATATAAAACCATACTGCCCACCTCGCCTTGCGCACAGGTGGGCGCCTTTTTGTTGACGGAATGGAAAAAGCCAAGAGATTGTATGTAGAGAAGCGGGAAGCTTTCCGTGTAGGGGCTTCCAGCCTGCTCAGGGACTTCAATGAGAACTTGTCCCTCTCCCTGCGCAGCCTTCGTCTGGTCGTGGTCTATGACCTTTTCGGATTCTCCGACGGCTTGCTGGAAAAATGCCGGTACAGCGTCTTCGGGGAAATCGCCACCGACCGGGTCGGCGAAGAATTCCCCGGCGGGAGCAAATACCTGGCCGTGGAATACCTTCCCGGGCAGTTCGACCAGCGGGCCTCGTCGGCCCTGGACTGTGTGCATCTGATAGATCCGGATGCGCAGGTGGAGATCAAGAGCGCCCGCCTGCTCATCTTCGACGATGATGTGCCGGACCGGGACCTGCAGCGCATCGCCGCTTATTACATCAATCCCGTGGAGTGCCGCCGCAAGGACATGGGCGTGCTTTCCCTGGCGGAGAAGGCCGATGTAAAGCCCCTGGAAGACCTGTCCGGCTTTACGGAAATGAAGGAGGAAGAATTTAGCGCCTTCTGCCGGGACCATGGCCTGGCCATGAACAATGACGACCTCCGGGAAGTGGTGAACTACTTCCGGAAGGAAGGCCGGGATCCCTCCGAGACCGAACTGCGCATCCTGGATACCTATTGGAGCGACCATTGCCGCCATACCACCTTTACTTCCACGCTGGAAGATATCCGCGTGGATGATTCCTTCATCCGGCCGGATATGGAGGCCTCCCTGGCCCTCCTGGCCCGGATGCGTTCCTCCCTGGGCCGGGAGGCAAAGCCGCTCTGCCTGATGGAGCTGGCTACCGTCGGCGCCCGCTATCTGAAATCCAGGGGACTGCTGGAAGACCTGGAGCAGAGCGAAGAAAACAATGCCTGCAGCATCTTCGTCACCGTCAACGTGGACGGGCAGGACGAAAAATGGCTTCTGCAGTTCAAGAACGAGACCCACAACCATCCTACCGAAATCGAACCCTTCGGCGGTGCGGCCACCTGTCTGGGAGGCGCCATCCGCGATCCGCTGTCGGGCAGGGCTTATGTTTACCAGGCCATGCGGGTGACCGGAGCCGGTGACATTACCGCCCGGGTGGCCGATACCATCCCCGGCAAACTTCCCCAGCAGATGATTTCCCGCAAAGCGGCCGAGGGCTATTCCAGCTACGGCAACCAGATTGGCCTGGCCACCACGCATGTGCGCGAGATTTATTCCGAAGGCTATACGGCCAAGCGCATGGAAATAGGTGCCGTGGTGGGTGCGGTGAAGGCATCGGCCGTACGGCGGGAATCTCCCGCCAAGGGCGATGTCATCCTTCTGCTGGGCGGCCGCACCGGCCGGGACGGCATCGGGGGAGCCACCGGTTCCTCCAAGCAGCACACGGAGGCTTCCCTGGAAAGCTGCGGAAGCGAAGTCCAGAAGGGGAATGCCCCCCAGGAGCGTCAGATCCAGCGCCTGTTCCGCCGTCCGGAAGTGACCCGCCTCATCAAGAAATCCAATGACTTCGGCGCCGGCGGCGTGAGCGTGGCTATCGGCGAACTGGCTCCGGGACTGGACATTTACCTGGACCGGGTACCCGTGAAATATGCCGGCCTCAATGCCACTGAACTGGCCATCAGCGAATCGCAGGAACGCATGGCCGTGGTGGTGGAGGCGGCTTCCATGGACCGTTTCCGGGAGCTTTGCGCCCTGGACAACATTGAAATCACCCATGTGGCCGATGTGACGGACTCCGGGCGCATGCGCATGTTTTTCCACGGCGGGAAGGTGTGCGACCTTTCCCGCGAATTCATCGACAGTGCCGGCGCCCCCCATTATGCCCGGGCGGCGGTGGCGGCCGTAGAAGACAGGAATCCTTTCGAAAGGACGCCAGACGGCGCAACGCTGGAAGAAAGAATGACCTCGGTCATGGCCTCGCCCAACGTGGCCTCCCAGAAAGGGCTCGTCGAGATGTTCGACTCCACCATCGGCCGCTCCACGGTGCTGATGCCTTATGGCGGAAAGCGCCAGGCCACCGAGACGCAGGTGTCCCTGCAGAAGCTGCCGGTGGACGGTTATACCGACACCGCCAGCGTGATGGCCTTCGGCTATAACCCCGACCTGGCGCTCTGGAGTCCCTATCATAGTGCTGCGTATGCGGTGGTTGAGGCCTGTACCAAAGTGGCCTGCACCGGTGCCGACTGGTCCCGCATGCGATTCTCCTATCAGGAGTATTTCGAGCGCATGACTTCCGATCCCTATACCTGGGGAAAGCCGCTGGCCGCGCTGCTGGGAGCCCTCAAGATGCAGGATGCCCTGGGGCTGCCTTCCATCGGCGGCAAGGACTCCATGAGCGGGACCTTCGAGCATCTCCACGTACCGCCCACCCTGGTGGCTTTCGGCATCACGACGGTGGATGCCCGGACCGTGATTTCTCCGGAATTCAAGGCCCCGGGCCACTGCATCTGTCTCCTGGAGCACACGCCGCAGGCCGATTACATGCCCGATACGGAGCAGCTCAAGTCCAACTGGAATCTGCTGCGCCGGGAAATTGAAGCCGGCAAGGTGGTATCGGCCTGGTCGCTGAGCTATGGCGGCGTGGCCGAGGCCCTGGTGAAGATGGCCCTGGGAAACGGACTGGGAGTGGACGTGACGCTGCCGGAAGAGGAACTGTTCCGGCTGGGATACGGTTCTGTGGTGCTTGAGTCGGCCTGCCCGCTGGAAGGGACGCGGCTGCTGGGCCATGTGACGGAAGACGGCATCCGGATGAACGGAACCCTGCTTTCGCTGACTGCGCTGGAACAGGCTTACGAGAGCCGGTATGCCGGCATTTATCCTCCACGGGTAAAACCGGCCTTCGACCGGCCGGCCCCCGTGGTGAACGCCCTTCCGGCCGACCCTTCGAGCCTGGTGTATCCGGGAGCCCCGGTACAAAGCCCCGTGGTGTGCCTTCCCGTTTTCCCCGGAACCAACTGCGACTACGATACCGCCAAGGCTTTCCGCAAGGCCGGTGCCGAGGTTCGTCCTTTCATTTTCCGGAATCTGGACGGGAAGGATGTGCTCCGCTCCATCGACCAGCTCTCCCGCTGCATAGACGAATGTCATATCCTGGCCTTCTGCGGGGGCTTTTCTTCCGGTGACGAACCGGACGGGAGCGGCAAATTCATCGCCAGCGTCATCTGCAACGCCCGGGTGAGCGAAGCCATCGGCCGCCTGCAGGAAAGGGGCGGTCTCATCCTGGGAATCTGCAACGGCTTCCAGGCGCTTGTCAAGAGCGGCCTGCTGCCGTATGGAAAGGCGGGCAGGGTATCGGCCGATTCCCCGACCCTTGCCAAGAATGACATCGACCGCCATATTTCCCTGATTGCGCGCACGCAGGTGGCCTCTGTGCGTTCTCCCTGGCTCTCCGGCATGGAGGAAGGGGACGTTCACAGCATCGCGTTCAGCCACGGGGAAGGCAAGTTCGTGGTGAATGAAACCCTGGCGGCGGAACTGTTCGCCCGCGGTCAGGTGGCCTTCCGCTACCTGGACAACCCCAACGGATCCTACTACGACATTGAGGGCATCCTGAGCCCCGACGGGCACATCCTGGGCAAGATGGGGCACACCGAGCGTTTCGAGGACGAACTCTATAAAAACATCGGGGGCAACTGTCGCCAGCCCTTGTTTGAGAATGCCGTTCACTATTTCAGAAAAGACCGATGAAAAAAGAGCTTATTTTTGAGGGAAACGAAAAACGCGTCTATGCAACGGACAACCCCCATCAGGTGGTGTTCCACTACAACGACGTGATTGTGGCGTTCAACAACGTCAAGCGGGCGCGCCTGCGTGGAAAGGGAGTCCTGACCAACAAGATATCCGCTTTCCTGCTGGGCTATCTGAACCGCTGCGGCATTCCCACCCACTTTGTGACACGCCAGGATGACCGTGAGCAGTTGTGCCGGAAAATCGATATCATTCCCCTGGAGGTGGTCGTACACAACCGGATGGCCGGCACCCTCGCTGCCAAGCTGGGCGTCGAAGACGGCTTCAAGCCCGGCAACATCATCACCGACCTTTGTTACAACAACGATGAACTGGGGGATCCGCTGGTGAACAGCGACCAGGCGGTGGCGCTGAACCTCGCGACATACGAGGAACTGGAGCAGATGTTCTCCATGGCCAAGAAGGCGGGCCGACTGCTCACAAGCCTCTTCCATAAAGCCGGAATCGAACTGGTGGACGTGAAATTCGAGTTCGGGCGCGCGTCCGATACCGGGGAGATTATCATCTCCGACGAAATCAGCCCGGACACCTGCCGCCTGTGGGACGAGGAAACGGGAGAGCGTATGGACAGGGACCGTTTCCGCCTGGATCTGGGAGATGTGATTCCCGCATATGCCGATGTACTTGAAAGACTGGAAAAACTGGATATCTGATGGGAGTTCTTGCTGTATATGGCGTTTCGGACGCTGCCGCACGGGTCTATTACGGACTGCACAATCTTCAGCATCGCGGACAGGAGGGGGGCGGTATCGCCACCTTTGATGACAGCGGAAAGTATCACCGTTATCGCGGACTGGGGCTTTTGAGTGAAATCTTTACCAATGGTGAGCTGGACCAGCTGCCGGGCCGTCTGTGCGTGGGCAGCGTGAAGTATGCCAATGCCTCCAGGGGGGGGCTGGATAACGTGGATCCGTTGTTCTTCCATCATCGCAGCGGCGATTTCGCCATGGCGGCCGACGGCAACGTGGTCAACGCCGCCCAGGTCGCCGAATATCTGGAAAAGCGCGGGACCATTTTTCAGACCGGAACCCACAGCGAACTGCTGGCCCACCTGATCAAGAAAACCGCCGGCGAAGACCGCATCGTGAACATCGTGAAGGCCCTCAACATGATGGAAGGCGGTTTCGCATTCGTCATCATGACGCCCCATCGCATCTATGCCTGCCGGGACAAGCATGGCATCAAGCCGCTCTGCATCGGCACGCTGGACGGCGGATATGTGGTGAGCAGCGAGTCCTGCGCCTTCGAAATCATGGGCGCCCGCTTCCTCCGGGACGTCAAGCCCGGAGAGATTGTGACCCTGGACCATCACGGGCTCAGGAGTACCTTGTATTCGCGTTTCTCCCGCCACCAGATGTGCGCCATGGAATTCATCTACTTCGCCCGTCCCGACAGCGACATCGACGGCTGCAATGTGCATGCCTACCGGAAGGAATCCGGCCGTCGGCTGGCCAGGGAGTGCCCTGCACAGGCCGATATCGTGGTGGGTGTCCCGGAATCCAGCCTGAGCGCCGCCCAGGGCTATGCCGAGGAAAGCGGAATCCCTTATGAAATGGGACTGGTGAAGCACAAGTATGTGGGGCGAACCTTCATTCAGCCTGTCCAGTCCATGCGTGAACTGGGCGTGAAGATGAAACTCTCTCCCGTCCGCACGATTGTGGCCGGCAAGCGGATTGTCCTGGTGGACGATTCCATCGTCCGGGGAACCACTTCGCTCAAGATTGTGAAGATGCTGCGGGAAGCGGGGGCCAAAGAAGTGCATGTCCGTATCGCCAGCCCCATGATGCGCTATACCTGCCACTATGGCGTGGACACTTCTACACCCGATCAGCTCCTGTGCTCTTACCGGACGCTGGAACAGGCGTGCGAGGTCATCGGCGCGGATTCCCTGGGCTACCTGAGTCCGGAGTCCACGCGTGATTCCTGCTTTGGCTGCGCCAATCCCTGCCAGGCCTGTTTCACGGGTGAATATCCCACCTTATTGTATGAAGACAACAATACCGAAGACTGATATGGCAAAATCTTACGAACAGTCCGGCGTGAACCTGGAAGCCGGATACGAGGTGGTGCGCCGCATCAAGCAGCATGTCGCCTCCACCGCCCGCACGGGCTCGATGGGCAACATCGGCTCTTTTGGCGGCATGTTTGACCTTTCGGCCCTGGGAATCCGGGAACCCGTCCTGGTGTCCGGAACCGACGGCGTGGGGACCAAGCTGAAAATCGCCTTCGCCATGGACCGGCACGATACCATCGGCATCGATGCCGTGGCCATGTGCGTGAACGACGTGCTGGCGCAAGGAGCCGAGCCGCTGTTTTTCCTGGACTATGTGGCTCTGGGGCAAAATATACCGGCCAAGGTGGAGGCCATTGTGGCCGGTGTGGCCGAAGGCTGCCGTCAGGCCGGATGCGCGCTCGTAGGAGGGGAGACGGCCGAAATGCCCGGCATGTATGCGGACGGCGAGTATGACATTGCCGGTTTTACGACCGGCGTGGTGGAGAAATCCAGGCTTATCGACGGCTCCAAGGTAAAGACGGGTGACGTCCTGGTGGGCGTAGCTTCCTCCGGCGTCCATTCCAACGGATTCTCGCTGGTGCGGAAAATCGTGGCCGATGCCGGTCTGGGTTATACGGACGACATTCCCGAATTCGGCGGCCGCAGGCTGGGGGATGTGCTTTTGACCCCTACAAAAATCTATGTCCGTCAGATGCTGGATGTGATCCGCCGCTGCGACGTGCACGGCATCTGCCACATTACGGGCGGCGGCTTCGACGAGAACATCCCGCGCGTGCTGCAGCAAGGACAGGGCCTGGAAATCCACGAGGGCAGCTGGGAAATTCTTCCGGTATTCCGGATGTTGGAAAAATGGGGCGGCGTCCCGCATCGCGAGATGTTCAACATCTTCAACATGGGAATAGGGATGGTTGCGGTCATGGATGCGGAAGAGGCCCCCAAGGCCATTTCCATCCTGGAAGCCCACGGCGAGAAGGCCACCGTTATCGGCCGGGTCACCAACGTTCCCGGCGTAAACATCCAACCATTGTCATTCTGAATATCCTTTTGTCATTCTGAACATCTTTTGTCATTCTGAACGAAGTGAAGAATCTGAAAAAACAGCTGGCCGTATTCGCCAGCGGGACCGGTACCAATTTCGTAGCCATAGCCAAGGCTTGTGCCGAGGGAAAGATTCCGGCCGATGTGGCCGTGATGGTCTGCGACCGCCCCGGTGCGGCGGTCATTGACCGGGCCCGGGAGCTGGGCGTGGAAACCTTCGTTTTCTCCCCGAAGGAGTATCCTTCCAAGGCAGCCTTCGAGGCGGAAATCGTGAAGGTGCTGGATGCAAAAAACGTAAGTCTTGTGTGTCTGGCCGGCTATATGCGCATCGTAGGAGACACGCTGCTGACGGCTTACGGCGGCAGGATTGTCAACATCCATCCTTCGCTGCTTCCGTCTTTCAAAGGGGCTCATGCCGTGGAAGACGCCGTGGCATACGGCGTAAAGGTTTACGGCATCACCATCCATTGGGTGAATGCGGAACTGGACGGCGGCAGAATCATTGCCCAGCGCGCCTTCCCGTATGAAGGCTCCGACCCCGCCGAGGTGCATCGTCTGGGACAGGTGATTGAACATGAATTGTATGTAGAAACTATCAATAAAATCTTATGCGAGCTTTAGTCAGTGTCAGTGACAAAACAGGCCTGGTGCCTTTTGTGAAGGGTCTTGTTGACCTGGGTTGGGAGATTATCGCCACGGGCGGTACCCGGAAACTGCTGGAAGCCGAGGGCGTGAAGACCATCGGCATTTCCGATGTCACCGGATTCCCGGAAATCCTGGACGGCCGGGTGAAAACCCTGCATCCCAAAGTACACGGCGGCATTCTGGCCCGCCGGGATGTCCCCGCCCACATGGAAACGCTCAAGGAGAACGGCATCGGAACCATCGACCTGGTGTGCGTGAATCTCTATCCTTTCAGGCAGACCATCGCCAGGGAAGGCGTGAGCCTGGAGGATGCCATCGAGAATATCGACATCGGCGGTCCTTCCATGGTGCGCAGCGCCGCCAAAAACTGGAAAGACGTGACCATCGTGTGCCATCCGGCCGACTATGAAACCGTCCTGGAAGAGTTGAAGGCCAACGGCAAGACCTCCGACGGAACCCGTCTCAAGCTTTCTGCCAAAGCCTATACCCATACGGCCCAGTACGATGCCTGCATCGCCACCTATATGCGCGCCCAGGCCGGTCTGAACGAAAAGCTTTTCCTGGAGTACGACCTCAAACAGAGCCTCCGCTACGGAGAAAACCCGCATCAGAGCGCCAAGTTTTACGCAGACCTGGAACCGGCTTCCTTCTCCCTGGCTTTTGCCACCCAGCTGCAGGGAAAGGAACTTTCTTACAACAATATCCAGGATGCCAATGCGGCCCTGAACGTGCTGCGCGACTTCGAGGAACCCTTCTGCGTGGCCCTCAAGCACATGAACCCCTGCGGTGCTGCCGTGGGCAAGACCATCGAGGAAGCCTGGCAGGCGGCTTATGAGGCCGACAAGGTGAGCATCTACGGCGGTATCGTCGGCGTGAACCGCACCCTTACCGCCGAGGTGGCCGCCGGCATGAAGCCCATTTTCCTGGAAATCGTCATCGCACCCGACTATACGCCCGAGGCCCTGGAGATTCTCTCCACCAAGAAGAACCTCCGCGTGATGAAGGTGGACATGACCCGGAGCGAGGCTCCCGTTCCCCAGTTCATCAGCGTGAACGGCGGAATGCTTTCCCAGCAGCTGGATACCCAGGTGGAAAAAGTGGTTCCGGAGATGTGCGTCACCAAGGTGAAACCCACCGAGGCCCAACTCTCCGATGCCAACTTCGGCTGGAAAATCGTCAAGCACGTGAAGTCCAACGCCATTGCCGTGGTGAGGGACAACCATACCATCGGCATCGGCGCCGGCCAGACCAACCGTGTGGGGTCGGCCGAGATTGCCCTGAACGAGGCCAGGAACGCCGGCTTCACCGAGGGCCTGGTGCTTGCCTCCGACGGCTTCCTGCCTTTCGACGACACCGTGGCCCTGGCTGCCCGGTACGGGGTGAGCGCCATCGTACAGCCCGGCGGCAGCATCCGGGACGAGGATGCCGTCAGGAAGGCCGACGAACTGGGCATCACGATGCTTTTCACCGGCGTCCGTCACTTCAAGCATTGATATGCTTGAAGTGTCTTAAAGACCAATATACGTTACCCCCACCCGAAACCCCTCCCCTCGGGGGAGGGACTTAAACAGGTAAAAATCAAAACAATATGGGTTTAGTTTATCCTCTTCCTTCCCTGAAACCCTCTGCGGGCGCCAAGGAGATCAAGCTGGAGAATTGTCTGGGCAAGACGGTCCTGGTGGTTGGCGGCGGGGGACGCGAGCACGCCATCGTGGACGCCCTCAGCCGCAGTCCGCAGGTGGGGAAAATCTACTGCGCCCCCGGCAATGCCGGCATCGGCGGGCAGGCGTTCAACGTGCCGCTCAAAGACACCGACGTGGAGGGCCTCAAGGCTTTTGCCCTGGAGAATGACGTGGATCTCACCGTGGTGGGTCCCGAGGCGGCGCTGGCGGCCGGCATCGTGGATGCCTTCCGCGAGGCGGGGCTGAAGATTTTCGGCCACACCCGGGCGGCTGCCGCCATCGAGAGCTCCAAGGAGTTTGCCAAAGAACTGATGGAAAGCGCCGGGATTCCTACGGCGGCCTACCGCAGCTTCTCCGATTTCGACCAGGCGCTTTCCTATGTGCTGTCGCGTCCCTTCCCGGCCGTTCTCAAATATGACGGACTGGCCGCCGGAAAGGGCGTCGTCATTGCGCAGGACGGGGCCGAAGCCCGTTCCGCCCTGGCCGATATGCTCCTGGACCATTCCTTCGGCGAGGGAAGGGTCGTCGTGGAAGACTACCTTACCGGTCCGGAATTCTCCTTCCTGTGCTTCGTGGACGGGGAACGGGTGTACCCGATGCCGCTGTCGCAGGACCACAAGCGGGCCTTCGACGGAGACAAGGGACCCAACACCGGCGGCATGGGCGCCTATACGGGGCTGCCGTTCATTACGGACCGGGAGTGCGAGTTTGCCTGTCGGGAAATCATGTGCAAGGCGGCATCGGCCATGTGCGCCAGGGGGCTTCCGCTTTCGGGCGTCCTGTACGGCGGCCTGATGAAGACTCCGCAGGGGATCAAGGTCATCGAATTCAACGCCCGCTTCGGAGATCCGGAGACGGAAGTGGTGCTCCCGCTGCTGCAGAGCGACATCTACACGCTTTTCGAAGGCATCGCCACCGGTACTCCGGTTGACGCGCCTGTCTGGTCCGACGGCGTAACCCTTGGCGTGGTCCTGGCCTCCAAGGGCTATCCGGGCCACTACGAGAAAGGGTACGACATTGGCGGACTGGACCGGGTCGATGCTAAAGTCTATCACATGGGGACGGCTGCCCGGGACGGAAAGGTGTTCACAAACGGCGGGCGCGTACTGATGGTGGTTTCCGGCGGAAGCAGCCTGGAGGATGCCCGCAGGAAGGTATATGAGGAGATCGGCAAGATAGAATGCGAAAATTTATTCTATAGAAACGACATAGCACATATAGCATTGGAAGAATATGGGAAAAATCATTGACGGAAAAGCCTTGAGTCAGGCTGTTAAGGACGAAGTGAAAGAACAGGTGCCCCTGTTGGAGGAAAAGTACGGCCGCAAGCCCTGCCTGGTGGTGATCATCGTCGGGGAGAATCCGGCCAGCCAGGTCTATGTGAGAAACAAGGTGAAGGCGGCTGCCTACACGGGAATGGAATCCAGGCTCATTGAACTGCCGGCCGATATCAGCGAAGAGGCGCTTCTCGGCCAGATTGCCGCGTTGAACGAAGACCCGCTCGTAGATGGCATCCTGGTCCAGCTTCCGTTGCCGAAGCATATCGACGAGGAGAAGGTCATCGATGCCATCTCCCGCGAAAAGGACGTGGACGGCTTCCATCCCGGAAATGTGGCCGGACTGTGGCTGGGGAAAGACTGTATCGTTCCCTGCACGCCGGCGGGCGTCATGCGCATGCTGGACAGCATCGGCTGCGAACTGAAAGGAAAGAATGCGGTTGTCGTGGGGCGCAGCAACATCGTGGGAAAACCGATGGCCAAGCTTCTGCTGGACCGCCATGCCACGGTGACCATCGCCCATTCCCGCACGGCCGATCTGGGCGCCGTATGCCGGACGGCCGATGTACTGGTGCTGGCTGTCGGAAAGGCCGGCCTTGTGACCGGCGACATGGTCAAGCCGGGGGCCGTGCTCATTGACGTGGGCATGAACCGGAATGCGGAAGGAAAACTTTGCGGCGATGCCGACTTCGCCTCCTGCGAACCCGTTGCCGGGTGGATTACCCCCGTTCCCGGCGGAGTGGGTCCCATGACCATCGCCATGCTCATGCAGAACACCATCCACTGCTTCCTCTCCCGGGAAGCGCGTTAAACCTTTTTGAGCCAGAGAATGCTGTCGGGCCCCTCGTTGAAGAGGAGGTCCAGACAGCTCATGCCCGGGGTGAAGCCGCCCATGCGGTCGCGGAACACCTGGTAGTAGGGCTTTTCCAGTCCCAGGCTTTCGAGGACCGTATCGGCCCGTTTGGGGTGGATGACTTCACGGTAATCGTCGGCCCCGGTGTCCGGGAGGGAGAATTCGGAGGTGGGGGAGAGTTCGCAGACAATTCCCAGATGCCTGAGGCACCAGCGTAGGGTGGAAAGATTCAGTTCCCAGAGGGTTTCCGGCTTTGCCTGCAGGAGCGCCGCCAACTCGTCCCGGTAACAGTCGTACCAGGCCGATGTCTGATAGGCGGCGTCAAGCGCGCGCTGCGTGCGGACCACCCAGGGCGTGGAGTAGTCCACGAGGACGGACCGGATGGCCATATCGGCCCGGTGGACAACCGGAACCTGGAGCATCTGCGGCCCGTCTCCGGCCAGGATGTAGCAGCGGTTCCTGTAACTTTGTTTCTGATAATTCTCGCAGGCTTCCAGCAGAATATGGGACGGAACAACCCTTTCCGGAGAAAGGGTCATGTCCCGCGCAGCCAGGGCAAACCAGGCCACGGGGGGAAAATATGCCGTGCTCAGGAGCACTAGCGGACCGGACGCGGTTTGGGAATGATGCCGCGTTTGGATTCACGGATGAAACGCAGGATGGTGTCCCGATGGTCGCTGGCGGGGTAGTTGGCCTCAATGAATTCCACGGCCTGGCTCACGTTCATTCCCTTGAAATAAAGGGTGTCGTAGATGTCCTTGATTTCGTTCACCTGCTCTTCGGTGAAACCGCGGCGCAGGAGACCAACCCGGTTTACCCCCTCAAACACAAGGGGCTCGCGGCCGGCGAGCACGTACGGAGGCACATCCTTCGTAAGTTTAGCGTATGCGGCCACAAAAGCGTGCGTGCCGACTTTCGAGAACTGGTGGGAGCCGGACTTTCCGCCCATGACGCCCCAGTCTTCCACGTCGGTTTCGCCGGCCAGTCCGGCATAACTGACAATGATGCAGTGATTGCCGATCTGGCAGTCGTGCGCAATGTGGGCGTAGGACATGATGAGCGTATCGCTGCCTACCCGCGTGGTGCCTTTCCCGCTGGCTTTGGTGCCCCGGTTGATGGTGGCGCATTCGCGGATGTTCACGCGGTCCCCGATTTCCACCCAGGAATCCTCGCCCTCGAACTTGAGGTCCTGCGGGATGGCTCCCACGACGGCACTCGGGAATACGGTGCAGTCCTTGCCCATTTTGACGTGGTTGCAGATGGTGGCGCCGTTCATGATGTGGCAGCCGTCGCCGATCTCGACATTGCCGTCGATGAAGGCAAAGGGTCCGACTTCGATATTGTCACCCAGCCTGGCGGCAGGGTCCACATAAGCCATAGGATGGATTTTGTTCATGCGTTGCTTATTTTAGAAGGGCACGAAGCGCTTTGGCGGCTTTCGTGTTGATGGAATGGCCGGGTTTGTAAGCCGTGATGCGGGCATTCAGGTAACCGCCGGCAAGACGCAGATCTCCCAGGAGATCCAGCAGTTTGTGCCGGCCGCATTCGTCGGGGAAATGGAGTTGCAGGTTGTTCAGATAGCCTTCGTCCGTGATGCGGATATCCGGCAGGTTGAAAAGGTAGGAGATGCTGCTCAGCTGCTCCTCGTTCACGGGATTCTCTACAATGACGATGGCGTTGTCCACGTCACCGCCCTTGATGAGGTTGTTCCGGAACAGATACTCGATTTCATGGAAGAACACGAAAGTGCGGCATACGCCGATTTCGCGGGCATAGTTGATGCTTTCGTCCCAATGGGCGCTCTGGATGCCCAGAATCTTGGAGTTGAAGTCCACCGTGATTTCGGCCGACGGTGCGGCGGAAGGGTCTATCCGCACCCACGAGCCGGTTCTGTCGTCCCGGATCTCCAGGGACTGGGGAATGTCTATGTATTTTCTGGGAACCCCCTGGTCTTCCAGGCCGTCCTTCAGGATGGCTTCGCAGTAAAGGCGCGCGCTGCCGTCCAGGATGGGCACTTCTACATTGTCCAGTTCAATGACGGCATTGTCCACGCCGAGCCCCGTGAGGGCGCTCATGATATGTTCAATGGTAACGGCAACGGCCTCATTGTGCGAGAGGGTGGTGCTCCGGGCCGTGTTGCTGACGTTTTCGGCCAGGGCTTCGATAACGGGCTTGCCCCTGAGGTCCGTCCGGCGGAACTGGATTCCGGAACCGGCCGGTGCGGGCATCACTTTCATATGGGCGTACGTCCCCGTATGGAGACCTTTCCCCTGGAAATAATAATTCTTTTTTAAGGTATGCTGGTTGTTCGGCATGCTGATAGGATATATGCAAGAATTATTCCTCGGCGGCTCTTTTGAAAATCGCGTAGGCTTTCATGAACTGGCGGGCCTGGATGGCGGGCGAGCCCAGCAGGACTTCCCCTTCTTTCCGGATGTTTCCGATGACGCCGCCCTGGGCCATGATGGTGGTGTGGTCTGCAATTTTGACATGGCCGGCGATGCCCACCTGACCGCCGAAGATGCAGTACTTGCCCACTTCGGTGGAGCCGGCGATGCCCGTCAGGGCGGCCATGGCGGTATGGTCGCCGATAATGACATTGTGCGCGATCATGCACAGGTTGTCGATGCGGACACCCTTGCCGATGATGGTGGATTCCATCTGGGCACGGTCCACGGTGGTGTTGGCCCCGATCTCCACATCGTCGCCGATGATGACGTTCCCCAGATGCTCGATCTTTTCCCAGCTGCCGTCCGGACGCGGCGCGTTGCCGAAACCGTCGGCCCCGATGACCACCCCGCTGTGCAGGATGACATTGTTGCCGATGACCATGCCGGGATAGATGCGGACGCCGGGGTAGAAAATGCAGTTTTTTCCGATGGTGCAGTTGTCTCCGATGTACACGTGCTCATGGATGATGGTGTTGTCTCCCACCTCCGTGTGCCGGCCGACGTAGGAGAAGTCTCCCACATAGACCTTCTTCCCGAAGCGGGTGGACCAGAACCAGCGGGCACGGAGGCTGCGGTGGCGTTTGGCCTTTTTCTTTTTGTCCGACACGTATTTCAGGAGGTCGGCGATGGCCGAATAGGCGTTTTCAACCCTCACCAGCGTGGGCTTGACGGGCTGCTTGGGCTCGAAGGTCTTGTCCACGATGAGGATGGACGCCTCGCTTGTATAGACGTAGGGCTCGTATTTGGGATTGGCGAAAAAGCTCAGCTTGCCCGGTTTGCCGTGTTCGATCTTGGCAAACTGGGTGGCCTTGGCGTTTTCGTCCCCTTCGACAGACCCTTTCAGGAGCTGTGCCAGAAATTTTGCGGTAAGTTCCATTATATCAGCGGTTCAGCGGTCATGGCAGCAGGCTGCGGAATGCCCATGAGTTTCAGGATGGTGGGAGCTACGTTGCACAGGGCGCCGTCCTTGACATTCTTCACCGCGGGACCGGCGTTGATCACGACAAACTGCACGGTGTTGAGGGAATGGGCCGTGTTAGGGGTTCCGTCGGCGTTGACGGCGAAGTCTGCGTTGCCGTGGTCGGCGGTGAGAAGGACCACGTAGTCCATGGCGACGGCCTCTTCCACCACTTTCCCCACCAGCTTGTCAATGCAGGAGACGGCCTGGGTGATGGAGTTGTAAACGCCGGTATGGCCCACCATGTCGCCGTTGGCAAAATTGAGGATGATCATATCCTGTTTCCCGCCGCGGATTTCTCCGATGAGTTTCTCGGCCACTTCGGGGGCGCTCATCTGGGGCAGAAGGTCGTAGGTGGGGACCTTCGGCGAGTTCACCAGGATGCGGTCTTCGTTCTCGAAGACGGTTTCGCGGCCGCCGTTGAAAAAGAAGGTGACATGGGCGTATTTTTCCGTTTCGGCAATGCGAAGCTGATGCTTGCCGGCCTTGGAAACGGTCTCTCCCAGGGTGTCCTGCACCAGTTCCTTGTCGAAAAGGATGTGGACGCCCTTGAAGGATGCATCATAGGGTGTGAGGCAGCAGTAGTACAGGGGAATGGTGTGCATGCCTTCCTCCGGCATGTCCTGCTGGGTGAGGACGGAAGTGAGTTCGCGGGCGCGGTCGTTGCGGAAATTGTAGAAAATGACAGCGTCTCCCTCCTCGATGGTGGCGACGGGTTTTCCGTTCTCGGTGACCACGATGGGTTTGATGAACTCATCCGTGACGTCGGCGTCGTAGCTGGCCTGGATGCCGGCCTGGGCGCTCTCAAAAGCCGCACCCTTGCCCTCGACCAGGAGGTCGTAGGCTTCCTTCACGCGAGCCCAGCGCTTGTCGCGGTCCATGGCATAGAAGCGGCCGCAGACGGAAGCTACCTTTCCGCTGGTTTCCGCCATTTTCTCTTCCAGCTCTTTCACAAAGCCCAGGCCGCTGCGGGGATCCGTGTCGCGGCCGTCCATGAAGGCGTGGACATAAACTTTCTCCAGTCCCGTTTCCTTGGCTACGCGAAGGAGTTCGTACACATGGTCCAGGGAACTGTGGACTCCGCCATGGGAGGTAAGTCCCATCAGATGGAGCTTTTTCCCGCTGGTCTTCACATAGTCGAAAGCGGCCTTGATTTCCTTGTTTTCCAGGAGTTTGTGTTCCCGGCATGCAATGTTGATCTTCACGAGATCCTGATACACCACGCGGCCGGCCCCCAGGTTCATGTGACCCACCTCCGAGTTGCCCATCTGGCCGTCCGGAAGGCCCACGTATTCACCGCAGGCCTGCAGATGAGCGCAGGGGTATTTGGCGCGGAGGGCGTCGATATGGGGCGTACCCTTGGTCCAGATGGCGTTGGAGTAGTCGTGGCGGCCTTCTCCCCAGCCGTCCAGAATCATGAGAAGTACTTTTCTGTTCATATTATTTTTTACTTTTTATCAGGAACAACGAAGACTGCCTGTTTGGGCAGTCTGCAAATTTAATCATTTTTCACGGAAATCCGAATAATCCGCCGGGTAGAATCTCCGACGCGTACGCTATGGTCGATGCAATGGGGGATGACGGCCAGGATGTGTTGCGGGTCCAGGGGGGAGCGGAGCAGGGGAACGAAGGGCTTTTCATCGGCCGGAATGTGATGGTCGGTAAACCAGTCCTGCATTTTTTTCTTCCCCGGGGCTCCGAGCGGGCGAATCCAGTCTCCGCTTTTCCATGGGCCGACGACGGGAGCCGTCCCTTCCGGGATTCCGGCCTTGTCCGCATCCAGGATCAGGACCCCCGCCGGCTGCTTCACCGGGAGACTTCCGTCCCAGGCTTCCTCCTGCATGGTGATTTCGCCATTCCGTGTACCGGAAGGCCCAGGCTCCCCGATTTCGCCATCCCGTGCACCCAAGGGCCCTGTTTCGTGCCCAAGCTCCATTTCTTCATGGAAGCGGGCCATGTCCCGGTTCAGGGTCTGGACGAAGGAAGGGTTGATGTCGGCAAAAACCGGAAAGACCAGGTTCCGGATTTTGTTGCGCTTGTAATCGTTCAGGACGTTGGTGCCGTCTTCCCGCCAGGCGAGTCCGTTTTCCTTTGCGAAAGCCTCGATTTCTGCCCGGGTCATCCGCAGGAGGGGCCTCAGGAGGGGAATGTCGGCATACTCCGGGTCCGGAAGGAAGCCGTTTTCTTTCATGCCGGTGATGCCGCGAAGGCCCGTCCCGCGCAGCAGGTTCAGCATCAGTGTTTCCGCGTTGTCATTGGCATTGTGCGCCACGGCCACGCCTTCATAAGCGAACGCCCGGCACAGTTGTCCGAACCAGCGGTAACGCAGCCGGCGGGCGGCCATTTCCACGGAAATGCCCTGCTCCCGGGCAAAAGCCCTGGTGTCGAAACGCTTGACATGGCAGAGAATGCCGTGCTCCGCCGCCCAGGCCCGTACGTGGGCTTCGTCGGCGTCGCTGTCGTCCCCGCGGAGCGAGAAGTTGCAGTGTGCAACGGCAAAAGCCCCGCCGCTCAGACGGAGCTTTTCTGCCAGGCACATGGAATCGATGCCTCCGCTGACGGCGACAAGCAGCATCAGTGATTGTGGGTGATGGTGTAGGAGAAGCCGAACTCCAGGTATTCCTTGAACTGGACGCCCTTGGTGTCGGCCACGCCGTCCTTGTTGCTGTCCCTTACGATGACGAGGGGATCGTAAATGAGGTTGGTGCTCAAGGTCAGGGAGAAGAACTTCAGCAGGCGCCACATGATTTTGTTGTCCCAGGTGATACGGGGCTCGATTTTGGGCGTAAGATAGTTGTAAAAGAGGGATGCTTCCGTCTTGTATGAGAAAACGTCGTTGATGACCCAGGACATCTCGGCATTGATTTTGGCACCGAATTCCATGCGCACCGGACGGTAGTTGGTCCCGACGGAGGCGTCCAGTCCTGCCGAACGCAGATCCATACCGTAGGTTTTCCGGAGCTCGGGGATTCCCACGATCACGGCACCTCCGGACAGGGGCGCCACGTTGAGGGTGAACCAGGGCGCGGGCGTCCAGAGGGCACCGATACCCAGGTTGATGTAGGCCGGAGCGAAGAAACCGGACTTGAGCGAGCGGGCGTTGAGCCAGTCCTGGACGGTGGGCTCGTCGGTTCCGTCGCTTTTGGGCGTTCCATAGGCGTAGTTGTTGTCGAACTGCGTGAGGAAATTGAAACTGAACGAGTAGGCGATATTCTTCACCGGGGTCTTGTATCCCCATTTGGCATCAAAGTAAATGCGGTCCTTATTCTTCTGCAGGATGGGTTTGTCGGCACTGTAAAGGAAACCATAGTCCAATTGCAGATGGTTCACTCCCAGCAGTTTTCCTTTTTCGAATTTGTTGGTGAGGTCGATTGCCCCCGCCAGGGAGACATTGTTGTAGCCGCCGGCGGCCCACTGGGAAAGGTATGTCTGGCCGAAGTTGATGTTGGTCAGCAGGGTGGTGTTCCAGTAGCGGGGATTCTTGGGCGCTTCGGGAACATCGTCTGCGGCGCTGAGGGCGGCAGCCGCTTCTGCGGCCGCTTCCTGCGTATTCTGCGCCTGCACCGCCAGGGTGGCGGCCATCAGGCCGATGATAAGGAATAATTTCTTCTTCATGGGTTTCACTACTTTAAACAGGGATTAATAAGAGCGGGCGAAAAGGACTCGCTGGTGGGAAGGCTTGCCGGTATAGATGCACTTTCCTTCCTCCATGCACACGGCGCTGTCCACGGGGATGCAGCGAATGGTGGCCTTGGTCTCTTCCTGGATCTTGGCTTCCGTCTCGGCCGTCCCGTCCCAATGGGCCAGGAGGAAGCCGCCTTTCTCGATCTCTGCCTTGAACTCTTCCCAGGTGTCCACTTTGCGGGTGGAAGCGTCCCGGAAGGCCAGGGCCTTGTTGTAAATGTTCTTCTGGATGTCGTCCAGCAGGCCGATGATTCGGTCTTCGAGGCCTTCAATCGGTTCGGAAATCTTTTCCAGCGTATCGCGGCGGGCCACTTCCACGGTTCCGTTCTGCAGGTCGCGCGGGCCCATGGCCAGACGCACCGGTACGCCCTTGAGTTCCCATTCGGCAAACTTGAAGCCGGGACGGAGGGTGTCGCGGTCGTCGATTTCCACCGTATGGCCCTTGGCGTCCAGGGCCTTCTTGAGCTCGTACATCTTGTCCAGGACGGCGTTTCTTTCCTCTTCGCTCTTGTAGATGGGAACCATCACCACCTGGATGGGGGCCAGGGCGGGCGGGAGAACCAGGCCGTTGTCATCTCCGTGGGACATGATGAGGGCGCCCATCAGACGGGTGCTCACACCCCAGGAAGTGGCCCAGACATAGTCCTGCTTGCCTTCCTTGTTGGTGAAGGTTACATCGAAACTTTTGGCGAAATTCTGGCCCAGGAAATGGGATGTGCCGGCCTGCAGGGCCTTTCCGTCCTGCATGAGGGCCTCGATGGTCATGGTGTCCAGGGCACCGGCGAAACGCTCGCCGGGGCTCTTGTGGCCCACTACGACGGGAAGGGCCATCACTTCGCGGACGAAACGGGCATAGACATTGACCATCTGTTCTTTGCGGGCCTCGGCCTCCTGGGCGCTTGCATGGGCGGTATGCCCTTCCTGCCAGAGGAATTCGGCCGTGCGGAGGAACAGGCGGGTGCGCATCTCCCAACGGACGACATTGCACCACTGGTTGCACAGGATGGGAAGGTCTCTCCAGCTGTGGACCCAGTTTTTATATGTGTTCCAGATAATGGTCTCCGAGGTGGGACGGACAATGAGCTCTTCTTCCAGTCTGGCCTCCGGATCCACAACGATGCCATTGCCTTCGGGATCGTTCATCAGGCGGTGGTGCGTGACGACGGCGCACTCTTTGGCGAAGCCGGCCACATGTTCGGCCTCGCGGCTGAAGAACGACTTGGGAATGAAGAGCGGGAAATAGGCGTTCTTCACGCCGGTTTCCTTGAACATGCCGTCCAGGATGTGCTGCATCTTTTCCCAGATGGCATATCCGTAGGGCTTGATGACCATGCAGCCGCGGACCGCGGACTGTTCTGCCAAATCTGCTTTCACTACCAGGTCGTTATACCACTGGGAGTAGTTCTCTTGCCGTTTCGTTACCTCTTTTGCCATAATAAATATTTGTTTTTTTTCGTTTTTGTGCTTATAATTGCCCTCCATAGGGGCTTAAAGGTATTAAAATTGCAGTATAGCCCTGATAAGCCCGGAGAATCCGGGCACAAAGATACTTATTTTTATTGGATTAAAGGAGGTACTGACGATGAAAAAGAGTTTTTTGGCCTATGCCGTTGTGGCTTTCGCCGCCCTGGGCTGCTCTTCCACGAGCCAGCTTCAGACAAAAGTCTATGATGACGGTGTCTATACCCGTCCTTCTGTCGTTCCTGCCGCCCAAGTGGCCGTGGCAGATTCCGAATTGGATAATCTCCTTGCAGAGAGCAAGCAATCCCAAGCTTATATCATCAACAGCCAGGGAGACACCCTGGTGGTACCTGCAGGCAAAAAGGTTCAGTTCACCAACACCACGGAACTGGTGGTGGCGGATTCCCCGTCCTGGCTGTACGACTATCCCTGGACATACAGTCCCTGGTATTTCCGGGATTTCCATTACTGGCACAACCCGTGGTATTACAGTCCCTGGTATTACGACCGCTGGGCCTGGGATCCGTGGTATTACGACTACTGGCATTTCCGCCCGTATTACCGGTCATTCGCCTGGTCCTTCTGGTATGATCCCTTCTACGCCCCGTGGCATCACTATACCTGGTATGGGCCTTACGGCCATCCCTATTTTTACGGAGGGTATTATCACGGTCCCGTCGTCTGGTTCGGTGGCGGCGGAAGGGTTCACACAACCCCTTATGCCGGACAGTCCTTTGCCCGCGGCGGCATTTCCCGTTCGGCCGGACGCAGCCTGACAGACCGCCATGCCTCGTCCCGCAGCCGCACCGCCTCTGCCACCAAGGCCGGCTCTTCCAGTCGCTCCGGCGTAACCACCCGTTCGGCTTCCGGACGCTCCGGCGTGACCACCCGTGCCGGCGGCACCAGCCGCAGCGCCTCCTCCGTGACCCGCAGTGCGGCCCCGGTCACCCGCTCTTCTTCCGTGAGCGGCGGTACCAGCCGTTCCTCCGGCAGTGCCACCCGTTCCTCCGGCAGTGTCGGCCGTTCTTCGGGCAGCGCCACCCGTTCCTCCGGCAGCAGCGGCGCCTATCGTTCGGCCGGCGGCGGCAGCCGTTCCTCCGGCAGCGTCACCCGTTCTTCCGGCAGCGGCACCTATCGCTCCTCCGACAGCGGTTCCTACCGTTCTTCCGGCTCTTCTTCCCGCTCCTCTTCCGGCGGCGGTTATTCCGGCGGCGGCAGCGTCCGCTCGTCCGGTGGCGGCTATTCCGGCGGTGGCTATTCCGGTGGCGGCGGTTCCCGTTCGTCCGGCGGCGGTTATTCCGGTGGCGGTGGATCCCGTTCTTCCGGCGGACGCCGTTAACCTTCAATGCAACTTACTATTATGAAAAGGATATTGACCTTCATTTTGGGAACGGCCGTCACCGTGGCGGCCGCTGCCCAGGACTGGCAGGATGCCCGTTTCTTTACTGAAAACAATTACATCGGTACGGCCCGTACCCTGGGCATGGGCAATGCCGTCACCGCCATCGGCGGAGACCCCGGAAGCGTTTCCATCAATCCGGCCGGCTCATCCGTCGCCTCGTATTCCCAGTTTGTCATCAGTCCCGGTTTCACCCTTTCCACCACCGGTGTCAAGGGCGTCGTGGAGCAGGGGAGTACCGGCGCCGTCGGGCTCGGGGATGCCGTCCGTACCAATTATGGCCGCTTCTCCCTCCCCAGCGTGGGAGCCATCTTTACGATGAACAGCGGGCGCCGCTCGGGTTGGAAGCGCACTTCCTTCGGCTTTGTGCTCAATTCCACCAACAACTACACCGGCCGTTTCAACGCCTCCGGCGTCAATGCCGACAATTCCTACGCCGCTTCCCTCGCTTCGTCGGCCGAAGGCTATTCGGAGACCGTTCTGGGTTCCGAAAGCTGGTGGTACGATGGGGGAGACCTCGCCCGCATGCCCAAATGGGTGGATATGATGGGATACCGTGCCGGCATGTTCAACGGCATTCCCGGGGATCCCGGCCGCTTCCAGGCTGTCACCGAGGTGCGGGATGCCGCCGGCAACTGCTGGCTGGCCGCGCCGCTGTACCAGAAATACGGCCAGCAGACCTACGGAAACAAGTATGACGTGGTTTTCAATTTTTCCGCCGATTATGACGACAAGTTCTACATCGGTGCCAACCTGGGACTGACATCGCTGTCCTACAGCATGTCGGAATTCTTCTACGAAGCTCCGGATAATCCGGACGATTTCCCCGTCATCGAATACACGGACGGAACGCGCGCCGCCCTGAGCAGTGTGCAGATGAAGCACAATTATACACTTCGGGGAACCGGGGTGTATGCCAAACTGGGCTTCCTGTGGCGTCCCGTCGCCGGTCTTCGCCTGGGCGGTGCCGTTCAGACGCCCACCTTGGTGAATTACACGGCCCGCCAGGCCTTCTCCGGCGAGGTCATCATGACCGGGAAGAGCCTGGTTCCTTCCACAACGCCGGAAGACTCCTGGTCTTTCCGTATGCAGGAACCCTGGCGCTTCAATATGGGTGTCGCCTACAGCTTCGGCAATGTGGCCGTCATCAGCGCAGACTATGAACTGGCCAGTTACAGGAGCATCCATTACCGCTCGGTGGACAGTTCCCTTCCTCAGTACCTGGCTGACGCCAATGCCGATATCCGGGATGCCCTCGGCATGGCTCATCAGGCACGTGTGGGCGTGGAAATCAAACCGACGGCAGCCTTCTCGCTCCGTGCCGGATACAACCTGATCACATACGGCCAGAAGAACTGGCTGGAGGCAGACTGGACCGTTACGCCGCTCACCGCTTCGGAGAAGGTCTCCCTTTGGAAACACACCGTGTCCGTGGGCGCCGGCTATTCCTTTGGTTCCTTCTTCCTGGACGCTGCGGCCCGTTTCCGGATGGCTCCCAAGGAGTATATGATGCCCTACCATTATTATGGATATGACAGTTCCTTTACCAACAAGTACATCGATTGGAGCGTTCTTACCCCGGAAGTGGAGATTCGGCCCAATGTGGTGGACATTGTTCTCACGGCGGGATGGCGTTTCTGATGCCCGTTAATCTGCCATTTTGTCAGCATTGAACCGCTGGCACGAAGTTCGATAAAAACTAAGGCGTCGTCCTCCGAAGGGCGGCGCCAAACTGTTCTTGGCCCATTCTGTCATTCTGAGCGAAGCGAAGAATCTGTTGCGGCGAAGAATTGGTTAAAGCGAAGAATTTGTTAAGGAAATATTTAAAAAATTGAATACTATGGGAAAGATTATCGGTATCGACCTGGGAACCACTAATTCCTGCGTCGCAGTGATGGAAGGCAATCAGCCTACCGTCATCATCAACAACGAGGGGCAGCGCACCACCCCTTCCGTGGTGGCTTTCACCGACGGCGGAGAACGCAAAATCGGCTCTCCGGCCAAGCGTCAGGCCATCACCAATCCTAACAACACCGTGTTCTCCATCAAGCGTTTCATGGGTGAGACGTACGACCAGGTGAACACCGAGGTGAACCGCGTCCCCTACAAGGTGGTCCGTGGCGAGAACAACACCCCCCGCGTGGACATCAACGGCAAGCTCTACACGCCGCAGGAGATATCGGCCATGATTCTTCAGAAGATGAAGAAGACGGCGGAAGAATATCTGCGCCAGGAGGTTACGGAAGCCGTCATCACTGTCCCGGCCTATTTCTCCGACTCGCAGCGTCAGGCCACCAAGGAGGCCGGCCGCATCGCCGGTCTGGACGTGAAGCGTATCATCAACGAGCCCACCGCTGCCGCACTGGCATACGGACTGGACAAGAAGGACAAGGATATGAAAGTGGCCGTATATGACCTCGGCGGCGGTACCTTCGATATCTCCATCCTCCAGCTGGGCGACGGCGTGTTCGAGGTTCTGTCCACCAACGGCGACACCCACCTGGGCGGTGACGACTTCGACCAGGTCATCATCGACTGGCTGGCCGCTGAATTCGCTTCCGAGAACGGCGGCATCGACCTCAAAAAAGACCCCATGGCTCTCCAGCGTCTGAAGGAAGCGGCGGAAAAGGCCAAGATCGAGCTCTCCAGCCAGACTTCCACGGAAATCAACCTTCCGTATATCATGCCGGTGGACGGCGTGCCCAAGCACCTTGCCAAGACGCTCACCCGCGCCAAGTTCGAGCAGCTTTCCGACGCCCTGTTCCAGCGCAGCATCGCCCCTTGCCGTCAGGCTCTCTCCGATGCGCACCTGAACCCTTCCGACATTGACGAGGTCCTCCTCGTAGGCGGCAGCACCCGTATTCCTTACGTGCAGGAGCTGGTGAAGAACTTCTTCGGCAAGGAGCCCAACAAGAGCGTGAACCCCGACGAGGTGGTGGCCATCGGCGCCTCCATCCAGGGCGGTGTGCTAGCCGGTGATGTGAAGGACGTGCTTCTTCTGGATGTCACCCCGCTCAGCCTCGGTATCGAGACCCTCGGCGGCGTCATGACCAAGCTTATCGAGTCCAACACCACCATTCCGGCCAAGAAGAGCCAGATTTTCTCCACCGCGGCCGACAACCAGCCCGGCGTGGAAATCCGCGTCCTGCAGGGCGAGCGCCCCATGGCCAAGGACAACAAGCAGATTGGCATCTTCCACCTGGACGGCATCGCTCCGGCTCCCCGCGGCGTGCCTCAGATTGAAGTGACCTTCGATATCGATGCCAACGGTATCCTGAATGTGTCCGCCGTGGACAAGGCTACCGGCAAGGAGCAGCACATCCGCATCGAGGCTTCTTCCGGCCTCTCCGACGCCGAAATCCAGCGTATGCGGGACGAGGCCAAGGCCAACGAGGCGGCCGACAAGGCCGAGAAGGAGCGCATCGACAAAATCAACGGTGCCGACGCCCTCACCTTCCAGGCCGAGAAATTCCTCAAGGAAAACGGCGACAAGGTCCCCGCTGACGTCAAGAGCGAAGTGGAGCAGAACTGCAACCTCCTCAAGGAGGCCGTCAAAGCCCAGAACCTGGCCGATATCGACCGCTATTCCGAGGCCCTGAACAAAGCCTTCGAGAAGATGTACCAGGCCGGCCAGCAGGCAGGTGGTCCGCAGGGCGGCCCTCAGGGCCCGTTCCAGGGTGGTCCCCAGGGTCCTTTCAACGGCGGCCCTCAGCCCGGTCCGCAGGACCAGGGTCCCGATGAGCAGTAACAATAATACCGTAAGAATATGAAACTGAATCGAGTACTTCTTACCCTTGCCGCCGTGGCCCTTACCGTAGGGGCCCAGGCGCAGAATAACGGAGAGGCTGTCCAGAATGCCCAATTGCAGCTGGAGCAGGCCCGCCAGGATGTGGAATCGGCTCAGGAGAAGGCCAGAATCCAGACCAAGGATGCCCAGCGGCAGATCAACCGTCTGGAGAAGGAGGCCGACGTTTACAAGGAGCAGCTGAACGAAGGAAAAAAGGTCCTTCAGCTGCAGAAGAAATCCCTGGATGCCAAGAAGGAAGTTATCAAAGCCAAGAAAAACTCCCTCAAGATAGAGAAGAAGAACCGCAAGGCCGAAGGCGGCCTGAACGCCCAGGACAAGATGGTCATCTCCCAGCTGGAAGAGGAGTTGAAAACCCTCGAAGCCGATTTCAAATCGGCCGAGCGGGAATACAAGAAGGCCGAGTCGAAGGTGAACCAGAGCAAGAAGTCCCTCAAGGAGGTGCAGGGCCGGATCAAGGAGGCCAGGAAAGACATCTCTGCTGCCAAGAAAGAGGTGAAAGCCGCCAAGAAGGTGGAAGCGGCCAGCAAGAAAGCCGTGAAGGCTGCCCGGAAGGCCGAAGAAGCGCTTGTTGACACGTTAATCACAAAGTAAAATGGGAAGAATCATCCTTACCGGAGACCGTCCTACCGGAAAACTGCATCTGGGGCACTATGTGGGAAGCCTTCGCAACCGCGTGCTGCTGCAGAACGAGGGGAATTATGAGCGGATGTTTGTCTTTATCGCAGACGTCCAGGCCCTTACGGACAATGCCGACAATCCCGAGAAGGTGCGTCAGAATATCATCGAGGTAGCCCTCGACTACCTCTCCTGCGGCCTGGACCCGGAGAAAGTCACCATTTTCATCCAAAGCCAGATTCCCGAGCTGCACGAGATGACGCAATTCTTCTCCAACCTGGTCACGGTGCAGCGCCTGCAGCGCAACCCCACCGTGAAGTCGGAGATGGCCATGCGCGGGTACAACGGAGAATCCGAAGACAACAACCAGCGCGGCCTTCCCGTCGGCTTTTTCACCTATCCCATTTCCCAGGCGGCCGATATCTGCGCCTTCAAGTCCACCACCGTGCCGGTAGGCGAGGACCAGGAGCCCATGATTGAGCAGTGCCGCGAGATTGTACGCAGCTTCAACGGAACCTACAAGTGCGACGTGCTGGTGGAACCGGAGATACTTCTTCCCGGCAACATCGTGTGCCGCCGCCTTCCCGGCACGGACGGAAAGGCCAAGATGTCAAAGTCCCTCGGGAACTGCATCTATCTCTCCGACACCCCCAAGGACATGGAGCAGAAGGTCAAGGGCATGTTCACGGATCCGGGCCACCTCCGTGTGGAAGACCCCGGCAAGGTGGAAGGCAACTGTGTGTTCACCTATCTGGACGCCTTCTGCGAGGCCGATGACTTTGCCAAGTTCTGGCCGGACTATGCCTGCATCGAGGAACTCAAGGACCATTACCGCCGCGGCGGACTGGGGGACATGAAGTGCAAGAAGTTCCTCATTCAGGTTCTGAACGACCGTCTGGATCCCATCCGGGCCCGCCGTCATGCCTACGAGCAGGACATTCCCGAGGTGTACAACATCCTCCGCAAGGGTTCCGAGGCCGCCCGTGAAGTGGCCGCCAAAACCCTCCACGAGATGAAGGAAGCCATGCAAATCAACTACTTCGACGATGCCGCCCTCATCGCAGAGCAGGCTGCAAAATATTGCCATGAGCAATAAAAAGAGAAACTTCCCCGTACAGGGCATGGGCTGCGCGGCGTGCGTGGCCCGCGTGGAAAGCGCCCTGAAAAATGCCAAGGGTGTTTGCAGCGCCTCCGTGAGCCTTGCTTCCAACAGTGCCTTGGTGGAGTATGACGCCTCGGTAACCACTCCGGGAGAACTCCGCCAGGCCGTGAAGGATGCCGGCTACGACATGCTGGTGGAAGGGTCTGAGGATGAGGCCGACTTAGAAGCCGAAGCCGCCCGCGCCGAGGCATTCCATACGCTGCGGACAGACACCATCATCGCTGTGGCCGGGGCCGCATGGGTGATGTTGGTGGGCATGGGCTTCAAGGATTTCCCCTACAAGGGATTTGTGCTGTGTGCGTTGGCTACACCGGTCGTAATCTGGTGCGGCCGGCGTTTTTTTAAGGCCGGCTTCTCCGCCGTGCGCCACGGAAGCGCCAATATGGACACCCTGGTGGCCCTTTCCGTGAGCATCTCCTACCTGTTCAGCATTTTCAACCTGTTGTTCCCGCAGGTCTGGACTTCCCGGGGACTGATGCCGCACCTGTACTTTGAGTCTTCCACCATGATTGTGGCCTTCATCCTGGTCGGCCGCCTGCTGGAAGAAAGGGCAAAGCACAGCACGACGGCGGCGATCCGCGGCCTGATGGATCTGCAGCCGGTCCGCGCCGTACAGCCCGGCGAAGTGCTGCCGGTGAGGCCCGGCGAAAGAATTCCGGCCGACGGAATCGTCCTCGACGGCCGTTCCGAGGTGGACGAGAGCATGCTCACCGGCGAATCGGCCCCCGTCGTAAAACAGAAAGGGGACAAGGTTTATACCGGTACGCTGAATAAGAGCGGAATCCTTAACATCAAGGCCGAGAAAAGCGGAAAAGACACCATCCTGTCGGCCATTATCCGCATGGTCAGGGAGGCCCAGGGAACCAAGGCCCCGGTTCAGAACCTGGTCGATAAAATCGCCGCGGTGTTCGTTCCCGTAATTATTGGAATTGCCCTTCTGACGCTCCTGTGCTGGAGCATCTGGGGCGGCGCGGACGGCCTCACCCTGGGGCTTTTGAACATGGTGACCGTGCTCGTGATCGCCTGCCCCTGCTCCCTCGGACTTGCCACGCCCACGGCCATCATCGCCGCGGTGGGGAACGGCGCTTCCCACGGAATCCTCATCAAAGATGCCGAAAGCCTGCAGACCGCCGCCCAGGTCAACGCGGTTGTCCTTGACAAAACCGGCACCCTCACCGAAGGCTTTCCTGCCGATAAACTTCGTGAAACCTCCCCCCGGGCGGTGCGTGAACTGCGCGAAATGGGCATGCAGGTGCATCTGCTCAGCGGCGACAAGCCCGAAGCCGTCCGGAAAGTGGCCGATGCCTGCGGCATCACGCTTCTCCGCGCCGGCGTTTTCCCCGGCGACAAACTGGAGTATGTCAAACGCTTGCAGGCCGAGGGTAAGGTGGTTGCCATGACCGGAGACGGCATCAACGATTCCGCCGCCCTTGCCCAGGCCGACCTCAGCATCGCCATGGGAGGCGGCTCCGACATCGCCATCAATGCCGCGCAGGCCACCATCGTATCGGCCGATCCTGCCAGGATTGTGTCCCTGGTGCGGCTTTCCAAGCGGACGGTGCGCATCATCCGGGAAAACCTCTTCTGGGCCTTCTTCTACAATGTTCTGGCCGTTCCCGCGGCCGCCCTGGGCCTGCTGAACCCCATGATTGCGGCCGCCTGCATGGCCCTGAGCAGCATCTGCGTCGTTACCAATTCCCTGAGACTGAGACGATAACGCTCCGTACCTCCGCAAAGAAACTGGCTCGAACACCTTGCCGCGATTTCAAAAAACCAGGTCCGTTTTTTGCAGTCAACTTTTTTTATCCTGCAAAAATGATTACCTTTGTGAATCGAAAACAATTGATTAATTTAGATATAACTATGGTTTCCTTTAAAGAATTAGGTCTTGTAAACACCCGCGAGATGTTCAAGAAGGCCGTTGCCGGCGGTTACGCCATCCCCGCATTCAATTTCAACAACATGGAGCAGCTTCAGGCCATCATCCAGGCCAGCGCAGAGACCAAGAGCCCTGTGATTCTCCAGGTTTCCAAGGGCGCCCGTAACTACGCCAACCAGACCCTTCTCCGCTACATGGCGGAAGGTGCTGTGGAATATGCCAAGGAACTGGGCTGGGAGCATCCCCAGATTGTCCTTCACCTGGACCACGGCGACAGCTTCGAGCTGTGCAAGAACTGCGTTGACATGGGCTTCAGCTCCGTGATGATCGACGCCTCTTCCCTCCCTTACGAGGAGAACATCGCCCTCACCAAGAAGGTGGTGGACTATGCCCACCAGTACGATGTTACCGTAGAGGCCGAGCTGGGTGTCCTGGCAGGCGTGGAGGATGAGGTTCAGGCCGAAGAATCCCACTACACCAAACCCGAGGAAGTGATTGACTTCGCCACCCGTACCGGTTGCGACAGCCTGGCCATCTCCATCGGCACCAGCCACGGTGCGTACAAGTTCACCCCCGACCAGTGCACCCGCGACCCCAAGACCGGCCGTCTGGTTCCCCCGCCGCTGGCCTTCGACGTCCTGCACGAGATCGAGAAGAAGCTTCCCGGCTTCCCCATCGTCCTGCACGGCTCCAGCTCCGTTCCGCAGGAGTACGTTGACATCATCAACGCCAACGGCGGCAAACTGCCCGACGCGGTAGGCATCCCCGAGGAGCAGCTCCGCGAGGCCTCCAAGAGCGCTGTCTGCAAGATCAACATCGACTCCGACAGCCGTCTTGCCATGACCGCCGCCGTGCGCAAGATCTTCAACGAAAAGCCCGGCGAGTTCGACCCGCGCAAGTACCTGGGTCCCGCCCGCGACGAGATGAAGAAACTCTACATTCACAAAATCGTGAACGTGCTGGGCTCCAACGGCAAGGCCGAGTAAGTCCTGCAAAACAAATGCAAAAAAAAATCCGGCTCGGTGAGAGTCGGATTTTTTTGCATCTACCAGTTTTCCGGCAGTCCCAGGTCCTTGAAGGTGCGGGGTGCGGGAACGCCGGGCAGCGGCTTGCGGTCCTTGAGCTGTTCCAGGGCCACCTGTACGGCCTTTTCCAGCTGCTCGTCGGTGCCTGCGAACTCCTTGATGGGGTCGTTGTCCAGCAGGATGTCGGGATCCACGCCGTAGTTCTCCACCATCCACTGCCCGGTGGCGGCGTCGTAGTTGGTGAAGAAGGGAACGCGGACATCGGTGCCGTCCACATAGGGCAGGGGACCGCTGATGCCCACGATGCCGCCCCAGGTGCGCGTGCCGATGACCGTGCCCAGCTTGTTGGCCTTGAAGCTCCACGGGAAGAGGTCGCCGTCAGAGGCGGAATACTTGTTGATGAGCAGCACCTTGGGACCGGTGTGCGTCCCTTCCGGAACGGTTCCCGTGAGGTTGGAGCCCCGGCGCATGGTCATGCGGTAAACCTGGCGCTGCAGGCGCTCGATAATCATCGGGGAAATGTTGCCGCCGCCGTTGGCGCGGTCGTCGATGATGAGGGCTTCCTTGTCCAGCTGCGGATAGTAGTAGCGGGCCCATTCGTTGAGGCCTTCCGGCCCCATGTCGGGGATGTAGATGTAGCCCACGCGGCCGCCGGAGAGCTTCTCCACGGTGCGCAGGTTCTTCATCACCCAGGCATAGTGCTGCAGCGGGCCTTCGTCGGCAATGGGCTTCACAACCACCTTCCTGCCGCCTACGGTGAGTTCCGTGAGCACGTCGGCCTTGCCCACCAGGAGTTTGTACAGATTGTCCACGTCCTTCAGGGAAACCCCGTCGATGGCGGTCACCACGTCACCTTCCTTCACGCCCAGGCCGGGCTCGGTGAGCGGGGAGCGCAGTTCGGGCCGGTAAGTGGCCCCCTCCATGATTTTGTCGATGCGGAAACCCTCCTTCACCTTGGAGAAAGTGGCCCCCAGAAGCCCCATCGGGATACGCTCGGGCTTGGGATACTCGCCCGGAGTCACGTAGCAGTGGCCGCTGGCGGTCTCGCCAATCATTTCGCCGATGATGTAATTCACGTCCAGCCGGGTGCGGGCATACGGAAGAAGCACCTCATATTTGGCTTTTACGGCCTTCCAGTCCCTTCCGTGCATGTTCTCCAGATAGTAGCCGTCGCGGAAGGCGCGCCATACCTCGTCGTACAGCTGGGCCCATTCCTGGGCGTAGTCCACCGTGGCGGCCATGTCTGCAAGGCTGATTTTGTCTTTCAGGGCCATCTTGGGGCCGATACCGACGGCATACAGGTCTTTTCCTTTCATCACGAGGGCTTTCTTGGCCCCGGGCGTGACGCTGAGGCTTCCGTCGGTGCAGGACTCGTCCTCTCCGGTGGCGAAGGTGAACACGCGGGTGCCGCCCCGGCTGCCGTACCAGAGGCTCTTGCCGTCAGAGTGGAAGCGGCGGCCCTTGACGGGCAGTTTCACGATGCGCTGGCCGATCCCCTCGGGATCCACCCGCATGGCGGCCGCCTTTTCCTCTGTCTTCTCCTCTTTCTTCCCGGCCTTGTCCATCTGCACGGACGGGTCGGTGGCGATGAGCGGCGAGGGCGTGTCTGCACCCAGCATGGCCATGTAGGTGCCGCTCATGTCGGCGTAGGAATAGTTCCATTCAATGCGGCTGTACTGCGGGTTCAGGTCCCGGTCGCTGGTGAAGATGAGGTATTTCCCGTCGGTGGAGAAGGTGGGGCTGCCGCTGTTGTACCAGCGGTCGGTTACGGGATATTCCTTGCCGCTGGCGAGGTTCCTCAGATAGACGATGCTCATCTGGTTGGCCTCCGGGCGGGTGTAGGTGATCCACTGGCTGTCGGGAGAAATGTCCACCCCGTAGAACTCGCCGGCAGGATTCTCCATCACGGTGCGTTTGGCTCCGCTCAGGGGATCCACCTCCACGAAGCGGTTCTTGCGGTCGGTATAATAGAGGTGTTTGCTGTCCGGGGCCCACTGGATGCCGCGGATATAGGTGTCGGCACCCTTTGTGAGCTGTTTGGAAGCGCCGCCGGCCACGTCATAGAGGTAAACTTCCGTTTCTCCGCTGGCATCCCCGATCCAGGCAATCCACTTGCCGTCCGGGCTCCAGGCCGCCCCCCGGTCGTTGGAGTTGGAGGAACGGGTGAGATTGCGGGTGACGCCCTTGCCCACCGGCACGTCAAAGACCTCGCCGCGGGCGGTGACCGCTACGCGGGAACCGTCCGGAGAAAGGCTGGCGGCGCGCACGTAGCCGGAGAGGTTTTTCCGCTCGGTGCGGCCATAGACGGCATCGGCCCCGAGGGTGACGGGAATTTTCTTGCACTCGCCGGTGGCGGGAAGGTATTTATACAGCCAGCCGCCGTTTTCGAACACGATGACCTTGCCGTCGGAGGAGGGGAATTTCACGTCGTACTCGGTGAAATGCGTGACCTTTCGCGTAGCGCCCGTGCGGGTGTTGTAGGCGAACAGGTTCATGACCATGTCGCGGTCGCTGGCGAAATAGATTTCCTCGCCCACCCACATGGGGAAGATGTCCTGTGCGTCGTTGGAGGTGATGTTGCTCACCTTGCCGGTCTTGGGGTCGTAAATCCATACGTCGTCGGCCATGCCGCCGCGGTAGTACTTCCAGGTGCGGAATTCACGCATCACGCGGTTGTAGGCCAGTTTTTTGCCGTCCGGAGACCAGGAGCAGAAGCCGCCCTCGGGAAGGGGAATCTGCGAGGGCATGCCGCCGTCCGGCCCCACCGTCCAGAGCTGGCCGGTGAAGCTGTCGCCCGTACGGTTGCGGAAGACGATGCTTTTTCCGTCGGGACTCCAGGCCATCACCATGTTGTTGGGCCCCATGCGGTCTCCGAGGTCGTCCCGGGGATTGGTGGAGGTGTAGGTGAGCCGGACCGGTTCGCCCCCCTTCGCCGGGATGCGGTACACTTCGCGGTTGCCGTCATACTCGCCGGTGAAGGCGAGGGTTTTCCCGTCGGGGGAGTAGCGGGCGAACATCTCATAGCCGATATGGCTGGTGAGCCGGCTGGCCTGTCCGCCTTCGATGGGAACGGTCCAGAGGTCTCCGGCATAAGAAAACACCACGTCCGTTCCGTTGGTGGCAGGGAAGCGGAGCAAGCGGGCTTCCTCCTGGGCCGATGCCGCCACACAGGCTGCCGTCAGCGCGAAAAGAGTCAGAATACGTCTCATATTTCTAAAGGTTAAGGAATTTATCTACAAGGGCTTCCGCCTCCCGGAAGGCGGTGGTGAGGTCGTCGTTGATCAGAATGGTGTCGAACTGGGGCGCATAGGTCATCTCCTCGGCCGCCTTGGCCACGCGCTGCTCGATGGCCTCGGGCGTGTCGGTGGCGCGGGCCACCAGCCGCCGGCGCAGTTCCTCGACGGAAGGAGCCTGGATAAAGACGGAAAGCGCAGCCTCCCCGAAATACTTTTTGAGGGAAACGCCGCCCTTCACGTCCACATCGAAGACAATGACATGCCCTTTGGCCCAGATGCGGTTCACTTCGCTCTTGAGGGTCCCGTAAAAACGGTCGGCATACACCTCTTCATATTCCACGAACTTGTCGTCGGCCACCAGGCCTCGGAAGACATCGGCACTGTAAAACAGATACTCCACCCCGTCCTTTTCTTCCCCGCGCGGGGGACGGGAGGTGGCCGATACGGAGAACTCCATCTCCGGGTGAAGGCCCAGCAAATGATTTACAATGGTGCTTTTCCCCGATCCGGACGGGGCCGAGAATATCAGAACTTTTCCAGACATAGGCGCATGTGTTATGTACATCAAACAAATATACAAAAAATAATCGTATATTTGTCAACCATGAAAATAGCGGTTTACAGCGGTTCCTTCAATCCGCTCCACATCGGCCACAGGGCCATCATCCGCTTCCTTACGGAAAAGGCGGGCTTCGACCGGGTCTATCTGGTGGTAACCCCCCAGAATCCCTTCAAGGATGCCCACAGCCTTCCTGCCGGCCAGGACCGCTATGACGCGGCCGCCCGGGCCCTCTCCCGCCATCCCGATCTCAAGGTAACCTTGCAGGACATCGAACTCAGGATGCCGCCGCCGCAGTACACCATCCACACGCTGGACGCTTTCAGGGAGCGCGAGCCTTGGAACGATTTTACGCTGGTTATCGGGGCCGACAATCTGGCCCATTTCATGGGATGGCGCTTTCACGAGCGTATTCTCCTGGAGTACGGCGTGGTGGTGTTTCCCCGCAAGGGCTATCACCGGGGCCACGACAAGGCCCGCCTCCTGAAAGAGCATCCGGACTACCGGATCACCCTGCTCAAGGCTCCGCTGGTGAACATCTCCTCCACCGAAATCCGCAAGGGGCTGGAGGAGGGACGTGACATGACTAAATGGCTGATGTGATGCATTTCGAGATTGAACGGAAATTTCTGGTCAGGGACGGCCGTTTCAAAGCGTTGTCGGTGCAGTCTTATCGGATCAGGCAGGGCTACATCGCGCATGACGGCGGCAATACCGTCCGTGTCCGTATCCGGGACCGCCAGGGCTTCCTTACCGTCAAGGGGCCTTCCCGGGACGGCATTTCCCGTTACGAATGGGAGCGGGAGATTCCCCTTGCCGATGCCGAAGAGCTTCTTCTGTTGTGCCACGGCGGCACCATCGACAAAACCCGTCACCTGGTTCCGGCGGGGGGCGGAAAGTACTTCGAGGTGGACGAGTTCTACGGAGACAATGCGGGTCTGGTGATGGCGGAGATCGAGCTGGACGCTCCGGATGAACCCTTCGAAAAGCCGCTCTGGCTGGGAGAGGAAGTGACCGGAGACCGCCGCTATTATAATTCCCACCTCCTGAAAAATCCTTTCAAAGATTGGCGCAACCGTTAATTTTGCTTATTTTTGCAGCGGATGAAGGTGGCCTGCAAGGCCCTAACAGGGAAGCCGGTGAAAATCCGGAACTGTGCCCGCAGCTGTGAAGTCCATCCAACGGCTCCGAACCATGCCATTGAGAAATCGAGAAGGCCGGAGCCGGGATCAGTCAGAAGACCTGCCTTCATCAAGTTTAACGTAGGGACCCGGGGGCAGGTTCCGGTATAAGCGCAAAGTATGCTTTTCTCTTTTTTATTGGCGGCGGGCTTGCAGTTGTCGGCCCGGCCGGACACGCTGAAGGCCGTGACCGTTGTGGCCGACCGCGGCGTAGTGGTATCCCGGACGGATACCCTCACCGTCCATCCTTCTCAAGACGTTTCATCCACCCTGCAGCAGCTTCCCGGGCTGTATGTGGGGGATTACGGCTCCCTTGCGGGCCTCAAGTCGGTGAGCCTGCGCGGTTTCGGAAGCCCGCATACCGCCATTTACATCGACGGCATCCGGGTGGCCAACATCCAGTCCGGCCAGAACGACCTGGGCATGCTGGATCTGCCTTCCGTGGAGGCCGTCGTGGCCGACTATGCCCAGAACAGCCTGAACTTCATCAGTGCGCGACCCGTCTTCCGCCGCGGGCCGGTCTCCGGCGACGTGCGTCTCCAGTACGGCTCCTTTTCCACCTGGCAGCCGTACGGCCGCCTGAACTTCCGCCTGGGAGAGCGCTGGAGCCTGTCGGCCACTGCCGGCGGGGCGGTTACCAAGGGCAATTTCCCCCTGGAGGACGGTACGCTGCGCACCAACAACGATTTGAAGCAGCTCCGTGGCGGGCTGGACCTTTTCGGCCTGCTGGAAGGGGGCGATTTTCACGCCAAGGTCTATTACAACGGGGCCGATCGCGGCACGCCCGGCTCCCTGGACTGGCCTTCCTCCGACCGCCAGACAGACCGCAATGTCTTTGGACAGTTCCTCCTTCGGAAGGCCTTCGGCGCGGTTTATACCCTGCATCTGAGCGGAAAGGCGGCTTATGACAAGCTCCTTTACCGGAGCGAATGGGGAGACAGCGATTATCAGCAGGCCAATTTCCAGCTGAACAGCACGCATCGCTTCCGGATGGGCCGGCACTGGACCGGCTCCGTCACGGCCGACTTGGAGCTGCACGGCATGAACGGCAACGTGTACAACGGACATCGTTTCCAGACGCTTGGCGCTGCCGCGGTGGCCTACACTTCCTCGCGGCTCAAGGCCAGCCTCACCCTGCAGTACGATGGCATCTGGGGCCGCAGCGCCCCGTCGTGGAATGTGCTTTCCCCTTCGGCCGATGTGCGCCTGACCCTTGTGGAGGGCCTGGATCTGCTGGCTTTCGGGCGGCGGGGCTTCCGGGCGCCCACCTTCAATGAACTGTTCTATCCCGGCTATGGGAATCCCGCCCTGCGGCCCGAGGACGGCTGGCTCACCGACCTGGGGCTGGACTTCCGCCGCTCCCTGGGCGCCTGGACCCTCAAGGCCCGGGCCGACGGCTACTACAACGCCCTCACCGACAAGATCATTTCGGCCCCGACGGAAGACCCTGCCGTGTGGCTGCCCTTCAATGTGGGCAAGGTGCAGGCGATGGGAGCGGATGTGATGGCCGGCTTCGATTATGCCGGCGGCCCCTGGCTGGCATCCCTGACAGCCCGCTACGGCTGGCAGAAAGCCGTGGACAAAACCCCGGACAGTTACACCTATGGCCGGCAGATTGCCTATGTGGCCCGCCATACGGCTCAGCTGCAGGGCTCCCTGGCTTTCCGTGGCTGGACCCTCGGCGCCCGCTGGATGCTCCGGGCCGGGCGGTACGACGCTTCGGGTCCCATGCCCGACTACCACGTCCTGGACCTCAGCTTCGACAAAGAGTTCGCCCTGGGCGGCACCAGCCTTGGCATCCACGCCGCGGCCCGGAATCTCCTGAACCGGCGCTACCAGATTGTCTCCGGCTATCCCATGCCCGGACGCAACTTCACGGCCGGTCTTCGTTTCCTTTTTTGATGCTTTGCCGCGTTGACATAAAATTGGCCTTCAGCAAGCTTCTGCGTGTCAACGCGGCAGCGTTTTCGTGCAAAAAGGCCGTTTTGCTTGCCGCGTTGACACAAAAACGCCCCTGGAGGCTGCTCTGCGTGTCAACGTGGCTGGCGCTGGCCTGCGCCGGGCCGGCCGTGCGGCAGGAGAGCGGGATGGAATATGCCCGCTGGTTCAGCATTCTGCAGGACGGGGCGGTGGTTTTGCGCACTCCGGGCGGGGATGCGGACACGCTCCGGGGCCCTTTCCGCCGGATGGTATGCATGTCCAGCTCGTACGTGGGCTTTCTGGAAGCCATCGGGGCCGACAGCACCGTAGCGGGCGTTTCCGGCTTGCAGTTCCTGGGAAACAGGAAGGTGAACGCCATCGAGGCGGGCTACGATGCTGCGCTCAACTACGAAGCCATCCTCCTGACCCGGCCGGACCTTTTCCTTACCTACAGCGTATCTTCTGCGGAACCGCCCTATCTGGCCAGACTGCGGGAACTGGGCATCCGCTGCGCCACCGTAAGCGAGCATTTGGAAAGCCATCCGCTGGCCCGGGCGGAATACGTGAAGCTTTTCGGGGCCCTCACCGGTCGTGAGGCCGCGGCCGATTCCGTTTTCTCCGCCGTCCGGGACCGCTACTTGGCCCTGGTGCAGCCCTCGGCCACAAAAAAGGTGCTCATCAACATCCCGTATGCCAGCCAGTGGTTCATTCCGGGCGGAGACAATTACATGACCCGGCTCATCCGCGATGCCGGCGGCATCCTCCTGGGGGCCGTCCCCGGAAAGCAGGAGTCGTCGGTCATCGGCCTGGAAACGGCGTATGCCTTTGCGCAGGAGGCCGATGTCTGGCTCCACCCCGGCTGGTGCGAAACCCGGGAGCAGCTTCGCGCCGTGCATCCGCTCTTTTCCGAGTTCCCCGTCCTGGAAAAGGACGTCTGGAACAATACCCTTCAGCGCACCCCTGGCGGCGGCAACCGTTTCTGGGAAACCGGCCCCGTGCGTCCGGATTGGGTACTGGAAGACTTGACCCGGATTTTCTCCGGGTCAGTCACAGATTCTTTGCATTATTATCTTCCTGTCGATTAGGGGAATCAGAACAGTTTCCCCGCATTGAACTTACTGGCCAGCCCCTGCAGTTCATCTGCGGTGGCTGGTCTGTTCAATGCCTCTTTCTTCTCCTTTTGGAACTGGGCTTTGAGACGGGCGAACTGGCGCTTGGTGTCCAGGGTGAAGTCTCCGCCCTCGATCCAGGCAAAGTAGGAGGGTTCCGCATTCCACACTTCCCGGGCGGTCTTGCCTTTGTGCTTGCCAAAGCTGATGACCGCTTCCCCTTCATCGTTGTAAACCAGCCGGCCGGCGAAGTCCACGTTGCGGGTGCGCGGGCCGATTTTGGCCAGGGCGTCCACGTTGTTTTTCAGCACTTCCTGCTGGAATTCCGTGGGCGTCTGATAGCGTTCCAGCTGGCCTTTCAGGACCTCGTAGGTGGCCAGGGTGTCCGCCTCTGCGGTGTGGGCGTTCTCGAAGTCTTTGCCGCCGCAGTAGAAGCGGTATGCGGCGCGCAGGTTGCGGGGTTCGAAATGGTGATAGATGTTCTGGACATCCACCATCCTGCAGGCGTGGAGGTCAAGCTTGTCGATGCAGTCTATCATTTCCTGGGCCTTCTCGCGGGCGGCCTCGTTGGATAGGCGCGTGACGGAGTAGGCGCGGGCCCGCTCGATTTCCTCGGCCAGCATGGGAAGGTCGAACTTGGCGGAGTTGAAGCCGGCCAGGTCGCTGCCGTCCAGCCAGGAAGCCACTTCAGGAAGCACTTCGATGAACTTGGGACAGTCCACCAGGTCTTCGTCCTTGACGCCGTTTACTTCCGATGCCTGCGGATTGATGGGAATCACGCAATGGTTCGCGTAATCCCAGGGTTTGATTTTCCAGGTTTTGATTTTTGTCTCGCCGCCGGGCATCACCTTTACGAAGCTGAGCTCGATGATACCGTCGGTGGGAATATTGAGGCCGGTGCTCTCGATGTCGAAGAACAGTAAGGGTCTCTCTAAATTCAGTTCCATAAGTTAGTTATTTAGCCGTCGCTTCGCAGTTCCTCCCATCCTGACGGTGGGACCTCGAAACAAGACCCTCCCCCGAGGGGAGGGGTTTCGGCTGTGGGTGACGTGAGTGAAACGGATCCAATGGCCGCCAGGCTATTGGATCATGATGGGCATGAGGATGCCGCAAACCTTCTCGGTATCGGCCTCTTCCTCCGCAGGGAGGATGAGGGCGGCGCGGCGGGCGTCGGCAAACTTGATTACCAGGCCGGTGCAGCCCATATTGGCCAGAATTTCCGTGAGGAAAGTGCTCTTGAAGCCGATGGTGAGCTCGTCCCCTGCGTAGTTGCAGTTGATTTTCTCGTAGGCGGCCAGTGCGAAGCCCAGATCCTGGGCGCTGATTTCCAGCTGGCCTTCCTTGAGGGTGAACTTGATGTGGTTGGAGGCCTTGTTGGCGCACACGGCCACACGCTTGACCGTATTCAGGAGCAGCTGGCGGTCAATTTGCAGGATGTTGGCGTTATTGGTGGGGATCACGTCCCGGTACTTGGGATATTTGCCCACCACCAGGCGGCACACCATGGTTGTGGCCCCGAAGGTGAACTGCGCAGTGGCGCTGTCGAAGGCGATATCCACATGCTCCACATCCTTGCCGATGATGGCGCGGAGCACGCCGGCCGGCTTCTTGTGCAGGATGAAGGAAGCCTTCTCCGTGGCCTTCACATCCTTGGTTGTATAACAGATGAGCTTGTGGGAATCCGAGGCCACCAGCGTGGTGCTCTCCGGGTCGATGTCGAAGAAAATACCGTTCATGGCCGGGCGGATCTCGTCGTCCGCGGTGGCGTAGATGGTGCTCTGGATGCCGTCCACCAGGCTTTCTGCCGGGAAGGTGACTTTGAGGGCGTCCTCACCGGTCCCCTTGATTTCCGGATAGTCTGCGGCCGGGAAGTAGGGGAGCACGGAGTTACCGCTGGCCCAGCTGCACTCGAAGGAGCTTTCCGACACCGTCTTGATGCCCACCGGCTGGTCCGGCAGTTCTTTCAGGAGGTCGATCATGTGGCGGGCGGGAACGGCGATGGAGCCTTCTTCCGCTTCCCCCTCCACCTCGATGGCGGTGCGCAGGGTGAGTTCACTGTCCGATGCCGTGATTTCCAACTTGCCATCCTTCAGGACAAAAAGGAAATTCTCCAGGATGGGAAGCGGAGACTTGGACGGAATGGCCTTGGATACATCCATCAGGGCCTTCAGGAGATTGGTGCTGGAAATGGTCAGATTCATATCGCTTTCTTTTTAATTATCTCGTTTGTCAACTCACAAATATAATCATTTTCTTCCAAAATGCGCCCGGGCCGGCGGAAAAACTTCCCTGTTTACCGGAGACTGAAATCCAGGCTGGCGGCGATGTTCTCCGAAGACGTTCCCACCAGGGCTTTGAACGCGCCGGCTTCGGCCACCCATCCGTGGCTGCCGGCATCGAAGAAACTCAGGTCTTTCCGGTCCAGGGAGAAGCTCAGTTTCCGGCTTTCTCCGGGTTTCAGATACACTTTCTGGAAGCCTTTGAGCTCTTTCACGGGGCGCTCCACGGAGGCCTCTACGTCGGAGACATACAGCTGGACCACTTCTGCACCCGCGACGCTGCCGGTATTGGTGAGCGTGGCGCTAACCGTGAAACGGTCCTTCCCGGCGGCCTTCACCGCTGCGTCGGAGAGGGAGAAGGTGGTGTAGCTGAGTCCGTGGCCGAAGGGGAACTGGACGGGGATGCCCTTGCTGGAATACCAGCGGTAGCCGATGAACACGCCTTCGTCATAGTACTCCTGCCACCATTCCTGGCCTTCTTCCCGGATGCCGGGATACTGGCGCTCGGTCTTCAGGGGACCGTCGGCCAGGGCGAGCGGCATGGTGAAAGGAAGCTTGCCGGAAGGGTTCACGGCACCGGTGAGCACATCGGCCAGGGCGTGGCCGCTTTCGGAGCCGCCATACCAGCCTTGGACGATGGCGTTCACCTTGGGTGCCCAGGGCATGGCTACCGGTGATCCGGAAATGTTCACCACCACCATCTTTTTGGCGACGGCGGCGAGGGCCTCGATCAGGGCGTCCTGGCCATAAGGCAGCACGATGTCTTTGCGGTCCGTGCCTTCGTTGTCCTGCCCGTCACTCTTGTTCAGACCGCCGATGAACAGCACGCAGTCTGCGTCCTGCGCCGCCTGGACGGCATCGGAGAGGAGCTGTCCGGCGCTGCGGCTTTCGCTCAGGTCCTGTCCGGTGACCACCTTGTTGTAGTCCGTGGTGGTGTCGCCTACATAGCCGCGCTCCCAGACCACCTGGACATGGCCATCAAACACTTCATGCAGGGCCTCCAGCGGGATAATCTCGTACTTGGTTTTCAGGTTGGAGCTTCCTCCGCCCACCACCATCATCTTGTAGGCGTTCTCTCCCACTACCAGGAGCTTGCCGCCCTCGGGGATGCTGAGGGGGAGCGTACCGTCGTTCTGCAGGAGGACGATGCCCTCGGCCGCAATCTTGCGGGCGGCGGCGTAATGCTCCGGCGAATTGAAGCTGCCGAAGTGCTGTTCACCCATGGAGGTGCGGAAGATGGTGCGCAGGATGCGGGAGGCCTTGTCGTTGAGCACTTCCTCCGTGGCTCGTCCGTCGCGCAGACGCGCCAGATAGGGGTTGGCCAGATGGTAATTGGCATAGCTGTCCGAGGCATTGCCGCTGAGGCCGTTGGTCCAGGTGCCCATCTCGATGTCCAGGCCGTTCACGATGGCCTCGTCGTCGTCCCGGCAGCCACCCCAGTCGCTGATGACCACCCCGTCGAAGCCCCACTCGTCCTTCAGGATGTCGCAGAGGAGTTTCTTGTTGTGGCAGTTGAACTGGCCGTTATACAGGTTATAGGAGCCCATGATGGCCCATGCGCCGCCTTCCTGGACAGCCGCCTGGAAAGCCGGGAGGTAAATCTCGTACAGGGTACGGTCGTCCACATTGGAGGACGTGGCCGTGCGGCGCACCTCCTGGTTGTTCACGGCAAAATGCTTCACGCAGGCCGCTACGCCATTCTCCTGGACGCCTTTCACATAGGGGACGACCAGGGCCGATGCCAGGTAGGGATCTTCCCCCATGTATTCGAAGGTCCGTCCGTTCAGGGGTGTACGGCCCATGTTCACGCCGGGGCCCAGCAGGATGTCCTTTTCGCGGTAGCGGGCTTCTTCGCCGATGCTGCGGCCATACAGCAGGGACAGTTCCCTGTCCCAGGTGGCGGCCAGGTTTACCAGGGCGGGGAAGGCGGTGCAGGAGTCGTTGGTCCAGCCGGCCTGGTCCCATTCGTCCCAGAGGACCTCCGGACGGATGCCGTGCGGTCCGTCCGTGTGCCAGAGCTCGGGAATGCCCAGGCGGGGTACACCGGCGCTGGAAAACTTGGACTGGGCGTGGGTGAGGGCCACTTTCTCTTCCAAGCTCATGCGGGAGAGGGCGTCCTGGACCCTTTCCTCCAGAGGGGCGGAAGCGTCGGCATACACGGGACCTGTTTTCCTGGCGGGGGAACAGGCGATGGCCACGGTCACAAGGGCGGCCAGAAGCAGATACGGGGATTTCATATGCATATTATTGTTATTCAATGGTTTGGACGACGGCTTCGAACTGCTCTCTGTCGCCGCGGCATTTGTTTTTGATCTTGGCCCGGTAGTTATACACGGTATTGGCCGAATAGTGCAGGAGGGCGGCAATCCGGGACGACTCCACGATGCCCAGTTTGATGAGGGCGAATACCCGGAGCTCCGGGGTCAGGATATCCTCTCCCTTGGGCTTGATCTCTTCCCCTTCCTGCAGCAGTTCGTTGAATTTTTCCACGAAGTCCGGGTACAGGTTGATGAAAGTTTCGTCAAAAGCCCGGTTAAACTGGGAAATGTCTTCCTCGATGGGCGGGAGGGCCATGATTTCCTCTGCCAGGTACTTTGTGTTGCCCCTCCGGATATAGGTGAGGACGTGATTCTTGTATTTCCGGGTCTTGGAAATGCTTTCGGACATGTTCTGCAGGTACAGGCCGATGTACTCCTGGCGAACCTTGTTGGCTTCCTGCAGGGCGGCATTCACTTCGCCCATCTGCTGGTTCACGGCCTGGAGCGAGGCATTCCTGCGCTCTACGCGGTCTTTTTCGGCCTGCAGGTCCAGGCTCATTATTTCCAGGGCTTTCCTTCTCCGGGAAAGGTTCATGAGCAGGAATGCCAGCGCCAGCATCATCAGAAGGGACACCGCCATGAACAGGATCATCATCCGGGTGCTTCTGGCGTTCTGGGCCGCATAGGCTTCTTCCAGCGCCGGAAAGAACTGGCTGATCTGCCAGGGACGCAGTTTTCCGTTGAAGAACAGGGCATCCCGCATACAATGGTCGGCCACGTAGTTGAAGGCCCTTTTGATGTCGCCTTCCTCGTACAGGAGCGCGGCCAGGTCGTTCAGGGAAGCATAGTCCTTGGTGGCGTTCATGACATCCGCGATGGCCGACCGGGCCAGCCAGAGGACTTTCTGGTCGCGGTCTGTCTGGAGCGTGGACAGGAAGAAGGCTGCACTGGCATATTCGCGGGAATTCACCAGCGAAACCTCTACGGCTTTCCGGGCGAAATCCAGGGCGGCGGCGCGGTCTCCCCGGGAAACGGCCCGCGTGCGGCACAGGTTGTTCCATTCGTAACTTCCTTCTTCCAGGCCCTCCAGCAGGGCGTCGGAGTACTGGTCCCTTTTCTTCCAATAGCTCTCGTTGTTGGAAGAATAGGCGCCCATCTCTCCATACAGGTAGGAGGCGGTGTCGTAAAACTGAATCCTGAGTTTTTCCGGAACGGTGTCCTCGGAGTACTGCTGCAGCAGTTCGAAGGCGTCGGAATGATAGCCTGCCAGGCCGTACTCCCTGACCAGCGCCAGATCCGTTTCCGTGAGGCGGACCGGGTCCTGAAGCTGACGGGCGATGGCCTTGTTGCGTTTGAGCTGGCTGAGCGTGGAATCCAGGTTGTAGAAACGGTATTCGTCGGAGAGACGGCGCCGGATCTCATACTCCTGTTCCGGGGAAAGCTTCCCTTGAAGAAGGTCTCCGAGGGCCTCTGTCCGTTGAAGGAAGTACTTCTGGTAAGTGTTTTCCATCTGCAGCGCGTGGTCCAGCTCCCGGAGAATGCCTTCGGTGCTGCCGGATTGTACGCAGCCTGCCACGACACAGGCTGTGCATCCCAGGACAATCAGTTTGCGTATCATTCTGCAAATTTAAGAAAAATTCCGGGCTGTCCTCTGTCGGGGAAAGCCCGGAATCCTTTTATCGCAAGAATTTTACAGTTTTTCGAAGGTCACCGTTTCCTTTCCTTCAATGGCGTTCCCGCTTACGGTGACGGCGCTGAAGTCTACGGTGATGCGGTAGGTGGCACCTTCTTCCAGGTTGGAAGCCAGGCCGAAGTTGCCGTCATCGCCCTGGGACAGGTTGCCGGCCGCATTGCCCAGGATGCTCAGTCCCTTGCTGCTTTCACCGCCCCAGCCGTCCTGGAAGAAGAACTTGATGCTCCAGTAGTCGGTGCGGAAGCGCCCGCCGATCTCGGGATCGTGCTCGGTCACGGCTTTGCCCGTCATCTGGTACACCTTGTCGGCCACCTGGGCCAGCTGGTAACCGCCGGTTCCGGGCCAGCCCACCTGGCCGCCGTCCATCATATAGGAGGCGATGCCCCATCCCTGTACGTACAGGCCGCCCTGTTCCAGGTTGGGCGCACTGCCGTCGTCGTTCGTGCGGCGGGCCAGGATTACTTTGTGAGCCTGGTCGATGGTGACTTTGTATTGACCGTCTACGGCGTTGAGGTTGCCCTCTGCAAAGAAGTCGGGATCCCACCAATAGGCGTCCAGACCGTCTACACCGGTGATGGTGACGGCAGCACCCTTGGTCAGGGATACGGTGGCGGTATAGACATCGGCCCCGGTGAGGGCGGCCTCAGTACCGTTCACGGCCACATTGTCGGGGACGATGCTGCTCTCGCCCACCTTCTCGCATTTGAGCACGGCGGCGCTGCGGCCGGCGGTCAGATCCAGCGTAAAGCGGTAGGAAGCGCCCATTTCCAGGGCTACGCCACTTTCCAGGGCGATGTTGCCGCTTCCTTCATCGGCCTTGATGATGCCGCCTTCCACGGAGGCATAGCTGTTACCGCCGAATTCCCCGCCCCAGCCCTTCTGGTGGAACAGTTTAACGTCCACGCCGCTGAGGGCCAGCTGGGTGCCTGCTTCCAGGGTAAGCTGGAACACGTGCGGCTGCACTTCGGCCATGCACAGGCCCAGATCGGTGTTCCAGCCTGCGCTGAAGATGGCGGGTTTGCCGAAGCAAGTGCTGCCGATCATCCATACGGCGCCGCTGTTGTCGTCGGTGAGCGTGGCATAGCCGCCTTCACCGTTCAGGCGCTCGACCAGGAAGAACTGCTTGTCCATCTGGGCGGTAATCTTGTATTGGCCGCTCACCGGGACGAACTTGCCGTCCTCGGTGAAGAAGTCGGGATCCAGCTTCCAGTCGGCCAGGTCGGCGATACCCGTAACGGTGAGCTGCTCACCCTGGGTCAGGTTCAGGGTGGCGGCATACAGGTCGGTGCCCACCAGGGTGGCTTCTACGCCGTTGACAGAGATGGTCTCTGCCTCGATTTCCTTCTGGCCCACTTTCTCGAAGCTCAGGATGGCGGCGGATACACCGCCCGTGATATCCACGGTGAAGCGGTAGATACCGCCCATGTCCAGGGTCTTTCCGTCCACGAGGTGGATGTTGCCGTCGCTTTCGCCGGCATAGATGAGTTCACTGTTCACGGCTGCATAGCTGCCGCCGCCGAACTCACCGCCCCAGCCTTTCTGGTGGAAGAGCTTCACGTTCAGGCTGGTCATGTTCAGCTGGGCGCCGGCTTCCTGGGTGAGCTGGAAGATGCCGGGTTCTACCTCGGCCAGGCAGATGCCGCCATTGTCCGGGCTCCAGCCGGCGGTCACGGGAACGGGTTTGCCGTAGTGGCCGGCTTCGCCGATCATCCAGATGGCGCCGGAATTGATGCCGGCATATTCGGTGGCGGAAACCATGCGTTCTACCAGGAAGTACTTCTGGTCCAGCATGATGGTCACTTTGTACAGGCCGTCCACGGCGGCGAATTTGCCGTCTTCGGTGAAGAAGTCGGGATCCAGCGTCACCTCTTCCAGGCCGAAGGGTGCGCCCGTGAGGGTGGTTTCCTGGCCCTTGGTGATGTTCAGGACGGCCACGTAGGAAGTGGCATCGGCCATATTGGCGGCCACGCCGTTGAATTCGATGGTGACGAAAGGAGCGCCCGTCCAGCTCTGGGTATTGAACGAAATGCTGTAATTGGGCGTGGTGTCAGAGAAGGGGATCAGCCCGTTGGCCAGGGGCGAGATGCCTGTGTTGCCGCTGAAGCCGAAATGGATCGTCCGGCCGTCGGCATCGAAGGGCGCCGTGACGATGGTGGCGTCCGTAGAGCCGCTGAATACGCCTTCGGTGGCATATTCGTTGCGGCCGGTGCGGGACATCCGGTACTCGTTGCCGCCGGCATAGAGCGTCAGGTACTCGAAATCCGGGCGGGACACGGCCACCGTCTTTTCCTCGGTAGTGGTGCCGAACTGGATGTTCTGCGAAACGAATCGCAGGGTGGCTTCGCCGTCGGGGATGTTCTTCTCGAACGGGACCTTGAGCCGGCCTTCATAGGTGCCCACGGTCTTGGTGCGGATGGTGGTGTCGGCCACGACGGTCTCGTCAAACAGCAGCGACACTTTCAGGGTGGACAGGGCGATATTGTCCTGCAGGTTTACGGAAAAGTTCACCATGGAGCCCATGAGGGCATTCTGGTCGCAGGTGATGGTCTGGCTGGGGCCATGGTCGGCAATCACCAGTTCCTTTTCCTTCTGGCAGGCAGCCAGGGTCAGGAGGGCCGCCAGGGAATATACTATCTTTTTCATATCTTTAATCATTCCAAATTGCTGAAACAACGGACTTGGCCGGTACTTTGATGGAGACGGAGTGGGCGCTGGACGCAAATACGAACTGCTGGTCCGTGGCGCTCTCGTTCAGGAAGATGACACCGGTGCTCTTGTCGGGATTGCTGAAAGCCAGGTAGCTGACGCCGGAGGCCGTGTAGCCTTCCGTCCCGACGCGGACGGCGCCTTTCCGGATCACGGCCGAGGTGTGCAGCACGTCGTACCAGTGACTCTTGCGGTCTACGCTGCTTAAGGCATAGGAGCTGTGGCTCACGGAGACGGCGCCGTAGCAGGTGCTGCAGCCGCCGGGACGGTAGGGCTTGCCCTCGTCGTCCAGCATCATGTTCCACAGGGTGATGCCTTTGCCGTACCGCTTCAGGGTTCCCATGACAATCTCGCGGAAATCTTCCTGCAGCTGGCCGCCGAAGCCGTGATTCTTGTAATTCCATTCGCCGATGGAAGCCTCCGTGAACCAGATTCCCTTGTCGGGAGCGGCCGTATGGATGGCATCCAGTTCGCTCACGGAACCGCCGTAGTTGTGCCAGGCCGACCCGGCCGCATACTTGGCGGCGGCAGGCTCTTTATAGATGTTCAGCGGATAACGGCGCTGGCTGTCCATGTTGTCGTAATTGTAGTTGTGGTCGAAGAGCATGATCTTCACGCTGCCCAGCCCGGCGTTTTCAAAGGCGGGTCCCACCACTTTCAGGAATTCCATCTGGTCTTCCCAGGGCATGTACAGGCTCATGGAGTTGCCGTGGTTCAGCGGTTCGTTCTGCAGGGTGACGCCCATGACTTTGTAACCGCGCTTTTGCATGGCCTGGATCCACTTGACGAAGTAAGTGGCATAGTCGGCATAATAGAGCGGGTTCAGGCGGCCGGAAGTCCAGCGGTCATAGGCGGCGGAATTGTCCATGCCCATTTTCATCCAGCGGGGGCAGCTCCAGGGCGAGCCGATGATCTCCACCTCCGGGTTGATCCGGTAAATCTCGTCCAGGATGGGGAAGAGATACTGGTCCTCGGAGGGATGGATGGCAAAGTTCTCGATGCCCTTGGTGTCGCACCAGGTGTATTCGTCCATGGAGAAGTCGGAACCGCCGATGCACACGCGGATCAGGGAAGATCCGGCGCCTTCGGTGGGGCTGAACAGCTCTTTCAGGAGGGCGGTACGGTCTGCAGCGGTCATCTTGAGCAGGTTGTAGCAGGAGGCCTGGGTAATGGCCAGGCCGAATCCGTCGATGCGCTGGTAGCGGTCGTCGGTCAGGCGCACCACGTTGGGAGACATGGTGGCCGCCTTGCCGAAGTTGACACCGGAGCGCTCGAAGGCCTTGGCCCGGTCGAAGGTGGTGGTCCAGACGGTGGCGTCATAGCTGACGGGCGTCGTAGGCGTATTGTCGACCGGGGTCACGGGCGGCTGGTTCTCCTTGTTCCCGCAGGAGCAGGAACAAAGGGCCAGGAAACCGGCAAAGGTGATGGCAAGGATCCGTTTCATACTAATAACCGGCATTTTGGGACAGGTTGGGGTTGTTGTCCAGGGCCTCGGTGGGAACCGGCAGCAGATAGTGCGTGGGGTCCATCGGGATGCGGCTCTGCCAATACCTGTCTTCGGCGTTCATGGCATCGTGCACCTTCTTGATGCGGTCGTTCTCCGGGGTGGAGTGGCGCACCAGGTCAAAGAAGCGGAAGCCCTCGAAGGCCAGTTCCAGACGGCGCTCCTTGAGGATGAGGTCGATGGCCTGGTCCTGCGAAGCGGGTGTGCCGATGGGCTCCAGATGCACGCGTTCGCGCACTTTGTTCACATAGGAGGCGGCGCCGGACAGGTCGTTGGTGCAGGCCAGGGCTTCGGCGTGCAGCAGGTAGATTTCGGCCAGGCGCATGACCAGGATGCTGCTCACATTGGTGGGCATCTTGTGCATGAAGGCGTAATTCTCGGAATCGTAGTAGTTGCTCCAGCCGCAGGAATCCCAGACGACGGAGGCATTCAGGCGCTCGGTGTCGCCCTCGTCCTGGTAGGCTTTGATCAGGTTGCGGGACGGGGTGGTCCACTTGGCCCAGGAATAGCTGTCGTTGGGGTTATAGGCATTGCGGTGGTACATCATGTACACCCAATTGCCGCTGGATTTGGACACCCACTGGACCTCGAAGATGGATTCGGGGCTGTTGCGGCGGGCGTCGCCTTCGTCACCGGGTTCGTAGGCCCAGAGGTCGGCGTACTTGGGCTCCAGCGAGAAGCCCATGCCTTCCACCTCGTTGCAGTACTGGGCTACTTTGTTCCAGTCGCGCAGGGGCGTATTCTCGGCGTACACGCGGGCCAGCAGGCCCTTGGCGAAGGCGTCGGACATGAACATCTTGTTGGCGGGGTTCACCTTGGGGGCGAACTGGGCAGCCCAGGTCAGGTCTTCCACCAGTTTGGTATAGACCTGCTCCAGCGGAACGCGGTCCGGGAAGTACAGGGGATACACCTCTTCCACATTGGCGGCATTGATGGCCGGCGGGATGGAGAGCACCATGGGGGCGTCTCCCCACAGCAGGGTGAGGCGGAAAAAGCAGAAGGCACGCCAGATCATGGCTTCGGCCTTCCACTGGTCGCGCTCGGCGCTGCTCAGGGTGGCGTCCGCTTCGGCGATGCGGTCTATGTTGCAGATAATCTGGTTGGCGTTGGAAACCTGGCGCTGATACCAGTTCCAGTCGCGGACGATGTTCTTGTTGGTGCCGTCCTGCTTGTTGCCTTCCAGGGCCATGATTTCGGGGGTGGAAGTGCCGCAGTAAGCATTGTCGGCGCGCGTTTCCGAGTATACCAGCCAGTCTTCCAGGCCAATTTCCTGGATGTCCTTTACCCAGGAGTTGTACAGGGAGTTGCGCAGACCCTCCATATCGGAGCGGGTATTGTACTGGGATGTGTTGCCGGATTCATCATCGGCAAGTTCTACGTTGGACTCGTTGTAAGAGGTGATGGGAGTGAGGTCCAGCGTGCAGGCAGAGAGCATGAGTGCGCTTGCGAGTGCGATATAGATCTTTTTCATAAGCTTGCCTTGTTTAGAAGTCTACGTTCACGCCAAAGGTGACGGTGCGGATATTGGGATAGGTACCGAAGTCCAGGCCCATGGAGGTGGCGTCGGTGTTCTGGCTCACTTCCGGGTCGTAGCCGCTGTACTTGGTGAAGGTCACGAAGTTGGCCAGGGTGAGGTACGGCTGGATGCGGGCGATGTTGGCTTTGCGGAGCCATTCGCCGGTAATGTCGTAGGAGAGGGTGATGTTCTTGAGTTTCAGGTAGGAACCGTCTTCCACCCACATGTCGGAAGCCTTCACGTTGTCGGGCTCGCCGGCCTTGGGAATGTCGGTGATCTGGCCGGGAATCCGCCAGCGGCGTACGGCATCGTGCAGCTGGTTGGCGCCGTTGCGCATGCCGATCATGTCAATCTTGGACACGTTGAAGATCTTGTTGCCCACGCTGCCGGTGAACAGGAAGCTCAGGCTCAGGCCCTTATAGGCGAAGCTGTTGGTCCAGCCGAAGATGAAGGCCGGGTTGGCGTCGCCGATCCAGGTCTTGTCGGAGTCGTTGATCACAGCGTTGTTGTCCAGGTCCTTATAGATGACCAGACCGGTTTCGGGGTCGATTCCGTCGGTCTGATAGCCGTAGAAGTTGGACAGGGGACGGCCCACTTCCAGCCGGATGACCGATTCGCCCAGCTGGTCGCCCACGTTGCCGTAGGTGTAGACGGGACGGATGGTCAGTTTCTCCAGCCGGTTGCGGTTGAGGGAAATGTTGAAGTCGGTGCGCCACTCAAAGCCGTTTTTCACCACGGGCGTGGCCGATACGGCGAATTCCACACCCCAGTTGCTCATGGCGCCCTCGTTGCGGTACAGGGACGGATAGGGAGAAGGCATGGGAACCCACATGAGCAGGTTGTCGGTCTTCTTGTAATAGGCGTCCAGGGTACCGGACAGGCGGCCGCCGAACAGGGAGTAGTCGATACCGACGTTGGTCTGGGTGGTGGTTTCCCAGGTCAGGTCCTTGTTACCCATGGAAGAGATGTCGCCGATGGTGGGAACCGCGTCGGCGAATTCGGTCTTGGTCCAGTCGAAGTAGTTGGTGTTGTAGGTCTGCACCCAGGCATAGTCGCCCAGGCCGGACTGGTTGCCCTGCTGGCCCCAGCCCACGCGGAGCTTGAGGTCGGAGAGCCATTCGGCATCGCTCAGGAAATCTTCGGCGGAAATGCGCCAGGCGGCCGATGCAGAGGGGAAGAAGCCCCATTTGTGGCCGGGAGCGAGCTTGGAGGAACCGTCGGCGCGGAAGTTGACGGTCACGTAATACTTGCTGTCGAAGTTGTAGGCGGCGCGGCCCAGGAACGACAGGATGGTCCATTTGGCCCAGCCGGTGCTCTGTCCGCGGAGACCGCCCTTGTTACCGCCGTTCAGACCCCAGATGGCATTGTTGTAATCCGGGGAGAAGTGGCTGCGGGAACCGCTCAGCTGCTGCCAGTCGGAGGTGGTGGCCGAGGTGCCGCCCATCACTTCCAGCGTATGCTTTTCGGCAAAGGTGTTATTATAGGTGAGGATGTTGTCGTACACCATGCGCAGGTCGTCGCTGCGGCTGTCGGAAGCCTCGCCGTGCTGGGTGCGGCCGTAAGAGGTCTTGAGCGGATCCAGGAAGGAATAGCTGTGAACCCAGCGGCGGTCCATGGAGACCGTGCTCTTGAAATTCAGGTGTTTGGAGAAGTTGATCTGGGCGAAGGCGCTCATGATGGCGCGGTCCGTGGAGGAGAAGTTGTTCTCGCTGCGGGCGAGGTTCTCCAGCGGGTGTGTGTAGCCGCCCAGGCCGTAGAAATTGGAGTTGTACATGGTGTGGGCGTCATCGGCCCAGATTTCGGCATAGGTGGGGGTGTTCACCACGGACAGCACTACGCCGGCGCGGTTGGCACCGGTACCGGAGATGATGCCGTTGCTCTTGTAGGAGGAGTAGGCGATGTTGGTGCCCACGGTGAGCCATTTGTACAGGTCTACGTCAAAGCTCGCGCGCGTATTCACGCGATTGGAATAGGAAACGGGAAGCACACCGGTTTCGTTGTTGTAGCCGGCACCCAGGTAGTAGCGGATTTTGTCGGTACCGCCGGAAACGCCAATCTGGTAGTTCTGGTTCACACCCGTTTTGTAGGTTTCCCTGGCCCAGTCGTGCTTGTCGGTTTCCGTCTCGGGAACATTGATGTTGAACTCTTTGGCATACTCCCGGTATTCGGCGGTATTCATCACGCGGAAGGTCTTGGGAACCGAGTTCAGGCCCACAAAGCTGGAGAAGCTGATGTGCGGAGCCTGGTTCTTGGAACCCTGCTTGGTGGTGATGAGTACCACGCCGTTGGCGGCGCGGGAACCGTAGATGGCCGCGGAAGAGGCATCCTTCAGGATCTGCATGCTCTCGATGTCGTTGGGGGAGAGGTAGGCGATGGCGTAGCCGCCTTCACCCACGGGAACGCCGTCCACCACGTACAACGGGTCGTTGGACGAGGAGATGGAGCTGGCGCCGCGGACACGGACCGTCATGCCGGAACCGGGCTGGCCGGAGGTCTGCTGTACCTGGACGCCGGCCACCTTGCCCTGAATCAGGCCGGAAGCCTCCGTCACGGGACGGAAATTGACGTCTTCCGTAGAGACGATGGACACGGCGGTGGTGAGGTCTTTCTTTCTCACGGAACCATAGCCGATGGCCACGACGGCATCCAGTGCCAGGGCCTCTTCGGTTACCGTAACGTTGATGACGGAACGGTTTCCCACGGTTTCGGTCACGGTGGCATAGCCCAGTGCGTCGAAAACCAGCACGGCGGCAGGGCCGCTCACGCTGATGGAATACTGTCCGTCTGTGCCGGTCACGGCCCCGTTCTGGGTACCCTGCTCCAGGACCATCATGCCGATGACCGGGTAGCCTGTCCCATCCACGACCGTGCCCGTAATGGTGCGCTTCTGGGCATAGGCTGCCATGCTGAGAAGCATCATTACGAATACAAGGATTCTTTTCATAGATTGGATATTAATAATTGGTTTCTTAGCTTGCGCGCTTTGCATGTCGCTGCCACAAAGATATGGAAAGATATGGATTAACGCGCGTAGGGGCCCCGGCATATTCCGCTAAAGTGGATAAAGAAGGGGATAGTTATGTCAGTAACCATCTGATTTTTAATTTGTATTGTTGTTTTGCCCCGGAGGGGAAAAGTGGACTTTCGGAGAAACGGAGTGGATGGCGGCCGCTGCTGACAGCGGGAAAAAACGGCTGCCGGACGGCCCAATGGCATAAGTTTTGATTTTTTTGTCAGCGGAAAAAAAGAATAAACATTTCTATACAATGAAAACGAGCATGAGTGTACTATTATCTGTACTGGCCGGCGGTCTCACCGCCTTCGGCGTGGTAAAAGCCATGGAGCCGTCCTCTCCGGCCGAGGACCAGCAAGTAACCGTCGTCACTGACGAAAACGGCCGTTCTGTAGAATATCGAACTGTCAATTTGGCAGATTCCGATTATCCGGACTTCACCTATGCGGCAGAAAGTGCCGTGGAGGCTGTCGTATATGTAGAGGTGACGGTCCAGAGCCGTCAGCAGTATCAGACCATCGACCCGTTCTTCCGTTTCTTCTTCGGCGATGAATACGCCTTCCCGCAGCAGCGTGAGCAGAAGGGGAGCGGCAGCGGCGTCATCATCCGCCCCGACGGCTACATCGTCACCAACAACCATGTGGTGAACGGAGCCAGCAAAATCCAGGTGACGCTGAACAACAACCAGCAGTACGACGCCACCGTGGTGGGCACGGATCCGGCAACGGACGTGGCCATTATCAAGGTGGATGCCACCGACCTTCCCGTCATCCCGCTGGGCGACAGCGATGCCTTGCGGCTGGGTGAATGGGTGCTGGCCATCGGCTCTCCGCTGGGCGCCCAGCTCCGTTCCACCATCACGGCCGGTATCGTGAGCGCCAAGGGCCGCAGCATGCCGGACTATTCCGGCGAATTCAAGATCGAGTCCTTTATCCAGACCGATGCGGCCGTGAACCCCGGCAACTCCGGCGGCGCCCTTGTGAACAAGAAAGGCGAACTGGTGGGCATCAACACCGCCATCGTCTCCCAGACCGGCTCCTACACCGGCTATTCCTTCGCCGTTCCCGTGAACATTGTCAAGCGGGTGGCCGAAGACCTGATGGACTATGGCTCCGTGAAGCGTGCCGTGCTGGGCATCACCATGGGTACGGTGGACAAGAAAATTGCCGACGAAATGAAACTTTCCTCCGTAAACGGCGTATATATTAACGAGGTTTTGAAAGGAACTGCCGCAGAAAAGGCCGGCCTCCGGAAGAACGACGTCATCGTGGCCATTGACGGTCAAAAGATTACGGACGCTTCTTCCGTTCAGGCCAAGGTGAGCAGCTACCATCCCGGGGACAAGGCGGTGATCGCCTATATCCGTGACGGAAAGCAGTACGAGACTACGGTAGAATTCATGGCCGCCGCCCAGCAGAACGGAGAAACGGATATCGATGGCTCCATTGCCTTTTACGGTGCCCGCCTGAAGGCTGCCAGCCCCGAAACGCTGAAAGCACTGAACTTGCGTTCCGGCGTGCAGATCGTTTCTCCCGGAAGCGGTAAGATGGCCCAGGCCGGAGCCGAGCAGGACGGGATTATCACCCACGTGAACGGATCGGCCGTTTCAAGCCCCGAAGATGTCGTTGCCAAGGCCAAGAAGGCAGCCCGTGCCGTTTACATCGAAGGTGTAGATATGACCGGGAGGGCATTCTACTTTGGTTTCGGCAAGTAAGGAACTGCCGATAATCACTGGAAATCCGGTCGGTTTCTTACATAAGGAACCGACCGAAATTTTTATTGTATAATGAGACAACTTAAAATTACCAAGTCCATCACCAACCGCGAGAGCGCGTCGCTGGACAAGTACCTGCAGGAAATCGGCCGTGAAGAGCTCGTCACCCCGGACGAGGAAGTGGAACTGGCCCAGCGCATCCGCAAAGGGGACCAGGAAGCCCTGGAGAAACTCACCCGTGCCAATCTGCGTTTCGTGGTTTCCGTGGCCAAGCAGTACCAGAATCAGGGCCTGAGCCTGCCGGATCTTATCAACGAGGGCAATCTGGGCCTTATCAAGGCTGCCGAGAAATTCGATGAAACCCGTGGTTTCAAGTTTATTTCCTACGCCGTGTGGTGGATTCGTCAGAGCATTCTCCAGGCGCTGGCGGAGCAAAGCCGTATCGTGCGCCTGCCCCTGAACCAGGTGGGTTCCCTGAATAAAATCAACAAGGCCCTGTCCAAGTTTGAGCAGGAGAATGAGCGCCAGCCTTCCAACGAGGAACTCTCGGAGATGATCGACGTCCCCAAGGACAAGATTTCCGATACCCTCCGCGTGGGCAGCCGCCACGTGAGCGTGGACGCACCCTTCGTGGAGGGGGAAGACAACAGCCTGCTGGACGTGCTTCCCAATGACGATTCTCCCAGCGCCGACAAGGGACTGGTGAACGAAAGCCTCAATACGGAAATCGAGCGGGCCCTGAGCACCCTTACCGACCGCGAGCGCGAAATTATCAAGAGCTTTTTCGGCATCGGCTGCCAGGAAATGACCCTGGAGGAGATTGGCGAGCGCTTCGGCCTCACCCGAGAGCGTGTGCGCCAGATCAAGGAAAAGGCCATCCGTCGCCTCAAGAGCCCGTCCCGCAGCAAACTTCTTAAATCGTACCTGGGATGACGCCGGAAGCCTTTATTCAGCAGAAGGCCTCAGCGGCCATCCAAGCCATTTACAACACGGAAGTGGCGCAGTCGTCGCTTCAGGTAGCTGTTACCCGCAAGGAGTTCGAGGGGGACTATACCCTGGTCACCTTCCCGCTCCTGAAAATTACCCGCCAGGCGCCGGACGCCACCGGCAATGCCATCGGGCAGTGGCTGGTGGACAACGTCCCGGAAATCGCGGCCTTCAACAGCGTGAAGGGTTTCCTGAACCTTTCCTTCTCGCCGGTTTACTGGAACGAAAGTCTTCAGGAGATTGCCTCCAACGAGGATTTCGGCCGGCTGCCGGCCACCGGCCGCCGTATCATGGTGGAGTTTTCGTCCCCCAACACCAACAAGCCCCTGCATCTGGGCCATATCCGCAACAACCTTCTGGGGGACAGCGTATCCCGTCTCCTCAAGGCCTGCGGCAACGAGGTCATCAAGTCCACCATCGTGAACGACCGCGGCGTGCACATCTGCAAGAGCATGTACGCTTGGGAAAAGTGCTTCAACGGCGCCACGCCGGAGAGCACCGGGAAAAAGGGCGACCACTTGGTAGGGGACTGCTATGTGGCCTATGCCAAGATGGAGAAGGAGCACCCCGAAATCATTGACGAGGTGCACAGGATGCTGGTGGACTGGGAAGCCGGAGACCCACATGTGAGGGAACTCTGGTCCATGATGAACGGCTGGGTGTACAAGGGGTTTGACGAGACGTATGCCGCCCTGGGCATCAGCTTCGACCAGGTGGACCACGAGTCCGAGACCTATCTCCTGGGCAAGGAACTGGTGCAGAAGGGCCTCCGTGAAGGCGTCTTCGAGAAGGAGGCCGACGGCTCCGTCTGGTGCGATCTCACCGCCGACGGTCTGGACCGCAAGCTGGTGCTCCGCGGAGACGGAACCTCCGTGTACATCACGCAGGATCTGGGTACGGCCGAGCGCCGCTTCAACACCTATAAGCTGGATTCCCACGTATATGTGGTGGGCAATGAGCAGGACTACCACTTCCAGGTGCTCAAGCTCATCCTCAAGAAACTGGGCTTTGCCTGGGCCGACCAGATTTACCACCTTTCCTACGGCATGGTGGAACTCCCGGAAGGCAAGATGAAGTCCCGCGAGGGCACCGTGGTGGATGCCGACGATCTGATTGAGAGCATGTACCTGGAGGCCAAAAAGACCTCGGAGGAAAGCGGCAAGCTGGAAGATCTGTCTGCGGAAGAGAAGGACAAGTTGTACCATATCATCGGCCTTGGCGCCCTGAAGTATTTCATCATCAAGGTGGATCCGCGCAAGACCATGCTCTTCAATCCCAAGGAGTCCATCGACTTCAACGGCAACACGGGTCCCTTCATCCAGTACACGCACGCCCGCATCTGCAGCATCCTTCGCAAGGCCACCGTGGCCTTCGGCCCCGAAAGTATCCAAGCCGATGCCCAGCCTTCCGCCAAGGAAATTCGCCTCGCGAAACTGCTGGGCCTGTATCCCGCCAAGGTGGCCGAGGCCGGCGCCGCGCTGAGTCCTGCCGTCATCGCCAACTATGCCTACGAGCTGGCCAAGGAGTTCAACCAGTACTACCACGACACGCCCATCCTCCGGGAAGCGGACGAGGCGGTGCTCAAGTACAGGCTGGAGCTTATCCGGGTTCTGGCCCGCACGCTTCGCAGCGCCATGGCCCTTTTGGGCATCGAACTTCCGGAACGGATGTAGCCTGGCCTGCCCTTCTGGGCATCAAACTTCCGGATTCCACGCAGCGGTTGCAGCGGGGGGCGTAAGTCCCTTCGGCCTGCGAAGTTATGCAATAAAGTTGGAGTAGCAGACCCGGGTCAGGATTCCTTGACACGAAGCGGCAGTCTTTCCCCGTAGGTGAGCATCCGCCAGACCCATTCGACAGGGCCGAAGCGGAAACGTCGCATCCACAGGCGGCTGAAGGCAATCTGCAGGGCATAGACCCCGAGGGCGATCAGCTCGGTCGCTGGCAGCCCAACCTGGTTTCCCAGCCCGAAGCCGATTCCATAGAAGAGGATGATTCCCATGACCGACTGTCCCAGATAATTGGTACAGGCCATCCTGCCGGGGCTGGACAAAAGCTTCCAGCCGGGGGCTTCCGCGCTGCGGTCAAAGAGGAGGGCGAATCCGGCAGCATAGGCAAAGCCCATGGGGTAAACACTGAACAGGTAGAAGATTTCATGTACAACCCTGCCAAGCGGATGCCCGCCCATGGAACTCCAGGTGTAAACGGCGCTGAACGGAATCCCGAGAAGCAGTCCGTAAGTGAGGATACGCTTGAGAAGGGGAGCGCAGCCTTTGATATCGGCATAGATCCTTTCCCGTCCTGCGGCAAAGCCGATGAGGAAAAGGCCGAGAACCTTGAAGAAACGGTGGCCGATGACGAACTCCCACATCCTTTCCACACAGCCCTGGTGGAGGAACTGAAGCACCTCCCTGTAACTTTCCGCATCGGCGAGCCAAGTGCCGAAATTGGCTTCGGTGATGCCGTACAGGGCGCAGATACGCCATTGCTCCCGTTCCAAAGGGTCGGCAGGGGATGTCCCGAAAAGGGCATCCAGGACAGTGGGAAGAAGGAGCAGGCCAGCTGCGCAAAGCAGGATCTTTTTTGTGGACAGTTTCCGGAAAAGCGGAAGCAACATTCCGCAGAGGGCATAAAGCATCAGGATATCGCCACTCCAGAGAAAACAAAGATGCAGGATGCCGATGATTATCAGGACGGCCATCCTGCGGTAGAAGGTGCAGAGTTTCCCGTCGGCATTGGCAAGCTGGATGCTGAACCCCATCCCGAAGAGCAGGGAAAAGAGCGTGTAGAACTTCCCGTCCACGAGGAAAGTCTGGATGACGCGGGTCACTTTGTCGCTTGCCGTCCAGGTATCCGGGTCGGAGAAGGTCCAAAGCGAAAACTCCGGGAAATTGGCAAGGATGATTCCCAGAATGGCAAACCCTCGGAGAGCATCCAGTATGACGTAGCGTTTCTTCGGCATAGGAAAGGAGTTTCTATTGTCCTTCGAACTTTCGGAGGACGGTTTTCAGAAGGATTTCCAGTTCGGGAGAGGCCTCCAGAGGGAAGCCGAAGGCGGCGACGCGCCAGGCGCCGGCATCGAAGTAGGTGGCGGCGGTGACGTTGGTGCCCTGGTAACGCATGATGGCTTTTGTCCGGGCCGAAGCCGGGGCCAGGCCGTCCGGGTTCTCCACCCGGTACATCAGCGGGCTCCAGGCGCGGTTGTAGCTGGCTGCGGGAAGACCGCTTCCGGCGAAGGGCTGCACAATGCCGGAATAGTCTCCGAAATTGCTCACCCACTGGTATCCCAGCACCTCCCGGACAAAACTCCGCGTCTGTTCCGGCGCTTTGGGGACGCCCGGGAAAACGCTGTCCCAGGCATCCGTGGCAATATAACTCCCGGAAAGAATCAGGTTTCCGCTGCCGGCGGTGAACTGCCGGAGGGCGTTTTGGAGCGCTTCCGGGAACACGCTGTAGCGGTCGGGGATGGCGCCGCGGCCGATGCGGGTGGTCAGCTGCTTGCCGCAGATCAGGTCCAGGGCAAAGGCATCGGAAAAGCCGTCGAAGGCAGCCGCGCTGCTGGATTCCACGGCATAGCCGGCATTCATGAGTGCACGGGCATGGCGGGCCGTGAAGTCGAAGTTGTTTCCGGCCACAAGGCTTCCGCCCAGGTCGGTATTGGAACCGCCGAATCCGGGGTTGTCATCGTCGGTCCAGGGCTTGGTACGGTCGAATTCATAGACCGTTCCGGCCAGGAGCAGATCGCTTCCCCAGGGGACGCCGCTGTCCAGGTGGTCGGTGAAACCGGCATACTGGGGAGAGTCAAACCAGGTAGGGGAGGATACGCGCGTGAAATTATTGACCACAAGCACTTTACGGGTGCTTTCCCGGGGTTTTCCGGCCGCCAGGATCTCGGAAGGGAAACTCTCTCCGCCCTGGTTGCAGGCCGTGATGGCATAGCTGAACAGTTCTCCGGGCTCCAGCGAGAGGGTACAGCTGGTATCCGGAATCTGGAGGCCTGCGGTGAAAGCTCCGCCGCCGCGGCGGATATACACTTTGTAGTAGTCGGGCTTGGCTGTGGGCTCCCCGCTGTCTTCCGCGGGCTGCCAGGAGAGGGTCACTTTGTCGCCTTCCAGCCTGGCCCTGAACTTTTCTACCGGCAGGGGCTGCACTACATAGGAGCAGTTGTATCTGGAACTCAGGTACTTGAGGATGCCTTTGTAAACACTGCGGGCTACGGTAAAGCGGAACTTCGGGTCCAGGCCGTAGCGCATGTCGGCAAAATTCTGGTGGGCCAGCAGTTCCAGAATCATGGACGGGACCTGCGGGACGCGGCTTTCGCTGTAGGAGCGGTCCCGGATGTCGCGCCGGGTCCAGAGCGGCTCGTAGCCGGTCCGGATGTCCTGCACCACCTGGCTTTGGACAAAATCGGCCAGCAGGCGGCTTGTGAGGCGCTTTTCTCCGTCCGGGAACACTTCGTTCCCTTCGCTGCGGAGGGTGTAGATGGCCAGGGTGCCCACGATGGAATCGTTGGGCGTGACCCCGGCGTCGGAATGCAGGGCCAGGGCCAGGTCCAGCGGAATTTTGCGTCCGGGAACATCGGGCGCCACGCGGGAACCGCCGCTCATCTCATTCACCCAAATGCCGCGGGAAGAAAGGTCTTTCTTGTAGTCTCCTTCCCATTTGTCCAGAAGGGCCATGTCCAGGCCGGAATACTGGCAGTTGTACAGGGCGCCTTCTACATAGGAGGGCAATCCGGAAAGGGTTCCTTCCCGTTCCACCTTGCCCATTCCGCCGCCGAAACGGACGGCATCGGCCGTGACCACCCCGTTGTAATCGCTTCTGTTGCTCAGCGAAACATAGCCTTTGGTTCCTTTGTCGAAGTAGAAACTGCCCAGATAGACCCAGGTGCCGCCGCCCATCTGCTGGTTCACGTGCCGAAGGGTTTTTCCGCCCATGTGATGGACGGTGTAGCGGGCATCGACCGTGCTGCGCGGCAGGGTCTTGTAACTCACATAGACGGCATAAACGCCTTTCTCGGGGATGTCGGGCCGCCAGATGGCCTCGCTGTGTTCTCCGTCGTCGCCGCGGCTGGCGGTGCTCATACGGGCCGTTCCCATCCGGAAAGGATTGTCGGCGCCGCTGTATCGTTCCTTGGCGTCGGCAAAACCTTCGCCGGCGTTTTCCCAAGAGCCTTTTTCTTCGTACCGGCCCTGCAGGCGGACCCCGTTTTTGCGGGCTCCCGGGAAGGCGGCATCGTTGTCGCAGACCACCTCCCAGCTCTGGGGGTCCCGTTCCCGGGGCGACAGGACCACGGCCCCGGCGTTCTCCAGCATGGGCATCAGGAATGGAACCACGTAACTCTGGGTATAAAGGTCTTCCACCGTGCGGTGGGTGGCGCTGCGCTGCCATTCCCAGCGGCGGGTGGTCTCTTCCCAGTAGCGTCCGTGGCTCTGCCAGAGGGCGATGTGCCTGCCGCTCAGGCCTTTGGGCCAGTTGTCATCGCCGCGGACCAGTGGCGGAACGGACGTGCGGGGATCGTCCACTTTGAAGGCGGTGACAACAGGCTTTCCGTCATGGCCGATGGCGGGAATCACCAGCTCGGCGATGTTCTGGTTCTTGGCATAAATGCTGCCCACCGTATAGTTTCCCAGCACGGAAGAGGCCAGATCGCCCAGCTGCTTTCGGAACCAGGTGACATCCCCTGGTCTCCAGGGATAGGCGCCGATGGCTGCCGAGTATTGAAAATCCAGGGCCTTCCCCTTTACCGTCACTTTCTCCAGTTTAAAGAGGATGTCAACGCCTGTGCGGCGCTTGAGACGCTGTTGAAGGGAATCGTTGGCTTCGCGGAAGTCCCGGGCGCGGGGCTGCGAAAAGCTTGCGGGGGCCAGAAGAATCAGAAGGAGGAGGGAAGGGAGGATTTTTTTCATGCTTTCTTTTTCTGTTTTCGGATGTCCCAGAAGAGGACGATGAGGGTGCCGAGGACCAGGGCCAGCGAATCGGCCAGAAAATCCCGGGTATCCCCGCTGCGGTAGCGGGTCAGATGGGCCTGCCCCCATTCCGTACCCAGGGCCAGAAGGATTCCCACGACGAAGGTGATTCCGGAGAAGAGCAGGGATTGCCTCACGGTGTCCGTATATTGGTCAAAAGCCAGGAAAGCCAGGATGGGGAAGGGAAAGAACATGCAGAAATGCACCACTTTGTCGCTGGGAATGCCCAGGATGGTCCGTGGAACGGAATGCATGTTCTGAAACTGGCCGAAGCATAGGAAGAGCAACAGCGCGATGTAGAGGAAGAAAAGGACCTGAAAGGCTATTTTGTGGCGCCGGGATGTCATACCAGATACAGTTCTCCAAAAAATTCAGGCCGATGAAAATCGGGTTTTTCCGTATAGACAGGGCTCCAGCTGACAAAATGCGGATGGGCGGTCTTGTCGCCGCACTTGTAGAAATTGGCGCGGATCTTCTCCGGCAGATGTTCGGCATCCATGCCGATAAGCCGGAAGGGAATGGCCACGCAGACCCGCCAGGAGTGCAGCCCCTGGAGATCCTTCGCAGGCTTCGCCTCCTCAGGATCACAACTGCTCCCGCCGTCATTCTGCGCGAAACTGTCATTCTGAGCGAAGCGAAGAATCTGTTCCATCTCCTCCTTCGGCCTTTTTACCCGTCCCTCGCGGCTGGCCCCGGTGCAGGCCAGGACCTTTCCCAGTGCATTGATTTCGAAATTGTAGTAGCTGCTGCCGTCCGGGGCTTCGATGAACACCTCCACGCAGCTGTCTTCCCACTGGCGGCCGTTGTCCTCCGTGTTCTGTGCCCGGAGGTCCAGGCCCGAGACGCGGAAATCCACCACCAGGGCGTCTTTCGTGCGGGCGATGCGTCCGCTGCAGAAGGGCGCGTAAGGGAACGTTTCCGGCCAGTTCACCTGGTCCACGTCAAAGCGCGCGCCGTCCATCTCCAGCGCAGTATCCAGATCACGGGATTCAAGCTCCACAAAGGGAACGTTCAGTTTCTTGGTCATAGGGCTTGCATGTCGTTTAGTTTCTTGTAATAACCGCCCAGAGCGATGAGTTCCTCGTGTTTTCCCCGTTCCACAATTTTTCCTTCGTGCATCACCAGGATTTCATCGGCATGGCGGATGGTGGAGAGGCGGTGGGCGATGGCGATGGTGGTGCGGGTGCTCATCAGGCGGTCCAGGGCGTCCTGCACCAGACGCTCGCTCTCGGTGTCCAGGGAGGCCGTGGCCTCGTCCAGGATGAGGATGGGCGGGTTCTTGAGGATGGCGCGGGCGATGGACAGCCGCTGCCGCTGGCCGCCGGAGAGTTTGCTTCCGCGGTCTCCGATATTGGTCTGGTATCCCTGCTCCTTCTCCATGATGAACTCGTGGGCGTTGGCAATCTTGGCGGCGGCGATGACCTGCTCCTCGGTGGCCCCTTCCACGCCGAAGGCGATGTTGTTGTAGATGGTGTCGTTGAAGAGGATGGGGTCCTGGTTCACGTTGCCCATGAGGGCGCGGAGGTCTCTGACGGCTACGTCCCGCACATCTTTCCCGTCAACGGTGAGCCGGCCTCCGGTAACGTCCCAGAAGCGGGGAATGAGGTCCACCAGGGTAGATTTCCCGGCGCCGGATTCCCCCACGATGGCAATCATCTTGCCGTGGGGAATCTCCAGGTCGATATGGCTGAGAATCTGTTTGCTGCCGTCGTAACTGAAACTTACGTCCTCGAAACGGATGCTTCCGGAGAATTGCTTGAGTTCCACGGGATCCGCCGGATCCTGGATGGGGTTTTCGGCCTCCAGGATCTTGTTGATGCGTTCCATGGAAGCGAGGCCCTTGCGCACGCTATAGGTGGCGCGGGACAGTTCCTTGATGGGCTCGATGACAGAATAGAGGATGACGAGGAAATAAATGAACGAAGGCGCGTCCATGAACTTGCCGCTGGTGATGAAGCTTTTGCCGCTGATAATCATGATACCGCCTACGCAAAGCACGATCATGAGCATGACCGTGCCCAGGAATTCGCTCACGGGGTGGGCCGTCGCCTGGCGGATGCTCACGCGGGCCACCTTGCGGCGCATGCGGTCGGTGATGTCGTGGAAACGCCGGCGCATGGTTTTCTCGGCATTGAAGGCTTTTACTACGCGGAGACCGCCCAGCGTCTCGTCCACCTGGCTCATGGTGTCGCTCCAGAGGGCCTGTGCCTCCAGCGAAGAGCGCTTGAGCTGTTTGCCGATAACGCCCATCACCCAGACGAAGGCCGGGGCAAAAACGATGGTGAACAGCATCATCTCCGGGCTCAGCCAGGTAAGGAAGCCAAAATAAATGAGGATGAGGATGGGGTCCTTGATGAGCATGGAAAGGGAGGCGATGATGGAATTCTCCACCTCCGACACGTCTCCGGTGATGCGGGCGATGATGTCTCCCTTGCGCTCCTCGGTGAAGAAGCCGATGGGGAGGCTCAGAATCTTGTTGTAAATGCGGCAGCGGATTTCCTTCACGATTCCCGTGGAGATGGGAACCATGACGGCGTTGGACCCGAAGTAGCAGCTGGTCTTGAGGGCCGTGAAAAGAATCATCACGCCGGCCAGCATGAACAGGGTATTGGCCGCGCCGTATGTGGCGGAGAAGTCAGACACATAGTAGTACAGGTTGTTGAACGCCTTCTCGCGGAAGTCCATGGGAGTATCCCAGGGGATGAATTCGTACACCGTTTCATTCACCTTGAACAGGATGTCCAGCAGGGGGACCAGGACGGCGAAGGAAAAGATGTTGAAGACGGCGCTGAGGATGTTCAGCACGACGGAGGCGGCCAGATGGCCTTTATAGGGCGAGGCGTACTGCCTCATCAGTTTCAAAAATTCGCGCATGTCAGCAAAAATACTTTATAGCACCAGCAGCGGGGAGGCGATTCCCCGTTTGAGGACGCGGAGATGGATGGTTCCCGGGTCTGCGCCGGCCGCGATGAGCGCAGCGCGGGCACTGGCATAAGCCAGTTCGGGCGTGTTGTTGTTGCCGCTCAGGTGGCACAGGAACAGGTTCTTGAGCCCCGGATGGAAAAAGGCAGCGATCGCCTCTGCACAGGCATCGTTGGACAGGTGGCCGATGCCGTGGGATATGCGGTCCTTGAGCACCTGGGGGTAGTCTCCGCCCAGCAGCATGTCCATGTCGTAGTTGGATTCCACCACCACCGTGGTGGCCTGCGAGGCCCATTGAAGCGCTTCGGGGGTGGTGTGTCCCATGTCCGTCATCAGCACGAAGAGTTCCTCGCCGCTTCGGATGGCATATCCCACGCATTGGGTGGCGTCGTGCGGCACCACGAAGTACTGGACGTCGAAGTCTTCCGTCACGGGATTCCAGACGCCGGGGCTGAGGTTCTGTTTGCAGGGGCCTATCCAGTCCCGCGTGAACGGATGGTGCAGCAGAGCTTCATGGAGGAGCTGCGTTGTCCATACCGGCACTGCCAGACGCTTGCAGAAGGAGCCGAGGGAGCGGATGTGGTCTCCGTGGTCATGCGTGACCAGGATGGCCGAGATGTCGGCATACCCGAGATGCAGGTTTTCCATTTCTTTTCTGATGCGGCGGATTCCCACGCCGGCATCGATCAGGATGCCGGAATGCGGGCCCAGGAGCAGGGAGCAGTTCCCGCAGCTGCCGCTGGAAAAACTGACAAAGCGTATCACGGGCGCTCCTCCTTTTCACAGTAACGGGAAATGACATCGTACGACCCTTCCACGCCCAGTTCTCCGGCCCGGGACAGGTCGATACAACCTTTCTCCTTGTCTTTCAAATAGATGAGCACCAGGCCGCGGTTGAAATAGGCACTGCCCAGCCACGGGTACAGGCGGATGGCCTTGTCGTAGCTGTCAATGGCTTCTACGAAACGGGAACTGAGGCAATACAGGTTGCCCAGATTAAACTGCAAGTAGGGGAGGGACGGCAGGATGGCCGCGGCCGCTTCCATGTCCTGCAAGGCTTCGGAATAGTCGTATTCGCGGGTTACCTGTTCCCGGACGCGGGCACGGGTGTTGCCTTTGTCATCCATGGTGAGGGTTTGTACGTTGGACTCGAAAGAGGCGATGAACTCGATCATCTCGGCCCTGAGGGCACCCCGGTTCATGAGGTAGAACGCTTTGTAGTATTGGGCGTACGGGTCCTGGCTTTCTTCCTCCACGGCATCGGTAAAGTGCTGCAGCGCCGTAGAGTATTGTTTGAGCCCCATGTCCTGCAAGCCCTTGAAGAACGGGTCTTCCACCTTTTCTTCCAGAAGGGCCGATGTCACCGGCAATGCGGTGGGGGCGGCGCTGATTTCCGCCGGAAGCGGAGCCTTTGCCAGGAATCCGTCCAGGAGGCGGTTCTCGTAGCGGTGGGCCAGGGCGTAGTTGGCATCGTCCCGGCTCTTGGTGACGACGAAGCGGTAGAGGGGTTTCAGGTTGATGTCCACGTCCCGATGGCGCAGCATTTCGTCCTCGAAATTGCCGCCCCGGGCGAAATCGGCATCCAGCGCGAGCAGACTGCTGTATTTTTTGGTGGTGTCGGAGAAATTGGCGCCGCCGGAGGTGACTTTCTCGTATTCGGCCACTTTGGCACGGGCTGTCCTGTAGTCTTCCTTGGAGGCGCGGGTCATGCCCATCTGCAGTTCTACGAATGCGCGGTTCATGTAGGCCTTTGCGAAATCCGGGTACAGTTCGATGGCTTTGTTGTAGTCGGCCAGGGCATCGTCCCAGCGCTGCATCTCGATGAAATAACCGGCCCGGTTGAAATACGCCAGGACGTTGCCGGGGTTGATGGCGATGACGCGGTCCATGTCCGACAGGGCGCCTTCGTAATCTCCCACCTGTGCGCTCAGGAGGCTGCGGTTGTACAGGGTGAGGGCGTTGCCGGGTTCGTACTTGAGAACGGTGTTGAGGTCGGCCATGGCGGCGTTGAGGTCTCCGGTTTCACTCCTGACGATGGCCCTTTGGAAATAGGCCAGGGTGAGGGTGGAGTCCAGTTCCACGGCTTTGTTGAAGTCTGCGAGGGCTTCATCGTACTGTTTGCGGGTGGCTTTCAGCCCGCCCCGGCGGATGTACCCTTCGGGCTCGAAACGGTCCAGCCGGATGGCGTGGTTGTAGTCGGCCAGGGCCTTGGTGGTGTCTCCCAGGAAAAGATAGGATGCGCCCCGGTTCAGGAAGGACGAGGGGTCCTTGGGCTCCTTCCGGATGTACTTGTCGAAATCCGACACGGCGCGCTCGAACTGGCGGCTCAGGAAATAGGTGACACCGCGGGTAAAATACAGGCCGGAAGAGCCCGGCCGCAGTTCGATGGCCCTTTCCAGGTCTTTCAGGGCCTGTTCGTAATCTCCGGTTCGGCTTTCGGTGATGGCACGGTAATGGAATCCGGAGGTGAAGACGGGGTTCAGGCGTACGGCCGTGGAGAAATCGGCCTTGGCGCCGCGGATGTCTCCGAGATTGTATTTGGCGATGCCGCGGTAGAAGAAAGTCCAGTAGTCGGTGGTGTCCAGCTGGGCCAGGATGTTGAAATTGGCCACGGCTTCGTTGAGCCGGCCGTCCTGGAGGGCGGTGCGGCCCCGGAAGGAGAAAACGTCCTTGTCATACTGGGCCCGGGCCGGCGTTCCCAGAAGCAGAGCCAGGCAAAGAGAGAGTATGCACCAGACGTTTTTCATAAAAAATTTTCTTTTCCGCCGTGAAAATGCTAATTTCGCACCAAATGACAAAGTTAATAAAAATTTTGATGTTTTTGTCGCTGGCGGCCTGCATTCCTGCCGCCGCGCAAAGCGTCCGATATACCATAAGCCCCAAAAATGCCGAAACGGTGCTGCATGCGGAGAATATCCGCGCCACGGTGGATTATCTCGCCGGCCCCTCCCTGGGGGGACGGGCCAGCGGAACGGAGGGGGCAAAAAAAGCGGCGGTGTGGCTGGAGGATCGGTTCATGGACCTTCATCTGGAACCTTTCAGCGGCGCCTGGATGCACGGTTTCCGCGGTGCGGGTTTTTTCGGCCGCAATATCATCGGGCTGATTCCCGGGACGGCATCCCCCGCCCGCTACGTAGTGGTGATGGCCCATTTTGACAACCTGGGCACCCTGGGCGGCAACACCTATCCCGGGGCCGACAGCAATGCTTCCGGCGTGGCCGCCCTGCTGGAGATAGCCCGCATGTTCTTCCACATGAAGGAATGCAAGAAGACGTATGGGACAAGTCTCATCGTGGCCGCCCTGGACGGCAAGGAGAAGGACCTTGCCGGTGCGGCCGACCTGTGGCGCCTCATCGAACAGGGAAAACTGAAGGACCCCGTGAGCGGGCAGGCCATTTCTCCGGAGCAGATTCTGATGGCCGTGAACTTGGATCAGCTGGGAACCGGCCTGGCTCCCATTACCAAGGGGAATCCCAACTACATCATGATGCTCTCGGACGCTTCCACCGGCCGCCGCAGCACGCTGGAGAGCGTGAACCGGGACCTGAGAATCAACCTGGAACTGGGGTACGACTATTACGGCAGCAAGGATTTCACCCAGCTGTTCTACCGGCGCGTGAGCGACCAGCGCGTGTTCCTGGAGCACGGCATCCCCTCGGTGATGTTCACCTCCGGCATCACCCTCAACAACAACAAGGTGACGGATACGCCCCAGACGTTGGACTACACGCTCATGAGAAAGCGCATCCAGCTCATCTTTTACTGGTTGGATAAGATTCTGTAGCCTACTGCAACTCCTTCTGGCGCTGTTTCAGGGCATGGCTGAGCGCGCTGGAAGCGCGAAGTCTGCGCACGGTTCCCTGGGACACCTGGAAACTGTACATCATTTCTTTCAGTTCTTCTTCCGTGTAGCTGGGGTAGAGTTTGACGACCTCCGCGGCAAAAAGGTCCAGCTGGTCTCCCACGCTGAGCGGGTAATCATCGTCCCCGAAGAAATTTTCCGTCCAGCGGAGAAGGTCGATTCTTGCCCGGACGGCCTTTTCCTGGTCGGCCGGGTTGGTGGAAGGGGCCTCGAGCGTCCAGGCCAGCTTCTGCATGCAGACATTGCGCACGGGACGCTCCTGGGCGCAGTTCAGGACGGTAGGGAGGGGTTCCAGGTCCCCGTCGGCCTCAAAGACGGCTTTCTCACGGAGTTTCCCGCTTCGGAAGATGAAGCTGGAAAGCGGGGCGGCAGCATTCCCGAAAATGGCCAGCTTGAAAAGCTTTTTGGGATCGGCCTTGCGGGGGAAGGCTTTCTCGCCGGCTACATTCACGTGATAGACATCGAAGTCGGGACGGCACTTGACCGTGCGGAGGATGCGTTTCACGAAGTTCGAATCCGGCAGGGCGCCGGGTTCCAGCAGGCAGACAAGCGCTTCCTCGACGTTTTGCCAGTTTCCGTGCCTGATCTGGAGTTGGGCGTCATAATCGGCCTCTGCGGGGTCGTTCTCCGGCAGATATACCTTGAAATCCTTGCATTTCTGGAGCACCAGCGCCCCCAGCAGTTTGTCGTCTCCTTTCTGTAAAACAATTCCCAGCATAATGGTGATTCTTAACTAATTGTCTATCAGTGTTTTCCATGTAATCCTCTGCGCAAAAAGTGCAGAGGATTATTTGTAAGTTGTTAATTGTCAGGCGCTTGCTTGCCACCCGGTGTGGCGTCGAGCCAGCGGCCGCGGTACAGGCGTATGAGGAAGATAACCCCTCGGAAGCTCAGTTCCACCGCCATGCACATCCAGAAGCCCACCAGGCCGTACACGCGGGTGAGGAAGATGGCGGGGATGATGCGGATAATCCACATGGACCCGAAGTTCATGATGCTGGGCCACTTGGTGTCGCCGGCTCCCACGCAGGCACCGTATGCTACGATGGAGGCTGCATAGCCCAGTTCGGCAAAGGCCTCGATGCGCAGCACCCGGCTTCCCAGGCCGATTACCTCGGCATCCGGGGACAGAAGCCCCATCATCTGCGGGGCGAAAATGTACATCAGCACGGCCAGCAGACCCATGATGCCCATGCCGAGACCGGTGGTGATCCAGGCGAAGCGTTTGGCCAGGGACCGCCGGCCGGCTCCGATGGACTGCCCCACCAGGGTGGTGGAGGCGTCGGCAATGCCGTAGCCTGGCATGTAGCAGAAACTTTCCGCCGTGATGGCGAAGGAGTTGGCCGCAATGGAGATGGTCCCGAGCGGTGCCACGATGACCGTGGAGGCGATGTGCGCACCTCGCATCAGCAGATTCTGAAAGGCCATCGGCCCGCTGATTCCGAGAGCCTTGCGCAATACCACGCGCGTGGGCCGGTAACTGCCTTTTTCCTGCCGCAGGTTGAGTTCCGGGCTCTTGAAGGCCAGGAACGAGAACATGGCCGCCCCGGTAATCAGTTCGGCCATGCCACTGCCCAGCGCGGCGCCCGTCACCCCCATGTCCAGGATATAGATGAACAGGTAATTGAACACCACGTCCAACAGGCACATGCCGATGCTCAGGAGGCTGGGGACCTTCATATTGCCGCTGGCCTGCAGAATGGCGGCGCAGGTCCAGTCCATGAGCATGGCCGGCATGAACAGCGACATGATGAAAAAATAGCTGGAGGCATCCGGGCCGATATCCTGCCCGCCGCCCAGCCAATAGGGGAGGAAAGGAGAGATGGACATGCCTACCACGGCCAGGAAAAGACTGAATCCCAGCCCGCAGACCAGCGCCTGCCGCAGCACCGAACGTGCTCCCGCGAAGTCGTTGGCTCCGAAAAGATGAGCCACCTGCACGGAGAAGCCGCTGGTGACGGCCATCCCGAAGCCGCCGAAGAGCCACAGGCAGGTGGATACCAGGCCGATGGACGCTCCCGCGGCCGGGCCCAGGTGGCCCACCATGGAGGCGTCGATATACTGCATCATCACGGAGGACAGCTGTGCCAGGATGGCCGGGTAGCTGAGCATCAGGCATAGCCTGATTTGCTGCCCGAGGGTGAGCGAGCCTCCGTTGCGGATACTTTTGAGCAATATGTCTTTGGTCGCGGCCATAATCGGACTGCAAAGATACGCATTTTATGCGTAAGGGGGAACATCTTTGCGGTCAATCAGCTCCCGGAGGACTTCCAGCCAGTTTTCATCGGCCTGACCGAAGGCGGCGCGCACCTCGTGGAGCGTATATCGGCCTCTGCGGGCCTCGATCCAGGCTTTGAGCTGCGCATCGAGGTCTTTGGGACGGGCGGCACCGCTGCGGCAGACATCGCATTTTCCGCAGGGGGCGCTCTCTTCCTGGCCGAAGTAGCGAAGAAGGAATTGCGAGCGGCATTCGTTGTCCTCCTCCACGAAATCCAGCATGGTCTGCACCCTTTCTCCGTAAGTGCTGCGCAGCATCTGATAGCGTTTGGGGGAGAGCTGTACGTTGCCGGGGCGCAGGCGGTCGTGCGCGATGAACAGCACCGTGGCGTGGTCGGCCGGGATGTAGCGGACGACGTGATTCACGCTGAGCCCGTACAAAAGCTGCCTGAGTTGCGGAACACTCACCCCGGCACGGAGGGCGACGGCCTCCTCGTCGATGGGTTGCGGGAACGAAAAGATACCCGTGTACATGCGCATGAGGGCTTCCAGGACGGCGGGCATCTGCGGGTCCGGCAGTTCGGTCCGGTACAGCTGCTGCCGGTCCGTTTCGATGCGGATGCGCGTCTGGATGTCCATATCTTCGGAAAGGGTCCAGTGGCCTTCCCGCTCCAGGTACTTGACGGCGTAATAGGCGGGTGCGCGCTGGAGGCGGTATCGCCTGCAGAAGGCGGCGAGGTCGAACTTGAGCAATCGGCCCATTCCGGTGTCGTAGGGAATCTCGAAGAAGACATGTACCTTGTGATAAATGTCCTCGATGTATTCCAGGGAAGGGAAGGAGACTTCCTGAAGCTGTCGGAGGCGGGCCTCGTCGGTCCCGTTCCACAGGAGGACGGCGTAGGAGGGCTTTCCGTCGCGTCCCGCGCGGCCGGCTTCCTGGAAATAGGCTTCGGGGCTGTCGGGGAGGTCGGCGTGGACCACGAAGCGGACATCGGCCTTGTCGATGCCCATGCCGAAGGCATTGGTGCACACCATCACGCGCGTTTTTCCGCTTTTCCAATCCTCCTGCCTGCGGGTGCGGGTTTCGGGGCCCAGGCCGGCGTGGTAGAAGGAGGCTTCGACGCCGTCGGCCTTCAGGCTCTCCGCCAGTTCCTGGGTGCGGGCCCGGCTGCGGACATAGACGATGCCGGTTCCGGGAACGCCTTCGCAGATGCTGCGGATCTGGCCGATTTTGTCCTGCGCCTTCCGGACGATGTAACTCAGGTTGGGACGCTCGAAGCCGGAGCGGAGGAGGTTCTCTTCCCGGAAACGCAGCCGTTCCATGATGTCATGGGCCACCAGGGGCGTCGCGGTGGCGGTAAGGGCGATGACGGGCGCATCGATGCGATCTCTCAATCGGCCGATTTCCAGATAGTTGGGGCGGAAGTCGTAGCCCCACTGCGAGATGCAGTGAGCCTCGTCCACCACGATGTAGGAGACCTTCAGGACGCTCAGGTAAGACTGGAACAGGGGCGTGTTCAGACGTTCCGGCGACAGGTACAGGAACTTGTAGTCCCCGTATGCGGCGTTGTTGAGGGCGAGGTCCACCTCGTGCCGGGTCATTCCGGCGTGGATGGCCATGGCGCGGACGCCCCTTTGCTGCAGGTTCTGCACCTGGTCTTTCATGAGGGCGATCAGGGGTGTGACCACCAGGGCGATGCCGTCTTGCATGAGGGCCGGCACCTGGAAGCAAACGCTCTTTCCGCCGCCGGTGGGCAGGATGGCCAGCACGTCCCGTCCTTCCAGGGCTTCCCGGACAATCTCTTCCTGCATGGGGCGGAAACAATCATACCCCCAATATGTCTTCAGGACCTGAAGCGCTGTCATCGTTCTGGGCAAAGCTCTTTTGTCATTCTGAGCAAAGTCGAAGAATCTTTCGTGCTCAATCCACGAAGATAGCAATTATTTCACTAATTTTGCATCATGGCTTTGCAGAAAACGAATGCGGCCCGGCTGCTGGACGCGGCGGGCATTCCCTATCGGCTCATTCCTTATGAAGTGGATGAGGAACATCTGGAGGCCTCCCATGTGGCACAGCAGCTGGGGGAAGACCTGGACCGCGTGTTCAAAACCCTGGTTTTGAGGGGAGACCGCACGGGGCTGTTCGTCTGTGTGGTGCCGGGGTCCATGGAGGTGGATTTTCGCGTGGCGGCCCGCATTTCCGGCAACAAGAACTGCGCCATGATCCATGTGAAGGAACTGCTGCCGCTCACCGGTTACATCCGCGGCGGATGCAGCCCCATCGGCATGAAAAAACCGTTTCCTGCATTTGTCCATGAGAGCGCACTATTGTGGGATACCGTTTATGTCAGCGCCGGAGTGCGCGGGTTGCAGATATGTATCGATCCCCAGGCCCTGATCGACTATATTGGCGCCGGCATTTATCCTTTATAAAGGTGCAGGAGGGTGGTATTGGTGCCGCCTGGCGTGGCAATTAGTGTGTTGGTAATCAGTCATTTACGCAAAATCCTCTGCGCTTTTTGCGCAGAGGATTTTACGTAAACGACTGCTGCTCAAGGGCTTATCGGCCACCGCGTTTAGCGGATTTCCAGCAGTTTGTGGGTTTGGAGGGAGAGCCGCCAGAGGGGGTGTGCCTTCACGAAGGAGAGGGTCTCTTCCAGAAGCTGTTGCTTCCTGACAGGGTCCGGGATGTCGCAAGGCTGGAGGAAGAGGTGGCTGGCCGGAAAGCCTTCCCAGGCGCAGATTTCCTCCTCGGTGAGGGTGCCGTCATAGACCAGCTTGATTTCATCGGCCTCGGTGATGTTCACCTTGCCGCGCTCCGCGTAGCCGGGAAGATGGCTCTTGGGGCTAAGCGTAACCCATTGGATTCTATTTGCTTCCGGCTTGTTGACGGAACCGTTGGTCTCCATGTGGACGATGTATGCGCCGAGCGTGTCCAGGAGTTCGTCGTCCAGTTGCAGAAGCGGTTCTCCGCCGGTGAGGCAGATACGCGGGCAGCGGTACTGCTGCACCTCCTGCAGGATTTCCTCTGCGCTCATTTCCGTGAATGGCTTGTGGTCCGTGTCGCAGAAGGGGCACTGAAGGTTGCACCCGCTCAGGCGCACAAACACCATGGGCGTTCCCGTCCAGAATCCCTCGCCCTGGAGGGAATAGAAGATTTCGTTGACCCGGTACCTACCGTTCATAGGCGGCCATGTTGTTCTCGCTTTCCCACACTTCCACCTTGTAGGCGTTTTCCACATGGTCGCAGATCCAGCGGGCGATGTTCTCGGCCGTGGGATTGAAGGGAAGTACCTCGTTGAGGTTTTTGTGGTCCAGCGCGCCGGCGATGTCCCGCTTGATATGCGTGAAATCCGTAACCATGCCGTCCTCGTTGAGCGTCTCGCTCTTGCAGTACACCTTCACGATCCAGTTGTGGCCGTGCAGTTCTTCGCACTTGCTCTCATAGGAAAGATGCAGCGCATGGGCCGATGAAATTTCCAGTCTCTTGCAAACGTAATACATACTCTGTTTCAATTTTCTGCAAAGATACAAAATAAATTCGCGCCAACGATGGTCCCCGCTATTCAATCTCTGGTCTTACCTTCGCCCAGGCTTTTCGCATCAAGAACGCAATGGTTGACTGTGAAAAGAAAATGAAGGAAATCTCGGACGAGTGGAAGAATGAGGGGAATCTTGCTATGGCGAGAGAGTTCCGAGACTTTGCAAAGGATGCCCACGAAGTCTTTATGGCTTTCTCAGGCACCCTTATTTGATTGGTTGCAGGGGCGGGGAACCGCCCCTTTAACCGCAAACAAATCAACAAAATCATTGCATTTTATTGAATTTATGCGTATATTGCAACACCAATCAAAATCATATAGCCTATGAACAACAAACAAAGAAAGCAACTCAAGGAACTCAAACAGTCCGTCCAGTACGTGAGGGACGACGTGGAAATCATGCGGGACGACGAGCAGGAGAAACTTGACAACATGCCTGAGAGTTTACTCGGAACTGAGAAGGAGGACCACTACAACAACAGCATCCTGTGGCTTAACGACATCATAGAAAAGCTCGACGATGCAATCGCGGAATTTGACGAGGAGGGCTGGGTATGAAAGACTACGTTATAGCCTTATTATGCGTCGTGGCGGCTGAAATCGCGTTCACCTTCATTGCCATCAAGTATTTCCTTTGGTGGGACGGTATCTTTATCGTACTCGGAATCTTTTGCGGCATCGGAATGTGTCTGGCCGGTGAAGTCTGGTCCAGAAGCAAACATAACCCCAAAAACAAGAGGATATGAAAGGCTATCTCATAACGGCAGCGATTATCGTAGTTGTCGATATTATCGCCTGTATACTCCTGTGGGATAGTGAAAGCGATGCGCTGCTCTACATCCTATGGGGTTCCGTCGCCGTAGTGCTTATCTACGCAAAACTCCTCAAGAAGAAACTTGAGGAGGACTTCTTGAACAGGAATGGTCGGCGTTAGCTGACTATTCCCGCCAATCAACCAAAACAACAAGCATTATGACTTACATAGCACAAGCAATGGAAGAGAACGGACATCCTATGTACCAGCCCGTCGCAGCATACCTGCGTATGTGCTTCGGAAGGGACATACGAATGGACGAACTCACCAAATCAAAAGTAATCGAGTTTCGAGACTACCTCAAACGGATAGGACTTTCGCAGAACACCGTGTTCAACAAACTGAACGCACTACGAACCTTCACGAACATCTACAACGAGGAGGACCCCATTCCCATTAAGGACAAGCGGGTCTTTCGCGTCAAGAAGGAGGACACCGTAAGTATCTATCTCGACAAGATTGAGCTCACGATGCTCGAAAAGAAACTCCCGGATCTGTCGCTTGGCGACCGGTACTACGCAACCAAGTTCCTTATCGGCGCGTACACCGGGTGCCGACAATCAGACATTATGCACATCACCCCGGCACATATCAACCACGGAATGCTCACATACGTCGCTGAAAAGACCGGAAAGAAAGTGACCGTACCAATCACACAAAAGACCGCCGACTGGATTGCATACGTCCAAGAACGGTACGACCAGTTCGACGGCTCTCTCTCCACTCCAGGCTCCCAGCGCATGACCTACAACAGGCATCTTCGCCAGGCTTGTAGGGCGGCACATATTAACGAGCCAGCTGTCACCGTCAGGGGAGGGAAGGAGAAGACGCAGCCCAAGTGGAAGGCAGTCACCTCACACGCGGCACGCCGCTCCTTCGCCACCAATCTCTATCTCGCGGGAATGGATCCCCACCAGGTATCGAAACTCCTGGGGCACTTTTCCGCAGAAATCACCCTCCGTTGTTATATCTGCGCGGAACGCACAACCATGCCGGAAGCCGCGCTCGCATATTTCCAATAGCCCATGACCGACCTTGAAATCAAACGCCTGTTCGCGGAAATGCAGCAGGAAATCTCACAGCTCCGAATCCAGGTCGCTACCCTCACCAGAACGCTGACGCCGGTTATCGACGAGGCCGAGGACTGGAGGACCTTCCAGGAGGCGGCCAGATTCTTCTCCGTCAAGCCGACAACCATTATCACCTGGGTGAAGAAAGGCAACCTCAAGACGCGGTTTTCTCCGAAGAAGAATGTGAAGGTCGTTTCCCTGAACGCGCTCATCCGCTACCGTGACGAGGCTGTTGGGCGGCTCCGTGAAGACCTTAACAAGAAGTTCGCCGAACGTGACGAGAAGTTAGGCCGGATGATCGAGGCCATGCGAGGCGGCAACGATGACAATGTTTAATCCAAAATACAAACCATTATGAAGAAAATCTTATTTGCACTCGCCATCGCTTTGATGGCAACCGTTTCCTGCGGCAAGCAGAACACTGATGTTGACAACCGACTTGTTGGAACGTCGTTCTTCTCATCCGGGTATTCCAACATACTTGGCCCCACGATGGGAATCTACGGGCACATTTACAAGTTTACCGACGCATATCACGGCACCGGTATCTGGGTGGACGAGAACAATAAGCAGGTTGGCGATACCGAGAGCTTCACTTACTTCCTGGACTACCCGAACATGTCTATCACGAACGATAAGCCCGGAAGTAGCGGTACGGCTAAGACTTACAAATTCATCTTCACGGACCCGAACACATTTGTCGGATTAAACGACAAGGGCGAGCAGAACAAAATCAACACTTACCGCAAACAGTAAGAAGTTGAACCATCGTTCCGGGAGGTGCGATGATCTCCTGAGGCGCTATTTTCTTATTCTTTTTGTCGTGTATTTAAGACACCATGTCACTAATTCGCGACAAATTGAAAATTAAATAGTTACATGCTTGGAAATTCAAAATTATCACTCTACTTTTGTCCTGCACCGAGGCCCGGCGGAGCGATGATTTGAAGTACGTTAGGCTATCAGCCAAAACATACGAAACCGCATTCCTGTCCGGACCCAGGGATGCGGTTTTTTATAGCCAAGTCCTGACTGTCGGAGGCGAGCGAACTGCCAAAGAAGTCAACGGTGATATGCTCCTTAACTCGTCACCCGGAAGGGGTAGCCACTCATAAGGAGCGAGACGCGGTAGAGGGTACTTTGCAAAGCCGCACGGATAAGGCTTGGGAGACTGAAATAAATCCCGTTTCGGAGTCCGGCAAAGCGCGATGGCACGCGATATTCCGAAAATTCACTCAACGCCATTAAGGAGTGAGCGCAAAATGGACGACCGACCGACTGAAAAGTAGGCGAAAAACCATTGAGCGAATAGCCCAAACTCGTTTTTTTGACGGGTTGGGGTCTTTTTCGCTCGTAAACTCCCTCCCTCCCTCAAAGTAAGTAATAAAAGATATCCAATAATGAAGATTATTCTTCAAAATATCCATTTTTATTTGAAAAAATCACTTTTCGCCAAAATATCGGCCCCTTCCTCCTTTGACAGCCGTACATACTTCATGAACATAGCATCGTTTGAGTGTCCGGTGAGGAATCGGCAGACACGGATGGGAACTCCGGATTTGTAGAGGATGCTGGCGCCAGTTCTCCGCGCCGTATGGCAGGAAACCATGTCGCACCGGCATTTCTTCTCAACGACAATCTTCCCGCCGCTTTCTTTGCGGAGTTCAACGACATTCAGGAACGAACCGCCGAGTGAGCGGCAAATCTTCTTTATTTCCCGGCCCACCTCTTGCTCGGAAATCTTCGGGCATTGACCATCATTTCGGGCGAAAACTGCCAAGATTCGTGGTGAACATGGGATAATCACTGTCTCGCCGGTCTTCCTTTGAACATACCTCAGTTTTCCGTCCGATACATTATCTTCCGAGAGCTGAGAATAGTCCTGAAATCGACCAGCGCAGTACACGCCTACTATGAAGCAATCACGCGCACGCGCCTGTATGCCTTTCAAGTCTGCGTTCCATAGCATATCCACTTCCTCTTGTGTAAGCGCAATCGTATCGGCCTGGGCATAGGCGGTCTTGAACTCCTTGAACGCCTCGTTTGTGTGGAGACCACGGGTTAACCCCTCGTTCATCACGGTTTTGAGCTTCGCAAGAAGCGTGGACTTGTAGTTGGGGGAGTAGCCAAGCGCATTTGCCTTCTGTTCAAAGCGGAAAAGCCAGTCTCCGTCGATATCCACCCAATCTTCATCCGTTCCCATCATGTCCGCCAGCCGTTCATAGGCCAGTTTGCGAAACCGCTTCGATGGTGTCTCTCTTTCCGACCACTCTTGGAAGTAGTCCCAAAGATGCGTGGATGATGGCGAGAAGTCCTCTCCGAGTGCGTATTTTATTGCTGACAGCACATCGGCCCGCCGATGGACGGAAACCTCCTTCTCGATTAGTTTTGCGTGTATGGGACCGAGGATTGCCCAGACGTCGGCATCCTTGCACATTTTATCTATCGTTCTGGCTTTTTGGTTCCAGAGTTTCGTCCGGACGGATACGCCTACCGACTTTCGGAACTTCTCTCCGTTATGGGAAACGACCAGCCGGATAGGGGAGACCTCCTTGCTCGGGTAAACGAGATTGAACGTATGCTTCATAGTGTTGGCACTTTTGATTGGTACTTTTGTTGGTACTTTTTTGTCTTTTATTACAGTCAAGGTTGCCGGCATATCGGACAAAACCTCTTGAAAAATCGCGCTCCTACGTGCTTGATCTGCCGAAAAACATAAAAATAATAGGGTCTGAGACGGAATCTCGAAAACCCTATTATTGAGCCACTCATCAGGCTCGAACTGACGACCTGCGCGTTACGAATGCGCTGCTCTACCGACTGAGCTAAAGTGGCCTGTCCGATTGTGGTGAATCGGGACTGCAAATATAAATGATTTTTTGTATTTTTGCAAACAAATTAAAACCTATGCGTTCGGACATCATTGTAATCGGAGGAGGAGCGGCAGGGCTCATGGCCGCCATCGGCGCTGCAAAAGTGTTGGCAGAAAGTGAAAAAGGCGGTACTGTAACCGTGTTGGAAAAAATGCCCAAGGCTGGCCGTAAAATCATGATTACGGGGAAGGGCCGCTGTAATTTTACCAATGTGAAGGACTGGCAGGACTTCTCTTCCCACATTCGGACCGACGTCAATTTCGTGAGCCCCTCGTGGCACAATCTCACGCCGCAGGGCATGATGAATTTCCTGAAAGAATATGGTCTCCAGAGTGTCGTGGAGCGGGGAGACCGCGCTTTCCCGGCTTCGCACATGGCCGGCGACGTGGTGGATACCCTGCTTCGGGCCTGTACCCTTTCCGGGGTGAAGGTGGTGACCGACTGTGAAGTGAAAACGGTCGATACCACACCGCGCGGCTTCTCGCTGGACTGTGTCCAGACCACCCGCAAGCAGGTTCGCATCCGGGTGGACGACCCTCGAAAACTTCGGCCCGGAAAACCCGTTCCCACCCGGGAGGAACTCACTGTCGAACCCGTGGAATACACTTGCGGGAAACTCGTCATCGCCACCGGCGGCCTGTCCTATCCCGGTACCGGCTCTACCGGAGACGGATACATGTGGGCCGAAGAAATGGGTCACAGCATAGATGCCTGCGTGCCTTCCCTGACGGCCCTTGTTCCGGCCGGTTACAAAGAAAAGGGGACCCTTGCCGGAGAAATCAAGCAGGCATTCCGGGGCCGCACCGTTTACGGAAAAACCAGGGAACGCAGAATTGCGCCGCTTCCCAACTGGTATCCCACTTTCGAAAAGCACATCGAGCGCATCACTCCGCTCAGTGAGCTCGGAGAACTCTTCAACGGCAACAATCTGGAAAACGTGCAGCTTACCCTCTGCATCAACGGCGCGGCCGTGCAGCAGGAATTCGGCGACATCGAGTTCACCGACGGCGGCGTGGAAGGTCCGCTGGGCTTCATGGTGAGCCGCAAGGCCGTCAAGGCGCTCATCGACGGACAGAAGGTGTCTCTGAGCCTGGACCTCAAGCCCGCTGTGGAACTGGAAAAACTGGACGCGGACATCCACGCCAAATGGGAGGAAGTCATCCATGACGAACGTTCCAAAGGTCAGCCCTTCCAACGGCTTTTCCGCATCATGCTCGGGAAGCTCATCCCCTGGAACCTCACATTGGCCTTCCTCAAGACCAACCCCAGGGTGAGCGTGGACACCCTTGCCGCCACGCTCAAGGACTGGCGCATGGAGATTGCCGGTTTTGTGGGTTTCGAGCGCTGCGTGGTCACGGCCGGGGGGATCCGCACCGCCGAGGTGGTGGCCAAAACCCTGGAGTCCAGGAAGCAGCCCGGCCTCTACTGGGCCGGAGAGGTGCTGGACATGGATGCCGATACGGGCGGCTACAACTTGCAGCTGGCCTTCTGCACCGGTTTCCTGGCCGGCCAGAATGCGGCGAAAGCCTTGAACGAATAATCTTAAAAGCATATTATGGATAAAAAATCTTACGCATTCGGAATGAGTGTTGCCTCCAGCTTTTACCAGCAGGGGATCAGAATTGCCAACGTGGACGATTTCATGGCCGGCCTGAAGGCCATGCTCACCGGCGTCCAGCCCGCCATTAGCATGGAAGAGGCCGGCGAGGCCCTGGAGGCTTTTTATAAGGAACTGGAAGAGGAAACATCCGAGCGGGCCGCCGCAGCCGGCGCCGCCGCCAAGGAGGAGGGAGAGAAGTTCCTGGCCCGGATGGCCAAGGATCCGGAGGTGAAAGCCACCGGAAGCGGCCTGATGTACAAGGTTGTCAAGGAGGGAACCGGCCGCAAACCCAAGGCCACGGACAAGGTGTACTGCCACTATGAAGGCACCTTCCCGGACGGCCAGGTGTTCGACAGTTCCTACAAGCGGGGAGAGCCCATCGAGTTCGGCCTCAACCAGGTGATCAAGGGCTGGACGGAAGGCCTGCAGCTCATGAGTGAAGGTGCAAAGTATGAACTGTACCTGCCCTATCACCTTGCCTATGGAGAAAGCGGCACCCGCGGCATTCCGCCGTGCAGCGCCCTCAAATTCGTCGTGGAACTCATCGAAGTCCGATAAGGGAAAGTGGACTGGATCCAGGCCATAGAAGTATTCGCCATGGTGACCGGCATCGCTTATGTGGTGCTGGAAATCCTTCAGAAGAACGCCATGTGGGTGCTGGGCATCTTCACCGGGGCGGCATGTGCCGTCAGTTTCGGCGTGCAGCATGTCTGGGCATCCATGGTGTTGAACCTGTACTATGTCGGGGTTTCGTTCTACGGGCTCCGCGCATGGAAAAAGGCCGGAGTGCAGGCGGGGGAGAATGTCATCCACCTGCGGCCGCTGCCTTCGCGAGTGATGCTGTACAGCGCCCTGGCCTTTGTGCTGGGCTGGCTGCTGCTCTCAGGGTTCCTCCGCGCCACCGGGGACGCTTCTCCGGCGCTGGACGCATCGGCCACCGTTCTCAGTGTCATCGCTACCTGGTGGCTGGCACAGAGTTACTTGAGGCAGTGGATCCTGTGGATTGCGGCCGATATCTTCCTGACCGTCCTCTGTCTCCGTACCGGACAATACTGGATGGCGCTCATGTATGCGGCCTACACCGCCGGCGCCGTCTATGGCTACTTCCATTGGAAAAAGCACGGAAAAGTAATATCTTAGGGCCATGAAACTTATCGTTGACTGCGGTGCCACCAAGGCCGACTGGGTGCTCCCGGGTGGAAAGACCATCCGTACACCCGGCTTCAACCTGGCCCAAACGCCGATGGACCGGCTGGTCGCCATTTTGCAGGATGCGGCGGAAAAACTGGGACCGGGCATCACCAGCGTCCATTTTTACGCCGCCGCTCTGGTCGGAGAGCCGCCCGTGGATCTGGGCCGATGGTTCCCCGGAGCCGCCATCGAGTATGCCTCCGACATATTGGGTGCAGCCCGCGCCCTCTTCGGCCGGGACGCCGGCATCGCCGCCATCGTGGGTACCGGTGCCAACACCTGCCAGTATGACGGCAGCGGCATTGCCCGCAAGATTGACTGCGGCGGCTTCATCCTCGGGGACGAAGGCTCCGCCGCTGTGCTGGGCCGCCTTTTCATCACCGACTACCTCAAGGGCTACGCCCCGGCAGGGCTGTCCGCCGCTTTCGCCAAAGCTTTCCAGGCCGACTATCCCACCTTGGTCAAAAACGTCTATGGCGCTCCGGCCCCGGCCCGCTATCTGGGCGGCTTCGCCCCGTTCCTCCTTTCGCATTACGATACGGAAGATTATGTGAAAAGCCTGGTTGACAATAACTTCCGAGCTTTTTTCGAGCGTGCCGTCTGCCGTTATGACCGCCTCCCCGTAGGGATTGTGGGCGGTTTCGGATACGCTTGCCGGGAGATTCTTGTGCGTATCGGCCGGGAGTATGATATCGAAGACTTAACCATTCTGGCCTCTCCGATGGAAGGCCTTGTGAAATACCATGCCGTATAAAGAGAATTATCCTTCCGTGCTTCTTTCGGAAGCCGTCGATGCCATCAGTTCCCTTCCCGGCGTGGGAAGACGGAGCGCCCTCCGCCTGGCCCTGCATCTTCTGAAGCAGCCGGCCGAGAATGTCCACCATTTTACATCGGCCATCAACGAACTTCGCGACAAGGTGTGCTACTGCAGGCGCTGCCGCATGATTTCGGACGATGAGATATGTTCCATTTGCGGAGACCGCAGCCGCGACCAGCGCACCATCTGCGTGGTAGAGAGCGTGCGGGACGTGATGAGCATCGAGGCCACCGGCCAGTACCACGGGGTGTACCATGTGCTGGGCGGCATCATTTCGCCCATTGCCGGTGTGGGTCCTTCCGACCTCAGCATCAAGGAATTGACAGACCGTGTGGCCCAATGGGAAGACCCTGCCGGCGCCGAGGTCATTCTCGCCCTCAGCGGAGACGTGGAAGGGGAAACCACGGCCTTTTACATTTACAGACAAATAGAGGCGTCCGGCATCCGGATCACCTCCCTCGCCCGGGGACTCGGGTTCGGCGACGATTTGGAATATGCCGATTCCCTCACCCTGGGCCGTTCACTGACTAACCGCCAAATTTTTAAACCATGATTAATAACGAAGCACTGCGCTGCCTGCTGTGCAAAAAACCAAAATGCGCCCTTCAGGGGTGCCCTGTACATACCCCCGTTCCGGAATGCATGCTCCTGTACCGGGAAGGAAAACTGGAAGAAGCCGGAGAAATGCTGTTCCGGAACAATCCCTTGACGGCCGTAACCTCCCTGGTCTGTGACTGGAAGCAGTTCTGCTACGGCCACTGCGTCCTCAATGTAAAGCAAATTCCGGTGCGCTGGTACGAGATTGAGCAGGAGATTTCCGGAGAATACCTTTTCAAACATCAGCTCCAACGCCGCAGTGCGGAATTGGAAGGGAAGCGCATCGCCCTTGTCGGGGCCGGTCCGGTGGGCCTCGCCGCTGCCGTCTGGCTGTACGAAGCCGGGGCCGATGTCACCCTGTATGACGCCAACCCCCGGATGGGCGGCGTGCTTCGCTACGGCATCCCCGCCTTCCGTCTGGACAAGAAATACTGCGATGCCTTCGAAGCCATGTTCGAAAAGGCCGGCATCGTTTTCAAAGGCTCCACGGAGGTGGGACGCGATGTCACGCTGGCGCAGCTGTCGGCCTCCCATGATGCCGTCCTTGTGGGGGCCGGTGCCGAAAAACCGGCCACCCTGCACATCCCCGGGGATGAGAAAGCCGTCCAGGCCCTGCCTTTCCTCAAAGACCCTTCCGTCTTCAACCTGGGCAGGAAAGTAATTGTCATCGGCGGCGGCAACGTGGCCATGGATGCCTGCCGTACGGCTGCCCGTCTGGGTGCCGAAACCTGGGTCTATTATCGCAAGACCTTCGAGAACATGCCCGCCAACCCGATGGAAGTGGAGGAGGCCAAGGCCGATGGCGTACAGTTCCGCGTGTTCCAGGCTCCGGTGGAAGTGAAGGAAGGCGGCGTCGTGTTCCGCGACTGCGAAAACGTTCAGCCCGAGGACGGTGGCCGCGTGGTTACCCGCATCATTGAGGGCACCGACCATTTCGTGGAGTGCGACACCCTGCTCACCGCCATCAGCGAGAAGCCGGATTTCGACATGTTCCGGGGAACGGCGGCCGTCATGAACGAGTGGGGCTGGCCCGCCACCTCCGAAGGCGGTCAGGTGGAGGGTCTCGGCAACGTATGGGTGGCCGGAGACTTCATCCTGGGCCCCAAGACCGTGGTGGAAGCCGTCGCATCGGCCCGCACAGCCGTCTCTTCCATTCTTTCCACCTTGGCGGGTGGCTCGCAATTGGCTGATACTGAGTAAGTTGCTGATAATCCTCTGCGCTTTTTGCGCAGAGGATTATAAGCAAGTGTTTGATTTATAGATTGTTACGTATCACTATGAAGGCGTTACTTGTTTATTCCGGAGGCTTGGACAGCACCACGCTGCTGCGCGAGTATAGGGACAGCATTGTGCTGGCGGTCACTTTTGACTATGGTTCCAAGCACAATGCCCGGGAAATCGCCTGTGCCAGGGAGAATTGCAAGCTTCTTGGCATCAGGCACATGGTGATTCCGCTGGGTTTTATCGGCCAGTATTTCAAGAGCGACCTTCTGCTCGGCGGGGGGGAGATTCCGGAGGGGAGTTATGACGAGGAGAACATGAAGAGCACGGTGGTGCCTTTCCGCAACGGCATCATGCTCTCCGTGGCGGCCGGCCTGGCCGAAAGTTACGGACTGGACACGGTGCTCCTGGCCAATCACAGCGGAGACCATGCCATCTACCCGGACTGCCGGCCGGAGTTCGTGGAGGCCATGGATGCGGCCGTGAAGGCCGGCACCTATGAGGGGATCCGCGTGGTGTCCCCGTATTGCGACATCACCAAGCGGGACATCGCCCTGCGGGGCAAGGCCATCGGCCTGGACTATTCCCTGACTTATTCCTGCTACAAAGGGGGAGAGAAACACTGCGGCAAGTGCGGTACCTGCACCGAGCGAAAGGAAGCCCTGGAAGGCTTCGACCCCACCGAATACGAGGCGTAAGGCTTAGAAGCTGTTTTGAAATAATTGCTCTTGTTATTTACACGACCTTTCCGGCCATTTTCACCTTTCTCATCGGTCACGTAGCTACGGCTACGCTCCCTCTT
>CADBFO010000005.1 GCA_902794005.1 uncultured Bacteroidia bacterium
GATGTGCCTGGGGGAAGGCATGAGGCAGTGCTTGATGCCGCCGAAGCCCGACAGGGCCTCCTGATACGCTCCCGTATGGAAGAAACCGATATACAGGTTTTCCCGGCGGCTGCGGATGGTGGGCAGGAAGATGGCGTTGGCATGATAATCGGCATTGTAGAAGTCCTGGCTGTCGCAGGTGAGACCGCCCAGGAACACGCGCTGATACTCATCGTTCCACTTGTTGATGGGCAACAGGATGAAGCGCTGGTTCAAGCCCCAGGTATCCGGCAGGCAGGTCATGAAACTGTTGTCGATCATGTACCACTTCTCGCGGTCGTTCTGCTGCTTGATGTCCAGAATCTTGAAGATGGTGGCGCCGCTTTCTCCCACGGTGAAGGAGCCGAATTCCGTGAAGATGTCCGGCTCTTCCACGCCCATGGCATTGCAGGTGACCTTGATCTGGTTGATAATCTCTTCCACCATGTACTCGTAGTCGAACTCCTGGGCCAGGGAGGTCTTGTTGGGAAGACCGCCGCCGATATTGAGGCTGTCCAGCTCCGGGCAGATGGCCTTGAGTTCGCAGTACACCTTCACGCACTTGGACAGTTCGTTCCAATAGTAAGCGGTGTCCCGGATACCGGTGTTGATGAAGAAATGCAGCATCTTCAGGTGGAAGTTGGGATACTTGGCCACCGTTTCACGATAGAATTTGAGGATGTCCGAATAGCGGATGCCCAGACGGGAGGTATAGAAATCGAAGTTGGGCTCTTCTTCCGAGGCAATGCGGATGCCCATCATGGTATCCTCTTCGATGAGGTCCGCCAGGTCTTCGAACTCGTTCTTGTTGTCCAGCACGGGAATGATGTTCTTCCAGCCGTCCTTGCGCAGTTTCGCGATGTTCTGGATATACTGGGGGCGCTTGAAGCCGTTGCAGATGATGTAGAGCTCTTCCTTGTTCACCGACCCGTCGCGTCCCAGGGCTTCCACGAGGTCCAGGTCATAGGCCGATGAGGTTTCCAGATGCACGTCGTTCTTGAGGGCCTCGTGAACCACGAAGGCAAACTGGGAACTCTTGGTGCAGTAGCTATAGTGATAATCTCCCTGATAGTCGGCCTTCGCCATGGCCACCTTGAACAGGCGTTTGGCACGTTGAATCTGCAAGGAAATCTTGGGTAAGTAGCTTATTTTCAACGGAGTGCCGTACTTTTCGATGATCTCCATAAGATCGATGTCGTTGAACATCAGATTTCCGTCCACAACCAAGAACTCATCCTGCGGGAAATCGAAGGTATGGTCGATCAGGTCAATGTATTTGTTTTTCATCCGAGTTAAAACGAAGTTTAAAAATTCTCGCAAATATAAGTAAAAAGTATTACTTTTGTAAGAATGAAATCGCGGAAAGTCATATTTCTTGTCTTTTGCCTGCTGTCAGTGGCTTCCTGCAGCGTTACCCGGTCGCTCAAAGACGGAGAATACCTCCTTCGCAAGAATCAGGTGAAGGTGGACGATCCCTCCTTCAACGCATCGGAACTCACCTCCTACATCAGCCAAAGGCCCAATTCCTTTCTGTTCGGCGTAAATCCGCTCTTGTCGGTGTACAACTGGGGAGGAGACGGCAGCACCCGTTTCAAGAGATTCCTGCAGAAAATCGGCGTAAAACCCATCGTGTACGACCCCGTCCTGGTGGACAAGAGCATCCAAAGCATCGAGAATCACCTGCAATATACCGGATACTACGATTCCCAGGTAGAAAGCCAGGTGAGCGTGAAGGGACGGAAGGTATTCGTCACCTATTATGTCGCCCTTGGCAAACGCTACAAAATCAGCGCAATCGATTATGAGCTTCCCACCTATGGCACCTTTGCCGAAGATTTCCGGGAAGTTCTTCCCAAAAGCACCGTCACCATCGGGGACTACCTGTCCGAATCGTCCCTGGAAAAAGAAGCGGAGCGGTCGGCCCGAGAACTCAGGAACAAAGGCTATTACGGCTTCAACAAGAGTTTCTATGCCTTCGAGGCCGATACCCTTTCCGCGGACGGAAACGCCCGGCTGAAGCTGACGATCCGCGATTATGCCATGGGAGATACGCCGGCGGCCGCCCGCGAGCACAAGAAATTCACCCTGGGGGCGGTTACGGTCTCCCATCCGGAGAAACTCAAGATCCGTCCATCTGTGCTGGAGAACCTCAATACGCTCCGTCCAGGGCAGTTGTACGACGAACGGGAAGTGAACACGGCCTACACCCGCCTGGCCAGCCTGAGTATGCTCTCCGGCGTCAACGTGAACATGATTCCCGTCTCGGATGAGAAGGTGGACTGCGACATCACGCTCCGCAACTCCCGTCTCCAGTCCATCAAGACCGACTTGGAGGCTTCGGTGAATTCCACGGGACTGTTTGGCATTTCCCCGCAGATCAACTACTATCACAAGAATATTTTTCATGGCGGAGAGCGGCTCAGCATCGGCCTCAAGGGCAATTTCCAGTTCAAGCCCAAAGACCGTATCAATTCCACCGACCTGAGTTTGACGGCCTCCATCCGTTTCCCGCAGATGGTTGGCTTCCCCAACCGCATTTTCAAGGGCTCCCACATCCCCACTACGGATGTCACGCTGGCGTTTCTTTACCAGAACCGTCCGGAATTCCGCCGCGCCAATATCGCCGCCTCTTTCAACTACAACGGAAGGGTAGGGAATCACTTGTTCTATCAAGTCACTCCGTTCCGCGTCAATATCGCCCGACTCTTCGACGTGGATCCGTTTTTTTGGCTCAAGCTGATTCAGTCCAATCCCTTCCTCACCAGCGTCTATTCGGACCACTTCGACATGGGTGTAAGCGGGATGCTTTATTACACCACCAACTCGGCGGCCATCCCCCAGACGCCGTACCATTATGTCCGTCTGGGCATCGATGTCTCCGGCAACGTGCTCAGCCTCTTCAATTCAGTCCTTCCCCAAAACGAATACGAAGAGCACACCATCTGGAATACGCCATACTATCAATATGTAAGGCTCGAGCTTAACCTGGGAAAAGTTTTCCGCTTCGGCCGGTCCCAAAAACATGCCTTGGCCCTGCATGCGATGGCCGGTGCGGGCTTTGCGTATGGCAATTCCACGACCATTCCCATAGAAAAGCAATTCTACGCGGGCGGTTCCATGTCCATGCGCGGCTGGCAGGCGCGTACCCTGGGGCCCGGCACCTCCGAATACATGGACATCTTCGCCATCCCCAGCCAAATCGGCGCCATGAAACTGGAAGCCAACGTGGAATACCGTTTTCCCATCACCTGGAAACTGGAGGGAGCTTTGTTCGTGGATGCCGGTAACGTATGGGGGCTCAACTATGACCTGGATTTCCATGACGGCAGCCTTTTCCGCCTGAAAGAATTGCCGCAAGCCATCGGCCTGAACTGGGGTTTCGGACTCCGCGTGAACCTGGATTTCCTTCTTCTCCGGCTGGACAGCGGTATCCGCCTGCACGATCCCAACCGTCAGAATACCAGTCGCTGGGTCCCTGTAAGCGAATGGTTCAACGGGAATTACGCCATTCACTTTGGCGTGGGTTATCCTTTCTGATAATATTTGGGCCAGCAGGCCTCGAGATAGGCACGCAGAGCGTTTTCATGCTTGTTCACCTGCGGCTGATAGAACACCGTACCTTTAATGGCCTCCGGAAGGAATTCCATGTCCACGAAATTCCCGGGATAGTCGTGGGCGTACTTGTAGCCGTCACTGTAACCCAGATCCTCCATCAGCTGGGTAGGTGCGTTGCGGATGGGGAGGGGGACCGGCAGATTGCCCGTTTCCTTTACTTTGGCCAGCGCATTCTCCAGGGCCATATACGAAGCGTTGCTCTTGGGGGAGGAAGCCAGATAGACCGTAGTCTCCGCCAGGGGAATCCGCCCTTCCGGCATGCCGATCTTGGACACCACCTCAAAGCAGGCATTGGCCAACAGGAGGGCATTGGGGTTTGCCAGGCCCACATCCTCTGAAGCGCTCAAGCAAAGGCGGCGGGCGATGAACAGCGGATCCTCTCCGCCTTCAATCATCCGGGCCAGGTAGTAGATGGCGGCATTGGGGTCCGACCCGCGGATGCTTTTGATAAAGGCCGAGATGATGTCATAGTGCATCTCCCCGTCCTTGTCGTATATGGCCATGTTTTCCTGAACGGAAGCCGTGACGGTGGCGTTGTCGATGACGACAGGGGAGTGACCCGCCTGCGCATCCGTCACCAGTTCCAGCACATTGAGCAGTTTGCGGGCATCTCCGCCGCTGTAACGCAGCAGAGCCTCGTTCTCCTTGATCACAATCTCCTTCTCCTTCAGCAGGACATCCTCCTTCAGCGCACGGTCCAGAAGCTGCTGCAGATCGGCCTTCTCCAGTGATTTCAGGACAAAAACCTGGCAGCGGGACAGAAGGGGAGTGATCACCTCGAAAGAAGGGTTCTCCGTGGTGGCTCCGATCAGTACGATGGTGCCGTTTTCAACCGCTCCCAGAAGGGCGTCCTGCTGGGCTTTGTTGAAGCGATGAATCTCGTCAATGAACAGGATGGGCGCTCCTTTCCGATTGAACAGGGAAGACCCGCCGGCCTTTTCAAAAACTTCCCGCACATCCTTCACGCCGGCGGTGACGGCCGACAAAGTGAAGAAATCCCGGTCCAGCGTCTCGGCGATGATATGGGCAAGGGTTGTCTTTCCCACGCCCGGAGGGCCCCACAGGATGAACGAACTGAGGTTCCCGCTCTCGATCATCTTCCTCAGGATGCATCCTTCGCCCACCAGATGCCGCTGGCCCACGTACTGGTCCAGCGTCCGGGGACGCATCCGCTCCGGAAGCGGAGGAAGCATGGAAGAAGACGCACTCATTATATAGGCTTGCTATAGACGCGACGGCGGCGCTTGAACTCTTTCTCGTACATGTTCCAGATATTCTGCACCTTGGTATTGGATTCCATTTCGGCATTGGATTCGCCGTATTTGAAGCCGCCCTCAATGAGGTTGGGAATAATCTCGTTGAAAAGCATGGCATGCACGCCCCGGTTGCGGTATTCGGGATCCACGGCGATAAGCATCAGTTCCAGGGCCTCTTCATGCTTGATATACATGGATTTCAGCAAATGCCACCAGCCCGTCGGGAAAAGGTAGCCGTTCCCCTTCTTGACAGCGCGCGCCAGGGAAGGCATGGTGATGGCCAGCGCGATGAGTTTGCCGTCGGCATCTTCCACCAGTGTCACATACTTGAGATTCAAAAGCCCCAGGAAGGTATCCACATACTGGTCGATCACGTCCGGAGGAAGAACCGTGTAGTCGAACAGATCACAGTAGGTTCGGTTCACCAGGTCGAACAGTTTCTGTCCATAATTTTCTTTCGCGACTTCCTTTTTGGTAATCTTGCGGATATGCAGCTTATAGCGTTCAGAGACCAGTTCGGCGGCACGGACCACCTTGTCCGGAACTTGGTCGGGAACATAAATGCGGTACTCCAGCCAATCGTTGGCCTTGTTCATGCCCAAAGCCTCAAAATGCTCCCCATAATAGGGATAATTGTATTTGAGCATAAAGGAAGAGATGTCATCGAATCCTTCCACTACGCAGCCTTCATTGTCGAAATCGGTGAAACCGAGGGGACCGCTGACCGTGTCCATCCCGTATTCCCGGCCGAAGGCAATCACGGCGTCCATCAGCGCACCGGATACTTCCTTGTCATCGATGAAATCCATCCAGCCGAAACGAACCTCCTTGTGATTCCAGTCCCTGTTGGCAATCTCGTTGATGATGGCGATGACGCGCCCGGCGATTTTCCCATCCTTGTAGGCCAGAAATTTCCTGGACTTGGAATACTTTCCCATGGCGTTTTTCCCGGGGTCCAGCGTGGACATTTCGTCCACGTAAATGTTGGGGACATAGTACGGGCAGTTCTTGTAAAGTGAAAGGGGAAATTTCACGAATTTACGAAGATTGGCCTTGGTTTCGACGGTCTTGATGACGACGGACATATCTCTATGAATCAGTTTCGGTTTTGTGTAAACGTGCTGCAAAGATACAAAAAAAACTGCACTCGAAAGGGGAGTGCAGTCCTTAATTAATTATAGGCGCTTTACTTTTGCTCAGTAAGGTCAAATTCTATGGTGCCGGTATAGGTATTCCAGAGATGCTTGGCAGAAGTGCTGATGACAAGCGTGCACTTGGAATCGGCCGGGAAGGCGATGCTGCCGTTGGCCGAGACGTTCAGAAGGTCGTTCCCCTCGACGAGGTTGTAACTGAAATCCATGTTGGAGGTAATCTTGAAGGTTCCCCTGTAGCAGACACCGTTCACAAAACTGATGACGAAGGTATCGGATGCCGTAAAAATGACTTCGTCCACTTTCAGTCCCTTGAAAGAATTCATGTTCTCTTCGCTGAACGGGACACCATTTTTCTTGGCATAGACGGAAATCTCCTCCAAGTCGCAGCCGGAGAATTTCCGCTGCAGATTGTAGCTGCCGCCGACAAGGCCGACAATGACGGAATTCACCTTCCAGGTACGGGAAGCATTGAAATGATAGTCCGACGCAGCCTGGGAAGTGGTGACCGTAGCCGTCACGGTCTGCGCTTCTCCGGATGCGGGGGTAAAGGTGACACTGTTCCCGTTCGTCTTTACGGAACCGACGCCGGAAAGGTTGTAAACACCGTTCTGATAAGTGAAGGACCCCACAGATACTTCTTCCTTTGTGATGGCTTTGGAAGCAGTGGGTGCATAGGTCATAATAAAGCGGGAGGCCTCGGTAAACTCGATTTTCTTGATGTCCACCGGTGTGTCTTTTACAAGCAGGGAAGGAGTCTTTTCACCGGAAAAAGTGACTACGGCCGCAACATCCTTGGTGGCCGGATCGGCCATCTTGATATTGTCCTCCATCCCGCCGTTCTTATTGCAAGAATAGGGAAGTATCAGCGAAAAGGCAAGAAGGAGATAATAAAAATTTTTCATAATTTAAAAAATATTAAAGAATACATTTAACTTAATCATGGGAAGGACAGGAAGTTTGTTCAAAAAATCCAGAAGACCCCTGTCCCGGTCATCCACAACGTGGCTGGTAATGATTACCGGTTCACCGGCATTGTTCCGGAGATAATTGTAGGACTGCGTTTTGACACTGGTGACCAGGACCCCCATGTCGAACGTGACGCTCACGAGATGCCTGGTATTGACTGCATGGCCGAAACCGATGCCCACATAGGGCATCACGGGGTTTGTCATGACGTCCATTTTAACGAAACCGTCCATGTCGGAGGAAATGAAAACACCATTGTGGCTGAAAGCCAGATGACCATATTCGTCGGGCGTAAGGATTTCCCGGGCATCCATGGAGAGGTCGAACATTTTTCCGGAGCCGATGAACAGGCCGGCGGCAAAATGGAAAGGAAGGCTGGGCCAGGGATAGATATCGGCAATCAGTTTTCCCTGACCGCCTTCCAAAGGAGTGGCGGAAATGGGAACACGGGTCATATCCAGCTTACGGGTGCTGGAAACAGTGAATGAACCGAAATTGTAGATTGATGTAACCTTTGTGGGGACAAAAAGCGAGTACCCGGCCCGCAGTTGCACATAGCGTGTGATTGGAGCAGACACTTCAATGCCCAAACCGTCGAGGCCGACCGTTGCCCCGACAGAAAGATGATTGAACAAGCCTTTGTCCTCCTGAGCAAAGGCCGAAAAGCCCAACATCAGGACAGAGATGAAAAGGGAAAACAATTTTTTCATGACTGTACGTATAGTGCAAATGTACGAAAAAGATTTTGATAATCGACTATATTTCAAAAAAATACTCTATTTTCGCATATTCGCATTTTTGTTACACAATTTATATTATGTTAACTTGTGAATGTTTAAAGTTTCCCCTACCTTTGCAGAGTAAATCATAACGCCCGCAGAAATGTCCAAGAAAAAAATTAATCTCCTTCTGGAAAATGTCACCATCGAATCCGTCGCGGCCGAAGGCAAAGCGCTCGCACACGTGGACGGAATGGTGGTCTTCGTGGATTTCGCCGTTCCAGGAGATATCGTGGATATCCTGGTTTACAAGAAAAAGAAGAACTACATGGAAGGTTTTATCAAACAGATTGTAAAACCTTCAGAATATCGACTGGAACCTTTCTGCGAGCATTTTGGCGTGTGCGGAGGCTGCAGATGGCAGCCGCTGCCCTATGAGATGCAACTTCAGGCAAAACGCCGGCAAGTGGAAGACCAGCTGGTCCGTATCGGTCATCTGGAAGTACCCGAGATAAGGGATACGCTCCCCTCTCCGGAAACCACATTTTATCGTAACAAGCTGGAATTCAGCGCTTCCAGCAAAAGATGGCTGCTGCGCGATGAAGACCCTGACAGCATCCCCGAGAACGAAAAAATGGGCCTGGGATTCCATGTCGGGAAGTTTTTCGACAAGGTTCTGGACATTCGGAAATGTCATCTGCAGCCGGAGCCGTCCAATGCTATACGATTGTTTGTCAAGCAGTTCTGCATAGAAAACGGCCTGGAGTTCTACAACATCCGGGAGAATAAAGGTTTTTTCAGGAATATGTTTGTCCGGACTACCGAAAAAGGCGAAGTAATGCTGATCCTCTGCTTCGCCAGGGAGGATGAACTGTCGCGAAAGGCCCTTTTGGATGCCGTTGCAGCCCGTTTTCCGCAGATTACCAGCCTCTATTATGTCATCAACGAAAAACTGAATGACTCCATCGGAGACCAGTCTCCCGTCCTGTATAAAGGGAATGAGGCCATCTATGAAGAGATGGAAGGCCTGCGCTTCAAAATCGGCCCAAAATCTTTCTACCAGACCAATTCCCGACAGGCGTACGGGCTGTATCGCGTAGCACGGGAGTTCGCCGCCCTCAGCGGAAACGAAGTGGTTTATGACCTTTACACCGGAACGGGAACCATTGCCCAGTTTGTCAGCGGAAAAGCCGGCAAAGTCATCGGCATCGAGTATGTTCCCGAGGCCATCGAAGACGCCAGACATAATGCCGATGCCAACGGAATCACCAACTGCAGCTTCTTCGCCGGAGACATGAAAGATGTCCTGAACGAGGCCTTCATTGCCCGCCACGGAAAACCCGATGTGGTGATTCTGGACCCTCCCCGTGCCGGCATTCACCCGGACGTAGCCCGGGTCATTCTCAAGGCGGCCCCCCGGCGGATGGTATATGTAAGCTGCAATCCGGCCTCCCAAGCCCGTGATCTGGCCATTCTGTGTGAAGATTACAAGATTACCGCCGTCCAGCCGGTAGATATGTTCCCCCACACCATGCATGTGGAGAATGTCGTCGCCCTGGTACGAAAGGACTAATCGACCAGCACTTCCGCGGCCACGTATTCTTCCCTTCCGTCAGGATACTTCAGGCAGGCTTCCAGCGTATGTTCGCCAGCCGTGAGAACGACGGAAGCACCTTCGACGGCTTTCCCGTCCCAGGTCCAGGACTGGCTCTGGATACGGACCCCTTCGGGAAGCTGCAACGCGAAATCCAGTTTCTCCCCTGCCCTGTAAGGCCCTGGCCGCAGCAGAAGGGTGGCGTACCCCATTCCGGCAAGCGTACTTGCCGGAACCTCCTCCAGGAAACTGTCCAGCATAAGGTCCATATAAAAACCGGCTTTGTCCAGATAGAGCGGCTGCCATGCCTGCGCTTCAAAGCCGAAAGGGGCATAATAGCTGTTTCCCTTCTTTCCGGGATAGACGGCCGCCAGAGGGGTGTTTTCCCCCTGCTCCCGGAAACCGTACCCCACATAGACATCAACACCTTCGGGAATTCGCACATCATACTGTGCAAGGGAGACGTTTACAGGAAGGTATTCCCCCAATTCCTGTTTTTCCACTGGATGATTGAGCACCCTCTCCCCTCCAATATCCACCGTTATGTACAAATCGCCGGCGCTTTCGGGCTGGCTGACAAAAGGGTAGCAGACCACCCGATCCAGACGGCCTCCCGCATAAGGGGCCAATTCTTCCGGCGTGTATCGGACGGCCCCGATGAGCGCTTCGGCAGACGGGAAATAACCGGCACCGAGGGAAGGGTCGTATTTATAGAGGCGGACATTGGCGGGCGCCTCGTTGCTGAACAGATGCAAATACCTGCATACAAGTTCCTTACCACCAAGATTGAGGGTCTCGGTCACCCTCCGGAAACCCGTTTTTTCCACGACGAGCGTCAATGGTCCCGTATTCTCTTCACGGACCGGAAGCAGGAAGCATCCGTCCATTCCGCTTACATCGGAGGATACCACCTTTCCGTCCTTGAGAAGTCTTACGGAGACATTTGTCACAGGGCCTTCGGAATCATCCAGCACCAGACCGCTTACAAGGGCCCCTTCGCGTTCGAGAACGCGGAAACGGACTTTCCCGTCCATCACGTCCACACAGGTAATCTGGACGCCCGTTTGCGCGTTTTCCCAATCGACGGGCTCGAAGCAACGCACCTCCCCCACTCCCGGAAATACAAGGGTGGCCGGATTGACGGCGGGTGCATAGTTGAAATCCTTGGGAGCCATGGGCGGCACGACGTAACAGCATGGGTGTTTTCCCCTTGCATTCAATGTGTTGGTTTCCCGCCACTCGTCCCACAGACGGAAAGCGGGCATCCCGCCTACCTCCCGCTGCGAACGGTCCACATGATAGACCAGGAGCCCGGCGGGAAGCGGGGCGTCCCACCCTCTGCCGTCGCGGAATTCATAGAGGAAGGACTCCCCTTCCACGGTGGTTTTTCCGATCGCAGCCTTCCCCTCCGGGAAAGCGGCAAGCTCCATCCAGCCCTCGCGGAGCGGAACCAGATCCTTTTCGTCCATCCAGCCCAGCAGAATCCGCTCCAGCGTCGTAAAAAAGGGCGGCGTGTCTCCCCCGTCATTGTACAGGCCCGTGCACATCGGCGAGAACTGGTACATGCCTCCCGCCATACCGTCCTCGCCGGCATTGCTATCATAGAAATCCGGAAGGCCCAGAGCGTGCCCCATTTCATGGACGATGGATCCGATGCCGACGCTTTCGCTCCCGGAACTTCCCCTCAATTCACCCGTACAGAAGTAGTAGCCAAGCCTTACACCGTCCAGAAAGGTGCCGGAGACCTTCGGAAAGCGGCTGTCCTGCGCATCCTGGTGATGAGACCAGATCGCGTCAGGCGGGCCTCCGGCCGCCTGGTCATAACCGGCATAATAGAAAAGCACCATATCCATGATACCGTCCCCATCCACATCGTAGCGGGAAAAATCCACCTCTTCATCCAACGCCATACAGGCCTCCAGGAGGGCCTTTTCCGGTGCCTCATCGGCCACCCGGGAACCCTCTGCAAAGATATCCTTTCCATAGACGGCCATGGGAGCGTCCAGAAGGACCGGACCGAAGACGTCAAAGGAAGGCGTAAAGGCAGCCTGGGAATTGTCCGAGAAATACGAGCGTACCCGGCCGTTGAGAAGGTCGGAAAAAAGCTCACGGGGATTTTCCGACGTGAAACGGACGTTCCTGAACTCGACCAGAACGGTAAATATATGCGGATTTCCCTTGGGCGACACTTGCCGGGAAGGAGTGCGGGCCGGCAAGAGTCCGCTTGTCAGAATCAGGAGCGATATGAGCAGCAGCCTTTTCACTTCCTGAGCACAAAATAGGTGTTTTCGTCTTTCTTGAGCCATACCAATGACTCCTTGACCCGGATGACCTGCACTTCATAGGACTCTGAAACACGGGTAAGCCCTCCCTCCTGCACACGGTACAGGACGGTGAAATGCATGCCGGGCTCCATATTACGCGAGAGCCCGCTCAGCGTGGCAAGCCGCACGGCAGAGGGATTGAACAGCCGGAAAGAAAGGCGGTCCGTCCCATAGTGCAGGCGGCTGTACTGGAAACGCTCGCGGTCAAAAATGACATCTCCGCCAGGAACGCCATAGGCTCCGATGGTATGGGTACGGAAAACGGGGTCTTCCACCGACTGGGTCACAGTGACGCGGCGCTGCAACGTTCCGCTTGTAAAAATGAACACGGCCGTCCGGGGAGCGTTCCCGGTATTCTCCGTCAGGACGAGGGATATTTTCCAGGTATCTTTCTTGTCCGACCGGACCATCTCGTAGGAAACCCAGCTGCGCTCGAATCCCTCCTGGATGCAATCCCATTTTTTTTCAGAATAGACATCGAAATACAGGGTCTGCACATCGGCCGATGGGCTGAACTCGGAGTCTCCGGTACGCCCGTTGACCAGGAAACGGCTGCCGTCATCTTCGCGATTCTCCTTCGGGCCGCAGCCCGCCAGGCTCCACAGTCCCAGCAGGCATATCAGAAGGCTGCCCAAAGAAAAAATTCTCATTTTTATAGGTTTCAGTACATTACAAATATAAATAATATCTTTAAAAAATACTAACTTTGCCTCTAAATTACAGAACTATGCTTGTTCAGATTCTATTGCTGCTCATCGGCCTGGCCCTCGTCGTTTTCGGGGCCGACTATGTGGTGGAAGGCGCCTCTTCCATCGCCCGTAAATTCGGCCTCAGCGAGTTTGTCATCGGCCTCACCATCGTGGGAATGGGAACGTCCGCTCCGGAAATGGTGGTCAGTTTCATCGGGGCCGCACAGGGAAATGCCGATATTTCCATCGGCAACGTCATCGGCTCCAATATCTTCAATACACTGCTTATCCTGGGCATTACGGCACTGCTCCTGCCCATGCCCATCACCTCCGGCAACCGCAAGAAAGACATTCCCGTAAACATCCTTGTTACGGTCATGCTGGTTGTTCTGGGGCTGAAGAATACGCTTTTCGGAATCGGAACGGATGGGCTCAGCCGCGTGGACGGGGGCATCCTCATCGCCCTGTTCCTGGGGTATATGATTCTCTCTTTCCGCCAGAAGGACCCGGTCCAGGAAGAAGACAATTCCCGGCCGATAAAGCCCTGGCTGGCCGTTCTGATGATTCTCGGCGGTCTTGCCGCCCTCGTATTCGGCGGCAATCTTTTCGTCGATTCCGCCACGTACGTCGCCCGTTCAATGGGCGTAAGCGACAAATTCATCGCCATCACCATCCTTGCCGGAGGAACGTCCCTGCCGGAGCTGGCCACCTGCGTCGCTGCTGCGGTCAAGAAGAAAGGGCAGCTGGCGCTGGGGAACATCATCGGCTCCAACATATTCAACATCCTGCTGATCCTGGGAGGATCGGCCCTGATTCATCCCCTGTCCTTTGAAGGAATCAACTATGTCGATCTGGGCATCCTCCTGGCCAGCGCACTGGCCATCCTGGCGGCCTGCCGGATAGGCAAAAGAAATCAAATAGACCGCCTGGACGGAAGTTTGTTCCTGATCCTGTGGGCGGCCTATATGGCTTATCTGATTATCAACCTGTAACTAATCCAGCTGTTCTTTGGCCAGAACCGGATTGCTGTAGATATGCAGGAAGATATCCGCTAAATCCATTCGGTTCAGATTGGGTTCCACGCGCAGGAACTGCTTGGCGACATAAGACTTGAATGCCTCCAAGTCCTCCGGCGTATATTCTGCGGCGTATTTGTCGGTAGCATACACCATATCGTACGCCATATAGTTGGTCTTCCAGAGCTTGTAACCTTCGATGACCCGGCGGTCCACCAAATGGCGGATCTGCTGGTAGCGGTCATTTTTGTCGCAAAGGGACGCCTCATGGATTTCCTCCTCCGTAAGCGGCTTGCCGATCGTGAGGTGAACATGCCCCTTGGGCTGCCGGATTCCCGTCATGATGCTCTCCAGATCTTCGGTCTCCCCTTTCACGTACTTTTGGCTGCGTGAAATCAGCAGTTCGCGCGCCTTCATGACATCGCAGGGCTCGTATTCGTACGAGATGCTCATCGGAAGGATGTTCAGTTCCTTGAAATTCTCCACGAAACCCTTGGTTCCGCTCATGTCCAGCATCTTCAGAAGGCCCTGTTCAGTAGTATCTAAGCCATCCTTGGTGCGTCCCTGCCGCTGGGCAATCCATACGGACGATGTGCCGGATGTTACCGTTTCGCGGATATAGCGGGACAAAAGCTGCGAGGAGAGATACAATTCCCGGGCCGATATGCCCCGAATGACCTTGATCATGCGGTTGGAGCGGATAAGCAGCTCCACCGACTTGAATTTCAAGAGATTATCGCCCACGCAAATCTGCGTTTCGGGGAGATGGTTCTGTTGCAGGATAATCTGCACCAGAGCCGGATCCAGAATAATGTCCCGGTGATTGGACATTGCGATGTACTTGCCGTCCAATGCCTGCAAATTCTCCAGACCGTCATAGCTAAAATCGGTCATGCTGGTGTCTATAACCCATTGAATGGCCTTGGCCATCACCACGGACTGGAACTGGTCCACCGTGTGGATATTCCGAAGGACCTCACCCAGGAAGGTTTCCGGCTTGTCCGGAAAGATAAACTTGGATATCCATTTGGTATTGGGATGATTGGAAAGCCGCGTCAAGGCAGCATCGGCCTCTTCGTCGGTAAAGGGAGCAATATCGCTGAATTCTGTCAGATCCATATATTCTGTTGTTTTCTACTCTTTTTTTGCTGCAAATTATATTCCACAAAGCTATTCTCGTTCCAGCAAAGAACTGTCCCCATAGCTGAGGAAACGGAAATCGTGGGAAAGTGCGTAGTCATAAATGCGCCGCCAATCTCCTTTCACAAAGGCCGATACCAGAAGAATGAGCGTGCTTTCCGGCTGGTGGAAATTGGTCACCAGCCTTTCGACCAGACGGAAGCGGAACCCGGGGACGATGATAATCCGCGTGCCCGCCACCAGCTTGTCCAGTTTGTTCCGGTCCAGATAGGCGACAATGGCCTCCAAAGCCTCTTCGGTTCCGTAAGAATAATCACGCGAATAGGGAGCCCACTGCTCCACATCGGCCGGATTTCCGGTTTCCAGGCAACTGACACCGATGTAATAAAGGGATTCTAAGGTACGGACGGACGTGGTTCCGACGGCGATGACGGGTCCCTTTCGGGTAAGCAGGCGCATGAGCAAATCTCTGGAGACCACAAACGGCTCCCGGTGCATGGGATGCTCGCTCACGAGGGAACTTTTCACCGGCAGAAACGTACCGGCTCCCACGTGGAGACACACCGTCTCCATGTCGATCCCCTTCGCCCGAATGCCGTCCAGAACAGCCTGCGTAAAATGAAGGCCGGCGGTAGGGGCGGCTACAGAGCCCCTGATGTGAGCATAAAGGGTTTGATAGCGCTCGGAATCGATCGCTTCCGATTCACGATTCAAATAGGGTGGAATGGGAACGGTTCCCGCGCATTCCAGTACACGGGAGAAAGGCGAACCGTCCTTCCAGGAAAAAAGGACCAGGCCGGTCTGGCCATCCCGCTGCACCAGATGCGCTGTAAGTCCAATGGAGTCAATGGCGGAATCGGATTCGGGATTATAGAGGTGAAGAACGTCCTCCTTCCATTTTTTTGCATTTCCGATGACGCATTTCCACACGGTCTTATCCGTAGAAGCAAAAGCAGTGTTGTATTCTACAGGAGATACTGGTTCCAGACAGAAGATTTCGATGTGTGCGCCGGTATCGCGCTGAAAATGCAAACGAGCCGGGACTACTTTTGTATCATTGAAAACCATAAGTCCATTTTCCGGAAGCAGAGAAGGAAGATCCCGGAAGATATACTCGCCGATTTCTCCGTTTCGATAGTGGAGCAGCTTGGATGAATCTCTTTCCGGAAGGGGATATTTCGCGATTCTGGCGTCATCCAGGCCATAATTATAGTTTTCAATATGAATTTCAGGTATCATCAGAATCCAATATTTTACGCAAAGTTACACTAATTATCGGAAATACTCAATTCTCGCCGGAAAGAGTGTTTCACCTTCTTTTTTGTTTACAAAATTGAATTATAAGAAAAGCAGATTTAGCATACATTTGTGAACAAGCGCCTCCTGCCAAGAGAGTGAAATCTCCCTGTGCTAAAATCATATAAAAATAATTTATATGGAATTATATTCCACAAATATTTGTCGCATTATCAATTAGTTACACGAATTAGCAAAAGTTTAACTTAATGTATTGTCCTCAGAAATGCACGCGAAATGCATTCTACCACCGAACAATACGCGAATACAAAATGCTAAACTTAACATATTTATATAAAAATCAGTTATTTATTCAATCAAAATAAAGCGAAACTTCATGTAATATTTATCCTGTGTTTTCGTCACTGCTCCTCCCTACCCTGCCATTTCTTGTTTGTTTATTTGAGAAAAGCTGATTATTTTTGTAAAACGAAATGTTAGAAAAATGAATCGACGTCTTCTCCAGTTTTTACAGGCAGAAAACCTGACGCAAACACAATTTGCAGACACACTCTCCGTGGCTCGCGGAAGCGTCTCCCATATTCTGTCCGGCAGAAACAAGCCCGGTTACGACTTCCTGGAGAGTCTTCTGCTCCATTACCCTTCCCTGAATCTGGAATGGCTGCTCACCGGCAGGGGCAAAATGTACCGTGACAATCTCATGGAAGAGGGTTCCGACAGCGCTCAATTGGCTCTTTTTCCCCTTCCCAGTCCTTCGGAGCCCCGTCAGATAGAGCGTATTCTTGTCTTCTACGATGACAATACCTACCAGGAATTCCGTGCAAACCAATAATTTTCGTATTTTTGCATTGCAAACCTATTTGTAATGCGATTCGCTTCCAGAAACAAAAAAATGCCCGACATAGAGCTCGTCGGTCTCAAATTCTCAAATCCTGTAGGGGTTATTGAGACGTTTGATCTATCAAAAAAATGGTATAGAATGCGCTGTAAGGCCGGTTTTCGGGTTCTTACACCCCCGAAAGACAATGTATTGGAGTGGATTACAAATTTGCAGGATTTCAGGAAAGATACCCCCTTGGCCGTCAATCTCAACGTCGATATCGTGCGTTGCTTCTCCCTGGTCTATGATTTTGCCGATTTCATCATCATCGATCCGGATTCCGACAACGGAATCTCGTCTCCCGATATCGCGGACACAGCCGAACTGCTGGACGAGATTGTCAACCTGCGTCTGTGCTACGAACGATATACGCCCATTTTTCTCCGGCTCTCTCACGCCCACACGCCGGACGAAATTCCGCCTTTGCTCTCGTGTGCGAGACTCTCAGGTCTTGACGGAATCGTCGCCCCAACACCGCAGAAAGTTCAATTGACGCTGGCTGAATGCCAGGGAAGACTGCCCGTCATCGGTGTTGCCCAAACACCCGAGGAAGGCATGGAAGAACTGCAGTCCGGAGCCAGCCTGCTTGAGACTTCCCTAGGTCCATTGGGCCTTGCCAAACTATTGAATCTCATAAATAAACAACAATCTGAAACAAAATGATTGATGCCATAATCTGCACCATCGGCGATGAAATCCTCATCGGCCAGGTGGTCGATACCAATTCGGCACAGCTCTCGCAGGCTCTGGAGGAGGCCGGAATTCACGTCAAGCGGATGATTTCCATCGGTGACAACCCCGAAGAAATCGCTTCTGTCCTCCTGGAGGCCCTCTCCCGTCACGCCATCGTTATTACTACCGGAGGACTGGGCCCCACCAAAGACGATATTACAAAGGCTGTCCTGGGGCAGATCAGCGGCAGCAAAGGGTATGTCACGCATCCGGGACAACTGGAAATGGTGCACAAGATCCTGGCCAAACGCGGCTTGGATGCATTGCCTTCCAACCTGGCACAGGCTCAGGTACCGGACAGTGCCGAAGTCATCGTTAACAAGCTGGGAACCGCCCCCATCATGGTTTTCAGGGATGTCCGGGGCGGCGGGACACTCTATGCCCTTCCAGGCGTACCGCACGAAGCCGCAGGGGCCATTCCCGATGTCATGGACGATATTCTGCGCCACCAGCCCACGGAAAGCATCCTTCACCGCAATATAATGGTATATGGTATTGCAGAATCGGCACTCTCCGAGCGGATTGCAACCTGGGAGGACGCCCTTCCTGCAGACATGCACCTGGCCTATCTTCCCAATCCTCTTACCGGCATCCGGCTCAGGCTTTCCGTCTATGGCGGGGAGGCCGACGGAAACAGGCGCCGGGTAGAAGAACAGATGGCTGCTTTAAAGGTCCTGTTAGGCCCTCTCGTGTACGCCGATAAAGATTCCGACCTGGAGACTTCCATAGGAGAACTGCTAAAGAAAAGCGGGAAAACCCTCTCTGCCGCCGAGTCCTGCACGGGCGGTGAAATCGCGCATCTCATTACCTCGGTGGCCGGTTCCTCGGCCTATTTCCTGGGCTCGGTCACATCCTATGCCGTTTCCGTGAAAGAAGGGGTGCTGGGCGTCCCGGCAGAAACAATCGAACGCTACGGGGTGGTGAGCAGTGAGGTGGCAGCTGCCATGGCTGAGGGCGTCCGCCGGATAACAGGCAGCGACTATGCCGTCTCCACCACCGGACTTGCCGGACCGGCCGGAGATGAACGGAATCCAGTCGGAACCGTATGGATCGGAGTGGCCGGTCCCCGTGGAGTCCGCACCGTCAGCTACTGTTTCAAGAACGACCGCAAACGGAATATCGAGCGCTTTGCAGCCTCTGCACTCAACTTTTTACGCATGATTCTCCTGGAAGAGGATTAGCATTGATTATCAACAAGTATAACACAAGTGTTATCATCAATAACACTTGTGTTACTTTTTGCTAAAATCTATTTAACTTCTTAATTCAGAGCACTTTATAACTCTCTCGAACACTTCCATCAAATTTCCTCCGGAGATGCGCTCAATCTGCTCTTCGCTGTATCCACGGCGCCTCATTTCCTCCCAGAGACAATCCATTTTGGAGACATCTTCCAAGCCTTGTGGGGTCACCAGGATACCGTCAAAATCAGAGCCGATTCCCACATGTTCCACTCCGGCCAAACGGACGGCATGGTCGATATGGTCCACGATTTCCTTCACGCCGGGTCTCCACATTCCGTTCAAGCGGTCCTGCATGCGGTGCCAGGCGTCCCTTTTCTCCAGGTTCGATGGGTCTGCTATGAAAGCGGCCTCTACCCTTTCGGCCTCATTCATCAGGGCTGCGTCTTCCGGGCTGGACGCAAATGCATCTGAAAGGAAAGCAGGATAGAAATTGATTCCCACATAACCGTCTTTTTCACCCAAGGCCTGCAACATGTCGTCCGTCAGGTTGCGTCTATGACCGCAAAGGGAACGGCAGCACGAATGGGTGGCCACGACAGGTGCCTTGGAGAGTTTCAGGCAGTCCCAGAAGGTATTGTCCGAAGCGTGAGACAGGTCGATCATCATGCCGAGCGAATTCATCTCGTCCACCACTTGCCTGCCGAACGGACTCAGTCCGCCCCATTTCCGGCCTTCTGCGGCACAATCGGCCACAGCGTTGTCTCCATTATGGGTCAGGGTCACGTAACTTACGCCGAGCCGATAGAAGGTACGTAGTAGAGCAAGCGATTCCTGGATGGGCGAAGCGTTTTCCATACCCATGAAGATGGAGATAAGCCCGTCAGCTTTATTGCGGGCGGCCTCTGAAGGGGAAAAAGCAAGCGCGGCATCCTCCGGATTCTCATCCACGGCATCGTAAACGGCCGACAGCATCTGCAGGGCATAGCGCGTGGCCGCGTCCGGAGCCATCTCCGCAGGCGTATAGAGAGCAAAGAATGAACCGTCCACCCCGCCACGCCTGAGCTTGGGAAAATCCACGTGGGCATAGGGGTTATCAAGGCCCGGATTCCGCAGTCTCATCAGCTGGGAAGGCGTATCGACATGCGAATCGTACATAGGACTTACTTCGCCGTAGAGCCGTAGGGAGCCAGGGTAGATTTGATGACCTTGCCAATCTTGATGGAAGGCGTTCCGGTATAATAGAGCGAGCTTCCGCCTACCAGGGTCGCATCGAGGGATTCGGAGATGCTGATATTGACTTTGGCAGAGCCGCTCAAATTGGCTTCGGCCTTCTTGACGGAAAAGGCATTGGCGTCGACCGATGCACTCCGTTCTCCGCGAATCTGGATGGAGTCGGCCTCTCCGGAGAGGTTCAGCTTGGAAAAACCGCCGACCGTCAGCACCATCTTCTCGGTCTTCTGGGAAAGGCTCAGGTCTGCCGATCCGGAAGTCGTGACGGTGGAAGATTTACAGTCGGCCGAGACAGTAAGCTCGGAAGAGCCGGCGGCATTCACGGAAAACTCCTGGGCCTTGCCGCTCAGTTTGATGCTGGCGTTTCCTTCCGTGTTGATTTCCAAACGGTTGGCTACTTCCACATTCATCGAGACCTGGGCGTTTTTCTTCAGGTTCAGATTGGCACTGTTCACGCGGACGGTCAGGGTCTTCACCTGGGCCTTGTCGGCCAGGTTCAGATCGAAAGTACCGCCGGAAAAGTCCTCGATCGATGACAGGGTAGCATTGTTGGAAAGGCTGATTCCGCCGATTTCCGGCATAGAAACCACCGCCCGGAACACCGGATCGGAGGAGCCACGGCCCCTGAACAGTTTTCGGATATCCTTGGGGACCGATTTCTCGTCATAGGTAATGAAAAGACTCTTGGAACGGACGTACACCTGAATATACGGAATCAGTTCCTTTTCGGAGGTGATTTTCACGCCGTGTTTCCCCTTCACCAGAGAGATTTCAAAATCGTCTGAAACGGAAATGGAGGAGAACTCCCCGACGGGAATGCTCTTTTCTTCCTGACCGGCCGTAACCTGGGCCTGTGCGGGAAGGACAAAAAGGCAGACGATGCCTACCGTAAGCCACAAGACTTTGTTAATGATTGCTTTCATAGGTGCAATTATTTAGTTTTCCAATTGTTCCATCAGGGAAGTCCATTCATCTGTATGGGCATCCAAGGCCCGTTTCAGTTCCAGATACTCCCTGGTCAGTTCCATCATGTCATCTTTTTCGCCGGGATTGGCCAGCACGGTTTCAATCTCCCCCATCCGGCCTTCCTGCTTTGCGATCTCCTTTTCCAGAAAAGAGACGCGATTCTGTATCTTCCTCTGCTCCTTGCCGAATGATTTCTGCTCCTGAAACTTCTGCATCTGCTGAGCCTTCTGTCGGCCGACACTTTTTTCTTCCGGTCCGGGAAAGCGTCTTTCCAGCTCCTGCAGGGATTCCATTTTGCGTTTTTCAAGGAACTCCTGCACGCTTCCCAGATGCTCCATCACCCGGCCGTCCCGGAACTCGTACAGCTTGTCCACCAGCCCGTCCAGAAAATCCCGGTCATGCGAGACAACAATTAGCGTGCCGTCAAAAGATTTAAGGGCCTGTTTCAGAATATCCTTGGAGCGGATATCCATGTGGTTGGTGGGTTCGTCAAGCGCCAAAACGTTATAGGGAGAAAGCATGAGCTTGGCCATGCCCAGCCGCGCCCGTTCGCCGCCGCTCAGGACGGAAACCTTCTTGTCGATATCTTCTCCCTTAAACAGGAACGCTCCCAGCAGGTCCCTCAGGCGCGTCCGGATTTCGCCCACGGCAATACGGTCCAGCGTTCCAAAAACCGTTTCGGCCGGATCCAGAATATCCTCCTGATTCTGGGCATAATAGCCTATATGGACATTGTGTCCCACCCGAGCCTCCCCTTCCATTGGGTCCAATTCTCTCATGATTACCCGCATAAGGGTGGTCTTCCCTTCTCCGTTCCGGCCGATGAGCGCCACCTTATCACCGCGCTTGATTTCGATCTGCGCATTCCGGAAAACCAGCTTTTGCGGATAGCCGGCCGTAAGGTCCGTTCCCTTGAATACGATATCGCCGGAGCGCTGGGCCGGAGGGAACTTGAGCGTCATCCTTGCATTGTCGGTCTCGTCAATCTCGATACGGTCCAGCTTTTCCAACGCCTTGATGCGGGACTGCACTTGATTGCTCTTGGTGGGTTTGTAGCGGAAACGATTGATGAAATCTTCCGTCTTCTCAATCATCCTCTGCTGGTTTTCATAAGCGGCCGTTTGCTGGGCCAGGCGCTCTGCCCGCAGCACAAGATAACGGCTGTAAGGAACTTTGTAATCGTTCACATGGCCCAAAAGGATTTCCACCGTGCGCGTGGTCACATTGTCCAGAAACTTGCGGTCGTGGGATACCAGGAGAACGGAGCCGCGGAAAGCTTTCAGATACTCTTCGAACCACCCGATCGACTCAATGTCCAGGTGGTTGGTGGGCTCGTCCAGCAAAAGGACATCGGGCCGGGAAAGAAGAATCTTGGCCAGCTCAATGCGCATATTCCAGCCTTGGCTGAACGTTTCGGTGAGACGGTCCAGTTCCTCTTCCTTGAACCCCAGGCCGAAGAGCACCCTCTGCGCCTGGGCACGGGGCGACTCTCCTCCCTCCAGGGCCAGCGAGTCGCTGATCTCGTTCATCCGCTCGATGAGGGCGGCATAGTCCCGGGATTCATAATCCGTCCTTTCGGCCAGCTGCGCTGTGATGCGTGTCAGCTCGTCTTCCATCTCGTGAATGTAGCTGAAGACCGACAGGACCTCCTCCATCACCGAATGGCCGCGATGATGCTCCATGATCTGGGGCAGATAGCCAATCCGCACACCGGCAGGCTTTTCGATACTGCCGGCCGACGGAGACTGCTCCCCGGTAATGAGTTTCATCAGCGTGGATTTGCCGGCGCCGTTTTTCCCTACCAAGCCGATCTTGTCGTTCTCGCTGATATGGAAATTGATGCCGTCCAGCAGATTCCAGCTGCCGAAGGAGACCGTGACATTGTTGACCGAAATCATTCTGTTTCCTCCTCTTCTACCAACGGATACGGAGCTTCCTTCCGACAAATCAAGATGGAAAACTCATACAAAGCGTATAGGGGAACCGCCAGCACGAACATGGAAAAAGGATCACTGGGAGTAATGAATGCCGCCAGGATAAGAACCACCACGATGGCATGTTTCCGATAGGTTCTGAGGTGCTTCCGGTTCACGATTCCCATGGTGGACAAAACCAGGATGACGGTGGGGAACTCGAACAGGAGGCCGATGAGAAAGACCATCGACACAAACAGCGACATATAGGAGCTCAGGGAAATGGTATTGGCGATGGTGTCGCTCACGGTGTAGTTCATGAAGAACATCAGGCACACCGGCAGCACCACGAAATACCCCACGGCCACCCCCAGATAGAACAGGCCGGAAGACATGAGGAAACCGCCCCGGATGGCCGTTTTCTCATGGTCGTAAAGGGCCGGAGCGATGAATTTCCAGATTTCGTAAACGATGTACGGGAACGCCAGCACCAGTCCGCACAGGATGGAAACCTTCAGGTGCACGAAGAACTGGGCCGATATGTCCACGTTGATGAGAGACATCTGGAACGGAAGCTCCAGCATGCTGTAAAGGATGAAATCCGACTGGGTGGGCCACAGGACCGCCTTGAAAAGAGTCTGCGGGATGCAGAGGAAGACGATGGACAGCAAGGCCACAGCGGCCACCGAGCGGAACAGGGTTCCCCTCAGTGCCTCCAGATGGTCCCAGAAGGACATTTCAGTGTCCTTCTCGGCCATGTTACTTTTCGTCCTTTTTATACCCCGTGTCCACGGACTTGATTTCTTCCTCCACCTCGTTCATTCCCTTCTTGAAACTCTTGACGCCTTTTCCGAGACCTTGCATGAGTTCGGGAATCTTCTTTCCACCGAAAAGAAGAAGAACAATGGCCACGATAGCAATAATCTCCCATGTGCCAAGCATGATGATGAGCGGATAAGTATGCATAATATCAATGTTTAATGAATTCTTCAAATAATGCGGCCACCGGTTCCGGACAGCGGACGGGACGGAAAGTGGTGCTGCTGATAAAGCCCAGCGTAACCGTTCCTTCTGCACATAACACGCCGTCCTGGTTGTAAACAGTCTGCCGGATGACCATTTTTGCCAGCGGGACGCTATTCACCTCCGCCGTTGCCGTAAGGACATCTCCCATGCGGGCGGGATGCTTGAAATGGCATTCCACCGATACGATGGGCACCTGGATTCCCAATTCCTTCTCGCAACGCTCAATCGGAAAACCGAGCTGGACCATCATCTCGTCACGGGCGATCTCGAAATACCGGATGTAATTCGAGTGATGCACCACGGCCATCTGGTCGGTTTCATAGTAGCGTACCGGGAATGTGGACTTGAAGACGGCCATGAACTAACTGTTTTTGAGTTGTTTGATCTTGGCTTCCAGACTCTCGATCTTGGAAAGGGCGTCGGACTCTTTCTTGCGCTCGTTCTCGATGACGGCAGCCGGCGCATTGGCCACGAAACGCTCGTTGGAGAGTTTTCCGCGGACTCCCTGCAGGAATTTCCGGAGGTAGTCAAGGTCCTTTTCCGCTTTCTCCAGTTCTTCGGCTACGTTCACCATGCCATCCAGGGCGACGAACATTTCTATGGTGCGCACAAGGAAGCCCACGCCCTGGGCATTGCCGAAATCCTCGACGAGGGAAAGCTCACAGCCCGCCATCTTCTCCACAACGGGAATGACATCGGCCGGGAAAGCGTTCCCCTTGATTTTGAGTTCCAGAGACTCTTTCGGGGCGATGTTTCGCTGGCTGCGGACGCCGCGGACACCGTTGACTGCCTCCATGGCAAGCGCGAAATGCTCCAGCACAGCGGGCTCGAAGGCTTCGGCCTTGGGGGTGGCGGCATACATGATGGTCTCCCCTTCCTTGCGCGGGGCAATATCCTGCCAGAGTTCCTCCGTGATGAAAGGCATCACCGGGTGGATGAGTTTGAGAAGGGCTTCGAAATACGCAAGTGTCTGCTGATACGTGGCCTTGTCGACGGGCTGTCCGTATGCAGGCTTGATGGCCTCCAGATACCAGGAGCAATAATCGTCCCAGAAAAGTTTGTAGATGGTCATCAGGGCGTCCGAAATGCGGAATTTGCTGTAATGGTCCTCGACGAGGGCCACTGTCTCGGAGAGTTTCGCGCGGAACCATTCAATGGCCGATGCCGCCACCGGACTCTGGGGAAGAGCCTCGTCCACGCTGAATCCTTTCACCAGGCGGTAGCTGTTCCAGATTTTATTGCAGAACGCGGCGCCCTGCTTGATCTGGGCCTCGTCGTAGAAGATATCGTTGCCGGCGCTGGAACACAGGAGCATGCCGATACGGACGGCATCGGCCCCATAGGTATTGATGAGGTCCAGCGGGTTGGGGCTGTTGCCCAGGGTCTTGGACATCTTGCGGCCGATCTTGTCGCGCACGATACCGGTGAAATAGACGTTGGAGAAAGGTTCCCGGCCCATGAATTCCTCGCCGGCCATGATCATGCGGGCCACCCAGAAGAAGATGATATCCGGGCCGGTCACAAGGTCGTTGGTGGGATAATAGTAGGCCAGGTCCTTGTTGGGCTGATGCTCCGGATGACCGGGTTTCTGCGGGTCAAAAACGGAGATGGGCCAGAGCCAGGAGCTGAACCAGGTGTCCAGCACATCTTCGTCCTGGCGAAGGTCCCGGGCCTTGAGGGAAGGGTTCTTGGCCTGTGCCTCCTTCAGTGCCTCTTCAACTGTGGGAGCCACCACGAAACTGCCGTCCGGAAGATAATAGGCCGGAATGCGCTGGCCCCACCACAACTGGCGGGAGATGCACCAGTCCCGGGCGTTTTCCATCCAGTGACGGTAGGTATTCACATACTTCTCGGGGATGAACTGGGTGCGGCCGCTTTCCACGGTTTCCAGGGCCATCTTGGCCAAGGTGTCCATCTTGAGGAACCACTGGGCGCTGAGCTTGGGTTCGATGACGGCGTCGGTGCGCTCGGAATATCCCACCGGAGAAATATACTCTTCGGTCTTTACGAGGTTGCCGGCTTCCTCCAGCATCTTCACAATCTTCTTCCGGGCCACGAAACGGTCTTCCCCGATAAGGATTTCCGCCTTCTCGTTGAGCTTGCCGTGGTCGTCGATGATTTCCAGCACGGGCAGGTTGTGGCGGAGGCCGATTTCATAGTCGTGTACGTCGTGGGCGGGGGTTACCTTGAGGCAGCCGGTACCGAAGTCCATTTCCACGTAGTCGTCCTCGATGACGGGAATCTCCCGCTTGATGAGCGGGATGAGCACTTTCTTGCCCTTGAGCCAGAAATGCCGCTCGTCCTTGGGGTTGACGCAGATGGCCGCATCGGCCATGATGGTCTCCGGGCGGGTGGTGGCAATGACCAGGTACTTGTCCGTAGGGTTGCCGTTGCCGTCCGAAACATAGTATTTCAGATGATAGAAATGGCTCTTGGTGTCTTTGTGGATGACTTCATCGTCGCTCACGGCGGTGAGGGCTTCCGGATCCCAGTTTACCATCCGCACGCCCTTATAAATCCAGCCTTTCCTGTAAAAATACACAAACGTGTTGATTACCGCCTCGCTCAGGGCGGGTTCCATGGTGAAGCGGGTGCGGTCCCAGTCGCAGGAGCAGCCCAGTTTGCGGAGCTGTTCCAGGATAATGCCGCCATGCTCCTCCTTCCATTCCCATGCGTGTTTGAGGAATTCCTCACGGCCGATATCTTCCTTGGAGATCCCCATGTCCTTGAGCCGGGCCACCACCTTGCTCTCCGTGGCGATGGAAGCGTGGTCCGTACCGGGAACCCAGCAGGCATTTTTCCCATCCATGCGGGCCTTGCGGATGAGCACGTCATTGAGCGTGTTGTTGAGCACATGGCCCATATGCAGGATACCCGTCACATTCGGCGGCGGGATCACGATGGTATAGGGTTCCTTATCGTTGGGTTCGCTGTGGAAGAACTTGTGTTCCATCCAGTAGCGATACCACTTGTCTTCTACTTGGGCAGCACTGTATTTGGCGGCTAATTCTTTCATAAAACTTCACATCAATCATTTACTTTACAAATGTACGGAAAAATTGTTAATTTTGCAGAAAAGAACACAATAAAATCATGGATAACAATCAAGCAAAACCCCAGAATCAAATCAGTTTGGAACTCAAGCCCGAGATCGCGAAAGGCTCCTACTCCAACCTGGCCATCATATCCCACTCCCGCAGCGAGTTCATCATCGACTTTGCAACGACCCTCCCCGGCCTTCAAAAGCCCGAAATCGGCAACCGTATCATCATGACTCCGGAGCACGCCAAACGGCTGATGAACGCCCTTTTCGACAACATCTCCAAATATGAAGCCCAGTTCGGCGTCATCGACCTCGGCGGCAAGGGCCCCCAGCAGGGCGGCACCTTTAACCTGGCCGACTTCGGCCCGCTGGGCGGAGGGAGCAAGTCGTAAGATGACAGAACTGGCAAAAATCAAAGCGTTCGCCTTTGACATTGACGGCGTCGCCACGGACGGCGGCGTTTTCTGCGACGGCGACGGAGACCTCCTGCGCACCTATGACGCCAAGGACGGCTTTGCCATCCGTATGGCCGTGATGCATGGTTATCCCGTGGCTGTTATCACCGGCGGCAGCTCGGAAAGCATCCGTAAACGCATGGTTACCAGCGGCATAAAGGCGGAAGACGTTTTTCTGCACTGTCGGGACAAACGGGAGCAGTTCGCCCGGTTCTGTTCACGCTACGGCCTGGACCCTTCGGAGGTGATGTACTTCGGAGACGACGTCCCGGACATCGACGTGCTTCAAGCCTGCGGCTGCGGAGTCTGCCCTTCGGACGCGGTGGAACAGGTGAAGGAGATCGCCGATTGGGTTTCCTCCCGGCCGGGCGGAAAAGGTTGCCTTCGAGAGTGCATTGAAACCACCCTTCGCACCCATGGGAAATGGACATTCGACCCGGTTCTGTACAAACAAAAGTTTTAGGACATGGACCTGAAAGGAAAGCATATCATCCTGGGCAGCAATTCCCCGAGGAGAAAGGAATTGCTGAAAGGACTTGATATTGATTTTGAAGTAGATACAGGCAATAATTTCGAGGAACACTTTAACACTGATGTTCCGTTCGGCCAAGTCCCCCGCCTCATGTCCGTCGGCAAATCCCACGGCTTTCACAGGCCCTTGGCCGAGAACGAGATTCTCATCACGGCCGACACCATGGTCATCCTTCCGCCACAGGAAGGCCGCCCGGGAGAAATCCTCGGCAAACCCAAAGACCGGGAAGATGCCGTCCGGATGCTCCGGGACCTCTCCGGCAGGGCGCACCATGTCACGACGGCTGTTACCCTCAGGGACAGCCGGGGCGAGGAGACCTTCGACGTAACCACGCAGGTGTGGTTCAAGGCCCTCTCCGAAGAAGAAATCACCTATTACGTAGATACTTACAGACCTTTTGACAAAGCGGGAGCCTACGCCATCCAGGAGTGGATCGGCCATATCGGCATCACCCGCATCGAGGGTTCTTATTTCAATGTGGTGGGCTTCCCCGTCCAGCGGGTCTATGAAGCCTTAATGCGCCGCCTTTCTACGCCCTGAGAACCAGCGCTGGGGCAGTTCCATGGCCAGGATGATGCCCAGTACGATGGAAATGGCCACTTTTACCGCCACAAAGCCGTAATGGGAAGAAAGGGCCAACTCCCCTGCCGTAAGGTAGTAGGAGAACCAGAACAGACCGGCACCGGGCACCAGCGGGAAAATACCGCAGATGATGAAGACCTGTGCCGGGCAGCGCGTGGGGACGGCGGCAAAGCGGGACAGCAGACACACCATCACCGCAGCGAAAAGGGTTGAAATGGGGGCCGAAAAATGTCCGAAACGCAGGGCCAGCAGATACACCATCCATCCCATGACTCCAACAAATCCGGACACCAGGTACTGTTCTTTGTCCACAGTATAAAGGACGGCAAAACCCCAAGTGCCGCCAAAGGCGCCCAAAGCCTGCCAGAAAAAGCCGGAAGTCTCCGGGCTCAGCGTCACGCCCGGCAGGTCGATAAGCCCGCCGAACAGCCATCCGTCCAGCATGAAGGCCACCGAAACGCCCAAAGCAATGCAGAAAAAGCCCAATAAGGCATCCGTCAGTCGCGTGAGGCCCGCCAAATGGTCGGAATTGGCCAGATCCCTCACGCCGTTGGTGAAAGCGACACCGGGGACCAGCGGCATGATGGCGCCCACGATGATATTGCTGAGGCTTTCCCCCAGTCCAAGCCGCCAGAAAGTGATGCTGAAAAGCATCACCACCAGCGCATTGCACATGGCACCCACAATCTTGGACAGGTAGCGGTTGCTCACATAGAGGATGAACACATACAGCAGCAAGCCCGCCAGGGTGGCGGCCAGGCAGTCGGCCCACCCGCCGCCGAAGATAATGGCAAAACCGCCCGAGGCGATACCGGAAGCCAGAATTTGCAGCCAGCCGGGCTTTCTGGGCAGTTGCTTGATTGCGGCCAGACACTCCCGGGCCTCCCGGACCGTATATTTCCCTTGGGAGATCTCGTAACTGAGCCGGTTCACGGCGGTTACTTTATTGAGCTGGGAACCCCGGATGGGGATGAAATCGATATTGGCATAGGTGGATGCCTGTCCGCCGGATTTTTCCACCTTTCCGGCTTTTCCGGAAGTGAAGATTCCGTTGGACACAATGAAAAAATTCTTCGAATCCACTCCGTAATGCGTACAGATACGGGCCATAATGTCTTCGACGCGGGCAATCTCGGCCCCGTTTTCCAGAAGGATATGACCGGCTTCCGAAGCCAGTTCCAGCACATGGGTGAAATCTTCTCTTTTTTCCATGGCGCAAAAATACGCAAAAAATAAGTATTTTTGTGCCGATGAACGACTTTTCACAACGGATTTTGGACTGGTATGCAGAAAACGCCCGGGATCTTCCCTGGCGCCGTACGCAGGACCCGTATGCCGTCTGGCTCAGCGAAATCATCCTCCAGCAAACCAGAATCGCGCAGGGGACGACCTATTGGCAGCGTTTCATGGAGCGCTTCCCTACCGTTCAGGACCTGGCCGAAGCCAGCGAAGACGAAGTCCTGCGCCTCTGGGAGGGTCTCGGATACTATTCCCGCGCCAGGAACCTTCACGCGGCCGCCCGGCAGATTGTCGCCCGGGGTGCCTTTCCGGACACCCTGGAGGGCATCCGTTCCCTCAAAGGAGTGGGAGACTATACGGCGGCAGCCATCGGCTCCATCTGCTTCGGCATCCCCGCCGCCGTTGTGGACGGCAATGTGTACCGCGTGCTGGCCCGCCATTTCGGCATCTCCACTCCGGTGGGCACTACGGAGGCCAAAAAGGAATTCACCCTCCTGGCAGACAAACTGCTGCCGGAAAAGGAAGCTTCGGCCTTCAACCAGGGCATGATGGATTTCGGAGCCCTCCAGTGTACGCCGCAGCATCCTGACTGCCTCAGCTGTCCCCTGCAGGCAAGTTGCGATGCCTTCCGGACCGGCCGGACCCATCTTCTGCCGCTGAAAAAGACGGCGGCCAAGCCCCGGGAACAGCGGCTCAGCTACGTCTATGTCCGATTGGACGGAGAGACGGCCATTCGCCGCCGCGGCCCCGGAGACATCTGGCAAGGCCTCTATGAACCGCTGGTCCCGGATCCGGAACGCCTGCGCGAAGCCTCGCCCGTCCTGCTGAAAGCCGGCGTGAAACACCAGCTCACCCACCGCACCATCCTGGCCGATTTTTACCTCTGGGAGCCCTCTTCCCGGCCGGAACTGCCCGAAGGCTACAAATGGATAAAAGAAGCGGAGCTTGACAACTACGCCAAGCCCCGCCTGTTTGAACTGCTGCTGGAAACTATTCAGGCGTTTCCTTGATATATACATCGTGCTGCGGGAAAGGAATCTCGATGCCGTTGGCGTTGAAGGCATTGTAGATGGCCTCCTTGGCGCTGGCGGCAAGGGAATAATGCACTTCCACAGCCGCAAAAAACACCACCTGGATATCGACGGAACTTTCCCCGAAATTGCGGAACCGGATGGCGATTCCCCGCTTCATGTCCACCAGGTCGCGTCCGTACTTGTCCTTCACCAGAAGCGGTTCCAGAGCCTCCCGGATAACCTGGCGGGCCTTTTCCACATCGGTTCCGTATTTCACGCCCACCGTAAAGTTAATCATCTCATACTGATGATTCCGCGTAAGGTTCTTGAAGTTCTTGTTGAACAGGGCCGTATTGGTGAAAGCAATGATGGAACCGTCCTCGGAAGCCACCTGGGTACTCTGGTAGCTGAGGCTTTCCACCTTGCCCCGGATGCCGTCGCATTCGATGGTATCCCCCACCCGCACGCGGCCGCCCATGAGCTGCACGCCATAGAAGAAGTTGTTCAGGACATCCTTCATGGCAAAACCGACACCTGTCGTGAAACCGGTCGCCACGATGGTTAGCGCCGATGTGGGAATCTCCAGCATCACCAAGGCAACGATGACATAAATACCCCAGCCTGCCAGGGAGATGATGTTGTTGGCCAGGTTGAAGTTGATGTCGCTCTCCTTGAACAGGGCCGGATCTTTCATCTTGTTCAGGACCGCCTTGGTTCTCCACACTTTGAAGAACGCCTTGACGGCATAGACCAGATAGCGGAAGACAAAGAAAAGGCTCACCACCATCAGCAGTTTGAAGAGGGAGAGGTTCACCACCTTGTCCACATGAAGGAACGGAATCATGAAGAACTTGGAAGCCACATTATTCAGGTTGAATACGCGGCAGGCCAGGTTCACGGCCACGGGAAGCGACCAGATTCCCAGAATGGGCAAAAGCATTTTCCTGGCCAGGTCGTAGGCCCAGGTCACTTCGATGAAAACGCCGGGGCCGGAAGAGAAGGGAAGGTGGGGATGCTTTTTGCGGTAGGCCAGGTTTCTTTCCTTGATGGTGCTCTGATAACGGCGGGTGATTATGACGGACACCGCGACCAGAAGCTGCAACAGCATCAGCTGGAAGAACCACCATATGAGCAGCAGCAGCGACATCATCACCAGGCCGGACCAACTGACAAGCGTACTGATCACCATCACGGCGGCCGATATCCAAAGCAAGCTGCGGTCGGCATTGGGGAGAGATGCTCCCCGGCGGATATTCACGACCAGCTGCCAGATGGCGAAAAGCAGGACGACGGGAGGGAATATGAGGTTCAGGGCGCTGTCGGGAATGAAGATGATCCGCAGGAAGATAACCAGGAAGGCCAGGATAATCAGCGGAAGGTACACCCAAACAGCATGGCGGCGTTCCTGCCGGTCCAGGCGGATGAAAATGGACAGGAAGATGGTTCCCAGCAGGAAGGCGAACTCCGCCATGATGCGGCTTGCCATCGATACGAAACTCTCGACCGAACTGTTGAAACCCGTGAAACAGAAGATGGTAAACAGTACGATTCCCGTCAGGGTGATGATCATGCCCTTGTTCTCCTGGAAAGCCGGAGTCCGGAACCAGGGCACCCAGCGGATGGTGAGCCGGGTGATCAGGTTGGCCAGGAAGATGGCCAAAACCAGCATGATGAGCATCCCGAAGGCAAACAGCCATACGATGGGGCCTTTCCAGAAGCTTTCCGTGGACAGGGTCTGTCTTCCGTACTTGGCGCCCAGATCCCGCATGGCGCGGGAGAAATAGCGGCCGAACTGTTTCAGCACCTGGAAATAATCCCGGGACCCCTGCAGGAAGACCTGTTTCTGGACAATCTGGTAACGGTCCTGCGCATAGTCATAGGCTTCCTTGAGAAGGGCGTCGGTCTCTTCGTAGGAACTGTTGTCGTTGTTGATATTCTGGATGAGGTCGGAATAGAAGGAGACAATCCGGTCCGTCATGACCAGGCAGGTGTCCCTCAGGATGGCGGTTTCCTGGTCCATGATCAGGGTGGTATCCCCCACGGCGAAGGAAGGCAGCGACAGCAGGATGGAATCCAGCACCACACCGGAGGAGTCCGTGATGGTGATGACCGGCAGCTGCAAGTCTTCTTTCACGGGAGGAATCTTGCCCAGGGCCTGGGAGAGCCGACGGTAACGGTTGTATTCCAGCTGGACAGAATTGATGATTTCCTCGTAAGGAAGCTTTTGGGTCTGGAACTCCTCGTACTGCTTGGTGGCGCTGTTGAGCGCATAGGTGAGCTCGAAGGTGTTCCCCTGCTGCTGGGAGTACATGATGACGGAGAGCTCGTTGCTCCGCTCGATGAGGTTCAGCAGTTTCTGCTGCTGTTCCTCCAGCCGCTTCTGGGAGGAGGCGTTGCGCTCCAGGCCGACGACGGTATTGAGCAGTTCCGTCTTCAGGACGCGAAGCGTCTCTTTCAGGCTCTCCTCCTTGAGTACGGCCGCGGCCGGAAGGGCCAGCAGGACCAGTAGCGATATGATGATCAGCGACCTTTTTTTCATAATCTGCCTTGTTCTCCCAGATGGGAATCTTTGAATCCGAGGAAATACAGCACCCCGTCCAGGCCGATGGTGCTCAGGCTCTGGCGGGCTTCCTCCTTGACACGGGGTTTGGCGTGGAAAGCGATGCCCAGGCCGGCCTCCAGCAGCATGGGGAGGTCGTTGGCGCCGTCTCCCACGGCGATGGTCTGGGCAATGTTCACCTTCTCCGTCATGGCGATCAGGCGGAGGAGGTCGGCCTTTCGGCGGCCATCGACGATTTCTCCCAGATAGCGTCCTGTGAGCTTGCCGTTCTCCCCCACTTCCAGTTCATTGGCATACACATAATCGATGCCGTATTTTTTCTGCAGATGCTCCCCGAAATAGGTGAAACCACCGCTCAGGATGGCGATTTTGTAGCCGCAGGTCTTGAGCACGGACATCAGCCGGTCCGTTCCTTCCGTCATGGGCAGGTGGTCTGCGATGTCACGCAGCACGGAGACGTCGAGTCCCTTCAACAGGGCGACCCTTTCGGCAAAACTTTCCTTGAAGTCGATTTCTCCCCGCATGGCACGCTCGGTAATGGCGGCCACCTGGTCATAAACGCCGTGCCGGCGGGCCAGTTCGTCGATACACTCTGTCTGGATCAGCGTGGAATCCATATCGAAACAGATGAGCCGGCGCATGCGGCGGTACATGTCGTCTTTCTGGAAGGAAAAATCGATGCCTCCGGAGCGGCTCATGGCCATCAGTTCCTTCTGGAAAGCGGTCTTGTCCTCTACCGTGCCCCGGAGGGAGAATTCCACGCAGGCCCGCACATTCCGCTCCGGGTGCATGATGCTCATACGCCCGGTAAGCCGCTTGATGGCGTCAATATTGAGTCCGTGGCTGGAAATCACCTGCGCGGCCATGGCTATCTGCCTGGCACTCAGGCTGCGGCCGATGACCGTAAGAATGTATCGGTTTTTTCCCTGACGACCGGCCCACGACTCATAGTCCTGGTCGGAGATGGGCTCGAAGCCGATGGACACGCCCAGTTCCGTCGCCTTGAAAAGGAGTTCCTTCATCACCTGACCGGAATCGCTTTCGGCGATACGGATCAGGATGCCCAGCGACAGGGTGCTGTGGATATCGGCCTGTCCGATGTCCAGAATCCGGGCATCATACCGCGCCAGTATGGCCATGATGGAAGCGGTGAGTCCTACCTGGTCTTTTCCGGAAATGCGGATTAAAATCTGTTCTTGTGACATAGTTATGCAAAGATAGAAAATATTATCGCCGCATCCAAAAGAGCCTATATTGGCTTTATACAGAAAATTGTGTAAATTTGCAAGGTTTTTGAGTTCGATATGACACTACTTATCTTTTACCTGCTCCTCACTTTGGGAATCTCCTTCCTGTGTTCGCTGCTGGAGTCGGTACTTATGTCCACGCCCCTTTCCTACATCAGTATGAAGGAAGACGAAGGGGACAAGAACGCCGCCCTTTTTGCCCGGATGAAACAGGACCCCGACCGTCCCCTGTCGGCCATCCTGTCGCTCAATACCATCGCAAACACCCTGGGAGCCGCCGCTGTGGGCCACCAGGCCACGCTGCTCAGCGGAGAGCACTGGTTCGGCATCATCAGCGCCCTGATGACCATCCTCATCCTGGTATTTGCCGAGATTGTTCCCAAAACCATCGGCACCTCCCACTGGAAAGACCTCCTTTGGCTGGCCAAGGTAATGAATTTCCTGGTCTATCTGCTCCTTCCCGTCGTCTGGGTCATCGACAAGCTGCACGACAGCATTTCGAATGAAGAACCCGACACCGCCATCTCCCGCGAAGAAGTGTCGGCCATGGCCAATATGGGTGAGGAAGAAGGCGTTCTGGACAACAGCGAAAACAAAGTCATCCAGAACATCATCAAGCTGGACGACATCAAGGCCTACGAGGTGATGACCCCGCGCGTAGTGGCCAACATCGCTCCGGAAAGCATGACGCTCAAACAGTTCTACCGCCAGGAAGAACTCTCTCATAATTCCCGCATCCCGGTATATGCGGATTCTCCGGAATCCATCACGGGCTACATCATGCGCAACGACGTGCTGGAAAACCTGGCCGAGGACAAGTTCGACATGCGCCTCAAGGGCATTAAACGCAAAATCGCCGCCTTCCATGAGGAAACGTCCGTGAGCGATGTCTGGGAAAGCCTGCTGCGCACCAAAGACCAGATTGCCCTCATTATTGACGACTATGGCTGCTTCCAAGGTATCATCACGCTGGAAGACATCATCGAAACCATTCTGGGAATGGAGATTATCGATGAAAACGACACGGTGACCGACATGCAGCAGTACGCCAAGGAGCGCTGGCTCAAGCGCAAGAACCAGTACAAGCAAATCGTCCTGCCGGAGGAGGAGGATGACTAAGATTCTATTCAATCCCTTCACGGGACGCTACATCATTTTCAGAAGAAAGCCTCGGAGAAAAGCCGCCGTTACGCCCGAAGTGGAGGCATTGCGTGCCCGCGCAAAGGCCACCCTGCCCGGAAGGCTGGCGGAGCTGGCTTCGGCCCACGGCTTTTCCTACAACAAAGTGTTCATCAAGAACAACGTGAGCAACTGGGGCAGCTGCTCCGTGAAAGGGAACATCAATCTGAACCTGCGCCTTGTAACCCTGCCGGAAGAACTCCGGGATTATGTGATGCTGCACGAGCTGTGTCACTTGAAACAGATGAACCACGGGGCCAAATTCCACGCCCTGCTGGAGGAGGTGTGTCCCGGTCACCGGGAACTGGAGAAAGCACTCCGGCAGTACCGCATACGATCTTAGTCATTCTGTAAAGATTGAAACGCGTCGCCATCATAGGGGCCGGAGCTGCCGGCTGTTTCTGCGCCGTTCAGTTAATGAAAGCGGGCGCGGGGGTTTCCGTGACTGTTTTTGAAGCCGCCCCCAGGGCTATGGCCAAACTGTCCGTCACCGGCGGAGGCCGATGCAACCTCACAAACTCCTTCGAGGGCATCTCTTCCCTTTCAGAAGCATATCCCCGCGGTGAACGGGTTATGAAACGGGCCTTGAAAGTCTTTTCGCAGGAAGACACGGTGAGATGGTTCGAAGCGGAAGGCGTTCCGCTGGTGCTACAAAGCGACCACTGCTGGTTTCCCCGCTCGCAGAACGCGATGGATATCGTCCGCTGCCTGGAAAGAGGCATGAAAGGAGCGGATCTGCGGCTCCGCACCCCGGTGCGGGAGATTGCCGCAGGATCGGCCGGATACCTTGTCAACGGGGAGGCTTTCGACTTCGTGGTGGTCACCAGCGGAGGTGCGGCCCGTGGACTCCCCTTTCTGGACGCCCTGGATCTGGAAATGATTCCGCCCGTCCCTTCCCTTTTCACTTTTACCGTTCCGGATCCGGGACTCCGAAGCCTCATGGGGCTGGTGGCCGATGCAAGCATCAGCCTTCCCGGCACCCGCTTCAGCGCTTCCGGACCCCTCCTGATCACCGACTGGGGACTCAGCGGCCCCGCCACCCTCAAACTCTCTTCCTACGCCGCCCGCCATCTGGCTGAGCGGCAGTACAAAGGCACCGTCATGATCAATTGGCTGCAAGCCAACGAGAATGAAGTCCGGGAACGTCTGAAGGAGATGGCATCGACCCATCCGCAGAAACAGATTTCCAGCGTTCATCCCGTTCAGCAGCGCCTGTGGGAGCATCTTCTGGGACGGGCCGCACTCCGCCGGGATCTTCGCTGGGCCGAACTGGGAAGCAAAGGGCTGAACCGTCTCACGGCGGTGATGATCAGCGACTGCTATCCCCTTTCCGGCAAAAGCAAGTTCCGGGAAGAATTCGTGACGGCGGGAGGCGTTTCCCTCAGCAATCTGGATCTGTCCACCCTTGCGTGCAAACGCCACGACGGGTTGTATTTTGCAGGAGAGGTTCTGGATATTGACGCCATCACGGGCGGATTCAACTTGCAGGCGGCCTGGAGTACGGGTTATATTTGCGCCCGGAACATCCTGAAAGCTATCCAAGCCGGATAAATGGCATCCCGCAAGCTGCGGCGAAGGCGGCGTCTGAATCGGAATCACCCAACATCACACAGCGCCGGGCCTGAAGGTCCGGGAAAAGGGCACAGGCATCCTGAAACATTCCGGTATTGGGTTTCCGGCGAGGGTCGGCCTCATCCGCCGAGGTGCAGGAAAGGATAAGGTCCAGCCGCCCTCCAGCATCCAGGATGTCTTTCATCAGATGGGCGTGAATGCGGGATAAATCGGCATCGGTCATGAGCCCTCTTCCCACCCCGCGCTGGTTGGTGACCAGAATCAGACGACTGAATCGGGCCGACCACAGCCGGATGGCCTGAAGAATGCCGGGAAGGTATTCGAATTCCTCCCAGCTTTTCACGTAATCTCCGGGGCGCAGACGGTTGATGACTCCGTCCCGGTCCAGGAACAGGGTATCGGCATCGGCCCTCAGAACAGCCTCCGAGGCCTTTTGTACGGCAAACCAGGCCGGAATCTCCCACTGGGCGCGGCCATAGTCTTCCGGAATGCCGATGTCAATGAAATAGCTGTCCCCGTTCCATCCGCGGAGGCTTCCGCTTTCCGCCAGCGGTTCCAGCACGTCCTTCTCAAAGGAAAATTTCTCCGGAAGGGCCGACATATCCAGCCGGGAACGGTTCAACGCATAGACGCCTCCGTTGATAAAGCCCTCCTCACAATATTTTTTTTCCTGAAAGGCCGATATGCAAGTCCCCGAGAGGGACACGGCGCCATAGCGCTCGAACTTCTCCATGTGCTGAAGCGCCAGGGTAAGCGTGCCCGTGCAGGGCATCGCCTCCAGATTGACCGGGAAAAAACTGTCCCCGTTCACCACATATACCGTTTCCTCGCGGCAGAAACCCAGGGCCAGGCGGATAGCTCCGCCGGTACCGAGGGGTGTCTGTTCCTCAGCGAAATCGTAGGAGAAAGGCCATTCGCGCCCCCGGACAAAATCGAGAATCGGTTCCTTCAAGTAACCGACAGAAAACACGACATGATCAACGGAGTACATCTGAAGCCAATCCAGCAGATAGGCCAGGAAAGGCCGGCCCTGCACGGGGGCCATGCACTTGGGGACCTCCTGCACCACGGAACGGAGCCGGGTACCCAATCCACCGGCCAGGATTATAACTTCCATGCCACGACGCCTTTATCGGTGAACTGGAACGGGACCACTTTGCCGGGAAGGGCCTGGAGCGCCTCCCTGACGGCGAATTTCTTCTGCGGCGGGACCATGAGCATAATAAACCCGCCTCCGCCGGCACCGGATACTTTCCCGGAGATGGCGCCGGCGGCCAGCGCCACGTCGAAGGCCTCCTGAATCATGGGATTGGTGATGGCGTCGGCCATTTTCTTCTTGTCCTCCCAGGCAGTGCCCAGAATCCGGGCGAAGGACGACATGTCTCCCTGCAGGAGAGCCAGTTTCATATCCACGGCACTCTGCTTGATGCGGTGCATGGCCTCCACGGCCACAGCATCCCCGCATCGGGTGGCCTGCTGCTGCTTTTCGATGATGGCCGCCCCTTCCCTGCTCCGGCCTGTAAAGTACAGCAGCAGAGAAGCTTCCAGCTCTTCCACAATCCAATCCTTCACACGCAAAGGATTCACGATAACCAGGTCGCTGGGGAGGAATTCCATGAAATTGAACCCGCCGAAAGCAGCGGCATACTGGTCCTGCTTGCCGCCGGAGAGAAGAAGGTCTTTCCGTTCTATTTCATAGGCCAGGCGGGCCAGCTCGTAGTTCCCCAGCGGGATGCCCATCCACTCGGCAAAACATTTGAGAATGCATACCACCATGGTGGATGAAGTACCCAGCCCGGAGCCGGCAGGCGCGTCATTGTAAGTGGTGATGGAAAAGCCCGGAGCCGGCACAGGGCCGAAATCCCGCACGACCCGGCGATACACTCCGTCGATGAGGAGCGCGCCGGTATTGACAGGCCCCGTTCCCAGCGGAAACTCCGCGTGGATTCCGGCATCTGCCGCATCGATACGGAGCACGGGGCGATGAAGAGCTTCTATGGTGCAGTAAGCGGCCAGGTTGATGGTGGCATTGAGAACGTTGCCGCCATACAGGTCGCTGTACGGAGAGACGTCGCTGCCGCCGCCGGCCAAGCCCAGCCGGAGAGGGGCTTTGCTTCGGATAATCATGCCAGAACAGCGTTTGCAAGGGCTTCCAGCGCCGGTTCATCCTCTATCCGGAGACGGCTCTTGATGGTAACCAGTTCGCCGACCTGCTCCACATCCTTCATGGCACCGAACATTTCTTTCATCACACGACCGGCACTGGGCGCCCAGGAGCCGTTCTCGATCAGGGCGACACGGCGCTTCTGCCAGCCCTTCATCTGCAAACTGTGCAGGAAGTCATACGCCGGGGTGAAAAGGCCGGCATCGTAGGAGCAGGCAGCCATCACCAGCGTGCCGTAACGGAAGGCATCTTCCACGGCCTCGGCCCGGTCACTGCGGGTGAGGTCGCAGACAGCCACCTCGGGACAGCCTTTTTCTTGAAGCATCCGGGCGAACTTCAGGGCCACGTCTTCGGTTCCTCCGTGAATGGAGGCGTATGCCACGAACACGCCGGGGGTTTCCACGGCGTAACTGCTCCAGGTGTCGTACAGGGAAAGGTATTGGTCCAGGTCTTTTCGGAGAACAGGGCCGTGCAGCGGAGCGATGGTTTTCACCGGAACGGCGGAAAGTTTTTTCAGAAGCGCCTGAACCTGTGCGCCATACTTGCCTACAATATTGAAATAGTAGCGACGGCCTTCGCAGGACCAGTCGCCGTCCTCGTCACCATAGAAACCACAGATGGACAGGGCGCCGAACTTGCCGAAAGCATCGGCACTGAAGAGGGTGCCTGTGGAAGCGTCAAAGCTCACCATCACTTCCGGCCAGTGAACCATGGGAGCGGCGAAGAACTGCAGCTGATGCTCTCCAAGAGAAAGGACATCCCCTTCCTTGATGGCCAGGGTGTTGAATGTCTTCCCGGGCTGGAACTGGCCCAGCAGCTGAATGGCCTTGGCGCTGGCGACAATCTGGATTTCGGGATACAGGGCCGCCACTTCTCCGATGAGCGCCGAATGGTCCGGTTCCATGTGATGGACCACCAGATAATCAGGCGTACGCCCTTCCAGGGCTTCTTTCAGGTTCCGAAGCCACTCCTCCCCTTTCCGACGGTCGATCGTGTCCAGCACCGCGCATTTGTCGTCCTTTATCAGATAGGAATTATAGGATATTCCTTCCGGAACGACATACTGACTCTCAAAAAGATCCAACTGGGCATCATCTGCACCGATGTACACGATTCCCTTTGAAATTACATTCATAGCTTATTTCTTTTATTCCACAAAGTTAAAAATAAAATACGTATCTTGCGAAAAAATTGGCGCTATGACTATCAAACAGCTGATCAAGCAGTTCATCCACCGATATGTTTATATTTACGAAGAACTGGACACGGATGGTGCCGCCCAGCGCATAAAGAGCGGCATCTGGTTCCGCGGGCCCAATGTATGGATTCTGGCCTTCTCCATCGTCATTGCCTCGGTGGGCCTCAATGTGAACTCGACGGCCGTCATTATCGGCGCCATGCTCATATCCCCCCTGATGGGCCCTATTATCGGCGTGGGCCTGTCCCTGGGCACCAATGACGTGGACCTTCTCAAGAGCGCCGGAAAGAACCTGCTGGTGATGGTCCTGATCTCGCTGGTGGCATCGGCCCTCTTTTTTATCCTGTCTCCCCTCTCACTGGTGAATCCCACGGAATTGGAGGCACGTACCAGTCCCACTATTTACGATGTGCTCATCGCGCTGTTCGGCGGCCTGGCCGGCATTCTGGAAAATAGCCGCAAGGAGCGCGGAACGGTGCTTTCGGGGGTCGCCATCGCCACGGCCCTCATGCCGCCGCTGTGTACGGCGGGATACGGCCTGGCCCATTGGAACCTGCACTTTTTCTTCGGGGCCATGTACCTGTTTATCATCAACAGTGTTTTCATCGCCCTGGCCACCTACATGATGGTGAAATACCTTCGCTTCAAGACCGTTACCGGCATCGATCTGGCCACGGCAAAAAAACGCAGGAATATGATTTCGGCCATACTGATGATTGTGCTGATTCCCAGTATATGGAGTGCCTTCATCATGATCCGGGAAAACAATTTCGAGCGCAACGTGCAGTCCATCATGGACAGCGATCGCCTGGTGGGCCCCCGTACCTATATCAGTGAATACCGGATACAGGGACGCAATGTAGAATTCATCCTGGCCGGCGAGCCGCTTTCGGACAGCGTCAAGACGGCGTTTTTAGGCAAAACCAAGCAGTTCGGAATCAATGAAAAGCACGTTACGCTCACGGAGCACTCTTTCGGGATGAGCCAAAAAGACATGGACAACATCCTTTCCGAAATATACAGCCGCACGGAAGCGGAGGTAAACGAGAATGATGCCGAAGTGGAAAGCATGAAGGTCCGCTTGAACTATCTGGAAAAACGCTTGGACGGCCTGGCCGGCATGAACGACTCCCTCTTTACAGCCAACCAGAAACTGCAACATCAGCTTGATTCCATCAAAGCTCCGGCCCGAATCAAAAGCAGCAAACGCTAAAATTATTTTTGCGATTTACCGAAAAAGCGCTATCTTTGCATTCCTCAACGGTGCTATGGCCGAGCGGTTAGGCACAGGTCTGCAAAACCTGCTACAGCGGTTCGATTCCGCTTGGCACCTCCGAAAAAGCCCTTGGATGTCCTCCAGGGGCTTTTGTGATGCCCCATTCCCGCGCCATGCCCCCAAGCAGGTCCCACTTGCCCGAGCTGCTTCGTGTCTGCTGCATGCGTTTTATTTCCACCGGATAGCAACATCGGCCTCCCGGGGTATTGGAAGGCCGATGGTGTTGGAGCCATATGAACTCAAATTGTCGGAGGACTATTCCGTCACCAACAAGCAGTTGGTGATGTGGCCGTACCGGTTTGGACAAATCCGCGGAAAGAAGTATCTTTGCACGCAGAAAACAATGCTGTTAAATGAACTGGATTATTCTGATTTTTGCCGGATTGTGCGAATGTGGCTTTACCTTCTGCCTGGGCAAGGCCAAACTGGCCGTGGGCTGGGAAGCGGTGGCATGGTATGGCGGATTTGCGGTCATATCGGCCTTGAGCATGCTGCTTCTGGCAAAAGCAACCAAAACCATCCCGATCGGGATCGCATATCCGGTCTGGACCGGCATCGGCGCAGTGGGAACCGTGCTCATCGGGATTCTGGTATTCAAGGAACCGGCCACCTTCTGGAGACTGTTCTTCATCTTTACCCTGATTGCCTCCATCATCGGGCTCAAAATGGTATAGCCGTTTTTTTTCCATCTGTCTCATGCGCTTAGGGTTCATCGCCGTCATATTGGCCTTCCTGGGGCTTGTCATCTGGACAGCCTGGCATTTCTGGCTGATTCTCCCCTTTTCAAAATGTGGGAAATGGGCATTTACAGCGCTTTATCTCCTGTCGTTCCTGGTCTTGATCCCGCATTACGCCTGGGGCGACAGAATGCCTTTTTGGCTGGCTGTGTGCACCTATGAGCTGGGCAATTCCTGGATCATTTTCTTCCTGTATGCCGTTCTGATTTTTATTGTTCTGGGACTGGGCCGGCTGCTTCAGCTGCTTCCCGCCTCTTTCCTGAAAGATTCTGCGGGCGGCAGCGCCACGGTGCTGGGAATACTGGCGCTTCTGCTGGTTTATGGTGGATTACACTATAAGCACAAATACCGTGAATCCTTTGAAATCCAGACCGGGAAGCCGCTGGAAAAACCGCTGACCCTGGTCCTGGCCAGCGACCTTCATGCCGGCTATCACAATCGGAAGTCCGAACTTTCGCGCTGGGCAGACATGATCAACGCCGAACAACCGGACCTGGTGCTTTTTGCAGGAGACATCATAGACGGGTCGTTGCGGCCTGTCCGGGATGGCCGATACGAAGAAGTTTTCCGCCGCATCCAGGCACCGGTTTACGCCTGTCTTGGCAATCACGAATACTTCAGCGGCGAAACCGACGCTGAGGCTTTCCTTGTCGCGGCAGGAATTCACTTGCTCAGGGATTCCTCCGACGTGGCCCAAGGGGTCCGGATTATCGGCCGGGATGACAGGAGCAATCCGGACCGGGCTCCCCTATCGGTTCTGGCGCCCCGGGACACGCTGTTTACCATTCTTCTGGACCATCAGCCTTATCATCTGGAAGAGGCGCAGGAAGCCGGAATAGACTTTCAGTTCAGCGGGCACACCCATCATGGACAGGTTTGGCCCCTCAGCTGGCTGACCGACATCATGTATGAAAAAGCCTTCGGCCACCACCGCAGAGGAGACACGCAGTATTACATCAGTTCCGGGCTGGGCATCTGGGGCGGAAAATTCCGCATCGGAACCCGTTCCGAGTATGTTGTCCTGAAGATTATCCCGCGCTAAAGCAGCATCTTCCGCAGGAGTTTCTCCGGGACATCGCCGGCATGGGCCCGCACCGTTTCCATTACGAATTCCAGAGATTCCTGGGGCGTCATGGCCGATTTCAAACTGCGCGGCCTGAATCCCGGGAAGGGGAAATCAAGGTCTTCAAAAAGCGCTTCCGGAGAGCAGAAACTGCAACGCTGCCAGCCGCTGTAGTGCAGGTCGCTGCCCCTGTACACCCGCTGGATATCGCCGGTAACCACGCGGGTCTGGTATTGTAATTTGGCCATCAAGGCATCCGCTGCGCCTTTTTTCACGCCCAGCAGTTTTCTCACTTCCGGAATGGAAATGCCGCCGTTTTCTTCCATGCAGGAAAGCACTTTCTCCTGTTCCGCCGTGGGCCGATACTTTTCTTGCGCCCGGCGCCAGTTCATGAGCTCCCGATACACTTCCACGGTTGCGAAAGCGGCTTTTCCGCCCCACAGGAACTTCCCATAGGCAATATCTCCGCTTTGGACGCAATGGATTTTCCAGTCCCAGGGCCCCAGATTTTCGTCTGTAAACCAATGCTCCGGGGCTGTATGCTCTTCCACGGAGAACCCGGCAACGGGATTTTCGAAAAAAGGAAGGATGCCGTACTCCCGGATGAGCCCGTACATGGTTTCGGGACTCACCACCTCCGGCAGAAGGACCTTTCCGCTATGAGATACAATGGACATATTCTATTTTTCTTCCTCCCAGATTTTGTCAAAGACAGTCCTTAAAAGCGCCTCATCCTTAATGATTTGACGAAGCGACTCCAATTCGGCGGCGTTGGGCGATTCCGGAATCCACAGTTTGAGGTAACCGCCATAATAGTACTTCTCGTGCAAGTGCTCCAGCGTTCGCTGCCAATGTCCTTCCTTGTCCAGTTCCGGATAATGCGACAGGCCGAACTGCACCGTCCGCAGGATAATCTGCTGCGGCTCGATGAGGCGGTCGGCCTCCGCGACGATACGGCCGTACAGGGAACGGGGCTCGTGGTCGGAAGAGGCCCGGTGATCCTCGGCCGCCCGGGCGATGATTTCTACCTCATCGGCCGAAAACCACTGCCTGAGCGCTGTCATCTCACGGATGATGCGGCCACTTTCCAGATGGTGGGTTTTCCGGTCCACCGATAGCCCCAGATCGTGACAGGCCGCCGCCGCATAGACCAAATTCCGGTTCACGGGATAGTGCGCCGCCAGATCCAGGGCCCGCGAAATGACGCTGCGGGCATGGTCTTCCTGGTGCGCCTTGTCGAAGCTCCCGTAGCGCGGCACTACGGCCGATTCCACATAACGGGCCAGTTCCTCATCCACATCCAGCAGTTCGGCGGCCAGAAGCGGAAGAAGGTCCTCGTCGGCCGGAAGCCAACGGACATCACGAAGGGTCCTGTAATTGAGCCAGCGGGCGGCTTCATGCTCGTTCAGGTGCAGGGCCTTCCCTTCCAGCGTACACAGAAAACAGTGAAGTGTCAGATGGAACTGCGGATAATCCCATTCCACGGTTTTCAGCAGACGCCCAAGCCGGATTCCGGCCGACAGTTCCTCCCGGATTTCACGGACCAGCGCCTGCTCCGGCGTTTCTCCGGCTTCGATTTTGCCGCCGGGAAACTCCCACCAGTCTTTATAATCACCATATCCGCGCTCGGTGGCAAACAGTTCGTCGCCCCGGCGGATGATGGCGGCAACCACTTCAATCCGCTTCATTACAGGAGGGTTTCCATGCTGGTGAACTGAGGATGCATCCCCATGGCTTCATAGAACTTGAGCGCAGGATGATTGCATTCCCATACGTGAAGCGTAATGTTGTGGCAGTCCCGCTCCCTGGCAAATTGTTTGGCGTGCTCGAAAAGCTTGGTGCCAATCTTCTGCCCGCGCACATGCTCGTCCACGCAGATGTCGTCGATATAAAGCGTGGAAAGCGGCTGCAGACTGCCGGTATTCTGGAAAGTGAGGGCGCAGAAGGCATATCCCAGCACTTCCCCGTCCCGCTCATAGACAAACACCGGGGTTTCCGGATTGGCGAAAATGGATTCCAGGGCGGCATCCGTGTATTTCTTGCCCTGGTCCCTGAAAAGGTCGGGGCGGCCGTCGTGGTGAATTTTAAGGACTTGCTCCAGGAGCCTGTTCACGGCTCCCAGGTCCTTGCTGTTTGCTTTTCTGATCAGTTCCATATTGCAATGAATTATATCGGATCTACGTCCAGAATGATATGACCGAAATATTTCTTTTCCTTCTCAAAGGCATTCACGCGTTCCATCAGCTTTCTCTTGTTGGCCTGCAAGGCCTTGTCACGCGGCAGCATCACCCGGATTTGGCGGAGATAGCGGTCGGCCACTTTGTCCACGGCGGGCGTATAGGGGCCGATATGAGGAAGTTCCAGCTGCGAAGAGAACTCCCGGGAGAGGTAATCGGCCCTATTCTCGCTGCTGTCCTTGAAAGTAAGGTAAATGAGCCGCGTATAAGGCGGATAACCGAACAGGCGGCGCTCCTGCAGCATGTCGGCGGTATTGTCCTTTTCCTCGCCAAGGCGGGCGAAAACGGGATGCGAGGGCTCGCGGGTCTGGATGACAAAGAGGCCCGGCTTTCCACGCCGGCCGCTGCGCCCCCGGAACTGCTCCAGAATCTGGATGGCATGTTCATCGGCCCGGAAATCCTGCTGGCCCAGGATATTGTCGGCCTGGATGACGGCCACCAGGGACAGATTCGCGAAATCAAAGCCTTTTGTAAGAACCTGGGTACCGATAAGGATGTCAATCTCTCCGGCGGAGAATTTTCGGATGACGTCAGCTTCGGCGCCGCTGTTGTCACTGTCCAGGCGCGCAACACGGGCCCGGGGGAAAACGGCTTTCACTTCCTCCTCTATTCTCTGGGTTCCGGCTCCAAGGGGCTGGAGGGTCCCGCCGCACTTCCGGCAAACACCGGAATATTCTTCTGTGTGGCCGCAATAATGGCACAGAAGCCGCTGGGGCTGCATGTGAAGGCTCATGGACACATTGCAGTGCGGGCATTTGGGAATGTCGCCGCATTCGGTGCACTGGACGGCCGGCGAGTAGGAGCGGCGGGAGCGCAGCAGAACCGCCTGCCCGCCTTCTTTCAGGGTACGGTCCATCTGCTCCAGCAACTTGAGGGAAAGATTCCCCACCATTCCGTTTTTCCGCCGCTCGGCAATGGTATCGATGATGAGGACGGGAGCCTCTTCTCCCTGATGAAAGCGTTGCTTCAGGTTAACTTTGACAAACCGCCCGTTTTCTGCATTATAGAGAGATTCCAGCGACGGGGTTGCACTGCCCAGCACCACATGGGCCCCATGGACGAGCGCCAGCATGATGGCACTTTCCCTGGCATGGTAGCGGGGTGCCGGTGAATCCTGCTTGAAAGACCGGTCGTGCTCCTCGTCCACAATAACGAGTCCCAGATTTCTGTGGGGAAGGAAAAGGGCCGACCGGGTTCCCAGGACCATGTATTTCTCCTGCTCCCTCACGGCCGACGCCACCCGGCCCTTCCGGGCCAGCGTCTGGGCACTGTGATAGACCAGCACTTCGGGAAACACGGCGGCCACCCGGTCTTCCAGCTGCCTGGAAAGGGCGATTTCCGGGACCAGGAAAAGGACGCTTCGGCCCTTCTCCATCGTCTCCCGGGCCAGCTGGAGATAAATCTCTGTCTTCCCGGCGCCGGTGACCCCGTGCAGAAGTACGGTCCTGTTCTCCCCGAACGCCTTTCTGACGGCCGATGCCGCCTCTTCCTGAAGCGCACTCAGGGTCACGGCTTTTCTTTCCGCCTGACGGGCTTTTCCGGGGGTTTTGGCGGGTTTATCCCTGAGGAGGGCGGCTTTGTACACTTCCCCCACCGTACAGAGATAATATGACGCCACGGCCCTCCAGAAGCGGATTTCTTCCGGAAACACCGGCGGAACGCTTTCCTCACGTCCTACGATATAAAGGATTCTGGGAACCAGTTCTTCGGGAGGGACGGCATCCACGGCCGAAACGACGGCCGAATACTGCTTGTATGCGAATTCCACCTTTACCCGGTCCCCGACGGACACCTCCATCCCTTCCGGGAGAATATAGTAAGGTTCCCACTCCAGCCGGAGCGGCAGAATCACCTGTATGAAGCGTTCATCGGCCATAGACTATGCGAATGTAGCAAAAATCTTTGAATAATCCTTGTGGAACTTTCGTGGAACATTTTTTGCTCTATTGCAGAATTATCACTATTTTTGTCTGATTATAGGGCAGGAGCCCCGGAAAAAGAACGATATGGGAAAAATTATTGCCATCGCCAACCAGAAAGGAGGAGTGGGAAAAACCACTACCGCCATCAACCTGGCTGCCTCATTGGCCGTTTTGGAAAAGAACGTCCTCATCATTGACGCAGATCCGCAGGCCAACACCACGTCCGGTCTCAACTTCGACCCGGAGAACAGCGATCACCGCACCTTGTATGAGATTCTTATCGGCAAACTCGGCGCCGAGGACGCCCTCATCCAGACGGAACTTCCCAAACTGCACATGATTCCTTCCCACATCAACCTTGTGGGAGCGGAGATTGAACTGCTGGATGTGAAGGAACGCGAGTCCGTTCTCAAGAAAGCCCTGGCTTCCATCAAAGACCGCTACGACTTCATCATCATCGACTGCTCCCCTTCCCTGGGGCTCATTACGGTGAACTGCCTCACGGCGGCCGATTCCGTCATGATTCCCGTCCAGCCGGAGTTCTTCGCGCTGGAAGGCCTTGCCAAACTCATCCAGACCATCCGCCTGGTGCAGAACGGCATCAATCCGGAACTCGCCATCGAAGGCTTCGTGGTCACCATGTTCGACGGCCGCACCAAGGTACACAACCAGGTGGTGGCCCAACTCCGGGAGCATTTCAAGGACATGGTTTTCGATACCGTCATCACCCGGAGCATCCGCCTGAGCGAGGCACCCTCCTACGGCAAGCCCATCATCCTGTATGATGTCATGAACAACGGAACGGCCAATTACATGAACCTGGCCAAGGAAGTACTGGACAAGAACGAAGCATCAAATGGCTAACAAACCGCAATATGGCCTCGGAAAAGGGCTGGGGGCCCTTTTGGGAGGCGAAGACCTGTCGGAGCTCAGAAAGCCCGTCGGCTACATCAACAAAGAAGTGGTTTCCAAGGAAGGGAAGCCGCAGGACACTTCGGACGTCCTCCGCATCCCGGTGGACATGATTGAACCCAACCCCTATCAGCCGCGCATGAACTTTGACAGCGAAGCCCTGCGCGAGCTGGCCGATTCCATTCGCACCTTCGGCCTCATCCAGCCCATCACCGTTCGGCGCAAAGGAGACGGCAAATATCAGATTATCAGTGGTGAACGTCGGTACAGGGCATCCACCCTGGCCGGTATGGACATGATTCCCGCCTACATTCGCGACGCCTCCGAACATGGCATGCTGGAGATGGCCATCGTTGAAAACATTCAGCGCGAGAACCTGGATCCGATCGAAGTGGCCATGAGCTACCAGCGACTGATGGAGGAATGCCACCTCACGCAGGAACAGATGGCAGACCGCGTGGGCAAGAAGCGCGCTTCCGTCGCCAACCAGCTCCGCCTGCTCAAATTGCCCGCCAAAGTCCAGCACGACCTCAAAGTCGGCCTGGTAAGCGTGGGACACGCCAAGGTGCTGCTGGGTATCGAAGATCCGCTGGCCCAGGAAGCCCTTTGCGACGCCATTGTCAAAAACGGTCTCTCCGTCCGTCAGCTGGAAGACAAGGTAAAATCCCTGGAAAGCAAACCGACGCCCAAGAAAAAGGCCGACGAGCCTCAGGAACTTCCCCAGATGTACTATCGGCTGCTGGAAAATATCGGCCGCTATGTGGGCGAAAACGGCATTTCGCTCCGTCGCGGGAAGGATGGAAAAGGTTCCCTCACCATCCGTTTCGATTCCGATGAACAGGCAGAAGAATTCCTCAAGGCGCTGGAACACCAGAGATGAACATCAGGAAAGTCGTAATTCTGCTCGCCGGACTGCTCGCAGCCTGGCCCCTGGCCGCCCAATTCCGGGACGACCAGTTCAAGCGTGACGCCTTTTCACAGAATTACACCGACACCACCCAGACAGCCAAGAGCGATTCGTCGGCCCTATTCAGTTTTAAGGAGTTTTTCGGCGGATTGGCCGGAAAAAACAAAGCTTCGCTCAAGACGCTGACCATGGGGTCGGCCGTCCTGGTGGGAAGCAACCAGATTTACAACCGCCAGTACTGGAAACTCCCCATCATTTACGGAGGGATGGGCGCCGGCATCTACGGCGGCATCCGCTTCGGCAAGATGTACAAGGAAACGGAAGACACCAAGTACCAGACATACAGCACCTTATGCTATGTGGGTGCCGGGCTTGCCTATTGGGGGTCCCTGATGGACGGCGTCATCATGTTTGACCGCGGCGGAAAGTATCCCAATCCCGCCAAGGCCACAGTCTATTCCATTCTGCTGCCCGGCCTGGGGCAGGTTTACAACGGAGAACTGTGGAAAGTGCCCATTTATTTGGGCGGAATGGCCGCCGCAGTCCATTTCTGGATCGACAACAATGTCCAGTATCATCGCTGGAAATGGATTCACAACCAGGCGACTTCGACGGATGAAACCATTACGGAGCGGCCACCCTATTCCGGCGAAAACGCCAAGTATTACCGCGACCTTTACCGCCGCTACAGGGATTATTCCATTCTGGCAACGGCCGCTGTTTACCTGCTTCAGATCATCGACGCCAATGTCTTCGCCTATATGCAGGGCTTCGACGTGACGGATGACATCTCCATGCGTCTGGAACCGACGGTTCTCACCAACCAATATGCTTCCACCGGTCCGGCCGTCGGCATGCGGGTCGGCCTTACTTTTTAGGATATGAAAAAACTATTGATAATCGGCGCTTCCCTTTTCCTCCTGGCCTCCCCGCTCTGGGGTGCCGTTCCGCTCAGAAAGAGCCGCCGCCAACTGAAAAAGGAAAATGAAGAGCTCCTCAGGAAAATAGATTCCCTTCGGTCGGAACTTGAGACTTACCGGGAAAACGCCGCCGCCCTGGAAGAAATTGAGGAAGAACTTTCCGGAGAAAACGAGAACAAGGTTTCGGCCGCGCTGGAGAATTACACGTCGGCCAGTACGGATACCCTGCTGGCCCAATGGTATATGCATCGGCGCAGCAACATTCCCGGACGCGAACAGTACGATATGGATTCCGTCCATTTCAGCACGGATGTGCCCGACTCTGTCCTGATTCAGCGGCTGACCGACATGAATTCCTTCATCTCGCTCCCCTACAATGAGACCGTGAAGAATTACATGATTCTGTATTCGGAAAAGATGCCCCGCAAGATGGGAGAGATGATGGGACTTGCCGAGTACTACATGCCCATTTTTGAGGAGACTTTCCGCCAGTACGACCTCCCCGAGGAGCTGAAATACCTTTCCATTATCGAAAGCGCCCTCAACCCCAGGGCCGAATCCCGCGTAGGCGCCCTGGGCCTCTGGCAATTCATGTACCGCACGGCCAAAAGCTACGGACTGCGGATTGATTCTTATGTCGATGAACGGATGGATCCCGTCCTGTCGGCCGATGCCGCCGCCCGCTATCTCCGGGACGCTTACCGCATCTTCCGGGACTGGCCGCTGGCCATCTCTTCCTACAACTGCGGCTCAGGCAACGTGAACAAAGCCATCAAGCGCGCCGGCGGCAAAAAAGACTTCTGGTCCATCTACGAGTACTTGCCGCGTGAAACCCGCGGTTATGTACCGGCCATGGTCGGCGCCATGTATGCTTTCCGTTACGCCAACGAATACGGCCTGTACGCGGAACCCATGGCCCTTCCCACCTATGTGGACACCATCCATCTGCACAAGAACCTGCATTTTGCACAGGTCAGTGAACTGCTGGGCATCCCCATCGACGATTTGCGGGATCTGAATCCGCAGTATCATAAGGACATCGTTCCGGGCGCTTCCGGCAACGAAGTGCTGCGCATCCCGTTCAACTATACTTCCGCCTTCCTGGAGCTGCAGGATTCCGTATATGAACACCGCAAGGATGAACTGTTTGCAGTAAAAGTGCCCGACGGCCGCGAAACGGTTTCCAACAAGCCGGTTCCTACACCCCGCCCTTCAGCCGCCCCTCAGTGGACGTATTACAAAGTGAAGGCCGGTGACAATCTGGGAAAGATTGCCAGAAAGTATCATTGCACCGTCAAGCAGCTGAAGGCCTGGAACAATCTCAGGAGCGACCGCATTGCGATCGGCCAGAAACTAAAAATCGGCAAAAAATAGTTAGAAACGGTCCATAACGGTGAAAATCCGTTCCCGCACTTCCTCGATGCTGCCCACGCCGTTTATCTCCTGGTAACGGCCCGCTTTCCTGTAATACTCGATGAGAGGCTCCGTCTTGGCATGGTAGGTTTTGATACGGTTCTCCACCACTTCGGGGCGGGCATCGTCGGCACGTCCTTCAATCTGGGCGCGATGGGCAATGCGTTCCTGAATCAGTTCGTCCGGAATCATGATGGAGATGCAAGCGGTCACCTTCTCGTCCGTATTTTCCAGCATACGGTCCAGCGCCGCGGCCTGGGCGATGGTGCGCGGGAAGCCGTCCAGCAGGAATCCGTTTACCCCTCCGGTGCTTTTGAACTTGGATTCAATCATGCCTTCCACCACTTCGTCGGGGACCAGGTTTCCGGCCTCGATAAGGGCCTTGGCCTGCTTGCCGAGTTCGGTTCCGGCAGCGATTTCGCTGCGGAGAAGTTCGCCGGTGGAGAGATGACAGAGATGGTAGCGTTCTACCATGGAACCGGCCTGGGTGCCTTTTCCGGCGCCCGGAGGGCCAAAGAGTACGTAGTATTTCATTTCGAATCGTCTAAAACATAAATATCTTTGATGTTTCGTCCCAGTTCGTTATAGTCCAGGCCGAAGCCGACAATGAAGCGGTTGGGAATTTCCATGGCCACGTAGTCCAGTTTCACGTCTTTGTCGTACACTTCATTCTTGAGAAGAAGCGTGCACACACGGGCGTCCTTCACCTTGTGCTCCTTCAACTGCTGCATCATGGCCACGATGGTGGTTCCCGTATCCACGATGTCTTCAACAATGAGGACCCGCTTGCCTTCCAGATGTTTCGGAAGCGGGACTTCCGTCTTTACCACGCCTGTGGAAGCAGTGCCTTCATAAGAAGACAGCTTGCAGGCCTTCAGCACCAGCGGGAAGTTTACGCGTTTTAAAAGCTCCGCCGCATAGATAACGGCACCGTTCAGGGTGCACAGCAGGATGACGGGGTCTTCGTCGGTAGCGTCGGCGTAATCTTTGTTCAGGCGCTCAGCCACCGCATCGATGGCTTTTTCAATATCCGCGTTGGGAATAAAAAGGCGGAAAGTTTTGTCGTGAAGGGTTACTTTTTCCATCGAATTCAATCTTATTTGTGCAAAAATAATAAAAAACGTACAAAAAAAACTCCTGAAACAACACAAGTTATTAACAAAGGCTGTGTATTTTCAAACGGGCTTCGTACCTTCGACGCCATGAGAAGGATTGTGTGTGTGCTATTGATCCTCCTGCAGGCCGAAGGGCTGCTTGCCCAGAGCGAGGAGGTGCTGCGGGCGGCCCGATATCTGTCGGGCGCATCGTCCGAAGAAGAAGCGGAGGAATACTGGGTCTCCCGTTTGGAAGCGGCGGAAGGCCGGAGAATCCGGATCAACGACCGTCATCTACGCTCCGAAGGCATTTTAAGCGATTACCAAATCGCATCTCTTGCCGACTACCGTTCCCGCTCCGGAGACATCCTCTCCTGGGAAGAACTGGCGCTGGTGGACGGCTTTTCCCGGGAACTTGTCGCGGTCTTGCGGCCCTTTATTTCCCTGGAATCCGCCCGCCTCCCCGGAGCTACGGACACGGTGCGGATCCGGGGCTATTCCTTCATCAGGGGAAGCTTGACGGGCGTGGGCGGCAAGTTGCGGCTTGAAGGCTCCCGGTGGCGGGCAGGCGCTGCCTGGCGAAGCAGCGGATGGCCTTTTGGACGAACATCCGACGGGACTTTCCATGCCGAAGGGAGCTGGCGCGGACATCGCCTGCTGCTGGGAGATTTCAATCTTCGATTCGGCCAGGGCATTGCCTTCTGGAGCGGTTTTTCCATGGCCAGCCTCTCCACCGTAGAGGCTTTCGTGCGCAGGACGACGGGGCTTTCTCCGGTTTGGTCCTTTTCTGCATCCTCCGTTTATCGGGGGGCGGCTTATGAGTATCGCTCCGAGCACTGGCGCGCTCATGCCTTCGCCTCCCTTTCCGGAATGTCGGGAGGACATGCCGAATGGCTGGGCCGATACGGTCAGGCCGGCGTCACGCTGGGGTGGCAGAAAGAGGGCGGGTGGTCCGTATCGGCCGATACCAGATGGAATATCCGGGGAAGTGACTTGGCCGCCGAATTTGCCTGCCGAAACGGTTCCCCGGCCGGAATGGTCAGTTTCCGACGCTCGTTCGGGACTGTCAAGGCCGCAATACAGGGACGGGCATTACCCTCCAGTTTTTCCGGCAAAAAATATGGAGAATATGCACTGGCGGGAGGGCTGTCGTATCAATCGGAAAAGTGGAAGCCGCTCTCCGGTCAGAGCGGTTTCGGCAGCAGCGTTCCCGAGCATAAGGCTTCCATTACGCTGGATGCTGCGCTTCTACCCATTCCCGGGGCCGATCCGCGCCGGCTGCAAATTCGGGCCTATGCCGGATGGCAGTGGCAGTTTGACTCGGCCTGGAGCCTGGATGTGCGCCTGACGGAACGCTACCGGAATTACGAGAATCCCCGGACAGACCTGCGGGCGGATCTGAAGTTCCTCTCCGGATCATGGAGAGCCGCCGTACGGGTGGAAGGAGTTCATTGCGAGCGCTTTGGTTTCCTGAATTACTGGGAGGCTGGCTGGGCTCCCCCGAAAGCCTCCGGCGGCTGGAACGCTGTCAGCGCCTATCTCCGGCTAACCGCTTTTGTCATCGACCGGTGGAACGACCGCATTTATGTCTATGAGCGCGACGCCCCCGGCAACTTTTCCGTCCCGGCATATTCCGGCCGGGGTGCCAGTCTTGCGGCCGTCGGTTCCTGGAAGCACCGCTTCTCCCGCTGCTCCCTCAAGGCCTTCCTTCGGGCCGGATGGACCGTTCGCATCGGCCGCGTCCCTTCTCCTGTCCTCGCCCTCCAATTCCACCTGGACTTTTAGGCAGCGGCGGCATCCGAAGCCGCGTAATCCGCCCTGGCCTTGTCGATGACACAGAAGATAATCTTTCTAATTCAAAGAATTATGCCTATATTTGTATGTTATACACATACTCAAAGGAATGCATAGGATTTTTTTGCCGATATACCGCTTTTTCAGGGATCACAAGGCCCTGATGTATCTTCTGATGATGGGCAGTACGCTGTTGTTCGCCTGGTTCGGGGCCCAGCTGCAGTACGAGGAAAACATTGTCAAGCTTCTGCCCCGTTCTTCCACGGACAACGAACTGGCTTTCAGTGAAATCGACCTGAAGGACAAAGTGTTCCTGCAGATAACTTCCAGAGATTCGCTCTCCCCCGTAGGGACAGACCGCCTGGCGGAAGCCATGGATGAATATTGCGCCATGCTGGAAAAGCGCGACAGCGTCACGCGCTACATCAAGGGCATCCTTTCTTCCTTCGATACCGACATGGCCATGGGAGCCATGGATTTTGCGCTTACGCATCTCCCCACTTTCGTGGACACCTCCTGGTACAAGGATATCCGGACATCCCTGCAGCCGGAAGAAATCGACAGGCAGATGAGCGAGAATTTCCGCATCCTTGAAGAAGATGAAACCGGCGAGGCCACCCAGCTGGTGGCAATGGATCCACTCAACCTCCGGGAAACCCTCATGGGGGCTGTCCTGGGCGGGAACGCCTTCGGCGGATTCACCATGCAGGACGGACATCTGTTCTGCCCGGACAAAAGCGTATCCCTCGCCTTCATCACGCCCAATTTTAACGGCGTGGATTCCGGAAAAGGCACCCGCTTCGTGAACATGATGAACAAGGCGACCAAAGATTTTGAAGCCGGGAACCCCGACATCCGCGTCCTTGTTCATGGAACGCCGCAGGAAAGCGTATCCAACGCCAGCACCATCAAGAAAGACCTGGCTCTCACCATCAGCCTCTCCCTGCTGCTCATCCTGGTGATCATGCTCATGAGTTTCCACAAGTTCTCCTTCATCTGGCAGCAGGTGGTCCCGGTCATTTACGGCGCCCTCTTCGCCATGGCGTGCCTGTATTGGATGAAGGGTACCATTTCCCTCATGGCCCTGGGCATCAGCGCCATCGTACTGGGCGTCGCCATCAGCTACTGCCTGCACGTACTCATCCACTTCTACTATGTCGGGGATGTGGAAAAACTGCTCAGGGATGAGAGTACGCCCGTTTTCCTGGGCTGCCTCACCACCGTGGGCGCCTTCATGGGACTGCTGTTCACGGAAAGCGATCTCCTCAGGGATTTCGGCCTCTTTGCCACTTTCGCCCTTATCGGCAACACATTCTTCGCCCTGGTTTTCCTGCCGCATTTCCTGCATCCCGGACAAATCAAGTACAAGCGAACCCACGGTTTCCCGCTGGTGGAACGCATCAACAATCTGCCCTGGGACCGCAACAAATGGTTCATCGGCATCCTCCTTGTCCTCATTGTCGTGGGCGTCGCCTTCAGCCCCAGGGTAAAGTTCGACAGCGACCTCCAGAATCTGGACTATGACAAAGCTTCGCTTCGCGAAAGCGTGGAACTGTACAACAAAAAGAACGCGGACGGATTCACCCACATGTATTTTGCCGCATGGGACGAAAACAGCCTGGACAACGCCCTGGAATACAACAAGGGGCTTTTCCGGCATCTGGATTCCCTGCAGCAGGCCGGACTCGTCAAAAGTTACTCCCCCGTCACCCGCCTGCTTTTCCAGTCTCAGGCCGACCAGGAAATCAGAATCGCCGCCTGGCGCAAATTCTGGAACAGGGAGCGTGTCGCCCATCTCAGGCGGGACCTTGCGGCATCGGCCCGGGAATATGGGCTGCCCGAACGGCTTTTCGAGCCGTTCATCAACATGGTCACCTCCAAATATGAAACGGGAGATCTGTTCCATTCAGGCGTCATTCCTCCGGGGCTGCTTTCCAATTATGTCGAGCAGCAGGAAAGCGGCCGCTTCATGGTGTTCACGGATGTATCCTATGAAAAGGCCCACCAGCAGAAAGTATGGAAAGCCATCACCCAGGCACCGCATGTGATTGTGCTGGAGCCTTTCTTCTATTGCCGCGACATGGTGGAAATTGTCCACGACGACTTTTCCACCACCTTATGGATTTCCAGCCTCTTCGTCCTCCTTGTGCTGCTGCTGAGTTTCCGAAACATCTGGATTGCCCTCCTGGCCTTCCTGCCCATGTTCACCAGCTGGTATGTAATGCAGGGCTACATGGCCCTCTTCGGCCTGGAATTCAACCTGATAAACATCGTTATTTCCACCTTTATTTACGGTATTGGCGTGGACTATAGCATCTTCGTGATGGAGGGCCTTCTGGCCGATGCCCGACGGGGCGAAAAACAGATGCTCACCTATCACAAGGCGGCCATCTTCTACAGCGCCATGGTGCTGGCCATCGTCACCTTTTCACTTATTTTCGCCCAGCATCCGGCCATCCGGTCCATCGGCCTCATCACCCTCATCGGCATGGCGTCCACCATCCTCATCACCTATTCGCTGCAGCCCTGGCTGTTCCGCATTCTCACGCGCTACCGCTTCTTCCGCCGCAGTTTCCGCATTCCAGAATAAGCATGGACATCCTTGACGCAACACTATACCTAAAACTGATCCGTGGCGCTGCTGCCCATCTGGCGGAAAACCGCCAGGCCATCAACGACCTCAATGTCTTCCCGATTCCGGACGGAGACACGGGAGACAACATGTACATGACCCTCGAGGCCGGCGGCCACGCCCACGGGCAGACGCTTTCCGAAATGGCCGATGCGGTTTCCCGGGGCATGCTCATGGGTGCCCGCGGCAATTCCGGCGTAATCCTTTCCCGTATCTTCGCCGGCATCGCCAAAGGGTTCAAGGGCCTCTCGATGGCCGATATCCCGGCCCTTGCGAAAGCCATGCAATGTGGTGTGGACGAGGCTTACCATGCCGTCTCCCAGCCTGTGGAAGGAACCATGCTCACCGTCCTGCGGGAAGGTGTCAGCGCCGCATCCGGCGCCCGGAGCCTGAAAGAATATTTCGACCTGTGGATTGCCGGGATGGACCTGTCCCTGCAACATACACCGGAACTGCTGGACGTCCTCAAGAAAGCGGGGGTCGTGGACAGCGGCGGAGCAGGGCTTCTCTGCGTAGGAGAAGGAATGCGGGAGGCGCTGCACGGGAGACAGCCGGTCGGCGCTCCCGAAGAGGGTCCGGGCGGCAGCCCGTCCCATGCCGTCGATTTCAACGCCTTTACGGAAGACAGCGAACTCGAGTTCGGCTACTGCACGGAATTTCTCCTCCGTCTCCAGCGGAGCAAAGTGAACCTGGATACCTTCGACGAGGATGTCATCCGGCAATGGCTGACCTCCCAGGGGGATTCCCTGGTCTTTTTCCGCGACGGAAGCATCATAAAAGTACACGTACATACCCAGGACCCCGGTGCCGTTCTCAGCAAATGCCGCGAATGGGGCGAGTTTCTCACCATCAAGGTGGAGAACATGACCCTGCAGCACCACGAGAACCACATGGAAGAGCGTTTCAAGCGCAGCCGCAAATCCCTTGGTGTCGTGACCGTTGCGGCCGGGAAAGGTCTCAGCGACACATTCAAGGAGATGGGGGCTGACGCCGTCATCGAAGGCGGGCAAACCATGAACCCGCCCGTAGAAAAGTTCCTGGAAGCCTTCGACCAGGTGGATGCCGACAACATCCTGGTCTTCCCCAACAACGGCAATATCATTCTCACAGCCCATCAGGCTGCCTCCCTGTACAAGGACTCCTGCATCAAGATCGTCCCTGCCAAAACCCCGGGGGAAGGCTATTTCGCCCTCGCGAGCCTGAATTCCGAACTGCCGATCGATGAACTTGTCGCCGTCCTCACGGATGCGGCACAGAGCGTCACTACCGGCCTGGTTTCGCGCGCCGTCCGGGATACGGACGAGGCCCGCTGCGGAGATTTTATCGGCTACTGCGGAAAAGACATCCTCACCTCCGGAAAAGACCGGACGGAAGCCCTCCTTTCGCTCGCGCAAAAACTGGAAGCCGGAAAAGCAGACATCCTCATTCTCTTTTTCGGGGCCGATACTCCCGCAGATGAAGCGGAAGTCGTGTATAAGACCCTCGAGAAACAGTTTCCCAGAACGGAAGCAATCCTGCTCGACGGCGGACAACCCATCTACGATTATATTCTGGTACTATGCTGAAAATCTACACCGACACTGACACAGACATTACCCCGGCCATCGCTGCGGAGTACGGTTACACACTCATTTCGATGCCCTACAGCATCGATACCAAGACCACCTACCCGTATGTGGACTTCGAAACCTTCGATGCCCATGCCTTCTACGATATCCTGCGCGGCGGCGTCCTGCCAACCACAAGCGCCATTTCCAAGGAACAGTACCTTAACTATTTCGTCCGCGATTTCGCCGCCGGAAACGACATCCTGTATGTCCACTTTTCCCGCGCCATGACCAACACCTTCGACGCCATGGACCAGGCTGTCGCGGAACTCAAAAAAAAGTATCCCGGCACGCGCTTTGAGGAGATTGACACCAAGGGAATCACCACCATCAGCTACAACATCGTACGCGAGGTGGGAGACCTCTACAAAGCCGGGAAAACCCTGGACGAAATCCTGGAGTGGGCCAAAACGGAAGTGGACAAGTTTGCCATGTACTTCTTTGCCGACGACCTCAAGTTCTTCCGCCGCAGCGGACGTGTCAGCGGCCTTGCCGCCACCATGGGAACGCTCATCGGCGTCCGCCCCCTCATTCACATGAGCCAGGAAGGCAAGATGGTCTCCGTGGGAACCGCCAAGGGACGCGTCAAGGCCATGGAATACCTGGTGGACAAAGTTGGCGAACTGGGAGACGAAGTCAAGGAACACCGCGTCTGCATCGGCCATTCCGATTCTCCGGAAATCGCCCGGGAGGTCGGACGCATGTTAGAAGAGAAATATGGCAAGCTCACCCTGGAATATGTGGACGTAAACCCCACTGCCGGAAGCCATTGCGGCCCCAACGGCGTCGGAGTCTGCTTCCACGCGAAACGGCGCTGATATGATTACTGTCAAGCAAGTCCGGACCAAACGGGAGCAGAAGCAGTTTCTGCATTTCTCCCTGGACCTGTACAAAGGAAATCCCTTCTTTGTACCGCCTTTGTATGGCGACGAGAAAAAAATGTTCCGCGCAGACTATGTGTACAATACGTCCTGCGACAGTGTCTTTTTCCTTGCCTGTGACGGAGATCAAGTCGTCGGACGCATCCAGGGAATCATCCAGAAAGACGCCAACGCGAAAAACGGCGAGAAACGCTGCCGCTTCACCCGCTTCGACGTCATCGATAATCCTGCAGTTTCCCAGGCGCTGTTCCAGGCGCTGGAGGCTTGGGCCTGGGAAAAAGGGATGGACACGCTTGTGGGGCCTCTCAACTATTCGGACCTGGAACGTGAAGGCATGCTGGTCGAAGGTTTTGAAGAACCGTCAACTTTTGAGCAGACCTACAACTTTCCTTACTATAAGGACCATGTGGAGAAACTGGGATTCCGAAAGGAAACAGACTGGACTTGCAGCCGGATTTATGGTCCCGAGAGCGATGAAGCCATGCAGGAACTGGACCAGCTGGTCTCGTTCATTTTCCGACGCTACAAGCTCCATTTCGGCCATGCGAAGAGCGGACCGGACCTGCTGAAGAAATATGCCGGCGGGATGTTCGACCTGATTGACAAATCCTATGAAGGCCTGTACGGAACCGTTCCCTTCACTCCCGGCATGCGCCGGCTTGTGCTGGATAATTTCGGCCTGGTCCTCAGCCCCAAATATGCAGCCGTCATTCTGGACGAAAACGAGAAGCCCGTCTGTTTCGGCCTGGCCATCCCCTCACTGAACCGCGCCCTTCAGGGAACCCGCGGATACCTGACTCCCCTTACGCTCATCCGTCTTCTGGGATGTCTCCGGAAACCGGATGTGCTCGATCTCTGTCTGGTCGGGGTGGACCCGGAATACCTCAATCGCGGGGTTTCCGGCGCTCTCTCCCTGGCCATCATGCGGATGCTCAAGGAAAATGCCTCCCTCAAGTGGGCCGATACCAACCTCAATCTGGAAGACAATTATGCCATCCAGAATCAGTGGCGCCGCTTCCGGCGCGAAGAATGCAAGCGCTACCGCGCGTATGTCAAGGAACTGTCAGTCTGAACAAAGTGAAGAATCCATGATCAAAATCCTGATAGACTGCTTTGGCGGCGACCATTGCCCCGAAGCTCCGGTGAACGGAGCCATTGCGGCCCTCAAGGCCAATCCGGACCTGCACCTGATGCTTACCGGAGATGAAACGCTTCTGCGGAAAGAACTGGAAGGGAAGGTCTTTGATGCCGGGCGCCTTGAAATTATCCATGCGCCGGAAGTCATCGGCAGTGACGAAAAGCCCACGGATGCCGTACGCCTCAAACGGAACTCTTCCATGATGAAGGCCATCATTCTCCTGCGGGACCGGGACGATATTGCCGCGATGGTCTCCACCGGTTCCACGGGTGCGCTTGTCACAGGAGCGCTCGTGCGTTTGGGGCGCATTCCCGGCGTTATCCGTCCTGCCTTCTGCCCCATTCTGCCCACCATGGACGGAGGGATTGTAGGCATTTGTGACAGCGGCGCCAATGTGGAAGTAAGCAGCGCACATCTTCGCCAGTTCGCCATCATGGCATCGCTCTACATGGAGAATGTCTATGGTGTCAAGAATCCCCGCACGGCGCTTTTGAACGTAGGAAAAGAGGCCGAAAAGGGAGATGACATGCGGCGGGAAACCTACGGGCTCCTGCAGGAAACCGAATCCGTGAATTTCGTCGGGAACATGGAAAGCCGGGATCTGCTTTCCGGAAAGTATGACGTGGTGGTGGCCGACGGCTTCTCCGGCAACGTGCTGGTGAAAACCACGGAAGGGACAGCCCTGGAGCTTCTCAAAAAAATCAAGAAAGATATCTGTAGCCGCACCCTCTACAAGATGGGAGCCTTGCTGATGAGCCGGATGTTCAAGGACGAGAAGGAATTCATGAACTACCAGAACTATGGCGGCAGCGTATTACTCGGCACGTCGAAAGTGGTTGTGAAAGGCCACGGTTCTTCCAAGGCTGTCGCCGTGGAAAAGTGCATTGAGCAGGCTTACAAGATGGAAGCGAGCCGGCTTTCCGGAAAGATTGAAACAGAAATCGCCAAATACGAGCATTATGATGTTTGAGAAAGTACAAGCCATCCTGGCAAAGCAGCTTCGCCAGGACCCGGCGAAGATTACGCCGGAATCCCTGATAAAAAAAGATTTGGGGGCCGATTCCCTGGATATCCTCCAGCTTCTGATGCGCATCGAGGACCAGTACGGCATCGTCATCCCCGACCAGGCTCTGGCCCAATTTGAAACCGTGGCCGACGTGGTCGCTTATCTGGAACAGCAGGAAGTAAAACTGTAAGCGGTCTCTTATCCGCCGATGAATTCCCGTAGCAGCGAAGTTGCGGGGATTTCCTTATCCGGCACCGGCGTGAAGTAGTGGATGAATTTGAGAAGACGGTGAGCCTCGGCGTATTCCGGAGAGTTCTGCGGAACGCTTCTGAGGATGGGTTCGGCATGGTTTTTCATCACGGCGAATTCAATGAGATAGGCGCTGTTGAACATGACGTCGGCCGTTTCCTGAAAAGGATAAATCCACTTTTGCTCGGCATCCAGCACGTTCTGCCAGTTGGAGATGGATTCGCGTGCCGTAAATGCGCCTTTGTTGTAGTCCCTTACGATGCGGCGCAACAGACGGTTGTCGCTGGTGGGAATCCAGTTATGGTTGTCAAGGTTGGTGCCGGTGAGCGTATTGATGAAAATCTTGAACTTGGCGTAATCCGGAATCTGTGAGGTAAGGGCCGGATTCAAGGCATGGATTCCTTCGATAAGAAGGATTCTCCCCTCTCCCAGCCGGAGCTTCTTGCCATTGTATTCCCGAAGACCTGTCACGAAGTTGAACTCGGGGACATTTACCTCTTCTCCGCCGATCAGTTTCATGATGTCGCTTTCCATCAGGGCGTGGTCCACGGTATCGAAATTATCAAAATCGTAGCTCTCGTCCGGGAACCTGGGCGTATCCTCCCGGTTTACAAAATAATCGTCCGTACTCATGGACATGGGCTTCAGTCCGCATGCCTTCAACTGGACGGAGAGCCGTTTGCAGAAGGTGGTCTTGCCGGAAGAAGAAGGGCCGGTAATGAGCACCACCTTGAGCGGACTGTCCTCCCGGCGATAGCGGCAGTCTATCTCCTCGGCAATCTGGACAATCTTTTTTTCCTGCAAGGCTTCCGCTATCTGGATGAGTTCGCTGGCACGACCGTTCAGAAAAGCCTCGTTGACGTCACCGACCGTACTCAGCCCCATAATGATGTTCCAACGGAGGGCCTCCTTGAACATCTCGAAAGTCTTGGGCTGGTCTTCAAAATCGGCCAGGACGGAAGGGTTCTCATGGGAAGGGATGCGCAACAGCAGGCCGTCGTGGTACAGCATGATGCCCCAGACTTTCAGATAGCCCGTCGAAGGAACCAATTTCCCATAGTAATAATCGGAAGTGTCGCCGAGGGTATAATAATCCGTATAGGCCTCTCCGCTGGTTTCCAGAAGGCGGACTTTGTCGTCAAATCCCGCCTTGCGGAATTCTTTGATGGCACGCTCGGTCTGCACATCGTACCGATGGAAGGGCATGTCTTTCTCTACAAGTTCATGCATCCGCCGCTCCAGGAGAGCGAGGTCATCGGCCGTGATATCTTTGCCGTCAGCTTTTCTCAGATGGCAAAAATAACCATGGGAGATGGGATGCTCCATATAGAGCTTGCTGCCCGGGAAAACGTCGGTGGCGGCCTTGTACAGCAAGAAACACAGAGAACGGCAGTAAACACGCATGCCGCTCGATTCACGGACATCGATGAATTCGATGTCTTTGTTTTGGTAAACCTTGAACTTGAGGCCCTGCGAAACATTGTTTACCTTGGCGGACACAATGGGGTAAGGACTGTGGCAGTCAAATTCCGACAGCATTTGCAGCAGGGACGTCCCTTCCGGAAAGCGTTTGGTTTCTTTGGTGTTCTTGCAATAGACCTGGACCATCGGCTATGAATTTTAGATGATTATTTGACGATGAGGCCGCAGCCGGCCAAAATGAGGATAACTCCCACCCACTGCGTCCAGACCACCGTCTCATGAAAGAAAACGACGGCGATGAACATTCCGAAGAGAAAACTCAGCGAAGACAAAGGGTAAACGATGCTGAACGGATAGGTTTTTAGCATGTACATCCATTCAATGAGACCGGCAAGACCGCAGATACCGGCGACCAGCAGGATCCAGTTGGTGAACACGCCGTCCCGAAAGAAGGCCCAGGTCCAGGCGAAGTCTCCCATTTTTTCTGCAGCCACCTTGAAGAGAGACTGCGCGCTGCACATCAGGATAGCCTGTGTTATCGTGAGGAAAATGAGTTTCAGCATAGATTGCAAATTTAGCAAATAATTCTTAATTTTGCATCAAATCCGCACGGTTGGAAGCCACAGACTGGCTTCGCCCTGCGGACATCAATACAAAAAATGGAAAAGGGACCTATCTCTCAATTCATTACCCATCACTACCGTCACTTCAACTCCGCAGCCCTGGTAGATGCTGCAAAAGGCTATGAAGACCTTCTGAACAAAGGCGGCAAAATGTTTCTTGCCATGGCCGGTGCCATGTCCACCGCGGAACTGGGCCTCTCCCTGGCAGAAATGATCCGTCAGGACAAGATTTCCTTCGTCTGCTGCAGCGCCAACAACTTGGAAGAGGATATCATGAACCTGGTGGCCCACAGCCACTATTACCGCGTTCCCGGATATCGTGACCTCACCCCCCAACAGGAGCAGGAACTCCTGAACAATCATTACAACCGTGTAACGGATACCTGCATTCCGGAAGAAGAGGCCTTCCGCCGTCTGGAAAAACACCTGATAGAAGTCTGGGACAAGGCAAAGGCCGAAGGAAAGAGATATCTCCCCTACGAGTTCATCTATCAGATGATCCGCAGCGGCGTCCTGAAGCAGTACTACGAGATTGATCCCAAAGACAGCTGGGTGGTGGCCGCCTGTGAAAAGAACATCCCCATCATCTGCCCTGCCTGGGAAGACTGCACAACCGGAAACATTTTCACCGCCCACGTCATCCGCGGCGAGTACGACCCCCACATGGTCATCCAGGGGGTTGAGGTCATGATGTTCCTGGTGGACTGGTACAAGAAGAACGCCCCCGGCGTAGGCTTCTTCCAGATTGGCGGCGGCACTGCCGGTGACTTCCCCATCTGCTGCGTTCCCATGATGGAACAGGATCTGGGATGGGAGGGAACTCCCCTCTGGGCATATTTCTGCCAGATTTCCGACTCCACCACCTCGTACGGTTCCTATTCCGGCGCCGTCCCCAACGAAAAAATCACCTGGGGCAAGCTGGCACCCGATACGCCCAAGTTTATCGTGGAATCCGACGCAACCATCGTTGCACCGCTTATCTTCGCCTATGTCCTGGGCTGGTAAGCGTTCCCTTAAAGAATCCTTCAGAAGCCTGTTCAAAAATGCTGGACAGGCTTCTTCTATCCCTGTATCCGATTCACAGGCCCCCTTCAAGGCCAAGCCCGTGATTCCCATCCTTCCCCAGACCGTGCGCCGCTTGGACAAACTGGTGTCCAAATGGGTGGAAGGGAAAGGATACCGAATGCCGGACCGCACCATCGAAGATGCAGCCCGGCGTATCGGGACAGACTCTGCGACGTTGTATCGCTATTTTCAAACCCGGGGGGAAGACTTCCGCACATTCCGCTCACGCCTCCGGCTGGAAGATGCCATGGTCATGCTTCTGGAAGACCGGGAAACCAGCGCTTCCGTCATCGGGCAGCGAGTTGGGTTCAACGACCGTGCCAATTTCACCCACCAGTTCAAAAGCCACACCGGCCTCACTCCGGATGCCTGGCGGAAGGCGCATCCGTAGCCTTATCGGGTACGGATACTGGCTACGCCGCTCTTGCTTTTTTCAATCTCCGGACAGTTCAGATCAACGGCGTTGATATCTCCTGCTCCGGACACGCTCAGGCTGGCATAATCGGCTTCTCCGGCCAAATCGATGTCGCCGGCACCGTGGACGCTCACATACAGTTTTCCCACCTTCAGACCGGAAGCTTCCAAATCGCCCGCCCCATTGACGGTGAAATCCAGACGGGGCACACGGATATTTTTCATCTCCACGTCTCCGGCTCCGTTCACAGTGATGACAAGGTCCTCATCAGCGTCAAGCGCGCCGATGGTGGCATCGGCCGCACCATTGACCGTAATGCTCTTCAGGCTGCTGCTGGCCACATGGACCTCAAACTTCTCGGCCCGGATCTGGACAGAGTCCACGGTTTCCAGATAAAGGACGCGGTCATCGACCCGGAATTTCAGATAGGGGAAAACTTCCTCGTTCGCCGTCACGATGACACCGTCGGAGTTCGCCTGGACATATTTCATATCGGCACTTCCGTTGACGACAATGCGATCGAAGCCCGTGAGTTCCATATTCCGGTCCATCACTTCGCCCTCGCAGACGACGGTTTTCCGCCAGTGATATTTAAAGGTGCAACTGCTAAGAACCACCATGGCCAGCGCTATGGCCATCCATACTTTTTTCATCATGATTAACGGTTAAATATACTTGAATCCAGCCCCAGAAGTTCCATTTTGCGAAGGATGGCGGGGACTTCCACCTTCAGGAATTCGGCCTTCTGCGAGGCCAGGATTTTCTCCCGCGCATCGGCCGATACGAAATAGCCGATTCCGCGTTTGTTGTAGATGATTTCGTCTGCCGTGAGTTTCTCGTATGTGCGCATCATCGTATTGGGATTCACCCCGACTTCTGCGCCGTATTCCCGCACCGAAGGGATTCGCTCGTCGCCTTTCAACTGACCCGACAGAATGCGGTCGCAGATGGCATCGGCGATTTGCAGGAAGATGGGTTTTTCTGCGTGGAAGTCCATAGGTCAGTGTTTGAAAGTTTTAATCCGATAATAGATGGCCACCGCGACGGCAAGCAGAAGGACGATATTGATGACATTCGCATAAATGGCCACCTGATGCACGATGTCATTGATGACGGCCGGATCTCCCTGGTACTCTTCGCCCGAAATGAGCGGCGTCCAGTATTTGAAGATCAGGGAGGAAAGCACCGGTCCTACGACGGCTTCCACACCCAGAATAATGCCAATCCCGCCCATAATCTTCCACTTTTTGAAGCAGATGCCGCAGAGAAGGAAGTACAGCAAATTGAAAATGAACTGGAAGACTGAGGGGATCATGAAAGCGGACAGACTGAATTGGAAACCTTCTTCTCTGGCGGCGGAAAGAGCCCTGTCCACACTGTCCATGACCGATCCGAACCCTCCGAGCAGCGGGCCGCCGGAAGTCTTGTCCAACAGGCCGATAAGGCTGTCAAGTACCAGATAGGAAACGAGATAGGCCAGCGGAATCACGATGATGGTGATGATCATCATGGATACGAATTTCTCCAGATGGGAAGCCGGGACCATAAGCCAGGACTGGCCGGCTTTCTTCTCGGTCAGGTAGCCGTAAGTACGGGTCTGGTAAAAGACCAGGATCATCGATCCGATGGAAAAGAACACCAGGCGGGCGACAAGTCCGGGAGCCTGCCAGGTGCCTACGAAGATCAGGGAGAAAGCCACCCAGATGATATAACAGATCACACTGATGAAACCCAGGGCGAGGGCCGCTTTACCGTTATTGTGCCAGAGTTGCTTGAGGTCGTACATGAAGTATTGTCCGAAGCGCTTTGCGCTGAAAGTATCGTTCACCATGGCTTAGCGGGTTTTAAAGATTTCTTTGATCTCCTGTTTGTGCTGATGCACCGTGTTGAAGAGGGCCTCCAGATTCACCTTGGACTCCTCTCCGGTAGTGTTCGGATACACCTGGATGCATCCGCCGGGCGTCTGCTCCAGATAGAGGGCACCGGCATGGAGCTGGCTGCCGTAGTCGAAGTAGAGTTTGCTGCTGATTTCGGCCAGGGAGGCGTTCAGAAGCACATCCTGCTTGTCCAGGATGATAATGGGATCGATGATGTTCTCCAGGTCGCGGACCTGGTGCGTAGAGATGACGACGGCCGAATCTTCGGACGTATATTTGGTAATGGCCTTGCGGAACTGGGCCTTGGACGGAATATCCAGACCGTTTGTGGGCTCGTCCATATAATAATAGAGGGCATTGCAGGCCAGGGCAAAGGAAATCCAGGTCTTTTTGAGTTGCCCCGAACTCATGGTATCCATTTTCTGCGCGGGATCCACCTCAAAGACCTGAAGGATGTCCAGGAATTTTGCATGGTCGTATTTGGACCGGAGGACACCGTTCTCCCGGGCGAAGACCTCGGCCCGTGCATGCACTGTAACCATCTCGTCCGGAAGATAGAACTGCTCTGCAAGCAGCGAAGGCTGGCGGTCGAAAGGATATCGGCCATCCACTTCGATCGTCCCGCTTTGGGGCTTCTTTAGACCGCACATAAGAGTGAGGAAGGTAGTTTTTCCTACGCCATTCTCTCCAAGAAGACCGTAGATACTGCCTCCTTTCATTTCCATCGAGATGTTCTTAAGCACCTCTTTGGAGCCGTAACTGAAGGATAAGTTCTTGACAGTAATCATATCTTTGCACGTGTATTAGTTTATTAGTACACCGCAAAGGTATGAATAATTTTTTAATTTGCAATAGTTCTAGGCAAAAAATTTACGGATATTTTCTGCCATCTCATGGACAAGGCGGGCGCGGGCTTCAGTGGAATACCAGGCGATATGTGGACTAAAGATCAGTCTTTCAGGATGTTGCAGATGCATCAGGGGACTTTCCATCGGAAGCGGTTCCTTCACATAGACATCCAGTGCGGCGCCCTTGAGAAGACCTTCATCCAGCGCACGGGCCAAGTCTGACTCAACGGCGATCCCTCCCCTGCCGGTATTCACCAGGTAAGCGGTTCTTTTCATCTTCCTGAACGCTTCGTATCCGATAAGCCCGGCCGTACGCTCATTATAAGGGGCATGGATGGAAATGACATCGGCCCTTTCCAGAAGCTCGTCCAAACTTACGCAGGGATAATCCTTGCAATGGCCTGTTCCGGAGGTGGAATAGTAAATCACCTGCATCCCGAAGACCTTTCCGATCGCAGCCACTCTCTGGCCGATGGCGCCCATTCCTACAATTCCAAGCGTCTTGCCCGCGATTTCCATGAATGGATGGCCGTAATCCACATGGACCGGATTTTTGCTGTACGCTCCGCTTGTGACAAATTGCTGGAAATGGAAAGCGCGTCCGCAAAGGTTCAGGATATGCATCCAAGTCGTCTGGGCGACAGAATCCGTGGAATAGGCTGCCACGTTACGGACGCCAACGCCACGGGCCTCGCAAAGCTTCACATCGATGTTGTTGATGCCTGTACCGGCTTCACAGACCAGTTTGAGTCTGGGAGCTGCATCCAGAAACGCCTGGTCCACAATTACCTTGTTGAGACAAGCGACATCGGCATCTTTTACCCGCTCCCGCGCCTCTTCGGCCGTGGAAGTGAGATAACAACTGAATTCGCCAAGGGCGGCTATTTCTTCCAGGGAGACATCTCCCATGGAGATTGCATCTAAAAAAACAATCTTCATATTGTTCTGTCATGCCCGGCTTGATCGGGCATCTTTGTACAAATTTAATAGAATTTTTGTATATTTGAGGTCGCGAATGGCCAAAGTACAAGAAATATTAACCCGAATAGACCCCAAAGCTCCCTTTGCGATGGTAATTGAAGCCAGCGTGCGGGATTATTGCGTCCTCGCCCTGCAGTTTCTGAAAGGGGAATCCAATCCGGGGCGCTATTTTGAATCGGCCCTTCCCAACCCTTTCCCCGTCCTTGACGAAGAAGTCTCCGCCCGATCGTTTGCGAAAGAACGCTACTGCATCCAGTTGTATACCCCTGGCGAAGAAGCCCTTCTGGCCGATGCCATCGCCGATATTGCTTTCGCCCAGGCCGAACGGCTCACGCTGGTCACTCCTTCTTCCCCCCAGGCCGACGACCGCGAAAGGGCCGACGTCTATATCGTCGCCGTTTACACCCTTTTCGCCCTGGCACTTCACGGGCGCACGGATTTCGCCGTCCTGTTCCTGGAAGCCTGGGCCAACTTTGTCCAGTTTGCCAGCGCCCGCACCGTCCGAAAAAAATGGGACCGTAGCTGGCAGAGCCGCTACAGTCCCCTTTTCTATCCCTTGGGATAACCCTTAGGCACCCAGGCGTACTTCCAGACGCTTGCGGATTTCCTTGAGGAACTGGATAGAGGTGAGGCCCTTCGGGGTGATACCCTCGGAAAGGCTCACCAGATCCTTGGTCTCCAAGCCTTCGTTCAGCGTGTCGAAGCAGGCTTGTTCCAGTTGATCGGCATAGTTCACCAGTTCCGGAAGGTTGTCCAGTTCGCCACGTTTGCGGAAAGCGCCGCTCCAGGCAAAGATGGTGGCCATCGGGTTGGTGGAAGTCTCCTCACCCTTCAGGTACTTGTAATAGTGACGGGTTACGGTGCCGTGGGCGGCCTCGTACTCATACTTGCCGTCGGGGCTTACCAGGACGGAGGTCATCATGGCCAGGGAACCGAAAGCGGTGGACACCATGTCGGACATCACGTCGCCGTCGTAGTTCTTGCAAGCCCAGATGAAACCGCCTTCAGAACGCATGACACGGGCCACGGCATCATCGATAAGGGTGTAGAAATACTCGATGCCGGCGGCCTCGAACTGCTCCTTGTACTCCTTCTCGTAGATTTCCTCGAAGATCGCCTTGAAACGGCCGTCATACTTCTTGGAGATGGTGTCCTTGGTGGCGAACCACAGGTCCTGCTTGAGGTCCAGGGCGTACTTGAAGCAGGAGTGGGCGAAGCTGCGGATCGAATCGTCGGTATTGTGCATGCCTTCAATCACGCCGGTGCCCTTGAACTCATGGATGATCATCTCCTCACGCTTGCCGGAGACCCCTTCGAAGACCAGTTTGGCCACACCGGGCTCGGTGGTCTGGATTTCGACATCACGATAAACGTCACCATAGGCATGACGGGCAATGGTGATGGGTTTCTTCCAGAACTTCACGGCAGGATGGATGCTGGGGATGGTGATCGGTGTACGGAACACGGTTCCGTCCAGCATGGCACGGATCGTGCCGTTGGGGCTCTTCCACATCTGGTGGAGATTGTACTCGCTCATACGCTGCACGTTGGGGGTGATGGTGGCGCACTTGACGGCCACACCCAGACGCTTGGTTGCATTGGCAGAGTCGATGGTAACCTGGTCGGAGGTCTTGTCACGGTACTCAAGGCCCAGGTCATAGTACTCCGTCTTGAGGTCAACGAAGGGCAGGATAAGCTCATCCTTGATCATCTGCCAAAGGATTCTGGTCATTTCATCGCCGTCCATTTCGACGAGCGGGGTGGTCATTTTAATCTTTTCCATGTTTAAATTATTTACGGTTTTTATAATAGTTCATAAGACAGCCGTCGGCAAGAATCTGACGTTCCGCGGCAGTGAGATTCTGGAAATGGAGGTGGATGGGCTTCACGCCGCCCTTGGTGATGACCTGGGCGTCGATTTCCTCGAGGCCTTCCAGAATGGCCTTGCGGATTCCGGGAACAAAGACATAATCTCCCACCTCATACTCGAACGGAGTGTCCGGGCCGATGGTGAAAGGAACGATGCCCCAGTTGATACAGTTGGAACGGTAACGCTTGGTGGCGTACTCGTAGCAGATGTTGGCGTCGCCGCCCAGCACCTTCTGGCAGGAAGCGGCCTGTTCGCGGGCGCTTCCGTCACCGGGCTTGTTGGCGAAAACGCAGGAGCCGAAGGAAGTATTGTCGGCCGACGCGCCGACAGCCTTCAGCGCCGCCGCCATTTCGGGAGTGACTTTTCCCTCGCGGCGGGCCAGGTCATCGGCCTGGATGCGCTTGCTGCGGCCAACGTACTCGGGAACGCGACGGCTCAGGGCGAATTCACTGAGCTTGAGCGGATTGGAACGGTAGCTGGAGGTCTCACCGGAAGGAATAAGCTCGTCGGTGGTGGTTACGGGGTCGTGGATGACGGCGGCCAGTTCCACCAGCATGTTCTCCTGCATGGGATACATCTTGGGCCAGTCCTTGATGTTGGGACCGTAACGGAGCTCCTGGGAGAGGTCGGCCTTGCCATAACCGTTGTAGATACGTTTTTCGTAAATGCGGCCGTCGAAGCTGTAAGGCTTGTGCTCATCTTTGTAATCGATGTCCGTGGCTGCGGTGATGACACCGCCGTTGGCAGCCGTGGCGGCGATGGAACGGGCATCCATCAGGGCTACCATGGAAATCTGCCCCTGACCGGGCTTGGAGCCTTCACGGTTGGGGAAGTTGCGCGTGGTGTGACGGATGGACAGACCGTTGTTGGACGGAACGTCACCGGCGCCGAAGCAAGGGCCGCAGAAAGCGGGTTTGATGACCACGCCGGCCTCCAGCAGCTCTTCGGCAATGTGGTTGCGGGTGGTGGCCAGATAAACCGGCGTGCTCTGCGGATAGGCGCTCATCGTGAAATAATCGTTGCCGATGGACTTGCCTTTCAGGATGGTGGCCGCCTCGCTCAGGTTGTCATAGGTGCCACCGGAGCAACCGGCGATGATGCCCTGGTCGGCATACACCTTTCCGTCCCTGATCTTGGAGAGAAGGTCCGGGTGAACCTTTTCGCCGAAACGTTTCTTGGTGTCTTCTTCAATCTCGCGGAGAATCTTCTCGGGGTTGGCCTGGAGCTCGTGGATGGACACGGCATTGGACGGGTGATAAGGAAGGGCGATCATGCTCTCCTGGGTGCTCAGGTCGATGCGGATCATGGAATCGTAGTAGGCCACATCGCCCGGTTTCAGCTCTTTGTAAGCCTCGGGACGGCCATGCATTTCGAAGTAGTTTTTCACCTCGTCGTCCGTGACCCAGATGGAGGACAGGCAGGTGGTCTCAGTAGTCATCACGTCGATGCCGTTACGGAAGTCGATGGGCAGCTGCTTCACGCCGGGACCGGCGAATTCCAGCACCTTGTTCTTCACGAAACCGCTCTCGAACACGGCCTTCACCAGGGAAATGGCCACGTCATGAGGACCGATACCGCGGCGCGGCTTGCCTTCCAGCCAAACCAGCACCACCTCGGGAGCATTGATGTCCCATGTATTCTTGAGGAGCTGTTTCACCAGTTCGCCGCCGCCTTCGCCAACGCCCATGTTACCCAGGGAGCCGTAACGGGTGTGGGAGTCGGAGCCCAGGATCATGTTGCCGCATGCGGTGAGGGCTTCGCGGGCGTACTGATGGATAACCGCCTGGTTGGCCGGAACATAGATGCCACCATACTTCTTGGCGGCGGAAAGGCCGAACACGTGGTCGTCCTCGTTGATGGTACCGCCCACTGCGCACAGGGAATTGTGGCAGTTGGTCATGGCATACGGAAGCGGGAACTTTTCCAGTCCGCTGGCGCGGGCCGTCTGAATGATACCGACGTAAGTGATGTCGTGGGAAACCATGGCATCGAAACGGATGCGAAGTTTCTTGCCTTTGGAGCCGTCCACATCATGCGCACGAAGAATCTGATAGGCGATGGTATTCTCGCGGGCTTCGTCCGCAGTCACATTCGCCTTCTCTGCGACGGTCTTTCCGTCCAGCAGATAAACACCATGAGGAATTAATTCTACCATAGTTAATCTTTTATTGAGTCTATAAAAATTGTCAAAGCCAACATATCGGCCGATCCGCCCGGAGAGATGCCCTCCGCAGCGTATTTTTCACAAAGCGACGGCAACTGCCCGACATCTTCCAGGACAGCCTTCGCCTCCTCCTTTACCTGTCGGGCGCGGTCATATCCCACCCGGCGGATGACACAGGTATCGTCCAACGCAGACATAATGAGGAGCAATGTCTTCCGGCAGTCACGGGTGGATCGGTAATACGGCAGCCAGTCCTGGAATAACGCCTGGTATCCCTCCTCGGCGACATCCCGAGCGCCCTTTATGCCCGGGCGCTCTTTTACGCCTTCCCGGGGCATGGCCTTCGCCGTTTCGGCAATATGGTCCGTGTCATACAGCGCGAGCCCGAGGGCATAGATGGCCCCCTTGTGCGTATTCACCCCGCCGGTAGCGGAAAGCATGGCCTTTTCGGCCTTCAGTCCCAATTCCCGGAGTTCGGCGACCGAGCCCGCATCGGCCATCGGAGCCCAAAAAGGATAGAGAGCCGATATCGCCTTGCGCATCAGGGCATAATCCATGTCGGAATGGGCACCATTGGAGTCCGGTCCCACCAAGCCCGGTTTCCCGGGCGTGTCCAATTCTTTCAGGAGGGCACGGTTGGCCAGATCGGCCTTCAGATATGGCCGGCTCGATTCCGGCACAAGGGCCGATGCCGAAACGTAGTCTCCTGCATCCAGATATGCACGGACGGCGCTGGCAGAGATGGATTCTTCACTTCGTTCGGGACAACAGAGCCGGGGAATCTCCACCACGTCGATGGGCAGGACTTCCTTCATCAGTTCATTATAGCGGGCCGTAAGGGCATCCGTGGGTTCCGAACCCACAAAACGGACTGACACCCCGAGCGCAGGTGCGATGTGGCGGGCAAACATGTCCAGGTCCAGGCGCATCTGGTTGGGGGCGGCATCGGACAGGTCCTTCAGGAAATAAGTCGGAAAAGTGGCATGAGAAATCTGATAGTCGGAGCCTTCCACAACAAGGACTCCTTCCGGGGCTCCCGCCTCAATCATCGCCTTTCTGTCGGCATACGGGAAACGGGAGACGTCTTCCTTCACAGGTATTATATATAAGGTATCCACCTGTTCGAGAGCTCTGTCCAGAAGATAGCGATGCCCCAGGGTAAAAGGGTTGGCGTTCATTACCACCACTCCGCTTTTTCCGGAGCGGCGGACAGACTTCAGATAGGCACAATACTGTTCCAATCCCCTGCCGTTTTCCATCAGGACCGCCTGGGGGGCCTGCGCCAGGACATGGAATCCCAAACTCTCGAAAATGCCTGTATTTTCCACCTTGGTAAAAACTTTCAGGCATGTGACGCCCCGGCCGGCAGCTGCGGCAATGATATGGGAAATGAGCGGAGCCGTAAGCCCTTCCGAACGAGCTTCCGGTGCAACGGCCACACACTGAATCACATCCTTGCGGAGTCCGGCTCCGGCGAGAATGTCACCATCTGCATTTTCCAGGGTATAATACGAATCTAATGCTTCCATCCTGAGCCCGTTTGCCCGAAGGAAGCGTTCCACTTTTCCGTGGAAGAAAGGAGAAGAAAGAGGGATCTCCTGTATGTGCTGGTTTCCGTATGTTTCCATCATCCGACAGGCTTTCCAATACTCCCGGTTCCACCTGTAAGGAATAACTCTGCGAAGATAACAATTTATTACAATTAAACCAACGCTTTTCGGAAAATTGTAAGAAAATTACACAAAATCATTAACCATTTCATCAATTTTGGCCCGGTAGTTTGACAGCATAATTTTACGTTTTTTTGATATAAGACCTTCAAAGGTCTTTTTTTTGTCAAATATATTTTCTATATTTGTAACACTTAG
>CADBFO010000006.1 GCA_902794005.1 uncultured Bacteroidia bacterium
GCGGGATGGAATCCATCATATTGTAGAGGTTGCCGATGGCTCCGTAGAGGGCCGACCGGGTATCGTCCACCTCCTTCTCCGAATAACCCTCCGGATTGGTGGGGGAGGTGGCACCGCCTGCCATCCTTTCCACTGCCGCGAGCGCCTTCCGGTAATAGACCATGGAACTGTCGAACTGCTCGGAAGACCAGAAACATTGCCCCAGATATCGGTATGCATCGGCATTGGCCTCCTCCCAGCCCCTGGGTTCAGAGATGGAAAGCGCCTTGCGTGCATAGAACACGCATTTCTCGCTATTCAAGGCACTGTAGCCCAACATAAGGTCCCGAAAGGCACGGTTCAGATTTACCAGTTCCTCTGTCGATGCCAAATCTATGGCATCGGGGACCCAGCGGGCGACAGCGCGCTCAAGCGAATCAAGGTTATGACCGCGGTGGTCATTATACGCGAAACCCCGTGCGCTCGTCAAAACTATCAGCAATAGAATGATACCGTTTTTTCTCATAGTCGCAAAGGTACGAAATAAAAACCGACCGTTTTCAACCCCTTAGGGTGGAGTGCGCCACCCGAAAGGGTGGTGTTTAACACAATGAAATAGCCGAAATTTGCAAAAAAAGTAAAACCAATAATGGGCGAAACCACTGTAAATAACATCAAACTGACCCGGCGGGAGAAGTCCATCCTGCAGGAAGTTGCCATCGGCCGAACCACTCCGCAGATTGCACAGAACCTGGGACTGAGTCCTGAAACTGTGAAATGGTATCGTAAGCAGCTTCTGGTCAAGTTTTCCGCGACTACCTCCGCCGAGGTGGTGCGCAAAGCGATTATGAACAATATCCTATAATGCCATGAAAAGAATAACTGCCATTATGATTGCCTCGCTGCTGGCGTCTTGCTATGTTGCAAACGGCCAAAGTCTGCTGGAGCGGCTGGGGCAGCGTGCCAAGAATGCCGTAGAAAACAAACTTGGAGAGAAAGTGGAACAGGGAGTGAATGATGCCCTGGACGGAAAAATCGGCAAGAAGAAAAATAAGGACAAGGCCGATCAACAGACGGCCGATCCCGTCAGCCAGGACGTTGTCGCCATGCCTGACGCAAAAGTTCCTGCCCAGCCTAAGAAGCAGGTGGAGACCTCCTATGCCAAGTCCGACTTTGTGCCCGGCGACGAGATCTTCTTTGACGACCCGGTAGAGGGCGAGAAGGTCGGGGAATTCCCTTCCCATTGGGACTTTGTCAGCGGAGAGGAATGTGAGATCATCACGTTGAACGGAGAGCAGGTCATCAAACTCTCCGGCTGGTATAGCATCATCAGCCCGCTGATGAAAGAGGCCGACTACCTTCCGGAGGATTTCACCATAGAGTTTGATGTCTGGTCCAACGACAGGTACGGTAGTTCGAACAATGACCACATCGACCTGCTCCTGGGGTCGGCGGAAACGGAAGAGATCGTAGTCGTAACATTGAACCCGGCATTCAACGAAAACCCGGCGGAGGAGGGGGCACAGAGCGATATTTCCTATTCCTTCCGCTCTCCCGCCGGAGACATTCGCGGAGGGTCGGCCAAGGGTGAATCCCTGACCCCGCTCATCCAGCCCGACAGCTGGCTGCACGTAGCCGCCTCCTTCAACAAGCGCGCATTCAAGTATTACGTGAACGGCGTGCGGATGATCAACCTCCCGAATGTCATGCGTCCCACCCGGATGGCCCTGCGCTCCGTGTCGAACTGTGAAGAAAAGGACCGCTTCTACCTGAAGAACATCCGCATGGCCAAGGGCGCCGTGCCGCTCTACGACCGCCTGATGTCCGAGGGCAAGATTGTCACCTACGCCATCACCTTCGAGACCGGCAAGGCCGATCTCAAGCCCGAATCCATGGTGGAAATTCATCGGGTGGCCGGGCTCATGAAGGACAATCCCGGCCTTGAATTCGAGGTTCAGGGCCACTGCGACGCCACCGGCTCCGACAAAGTCAATGACCCGCTGAGTCAGAAGAGGGCCGAAGCCATCGTAGCCGCCCTGGTTGAAGAGGGCATCGCACAGGCCCGCCTGACGGCCGTCGGCAAGGGCTCCCACCAGCCCATCGCCTCTAACAGCACGGACGAAGGCCGCGCCAAGAACCGCAGGGTTGAGTTTGTAAAGAAATAAAGCCATGAAAAAGATAATCATTACCCTTTTTGCCCTGGCGATCATGCTTCCCGCGGGGGCCCAGATGACCCCCGAAGCCGTGATGGGCATGACGCCTGATTTGCCTTCCACCGCAGCCCTTCTCAATTACTGGAAAAATCATAACGACCCGTTTCATAATGAATATCCCAATTCAGACCTCTTGAACGAGTTCATGGATGCTTGGAATGCCGCCAATGACCAGATTCAGGACATGCAGGCAAAGACCCTCGCTCCGGGCATGCAGAAAAATGCGATGGCCGGAAAAGTGGCAGGAACAAACAAGACGGCAGGCGAGGTTGCCCAGATGAGCGAGTCGGAGGCCAAAGCTCTAGCCATGTCCTCCATGCAGGGACGCCTATCCAGCATGGGTCTCAGCCAGGCCGATTTCGCAAAACTCCAGAGCAGTAATCTTTCTGATGAAGAGGCCAAGGCGATGGCCAGCAAAGTAATGGCCAAACAAACCGGCGGGCTCACGGCAAAGGACATCGAGGCCATGTCCCACATGACCGACGAGCAGCGAGCCGCCTTCATGCAGGAATCCGGCCTGGGAGAATCCATGACCGCCAAGATGAATGCCGACAAAGGCAAGCGCGCCTCCTCCCAGAAGCAGTATCAGCTGGTTACGGAATTGATTTCTCTTGGTCAAAAGGAGCATAGCCTCCAGCAGAAGGCCATCGGGATGATTGAATCGGCCAGGAAGGATGGCGTGGCTTTGTTTGACAGGAAGTACAGGGCGGCGGACAAGCAGCACCGCGAAGAAATCGATCGGGCTGCGGTGGTGTTGGAAGATGCTATTGGCGAAGCAGCGTATAAAGCCGCCCTGGCGCGCCTGCATGCAGCCCAATCTGCATGGTTCAATAACATGAGCCGTTTCTACACAGAATACATCCCCCTGTACCGCGATGCCGTGGCCGGTGCCATGGACTGCTGCCGCGCCCAGCTACTCCCCGTCAAAAGGCAGCATAAGGAGGTGATGGAAAAGCTCTACGCACTCACCCGGAGTGCCGAATACGCCCTCTCCGCCTCCGTCCCCTTTGAAGCTTCATACATGTACTTTGAGCTCTCCGAAAAAATAACGGAATTCGAGCTGGAAGATGAACTGTATAAAGAATAGCAGCATGAAAAAAGTATTCACACTCATCGCCGTGGCAGCTATGATGCTGTCTTGCGGCGGCAGCGGCGCAAAGATATCTATTGGCGACAAATTCGCCTTCGCCGGGCTGGAAAGCGACCAGTTGGTTCCGGATTTCGCAGTTGAACTGAGCGAACTTGAGACGGATCCCCGTTTTGAGAGCAAGCCCATGAAGGATGAAACCTTCTTCTACACCGGCCCGGACATCACGGCTATCCCTGCCGCCAAAGTTCAGGCTTATCTGCAGAAGGTATATTCGGCAGTAAAGAAAGCCGCCGATAACGACCTGATTTACAAGGCAAAAGGCATTTCCGGAGATGAACTTGGCGAACAGATCACCACTCCTCCCACAACCGACAAACCGACCGCTACAATCATGTACCTCTATCAGCATGGCGGAACCTGGTTCAATATTACCGTCGGCCACAAAGCCTACTTCCGCAAGTTCAAGAAAGACTACGGCGAGAAATACATCGGCGTCGGCGTGAACGTCAAAGAGATGCTTGGAGAGGTGAATTAACTGAATTTACGTACAACTTTTACGCACAGGCTTCGTAAGGTTGTGCGTAATTTCTTTCTATGAACTCCCCTATACTATGAGGTATAATTGACATTCTCGGTTGGTGATTGTGACTTTTGTGGTTGGTGACGGCCGCCGAGCCCGGTAATGCGAGGCGACGTCACATTGCCGCGTTGACACAAAATCGCCATTGTAAGCATTCTGTACGCCAACGCGGCTGCGTTTTCTGGTGAATCAGTCAATTTTATTGCCGCGTTGACAGAGGATATGCCTTCTACGCTTTTTAAGTGTCAACGCGGCGAATTAGCCTCACATTGAGGGCACCCCCATTGCCTCGTTACCTTATTACCATAAAAAAAAAGAGTGTCGGCCTGTCTCAGGCGGACGCTCTTACTAACCACATAATTAATAACACTAAAACTAATAACCAATAGAATGATTCCGCGAAGAGAACCTTGCTTTCTCATTCCGGATACAAAGGTACGACAATATTTTTGATTTGCAAATTTTTTCAAAAGATTTTTTATATATTTTTTTATGATATCGCACAACTTATTGATTATCAGATGTTAATTTTTACACACTGATCCTTTGATAAACTTTATAAAGTATTTAAATAAGTATTCCACGTGCTTATAGCACCGATTTCACTGTTCGCAATCTTCTACCAACAGAATGATTCCTTCCAAAATGAAAGAAAAAAAGAAATAGCGCTTGCGAAATGCAAGCACTATTCCCAAATTTGTATCAAAAAGTTCCGTTACCGGACACGGAACTTAAAAACCGAGCTTTATCTTTAGATTCTTAATCATATCCACCGTCATGCTGTCCATATTGTAGCTGGGCTTCCAGTCCCATTCTTCACGGGCGCAGGAATCATCCATGCTGTCCGGCCAGGACGTCGCGATGGCCTGACGGACCGGATCCACTTCGTAACGGACGCGAAGCGTGGGGATATACTCCCGAATCTTGGCGAAAAGCTGCTCCGGTTCAAAACTCATGGAGGCGATATTGAAGGAATTGCGGTGCTTGAGGCGTGAAGGATTGGCCTGCATGAGATTGACGGCAGCTTGGAGGGCATCCGGCATATACATCATATCCATAAAAGTACCGGGAGCGATAGGACAAGTGAACTCCTCCCCTTTCACCGCCGAATAATAGACCTCCACGGCATAGTCCGTAGTACCGCCGCCGGGAAGGGTGGTGTAGGAAATCAAACCCGGGAAGCGGACCGAGCGCGTGTCCACTCCATATTTATGGAAATAATAGTCGCTCAGAAGTTCCGTGGCCACCTTGGTGACACCGTACATGGAACGGGGGCGCTGGATGGTATCCTGCGGGGTGCCCACGTGCGGGGTTTCCGGGCCGAAGGACCCGATGGATGAAGGGGTGAACACCGCCACACCCTTTTCACGGGCAATCTCCAGAATATTGAGAAGCCCGTTCATTTGGATATCCCAGGCCAGCAGGGGCTTTCTCTCCGCCACGGCCGACAGGAGAGCGGCCAGATTATAAATCGTATCGATCTGATATTGGTCCACAAGGGCAGCCAGTCCTGCGGCGTCCCGGACATCGGCAATGGCCGAAGGGCCGCTTTCCAGCAAATCGCCTTTGGGCTCTGCGCCGGGAATGTATCCGGCAACAACCGTACTGCCGTGGATTTCCCGGCGCAATTTCATAGTGAGTTCGGAGCCGATTTGTCCGGTGGAGCCGATTACGAGTATGTTTTTCATCTGTTTAAAATATCAGTTATCCGTTTCGAACGCAAATTTATGATATTTTATGAACATTTTCAAGATAAAAAGACTAAATTTGAAAGCACGAAACCATTAAACTTACAATAACCATGTACGGAAAATTTCAGAAGTATCTTCAGGACGAACTGAAAGCCATTGAAGAAGCGGGACTTTACAAGAAAGAACGCAACATCGCCAGTCCCCAAAGTGCCGAAATTACGCTTGAGGACGGCAGCAAAGCACTCAACTTTTGCGCAAACAACTACTTGGGCCTGGCCGACAGCCCCCGTCTTGCTGAAGCCGCCAAAAAGGCCATGGACCGGCGCGGATATGGCATGTCATCCGTCCGCTTCATCTGTGGCACCCAAGACATCCACAAAGAGCTCGAGAAAGCCATCGCCGACTATTTCCACACCGAGGACGCCATTCTCTACGCCGCATGCTTCGATGCCAACGGCGGCGTGTTTGAACCGCTCCTTACCGCGGAAGACGCCATCATTTCGGATTCCCTCAACCACGCGTCCATTATTGACGGCGTGCGCCTGTGCAAGGCCCAGCGTTTCCGCTACGCCAACGCCGACATGGCGGACCTCGAAGAAAAGCTCAAGGAAGCCCAGGCCTGCCGCTTCCGCATCATCGTCACTGACGGTGTGTTTTCCATGGACGGAAATGTCGCTCCGATGGACAAGATCTGTGAGCTTGCAGAGAAATATGACGCCATGGTGATGGTGGACGAAAGCCACAGTGCCGGCGTTGTCGGCCCTACCGGGCACGGTGTTGCGGAACAGTTCAACTGCTATGGCCGCATTGACATCTTCACCGGCACCCTGGGGAAAGCCTTCGGCGGCGCCGTGGGCGGATTCACCACCGGCCGCAAGGAGATTATCGACATGCTCCGTCAGCGCAGCCGCCCGTACCTGTTCTCCAATTCCATTCCGCCGATGATTGCCGGCGCAGCCCTGGAAACCTTCAAGATCCTGAAGGAGAGCAACGCCCTGCACGACAAGCTGCAGGCCAACGTGGATTATTTCCGCGAGCGGATGATGGCCGCCGGCTTTGACATCAAGCCTACCCAGAGCGCCATTTGCGCCGTCATGCTTTACGACGCGCCCCTCTCCCAGAAATTTGCCGCCAAGATGGCCGAAGAAGGAATCTTTGTGACCGGCTTTTATTATCCGGTGGTTCCCAAGGGACAGGCCCGCATACGCGTACAACTGAGCGCCGCCCACGAAAAAGAACATCTTGACAAGGCCATTGCCGCCTTCGTGAAGGTGGGAAAGGAACTCGGCGTAATAAAATAATGATGGAAAAAGCTTAATCCTGGCTCCCGGGGTCATCCTCGGGAGTCTTTTCTTTTCCCTTTTTCCCAAAAACGACAAACTCGCTCATGAAGAAATTGAACGCCCCGCTGAAACACAGGCCCAGCAAGTTGCACAAGGCAGGTTCAATCGTCCATTCCTGGAACCAGTTCTGGGCGACAAATAGGAAATGGACGCCCTGCATGGCGACGAATTTGATAAGATATGCGCCGACACACGCCGCATTATAACCGGCAAAGTGCCGGAAGAAAGAACGGGCGGAATAATGGCTGATGCGCTCCTTCCACACAAAAAAATACGCGATGACAAAATTCACCAGCGAGGCGACTTCAAAGGAGACGGTAGGAGCAATCCAGAAACTTCCCCAGTAATTGCCCCTGAAAGCAAACGTACTCAGCACCCAGTGCAATCCCAGATCCACGAGGGTTCCGGCACTGCTGGTGAGCGAGAAGAAGATGAATTTCCTCAATATTTCCTTCCAAGTTCTGGGTTGCATAGCTTTTGGCGCGTTCTGCAAAGATATACAATTTTTTGTATATCTCGCAAAATTGACCTATCTTCGCATAGTGTCATCATGAACATGAAACCCATCATCGAACCGGTAGAACGGACTCTTTTGGAGGCTGAACTCAATCAGGACCGTTTCCTTCGCACGACCAACCGCGCCGGGAATCAGTTGTTTGTGGTCGGACCGGAAGCGGTCCATGTGATCCGCGAAATCGGCCGTCTCCGGGAAATCGCTTTCCGCAACGACGGTGGTGGCACCGGAGAGCCGCTGGATCTGGACAAGTTCGACACGGACCCCGCCTACGGCTACCGCCAACTGGTTCTTTGGGATCCGGAGGCCCGGGAAATTATCGGCGGGTATCGTTTTTGCCTTTGCGACGAAGCGGTCTTTGACAAGAACGGCCAGCCCATCCTCACGTCCTCCCACATGTTCGAGTTTTCCAAGAAGTTCATCAAGGACTATCTCCCCTACACCATGGAACTGGGAAGAAGCTTCGTCTCCGTGGAATACCAGAGCTCCAAGGCCGGAGCCAAGAGCCTGTATGCCCTGGACAACCTTTTTGACGGGATTGCCGCCATTGGCATCCTGTATAAAAAGAAGATCAAGTATTTTTTCGGGAAGGCCACCATCTATCGCGAATATCCTGCCGAAGCCCGCGAAATCATCATGTGCTTCATGAAGAAGTATTTCGGAAAAGGCCGGCGGCTCATCCATATCCGGAAGGAAGTGACCGTGGATAAAGCCCAGCGCTACATGCGTCTGTTCAGGGGCTTGGAATACAAGGAGGCCTTCAGGGTCCTGAAAACGGAAGTGATGAAATACGGGGTGTCCATTCCCCCGCTTGTAAACACCTACATGAACCTGTCCCCCACCATGATTTTCTTCGGCACCGGCATCAACGACGAATTCGGGGACATCTACGACTCCGGCATCTTGGTCACGTTCGAAGACATGTATCCGGAAAAGCGCAAGCGCCATGCCGATTCTTTCATGCAGCTGGGCTGGCAGAACCTTCGCAAACTCGTCAAACGGCTTCAGCGCAGGTAAGTTATTTCCTCACGGTAATATGGAAGCAACTCTGCTTCCGCTCATACTTTATATAGCAAACCCCCGGCATGTCGTGAATGTCCTTGAGCACCTGGCTCAAGGTGGCCCGCAGGTATTCCGGCGGCACATCTTCGTAGGGGCGGCCGCGCAGTTCCGGCACCTTCACATAATTCCAGTAGGACAAGTCGAAAGTGGTGCCGTAGCGGTGCGTGGAATTATCCGAGGCATTCAGGTTGCGGCGGCGGAGACGGGATACGTCGGCCTCCGTGCGAAGAACGGATGTTACCACCAGTTTGTTGGGATTGAGCCCTTTGGAGGCAAGGGAATCCTGAAAATTCCGGCCGATCATATCCAGAAGTTCCTTGGCCGTCGGAATCAGATACGGAATGGAGTGCGTGAGGGAATCTACCACATAGGTGTCCGTATCCTCCAGTTTCACCAGACGGGTCTTCAGTTGTTCTGCAGCCTCCCGGTCCGCCACCGGAGGAACGCCGATGGCCTGTGCCACCTGAAGCTGGACGTCATTCATATCGTTGAATTCGCGGGAGAACTTGACGTCATAAATTCTCACGGGGGCGTTCTTGATGGGGCCCAGAGCCAGCCAGGCCTGCTCCTCCTTACGGAGCCTGCGCTGTTTCACGCAGCTCCTCACAGAGAAGAAAAGGAGAAAAAAAAGTCCTGACAGGACAACGAAAACAGCAATCTGAAGATTCTTTTTGTTCATAAGACAAATATAGTAAAAAATAATTCGTAAATTTGCAAGTATATAAATACTGATTGAGATAATGAGTGAAGAGAACAAACAGGCTGCAAGAATTCAGACTTCTATCCTGAACAAATACGAAAAAAAAGCACTGGTCTGGATGGCCGAAAGGATGCCGTCATGGGTTAATTCCGACATGCTCACTTTTGTCGGATTTCTGGGCGCCTGCGTCATGGCCACCGGTTATGCCTTGTCCAATGTGAACCTCATGTGGCTGTGGCTGTCCAATCTGGGCCTTTTCATCAACTGGTTCGGTGATTCGATGGACGGAAGCCTGGCCCGCGTCCGCGGGATCCAGCGAAAAACCTACGGTTTCTTCATCGATCACAATGTCGATGTCATCAATGAAACCATCATGTTTATCGGCGTCGGAGCCAGTCCGCTCGTCAACATGAGTTTTGCCATGATGGCGCTGGTGGCTTATTTCATGCTCAGCGTTTATGTCTATATCGACTGTCACCTCAAAGGGGAGATGCGGCTTACCTACGGAGGTCTGGGACCTACCGAATTCCGGCTTCTTCTGGTTATCGTGAACACGCTGTTCATGTATATTCCGTGGTTCAGTGAATGGAAACGCCCCGTCACCCTCTTCCACAACGACTTCATGGTAGGCATTTTTGACTACATCACCGTAGCCGCCGCCCTTCTGCTGATTTTCTTCTATCTGATCAGTTTTTTCAGGGACATCAAGTATTTCGCAAAGATAGACCCGGTCAAGAAAAAAGAGGAATAGAAGAATGGTTTTCAGCGCTGAACAAGCCGCAGAATTATCCCCCATTTTCAAAGGAAGACTGGGGAAGGTGTTGTATAAAGCCGCCATGCGGGCTACCGGCATCTACCATATCAACGAGATTCATGACTACGTAGAGAAACAAGGAATCGCTCCCGGACCGGATTTCGCAAAGGGAATCCTGGACCGGATCGGGACGGATTTCCTGATCGGGAATCCCGAGCGCCTCCAATTCCCCGAAGGGCCCTTCATCACCATTTCCAACCATGTGTACGGCCATATGGACGGCATCTGCCTGGTGGATATCATCGGCCATGTACGCCCGAAGATAAAAGTGATGGTGAATGAACTGCTCATGTACATCTACGGCCTCTCCCCCAATTTCATTTCGGTGAATCCGACGATCTCCAAGAGGGAGACTACCGAAACCAGCATTAACGGGGTGAAAGCGGCTTTGCTGCAGATACGCGGCGGAGAGCCCCTGGCCCTGTTCCCCTCCGGCGCCGTGGCCGATCTCAAGCCCCGGGAAGGATGGACCCTGAACGAGCGGGAATGGCAGGATGCCGCCATCAAGCTCATCCGGAAGGCGCATGTTCCCGTTGTGCCCATCCGTTTTTTTGACCACAACTCCTGGTTCTACTATGCCTTGGGGCTTATCGATTACCGCGTGCGCTTTGTCCGCCTTTTTCATGAAGTCGGCAACAAGAAAGGAACACATCCCCGCCTGGGGATCGGTGAAACCATTTCCGTAGAGCAGCAGGATGCCCTTTCCGAGGAAGACTTCAAGACCTTCCTCCGGAGCAGTGTCTATGATATGCCCCTCCCGGACCATTTTGTAAAAAGATCCGAATTATGGAAAAAGTAAAAGTTGTCCTGATAACCGGAGGCAGCAGCGGTATCGGTGCCGCCACCGCCCATCTGCTGGCCGATGCCGGAATGAAAGTATATGCCGGAAGCCGCCGGGGTACCATCGAGCACCCCCGCGAAGGCATCATCCCAGTTGTGCTGGATGTCAATGACAGCGCGGGTACCGAAGCCGTCGTCGCCCGGATCGTCGAGAGCGAGGGGCGCCTGGATGCGGTGGTCTGTAATGCCGGCAACGGGATCTACGGTCCGGTGGAAGGCACGTTGGAGGAGGAGGCGCGTGCGCAGTTTGAAACCACTTACTTCGGCTCCTTCAAAACCATCCGGGCCTGTCTGCCGGTATTCCGGAAACAACATTTCGGCCGCATCATCACCGTTACGTCCGTCATGGCGGTCCTGCAACTCCCCTATCAGGGATTCTACGCATCGGCCAAGGCGGCCCTGATGTCCCTGTCCCAGTCTCTCTCCATGGAACTGAAGGGAACGGGAATCGAGTGCTGCAGCATCCTTCCCGGAGATGTGGCCACCGGTTTTACGGCAGCGAGGAAGGTCACCAAAGCCGGAACGGATCCCGCCTCTCCCTACAAGGAGAGCATGGAAAGAAACTTGAAGAAAATCGAACACGATGAACTTGGCGGAATGGCTCCGGAAGTAATCGGGCGTGCCATCCTGAAGCAATTGCAGCGCAGGCATATGGCTGTCCGCGTCATTCCCAGGATAGATTACAAACTTGTCGGAATGCTGGTGCGCCTTCTACCGGCCAAAACCGTCCTTTCCGTCGTTTCACGCATGTACAATTGATAACTACTGTATTGATGTTCCGAAAAGTCTGGCTCTCCCTGATGCTGCTGGGAGTGGTGGTCTGCGCCGCTGCTCAGAGTACGCGTATCCGGGGCATCGTCCGTGATGCGGAAACGGGAGAAGTTCTCCCGTTCGTGAGCGTATATTTTGACGGAACCACCATCGGCATTTCTTCCGATTTGGACGGCCGGTACAGTCTGGAAACCCGATCCAAAGAAATCAGGACCCTCACGGCTTCCCTCATCGGCTATGAGAGCAAGACCGTGGATATTACGCCCGGCGTGTTTTCCGAGGTAAATTTCAGCCTCAAGCCGGATCCCAGACAATTGCAGGCCTCCCTTGTCAAGCCGGACAACCGCTACATCAAATCCATTCTCCGAAAACTGGACCAGAGCCGGGAAATCAACGACCCGGACAATGCGCCGGACTGGAATTCACGCCTGTACACGAAAATCGAATTCGATGTCCAGAACATGGAAGATCTGCTGCGGCTGAAGGCGCTGAATCGAAACCTCGGTTTCATCCGGGAGTATTCGGATACATCGGCCATCACCGGAAAGGCCTATATTCCGGCCCTTATTTCCGAAAATGTGTCGGATGTCTATCACTCGCAGAAACCGTATTTCCTCCGGGAAGTGATGAGGGCCAGCCGCATTTCCGGTCTGGAAGAAGACAATTTCCTCCGACAGTTTACCGGATCATACCTCCTCAAGACCAATTTCTACAAATCCAGCATCGGCGTTTTCAACCTGGTCATCCCCAATCCTGCAGCCGCGTCTTCACAGATGTTCTACAACTATTTCCTGGTGGACAGCCTGCAGGTGGAAGGCCGCAAGACATACGTCCTGCGCTTCCATCCCAAGAAACTGGTTACCTCTCCTACCCTGGACGGGGAAATGCAGATAGATGCACAGGATTTCGGCATCCGGTCGGTCCACGCGTCCCTCTCAGGAGAGTCCAACGTGAACTGGATCCGCAACATCCATGTGGAAATCCTGAACCGGAGGCTGCCCAATGGACGCTGGTTTTATGGTGAAGAGCATCTTTTCATCGATTTCTCCCTCACCCTGAACAACGAATCGCGCCTTTTGTCCCTGATGGGAAACCGGCACATGGTGTACGAACTTCCCAAGTTTGAACCCGTCACGGACCACGACGCACTTACGTCCAAGGAGACGGTGGTCATGCGCGACGTAGAGACGGGAGACCAGGCATATTGGGAAAATGCCCGCCCCTATCCCCTCACCCGCCGGGAGCAGGGAATCTACGATATGGTGGACCATATCCAGCAGCAGCGCTTCTACAAGTGGACGTACGGCATTGTCCGTACCATCGTCGGCAATTACTTTGAGGTGAAGCCCTGGAAAGTGGAATTCGGCCGATATGCACAGACCTTCGCCTACAACGACATGGAAGGCTTCCGGATGCAGGTGGGTGCGCGGACACTCAAGGAATTCTCCAAGAAAGTTCGGCTCGGCGGGCGTTTTGCCTTCGGCTTCAAGGACTTGAAGCCCAAAGGAGAGGTCATGGCGGAAATCATGTTCAAACGGGAGCAGACCCGGAAACTCACCCTGGATTTCAAGCATGACTATGTCCAGTTCGGCGGCGGAAGCGTCTTCACCGTTCAGAACATGTTCTCTTCTTTCCTGGCGCGCAGGCAGAGTGAAAAGCTGAGCATGGTACGCTCCTTCCAGGCCCTGTACGAACATGAGTTTGCCAACTGGTTCAATACAAGCGTAGAATGGAACACCCAGCGTATCTGGAGCAACCGACACGTGCCCTTCATCCGCAATTCCGACGGCCTTCTGCAGGACAGTTTCTCTATGAACCAACTGCATGTGGGACTCCGCTTCTCGGCCCCCGACGAACGGGTGAACCGAAATTTCTTTGTCAAGACCTACCTTTTCTCCAAATATCCGTCATTGGAGCTCCACTTCACCAAGGGCTTCAAAGGCATCACTTCCGACGATTTCGACTTCACCAAAGCGACGGCCACCCTGCGCTGGAATGTACCCTCCTCCGCCATCGGCTTCGGACATCTTTTTCTGGAGGGCGGTGCCATCTGGGGCAGCGTACCCTATCCCATGCTGAAGCTTTACGACGCCAACCAGACCTTCTTCCTTGATCGCAGCACCTACACTTGCATGGATTACTATGAGTTCGTATCGGACCGCTGGCTCACAGGTTTTTACGAGCACAACTTCAACGGTTTCTTCCTGGGAAAGATACCTCTGATCAAGAAACTGGACCTGAGAGAGGTGGCAACCGTTCGCTTTGCCTGGGGCAGCCTTTCACCCGCCAATCACGAACAAGCTCCTTACAAGCTGATGAACATAACCAATGTGGAAACGATTGACAAAATACCCTACGTAGAAGCCGGCGTTGGCATTTCCAACATTTTCCGGATTCTCCGGGTCGATGCTTTCTGGCGCCTGACGCACCGCAGACCCGACAGCAGGAATTTTGCCGTAACCGTAGGACTGGACGTGGAATTTTAAGCAGAATTATGAAACAATCACCGAATCATAGCCCGTTTTTCAGAATTGAGCCCATCGAGGAAGCGAACCAGACGGAGATCTGTTACATGCGGCTCACCAACCACGCGATTTCTACATTTTTCTTTGCCTATTTTATGGAGGGAGAGGCACTGATTGAAATTGACAGCAAAAAATTTCTGCTGGGTGCCGGACAACTGATCCTGGTTCCGGAAAACCAAAGAATCTACATTCACCATTTAACGAACTGTGTGGGATTTAACGGGAGCTTTACCATCGATTTTCTCAAGGACGCTTCCTATCCTGTCCTTCGCGCCCCGAACCCCATTGTACAGAGTTTCTGGTTTGACGATGGCGTTTTTATCGGTTCACTCATGAAGCGGATGCTGGTGGCTTATGACGACAAGGACAAGGATTTTCTCAAAAGCGGGATCGACATGATTCTCGGGCAGCTTCGCCCCAACAGCAAAATTGCCGTGGTCCCGGAGAAGTTCCTGCAACTGGTCTTCGACCGCAATCAGACGCCTCTGACCGTATCGGAATATGCAAGCATCCTGAATGTTACGGCCAATTACTTGAACAAGACCGTCAAGAACCATACGCACCGTACAGCCATCGACTGGATTGAAATTGCCCGCCTGAATCTTGCCAAACAACTGCTGAAAGATTCCAGTATTCCCATCGTGGATGTCGCGGCAAGGGCAGGTTTGGCCGACCAGTCCTATTTCTCACGTTTTTTCAAGAAAAAAACAGGGATGAGCCCGTCTCAGTTCCGGAACGAGCAGCAATAATCCGTAACCGTCAATACACCGTTTTCTACCCGGAAGCGGACATCTGCCCCGTCGAAAGACATGGCGTATTCCCTGTCGGGACTGTCTTGATAGGCCGGCCTGGGGTCCAATGAAAGGACCTCCAGCAGTTGTCGGCGCTGCTGGTCGGTAAAAGGAAGATTTTCGGGAATAACCACTTTCAGGCGCAATTCCGGGGCCGACTGTGCAAAACCGGATCGGGCCTGGGGATGGCTGTCGGCGTAAACGACATAAGGCTTGATATCGTAAATCGGGGTTCCGTCCATGAGGTCTGCCCCGCGAACGATGATTTCCATTCCCTCGATGGCTTCCACTTCCACGCAGGAGAGTCCCAGCGGATTGGGACGGAAAGGAGAACGCGTGGCCCAAACCCCCACGGCCGTATTGCCGCCAAGACGGGGTGGACGTACGGTAGGCTGCCACTCCCCTTTGCTTGCTTTGTTGGCCGAAAAGCCCCACACAAGCCAGATATGGTCGAAGCCTTCGAGGCCCCGCAGGGCTTCAGGAACCCGGTAAGGCTTGGTAAAAACAATCCGGCCCCGGATATCGCGGGCCAGAGAACTTTGGCGGGGAATGCCGAACTTGGAACCGAATGGCCCCCTGTAATAAGCCACCGGCCTGATCTGCAATTCGTCGGAAGACATATCAGGAAAGGAATTTTCCATGACAACGACAGTAGCGAAGCCCGCTTCCACAGGGACAGGGATCATTCGGAGCCACATGCGGAATGGCAAATCCGATCGGGTATTCCTTCGAAGCCATTTCTGCGGCAAATCCATCGGAAATCGTAGGCTCGGGCATCGTCCATCTGGGGTAATCCCCTTCCCCTGCCTTTGACTCCGATTGTGGAAGTTGAGACCAGGCCTCCCAGTCTGCCTTGCACAGATTCGTCTCATCGGCACTGAACCCCTTCAGGAACCACTTGGGAACGCTATCGGCATACTCGCGAACCATCCGGCAACATTCAAGCCAGCTTTCGTCGTCGAGTTCGGGATAGAGAGGACTGTCAGCAAGAGGCTGGAAAAGAGCGTCGTTCTGCGCCGCCGTGTACTGGGCCTCCATCCAGGTATCGTGCTCGGCCTTTACAAGGTCGAAACCTTCGTAGCCCAAGCGACGGTACAATTGCTCCAGACGCATCCCCTCCGGCGTTTTCATGCCCACCGTGAAATAGGGGGCGCCGGCACCGGCTTCACGGGCCTCGGCCAGCGTGAAAGCCTTGAATTCCCGTCGGCGCAACTGTTCCCGAAGTGAAAAGACTTCGTCCACATTGTCCACACAGGGAGAGCACAGATAGTCGCCCCAGCCGTCCTGGTAGCGGTACATCTTTACCAGCGGACTCATGTGCAGCATATGCGTCAGCTGCCCATAATCCGGACCATATACTTCCTTGTACCAGTCTATCAGCAAATCCACGAACTTGTCCGTCGGCAGGATGCCGTACAGATTGAGATAGCCCAGCCCGATGCGTTCCAGCTCGTACTGGCCGCTTTTCTCACCGGAGCGGATGACTTTTTCCACTTCGGGAGCGACAATCTCGTACAATTCCCGGCCGATCCATACTTTGTGGAAATTCTCATCGGAGTCGTCATACTCCACGAGACCGGTTACCTCCAACAAAGATGGGTAATCCGCAAAATCCTGATACTGAATTTTTCCGGGACCGGCGTGGACCAGGTCGCGAAGAAGACGGACATCCCTTTCCATCAGATGCGACATCCACCTGCGCGGTTCTCCGCGCAGGTAGGTGTGCAACTGATCCACCAGCTGGGACTTCCGCATCTTGGGGCTCAAGTCGTTCCCCAGGATGTTCCCGAGGTCTTGAAGCTCCATCTTCTGGAAGCCGTCCAGAATGGTATGAAGGGTCCGTTCTTTCATGAGAGGGCGCAAAGATACCTAATTTTCCTGATATTTCAGAATCGGGTTTCTGGCAGCCGCAGTCTCATCGGGACGGGTGATGGGGGCGTTGTGCGGAGCAGCGTGGAGAATCTCGGGATCCTGAGCCGCTTCTCCGGCAATCTTGCGCATCGCATCGATAAAAGCATCGATGGTTTCCTTGGACTCGGTTTCAGTAGGTTCTATCATCAGCGCCTGATGGAACAGGAGCGGGAAATAGATGGTAGGCGCATGGAAACCATAGTCCAGCAGCCGCTTGGCGACATCCAGGGTGGTGGCACCGGGCACGTCGTCATGGGCACCGTCGTTGATGAGCCCGTCAAAGACGAATTCATGCTTGCAGACACCATCGATGGGAAGTTTGTACAGGTCCTTGAGGCATTCCTTGATATAGTTGGCGCTGAGAACCGAATACTGTCCCACCTTGCGGAGGTGCTGCTTGCCCAACGAGAGAATATAAGCATAGGCCCGGAGGATGACGCCGAAATTGCCGTGGAAACCGGATACCTTCAGGTCCGGGATGCAGTCTTCCAGGCGCTGGCAAACCCCCACGGGGCCCGAGCCGGGACCGCCGCCGCCGTGCGGCGTGGAGAAAGTCTTGTGCAGGTTCAGATGCATGATATCGAAACCCATGTCTCCGGGACGGACCACACCCATAAGCGGATTCATGTTGGCACCGTCATAATAGAGCAGACCGCCGATTCCATGAACCAGTTCCGCAATGGTTTTGATTTCCGTTTCGAACAGACCCAGCGTATTGGGATTGGTCATCATGATGCCGGCCACCTCTTCCGTCAGCAGCGGTTTGAGGGCCTCGACATCAATGCGGCCGTTCTCCAGGGACTTCACTTCCACAACTTCCAGTCCGCAGACGGCGGCCGATGCAGGATTGGTGCCGTGGGCGCTGTCGGGAACGATGACCTTGGTGCGCCTGAGGTCTCCCCTCTTCATGTGGTACTGGCGCATGATCATGAGGCCGGTCAGTTCGCCGTGGGCGCCTGCGCAGGGATCGAAAGTGAAGCAGTACATGCCGGTAATGGAGGCAAGGGCCTTGTTCATTTCCTGATACACCTTGAGGGCGCCTTTGGTGAGGCCGGCGTGCATGAGCGGATGCAAGCCGGCAAAACCGGCAAGGCCCGCCATCTCCTCGTTGATTTTGGGGTTGTACTTCATGGTACAGGAGCCCAGCGGATAAAAGCCGGTATCCACACCAAAGTTCATCTGGGAAAGGTTGGTGTAATGACGCACCACATCCGGTTCGCTCACCTCGGGAAGACGGAGCGGAACCTCCCTGCGGAGGGCCGACGGCACCTCGGGGCCTGCCGGATACGGATTCGAAGGCAAGGAATAGCCGGTACGGCCTTCCTTGGAAAGTTCAAAAACGAGTTTGTCGTAGTATTTCATGGCCTATCCCTCCTTGATTACTTGCACCAGGCGGTCGATTTCGGCCTTGGTACGTTTTTCAGTAACGCAGAAACTCACGTAGCCCTCTTCGGTATCCAGGGCAGCGAAGAAGCCGGCTTCTTCCAAGCGCTTCTGCATCTGACCCGGGAAATGTTTGGGTTTGAGGACGAATTCCTTCAGGAACGGCTTTCCGGGGAACACCTCTTCGAACTGCCCGGTCTTGAGAAGTTCTCCGTACAGGTAATGGGCCCCGTCGCTGCTGAGCCGATTCACCTCGCGGAGGCCTTCCGGCCCCATCAGGGAGAGGTAAATCGTAACCCAAAGTGCCATCAGGCTCTCGTTGGAACAGATGTTGGAAGTGGCTTTCTCCCGCTTGATGTGCTGTTCACGAGCCTGCAGGGTAAGGACAAAGGCACGGCGGCCTTCCTTGTCCACGGTCTGGCCGACGATTCGGCCCGGCATCTTGCGCATGTGTTCCTTCTTTACGGCCATGAAACCCACGTAAGGGCCTCCGTAGCAGAGCGGAAGCCCCAGGGACTGACCGTCGCCCACGGCAATATCGGCATCCCACTCTCCGGGAGTCTTCACAACGGCCAGGGCCGAAGGGTCGCAGTACTCGATGAGAATGCCCTTCCGGTCATGGACGGCCTCGGCGAAACCGCTGTGGTCCTCGATAATGCCATAACGGTTGACGGAAGGAACGATGACACCGGCGACATCGTCCTTGTCCAGTTCGGCCTTGAGACAGTTGATACACGTCTGGCCGTCCGTGACAGGAACGTAAGCGATTTCCACGCCATTGAACCTGGCATAGGTCTCCACCACCTGAATCACATGAGGAAGAAGACCTTTCGAGAGCAATACCCGGTTCTTTTTGCGGGTACAGGCAACGGCCATTTTCATGGCTTCGGCCGCCGCGGTAGGCCCGTCGTACATGGACGCATTGGAGACATCCATGCCCGTGAGTTCACAGATCATGCTCTGGTATTCGAAAATATAGCGCAGCGTACCCTGCGAAATCTCACACTGGTACGGAGTATATGCCGTAAGGAATTCCGAACGGGAACACAGATAAGGAATCACCGCTGGGGTATAATGGTCGTAGGCACCGGCCCCGACGAACACCTTCAGTCGTGCATTCATCGCCTCCAGAGAGGCGAAATAGTCTCGGATTTCCTGCTCCGACAGGGCATCCGGCAGGGCGTAGGCCCCCTTTTTCAGGAACTCGGAAGGAACATCGCTGTAGAGGTCTTCCAGTTTCTGAACACCGATACGGTCCAGCATCGCGCGGATATCCGAATCGGTATGAGGAAGATAAGGTAGCCGGGCCATCGCTTACTCGCCGATTTGAGCCTTGTAAGCGGCGGCGTCCATCAGGGCGTCCAGCTGTGCGGGATCCGACATCTCCACCTTGATGATCCAGGCGGCGTAGGCATCCTCGTTCACTTTTTCGGGAGCATCTTCCAACAGGGCATTCACTTCCACGACAGTACCCGAAACAGGGCAGATGAGCTCGGAGGAGGCTTTCACGCTCTCCAGGGCACCGAATTCTTCGCCGGCTTCGACGGTATCATCGGCTTCGGGCATATCCACATAAGTGATGTCACCCATTTCTGCCTGGGCAAAATCGGAAACGCCGATGATGGCGATGTTGCCCTCTACTTTCACCCATTCGTGCGACTCGGAATACTTGAGTCCTTCAATAATCTTAGACATAGTTGCGTTTATTTTTTGTAGTTAGTTTGATAAAATCTCTTTTTGACGACCTTGCCGGGGAATACTTTCTTGCGGATACGGATGCAGAGCGGGGTATCCAATGCACTGCACGCCTTGTCCACCAGGGCAAAGCAAATGCTCTTGTCGAGGGAAATGGAATGGTAACCGGTGGTAACCACGCCCACTTCCTGTCCTTCCGGGGTTTCCACAGGATAACCGGCACGCGGGATGGCCTTGTCCTCAATTTCGATGCCGACGATTTTGCGGCTGAGATTGCCGGCCTTCTGATCCAGAAGAGCCTCCTTGCCGACAAAATCCTTCTCGTATTTGCAGAACATGCCAAGACCCGCCATCACGGGGCTGATTTCCGGGCTGAGTTCATCTCCATACAGCGGGAGGCCTGCTTCGAAACGGAGGGTATCGCGGCAGCCAAGACCGCAGGGCTGGACGCCGGCCGCAATGAAACGGTCCCAGATTTCCACGATATTGGCGTTCGAAGTATAGATTTCAAAACCGTCCTCTCCCGTGTAACCGGTGCGGCTGAGGATAAGTCTCTCTCCGTTATAGAGCTCATCGCGGAACTCGTAAAAACCAAGCGAAGAGGCATCTCCATAACCGAGGACCTTGATAAGGGTCTCTTCGGCCTTGGGACCCTGCAGGGCAATCTGTCCCCAGGAAGGGGATGCGTTGGTGACCTTGCAGTCGAAGCCTTTGGCATGTTCCTCTATCCAGGCAAAATCCTTGTCGATGTTGGCGGCATTGACCACCAGGAGGAAATGCTCCGGCTGGAACTCGCGATAGACCAGAAGGTCGTCCACAGTGCCTCCGTCGGGATAGCACATCATTCCATAAAGGACCTTTCCGGGCTGGAAGCCGCGGATTTCGTTGGTGAAGATATAGTTCACAAAATCTTCTGCCTGAGGGCCTTCCACGAAGATTTCTCCCATGTGGGAAACATCGAACATCCCCACATTCTCACGGACGGCGAGATGTTCCACGGTGATGTTGTTGTACTGAATGGGCATCATGAAGCCCGCAAAGGGGCTCATTTTGGCCTGGAGGGCCACATGAGCCGGGTAAAGGCAGGTTTTCTGAAGCTGCTCCAGCGGAATTTGAACTTCTGACATAGTTATTGGTTTAAATGTTTGTTTATGTGATTATATAAATCGTCGTTCGTATTCAGGTTAATCCTCAAATCTTCCTCCCTAGCTCCTTTTGAAACCGGGAGTTCGCCGCAGACATCCACGGCAGCCACTTCCATTCCTCCCTCCAACAGGCGCCGGAGCGTTTCTTTCACCTGCCCGAGCGTATGCTCTCCCTGCGTCCAGTCTGTCCGGGCCCAGCTGCGGCCCATGATGTCCTTGTCCAGCGAGACATACAGGCGCTCTCCCCTCCTTTCGTCCATCCATCCTTCCGGAATGTCCTGCGGACAACCTTCCGGCCCCAGCATGAGGACACTCCTCAATAAGGGGTTCCCGTCCTGCATGGCTTTTACCCAGCTTCCGCAACTGAGGACACCGCCGAAGGCCGGTTCCTGGTTGTCGGGATGGTGGTCCATGAGAACCAGATGGAAGGGCTCCGTTTCCCGCAGGGCCAGAAGATGGCTCATGTAATGATAGTCCCCGCTGTCCAGGAAACGAAGCCGCGGCAAGGTTTCCGGAAGGGCAGCCGTGATAAAGGCCGAAGCCGGCTCGTCACAATAGCAGCAGCACCCTTCCAAGCGAGTGAAATCCAACACCGTGGCGCTCCCTTCCTGCAAAACCGGCAGGAAGCCCTCCGCTTCATACACTCCGGAGAAATCACACACAAGGATACTTCCGTTCATTTTTCAAAGATAGCGCTTTTTGCTGAATTGGGCAAGAGAAAAGCAACGCGAATCCGAAAAGAAAATAATTTTCTGATAATCAACTGTAGTAACAATATTGTTCTGTATAATAACAAAAAAGTTAATACCGTAATTCGATAAATTTAATATTCAAAAAAAGTATTAACTTTGCATAGTAAAGATTCCGTTATGATGCATACAGCCATTCCTGACTTTCCGGTTTCCGTTCCCGTCATGATTGCCTGGGCAGTCGTCCTGCTCATTGCGGTGAGCGTTTTTGTACAGATGCTTCTTCATCTGAACCGTCGCGGACACCGCCGAATCATCGGCCTTATTTTCATGGTCCTGCTGATGGCGGGAACGGCTGTCCATGTGGTCCTTCTCGCCCGCTCGTCACACACGGTAACGGACGGTAACTGGATCCAACTGGTTCTGGTGTCTTTGATAGCCGGCCTGGAAATGTTCATCGGCCACACGGTCGTATTTGATGATATCATTGCTGCGGTCATTTTCCGCGAGCCCGCACTGATGATTGCCTATATCACCGTTTTCCTCTTCATCATCGTCTATACGCTGTCGATGGTCATCCTCATCATGCCCAGGACGCTGAGGGACAAGACGTGGATGTTGATGAACGAGAGAAAAAGCAGGAGAAAAGACCGCAAAAACCATATTTTCCTGGGTGTGACCCCCCATACCAAGAGACTTATCCAGAGCATTCTTGCCCAGAGAAAAGAAGAGGGTACCCAAAGCGGCGAAATTATCCTGGTAGAGTTTCCCGACAAGGAAAGCCATCACACCGAAATCTCCATCGGAGAGCTTTTCTCCAACATTTTCGGCCGGGAAAAAGAGCGTACGCTGGAAGATGAACTGGGCTGCCATGATTTTGTCCTCCTCAAAGGAAAACGCCCCCATTTTGAAAACGGCTTCACGCTGGGCCATGCCATCGGCCTGGACAGGCTGCAGCCATGGCTCATGAATCCCCGCAGCAGCCTGTACATGCTCACCGAAGAGGAAGATCAGAGTTTCCAATTGCTCCAGCTCCTTTCCGAGGACAGCAGCATCAAGGCCAAGACCATCTGTTACACGCCCCGTGCAAACAGCTATAACTCTCTGTTCGCCACGCAGTTGGACCGCGTGCATCTCCTGAATCCGGAAGAACTGTCCTTCATGGAACTGAAACAGCAGAAACCCCAGTTGCATCCCATCCATTTCGTGGACATCGCCCGCGACGAGGACGGCCATTCCCTGGGCTATGTGAATTCGGGCATATCGGCCCTGTTGCTGGGCTTCCGGGATGCCGGACAGGAGGCGCTGCGCTTCCTGTACGAGTTCGGTTCCTTTGCCGGGAAAGACCTGGAACCGGTTTCCAACACCTTCAACGTATATGACACGCAGATTGAATCGCTGAAGGGAGACTTCCTCAACCGCACGCCAGCCTTTCGCTACGACGCGTCCATCAACTGGTCGGACGTCGGTGTCGGCTCGTCCCGCTTCTGGCTGGAGTTCGCCATGATGCTTCCCAGCCTCAATTATGTGGTCATCACGGAGGACAAAGGGCATCGCAACGTAGAAATCGCCGTCCGACTGCTGCAGGAAGCCGCCCGCTACGGAAAAGATCTCTCAAAGTTCTGCATTCTCGTAAACGCCTGGGAGGCAGATCCTCACATGCTCGAGCTCATTGAATTCTACAACCGGAGCTACTGTCCGGAAGGAATCTCGGTCATTCATCCTTTCGGCCTGCCCCGGAATATCTGGAACCTGGATGTGGTCACCGGAAAGAAGCTCAAGCAGCAATCCGAGGAATATGCCGAAATCCTCTGTGCGCAGGGTGGCGGCATCGGGGAAACCTGGTCCGAGAGAAGCGCGCGCCTGAAGGAAGAAGGACGACAGCCCGGCAATTTCCTCAGGAAACACAAGGAACTGATGCGGAAACAGGCCGGCGACATCAGCCGGAGCCTGTTCGCCCACACGCTTATGCAACTGGCCGGCGAAACTTTGCCAGAGGTGGCAGACAGGATTCCGGTGGAACTGGACGCGGAGCATCCGGACCACTACCCCGTCCGCGACAAAAACTACGAACTTCTGGAGCATCTGGCAGCGGGAGAGCATCTGCATTGGATGACCTCCTTCATGGCCGCGGGGTATATCGACGGCAACGGCACGCAGGACGAGCTCAACATGAAAATCAAGAACCTCGTGTCCTACAAGCTGTTACCGGATGAAAAGGCCCGCCACATCTCCTGGGTGGCCACAAAGGCGGTCCTGCTGTGGTCCCGCAAACCTTAAACATCAGAATCATGGCTGAAAGCAATTTCATAGACTACGTACGCATCTTCTGCGCCAGCGGGCACGGAGGAGCAGGAAGCGCCCACCTGCACAGGGCAAAATATGTCCCCAAGGGCGGTCCCGACGGCGGTGACGGCGGGCGCGGCGGACACATCATCCTTCGGGTGAACCCTCAGCTTTGGACGCTCATTCATCTGCGCTACCGTAAAGTGGTGCGTGCCGAGAACGGAGGGAACGGCGCCGAAGCCCTCAAAAGGGGCAAAAACGGGACCGACATCATCCTGGAAGTGCCCCAGGGCGTCGTTGTGAAAGATGCCGAAACCGAAGAAGTCATCACCGAACTGGTCGAAAAAGACCAGGAATTCATCCTTTGCCGCGGCGGCAAGGGCGGCTGGGGAAACGACCATTTCAAGAGTGCCACCAACCAGACGCCCCGCTACGCCCAACCCGGCGAGGACGGAGAAGAAGGCTGGTTCATCCTGGAACTGAAAGTGCTGGCCGACGTCGGCCTCGTGGGCTTCCCCAACGCTGGCAAATCCACGCTGCTGGCCGCCATCACATCGGCCAAACCCAAAATCGCGAATTACGCGTTTACCACGCTGGAACCCAACTTGGGCATCGTCCGCTATTATGACGACCGTTCCTTCGTGATGGCCGACATCCCCGGCATCATCGAAGGCGCCCATGAAGGAAAAGGCATCGGCATGCGCTTCCTCAGGCATATCGAACGCAACTCCGTCCTCCTGTTCATGGTGGCCGCCGATGAAGCGGACGTCACAAAAGCTTACAAGGTGCTCCTGAGCGAACTGGAGGAATACAATCCCGAACTGCTGGTGAAAGACCGTGTGCTGGCCGTCACCAAAACGGACCTCATCGACGAAAAAAAGCGGGCAAAGATTGAAAAGAAACTTCCGGCCGATATTCCGCACGTCTTTATCTCTTCGGTGGCCCAGACAGGCCTGAATGAACTGAAGGAAGAACTCTGGAAAGCCCTTACCCGATGAGCCTCGAAGGCCTCATACAACTGGATCAGCAGGCCACCCTATGGATCAACAACCTGGGGACGCCTGCCTGGGATCCGTTCTGGCTCATGCTGTCGGACATCAAATTCTGGTTTCCGGCCTATGGCATCGTCATGGTATTCATGCTATGGAAACTGGGCTGGAAAAAAGGGCTGGTCGTGGTGCTCTCCCTGATTCTTACCGTAATGGCCATCGACCAGAGCTGCAACCTGGTAAAAGCGGGGTTCGAGAGACTGCGGCCCTGCTACAATTCTTGGATGCTCGCAAACGGAGTACGCACCCCATACGGGCTCACAGGCCATCTGTACGGCTTTTTCAGCGCCCATGCAGCCAATACCTTTGGCTTTGCCTGTACCTCCTATCTGGGTTTTCGGCTCAACGACCCCAATCATCGCTACCGCACATACGGATGGGGCGTCTTTCTCTGGGCCACACTGGTTTCGTGCAGCCGCATCATGATGGCCGCCCACTTCCTGGGCGACGTGATGGTGGGGATCTGTTATGGCCTGGCCATGGGCTGCGCCATAGCCTGGACCACGCGTCTGGTCATTATCAAAGCGAAGCTATGACCTTTTCCATCCGGGTGCTGCGGGATCCTTTGACAAGCACCACGCATCCCTGCAGCGGATGTTCCTGCAGATAGGCGGCCAATTCCTCCGAAGTGGCAAAGACTTGGATTCCGGAGCCGGCTGCGGCCCCGACGAATTCCTCGCCTACCAGGTAAGCCTCCGTACCGGTCAAGCGGGATACCAGCTTGCGATGCTCCGCTTCCGACTCTGCACCCAGTTCACGCATCGCCCCCAGAAGCGCCACTTTGCGGCCTTCCGCGAGCGCCAGGTTGTCCAGGGCGACCGCCATGGAAGAAGGGTTGGCGTTATACGCATCAACAATAACAGTATTTCGCTCTGTTTTAACAAGTTGAGAGCGGTTATTAGAAGGAACGTATGAGGCAACGGCAGCACGGGCAGCGGCCTCAGGGACACCAAAGAACCAGCCCAGTTTAAGAGCTGCCAGAATATTGGCGGCGTTGTAGGCTCCTACCAGATGCGTCTCCAGTATTCCGTCCGGAAAAGCCATCCGCAGAAAAGGATGCTCCTGTGAAGAGGACAGTACTTCCACACCCTTCCGGCCGTAGGCAATGCAGGTCATTTCGCGCTCCCACAACATCTCCTGCAGCACGGAATCGTCTCCGTTGGCAAAGGCAATGCCTTCATGTTCCTTGAGCCAGTCGTACAGAAGGCCCTTGGCGTGCTTGACGCCCTCGAAACTTCCGAATCCTTCCAGATGGGCCTTGCCCACGTTGGTGATGAGGCCGTGGGTGGGTTGGGCCACCGCCAGAAGCGGACGGAGGTCTTCAGGATGGCTGGCGCCCATTTCGATGATGGCGATTTGCGCATCCGGACCAATCTTCAGAACGGAGAGCGGCACACCGATATCGTTATTGAGGTTCCCTTCCGTAGCCACAACGCGGTATTTGGCCGCCAGGACCGTGCGGATCAGTTCCTTGGTGGTGGTCTTGCCATTGGTTCCCGTCAGGCCGATGACCGGGATATCCAGCTGCCGGCGGTGCCAGGAAGCCAGTTCCTGAAGGGCCGCCAGCGTGTCGGGGACTTTCACCAGACGGGGATCCTCCGCCTCGACGCTGTCATTCACCACCGCGCAGCAGGCTCCCGCCTCCAGGGCTTGGAGAGCAAAGGCGTTCCCGTCGAAATTCTCCCCTTTCAGGGCCACAAAAAGCTGGTTTTCCCGGATGGTACGGGTATCGGTATTGACACCGGAAGAAGCTTGGTAGATTTTATATAATTCGCTGATGTTCATAGATTCTTCACTTCGTTCAGAATGACAGGGCTATTTTCCCGTGGAGCCGAATCCGCCCGCTCCGCGTTCCGTTTCGTCCAGCTGGTCCACTTCTTCCCATTCCACCTGCTCGTGGCGTGCGATCACCATCTGTGCAATGCGTTCGCCGGGGACGATTTCAAAAGGTTCATTGCTCAGGTTCACCAGAATAGTACGAAGTTCTCCCCGATAATCGGCATCCACCGTACCGGGCGAATTCAGCACCGTAATGCCGTGCTTGATGGCCAGGCCGCTGCGGGGCCGTACCTGCGCTTCATATCCCTTGGGAAGGGCGATGTAGAGACCAGTAGGCACCAACGTGCGCTGAAGAGGCTGAAGAATGACGGGAGCATCCAGGTTGGCCCTCAGGTCCACGCCGGCACTCTGCTCGGTGGCATAGGCGGGACAGGGATAGGGAGAATGGTTGACAATCTTGACTTTCATCTATTTGGGAGCTTTGATATACAGGACGATGGCGATGATGGTGTACAGGCAGTTGGGCAGCCAGATGGCAATGCCCGCCGGCAGCGTATCGGTTGTCACGAACATCTCGCTGAATTGCATGAAAAGGATGTAAGAGAAGCCCAGCGCCGTTCCGGCAGCCAGGTTCCAGCCCATTCCGCCACGCTTTTTCTTGGTACAGAGGGCAACGCCGATAATGGTCAGGATGATGGTGCTGAAGGGCAAGGAGACACGGTTGTTCTTCTCGATGAGAGACATGTTTACCGAAGCGTCTCCCCGCATCTTCTGGACTTCGATCAGCTGGTCCAGTTCGCGGGCGTTGAGTTCCTGAATGGTGTATCGGTTGCGGAAAAAATCTTCCCGGGTGAGGCTGAGCGTGGTATCCAGCTGCCTCCCCGATCGGACATGGTCCCCCATGCCCTCGTCATAATCCCGGATGAACCAGTTGCGAAGCTTCCACACACCGGTCACCGTGTCGTACTGGGCGCTCTCGGCCGTAATCTTGGAGCGAAGCTGGCCACCGGAAAGGTCTTCCAGGGTGAAATTGTAGGCCGTATTGTTATAAGCGCTGAAACTCTCCAGATACACGAAATGGTCGTCTTCCAGTTTATAATGCATGTCATGACCCATTTTCACCTTTCGCCAGGGATTGTACTTTTGCTCGAATTCCACGCGCGTCGCATTGGCATGAGGAAGAACCCATTGGCCCAGCATCAGAGAAAGGAGGGCGATGAACACGGCCGACAGCATATACGGGACCATGAGCCGATGATAACTGATACCGCTGGAAAGAATGGCCACCACCTCCGAATCCTGCGTCATCTTGGAGGTGAAGAAAATCACCGTCAGGAACACGAACATGGGCGAATACTGGTTCAGGAAATAGGGCACGAAATTGAGGTAATAATCGAAGACGATTTCCTTCAATGGGGCTTCCTTGCGGACGAAATCCTCGATTTTCTCGCTGATGTCGAAAATGACGATGATAACGGACAGGAAAGCCAGGGCCACGAAGAACGTTACCAGGAATTTCCGGATGATATACCAGTCCAGCCTTTGGGGTACTCGTAGGTTCATAAGCGCTGCGAAAGTTTGGGAAGGACAGCCTGTTTCCAGGCAGAAAAATCACCGGCGACGATATGTTCCCTGGCAACGCGGACCAAATCCAGATAGAACGCCAGGTTGTGCTCCGTAGCCACCATGGCCGCGAACATTTCCTTGGCAATAAACAGGTGATGGATATAGGCCCGGGTGTAGTACCGGTCCACAAAAGAGGTACCGAGCGGATCCAAGGGGCCGAAATCGTCCGTCCACTTGGCATTGCGCATGTTCATAATGCCGTCCCAGGTGAAAAGCATGCCGTTACGTCCGTTGCGGGTGGGCATCACGCAGTCGAACATGTCGATTCCGCGGGCGATGCCTTCGAGGATATTGGCCGGAGTGCCCACGCCCATCAGGTAACGGGGTTTTTCCTGCGGCAGAAGCGGACAGGTGACCTCCAGCATCTCGTACATCTTCTCCGTCGGCTCCCCTACCGCCAAGCCGCCCACGGCATAGCCGCCGCGGTTGTCATTGTCCAGCCGGAGAGCGTGTTCCACCGCCCGCCTGCGAAGATCCGGATAAACGCAGCCCTGGATGATGGGAAACATCACCTGGGTGTAGCCGTACAGCGGTTCCGTCCGGTCAAAGTGGCTGGCAAAGCGCTCCAGCCATCCTTGCGTGAGCCGAAGGGACTTGGCGGCATAGCGCTCGTCGGCATCTCCGGGACAGCATTCATCCAAGGCCATGACGATATCGGCCCCGATGATGCGCTGGGTGTCCACGTTGTTCTCCGGAGTGAAGATGTGCTTGCTGCCGTCAATGTGCGAGGAAAACTTGCACCCCTCCTCCGTCAGTTTGCGGATGGGCGCCAGGGAGAATATCTGGAAACCGCCGCTGTCCGTAAGGATGGGACGGTCCCAATGCTCGAAGCGGTGAAGCCCGCCCGCCTTCCGAAGGGTATCCAGACCGGGACGGAGATACAGGTGATAGGTATTGCCCAGGATGATTTGGGCCTTGATATCCTGCTCTAAGTCTCTGTGATAAACACCCTTGACCGACCCGACTGTCCCAACCGGCATGAAGATGGGAGTCTGGATTTCACCGTGGTCCGTGCTGATGACGCCGGCACGTGCCTGGGAGGCAGGGTCTGTGGCGGTGCGTTTGAAATGGAACATCTAATTACTATTCTTACTGCAAAAATACGGAAAATTTCGTACATTTGTACGATATGATAACAATTACACTACAATAACTATGCAGATTAAGATCAAACCCATCACATGGAAGCTCATTTTGATGAACTTCCTGGAATTTGCTGTCTGGGGTGCCTACCTCACCTCCCTGGGCCGTTATCTCGGGAACATCGGCCTGGGCTCCCAGATCAAGTGGTTCTTCGCCATGCAAGGCATTGTTTCCATCTTCATGCCCACCCTCATGGGCATCCTGGCCGACAAGAAGATGGAAGCCCAGAAAGTGCTGTCCCTGTGCCATGGCCTGGCCGGACTGTTCATGACCGGAGCAGGGGTTTATTGCATGAGTGCGGGAAGTTCCGTTCAGTTCGCTCCCCTGTTCATCCTCTACAGCTTCAGCGTAGCCTTCTTCATGCCCACCATCGCCCTGGTGAACTCCGTGGCCTACAACGCGCTGGGCAAGGAAGGCATGGACCCGGTGAAAGATTTCCCGCCCATCCGCGTGTTCGGTACCGTGGGCTTCATCTGCAGTATGCTCCTGACCAATTTCCTGCACATCGGCGGCATCGCCATGCAGGACAGCTATACCCAGCTCATCTCGTCCGGCATCCTGTCGCTCATACTCGGCGGATACGCCCTTTCCATGCCGGCCTGTCCCGTGGACAAAAGCAAGAAGGACGAAACCCTCTCCGAAGCTTTCGGGCTCAAGGCATTCACCCTTTTCAAGGACGGCCAGTTTGCCATCTTTTTCATTTTCTCGATGCTGCTGGGGGCTTCCCTCCAAATCACCAACGGCTACGCCAACACCTTCCTGGGCTCTTTCGCTTCAAATCCGGACCTGGCCGACACTTTTGCCGTCAAGAACTCCAACGCTCTCATCTCCATCTCCCAGGCATCTGAAACCCTGTGTATCCTGCTCATTCCCTTCTTCATGAAGCGCTTCGGCATCAAGAAGGTCATGCTCATCTCCATGTTTTCCTGGGTGCTGCGCTTTGCCTTCTTCGGCGCCGGCAACCCTGCCATGCCCGGTGTGCTGCTGTTCATCCTCAGCTGCATCGTGTACGGCATGGCCTTCGATTTCTTCAACATCTCCGGATCCCTTTACGTAGAGCAGAATGTACAGAAGAACATCCGTTCCAGTGCCCAGGGCCTGTTCATGATGATGACCAACGGCTTTGGCGCCACGATCGGCACCCTGGCCGCCGGTGCGGTCGTAGATGCCTGCGACGTCTTCAACACGCCGGCCAACTGGCCCACGGCATGGTACATCTTCGCCGGCTACTCCCTTGTGGTAGCCATCCTTTTCTGGATTCTGTTCAAAGAGCCGCAGAAGAAGCCGGCCCAATAGCATCCTCATCCTCCGTAAAATCATTGTCCGCAGGGTCCTCGATGACATTGCGGACAATTTTTTTAATGCGGGTGGGCGTCAGTTCATACCGGATGTCAAAGCAGGCGTATTCGTGATGGACGCCCGCTTTTTTGTAGGATGTGGCATATCCCAGATTGAAACCCAGGCTCAGCAGCGTCAGACGGTCCAAAGACTGGATGTCCAGTTTCAGCAGCTTGTCCAGGATACTGTGATTCCGGTCCAGGATGCGCAGGACGCGTCGGATGGCCGGGCGAGAATCAGCGTTCTTTCGCCTGTTGTGATAACGGTTTTTGCACAAGGCCGAACAAAATTTCTTGTCTGACCGCCCATAAGGTATGATCCGACCGCAGCAAAGGCAGCACACCCGGTGATCCATATCTTCAATTCTATAAGCCATGGCCGTCTATCATTTGGGACAAAAATGCTAAGGAGAAACGTCATCTCCAAGCATCGTAAAAAATATTTCCCGAAAAACGGACGTTTCGCTGGTACAACAAGAAACGTCCATCGTAAAAATCTTTTTTAATGTTTGCGTTTTTTCTTCTGAAACAACGTTCGAAAGAAGGAAAAATCGTAAAAAACATCAATACTTGCACCCGTAACGGCTTTTTTCAATTCCGGACAGGACCTTATGTCTTTACTTTGCACCCGGACCGGAGCGGAAACGGCACGCACCGCCAGGCCGGTCCACGACAATCATTCTAAAAACAAAGTAGCATGGAATTCATGAACAGAATCCAGTTGCGGGGAGTCGTCGGCAGAGCTGAAGTGAGCACCTTCCCCAACGAAAGCCGAGTTTGCAATTTTTCCGTGGTTACCGAATACGGAGGAGTTGACAAGGATGGCAATTCCGTATCCGAGCCAACCTGGTTCAATGTTTCTCTCTGGAGCAGAGACGGAGGCCAAGTGAATTTGTATGACCTTCAGAAAGGACTGTGGGTAGAAGTAAGCGGGCGGCTCCGCCTGAGACGCTATATCACCCAGTCTGGAGAAGAAAGGGTCTCGCCGGATGTGATTGCCCGGACCGTCAAGATTCTCCCCCGGGAAGAGGAAAGAATGCAGGCCCAAAGAGATTATTAGCCATGAGAACCGTCGGGAGAACCCTTTTGGCCCTTTTACTGGCCACACTGACCTTGCCGGCCGCCGGACAGCGCTTCTCCGTCAGCACGGACGGCCTGGACTGGCTCACCCTGGGCGCCGTGAATGCCGATGCCTCCGTTGCCGTCAGCCAGAATGTGTCATTGCACGCAGGCGGAGCCCTGAATCCATGGACCTTCCGGAAGGAAGATCCCGAAAAGCAGTTTCAGGCCCGTCTGATGACCATCTGGGGCGGCGCACGCTGGTGGCCCTGGCATGTCTATTCCGGGTGGTGGGCCGGAATGGATGCCATCTATCGGGTTTACAACGTGGGAGGTGTCGTCAAACGGCAGACGGAAGAGGCCGATGCCTACGGCGGAAGACTGTGGGGCGGTTATTCCGTGATGCTGTCCGGTCACTGGAACCTGGATATCGGCGCAGGCATCTGGGGAGGCTGGAAAGACTATACCGTCTATTCATGCCCCTCCTGCGGCGTCATTCAGGAGAAAGGGGGAAAAGTGTTCGTCCTTCCCGACGCACGGGTCGCCATACAATTGATATTCTGAAGAGAGAGACATGAGCAGAAAGCACGGCATCAACATTTGTCTGGCATCCGTGGCGGTGACCTCAGCGTTCCTCCTCTCTTGCGGGCCCGGCAGAAAAATCGAGGCGGTACGTCGGCAGGAGCTGTCGGCCGTCCTCGCCCTGTCCCGCAACGAGATCCGGGAGGAACGCAAAGTCATCGCGGAAACCCGCCGGGATACCCTCACCGTACACGACTTTGACGGAAGGAAAGTCCTCATCATGAACGCTGTCAGAGATGAAGAAACCGGCGAAATGGTGGCCACCGACGTTCTGAACGCCGCCGTGGTCACGGCCCGCTTCCGGAACGTGGCCGAGCGTCATGGCAGGATTGATCTCCGTTTCGAGGTCATCGTGCCCGCATCCATGCAGGACAGCAAGTGGCAGCTGCGTTTCTACCCCGATATGTTCGTGTTGGAAGACTCCCTGCGCCTGGAGAGTGTATTGATCACCGGCGACGAATACCGGAGAAAACAGATTCGGGGGTACGAACTGTACAAGCGTTACCTGTCCGGCATCATTACCGACTCCCTTGCTTTTTTAAACATGCGGAATGTCGAAATCTTCATACAAAGGAACCTGCCCGACCTGTATCGATTCAAATGTGATTCCACGGTGGTAAGCGAAGAGGAGGCAGCCGCTTTCGAATCCCGCTGGGGCCTGCATGAACCGGAGATTATCGAACACTACACCAACCGCTTTGCATGGCGGTACAACGAAAGGAAGAAAGAGAGAAAAGGCATTATGTATGCACGCTATGTGAAAGCTCCCATTGTTACGGAAGGCATCCGGCTGGATACCGTTCTGCGCAATACGGACGGAGACTTCGTGTACCATTATACCCAAACCATCAAAACCCGTCCCCGCCTCCGGAAGGTGGACATTGTCCTGTCCGGAGACATCTACGAGGCCGATCAGCGGATCTATTCCATGCAGCGCACACCGCCGCTGACATTTTACATCAGTTCCCTGTCGGCCTTCGTGGACGGGACCGAGCGCTACCTGTCCCGAGTCGTGGAGCGCCAGGTGTCGGCCAATACGGCCTGCTATGTCGATTTCGAAACCGGGAAAGCCGACATCAAGCCGGAGATGGGGCACAACCGCACCGAGCTGGGCAGAATCCGCCGGAATCTCTGCGAACTGCTGGACAACCGGCAACTGGAGATGGACTCCATCGTCATTGCGGCATCAGCTTCGCCGGAAGGAGCGGAAAAGGCGAACTACGCCCTGTCCGCGAAACGGGCGGCTTCCGTAGCGGACTACTTCGGCCAGTACATCCGCCACTACCGCGATTCCGTCAGGCGCAGCGAAGGGCTGGTGATGACGGTGGATGATAAGGGACGGGAAAGCCTGTCAAGGCAGCAGACCGCCTTCCCGGACATCCGTTTCCTGTCACGCTCCAACGGGGAAAACTGGGACATGCTTTCCCTGCTGATAGACCAGGATACGCTGCTCTCCCCTTCCGACGTGCGTTCCTACATGCGCCATCTTCAGGAGAACGACCCGGACCGGAGGGAAGCCGCCCTTCAGGCTGAACCATACTACAGATACCTCCGGGAAAAGCTTTATCCACGCCTGAGGACGGTCCGTTTCGATTTTTACCTGCATCGGAAAGGAATGGTCAAGGACACGGTCCATACTACCGTGCCGGACACCGTCTATATGAAAGGAATCGCCGCACTCAAGGACAGGGATTACCGGAAAGCGCTCGATTATCTGCGGGATTACAAAGATTTCAACACGGCCATCGCCTATGTCTCCCTGGACTACAATGCATCGGCCATGTCCATCCTGCAGAAACTGGAGCGAACCCCTCAGGTAAATTACATGCTGGCCCTGCTGTACGCACGGAACAATGACGACCAGAACGCAGTCCAATGCTATCTGGATGCCTGCCGTGAAGACCCTTCCTTTGTATTCCGAGGAAATCTTGATCCTGAAATCTACACACTTGTCCAACGCTATGGACTCAACAGAAACGAAGAAGAAATATAACTAACTATCAACAAATTACAAGAAACAATTAAAGCAAAGTATCATGAAAAGCGTTTTTTCTTTCCTGCTGTCGGCAAGTCTCCTTGCCAGCTTGTTTTCCTGCCAGAAAAACCCTGCAGCTGAAGTCGGCGAAGAAGTTCTCTCGCCCGACGGGCCGACGGGCATAATTTCAGTCTCCATCAAAACACCGGTAACGGAAACCAAATCCCCGACAACGGAGGACAATGCCGTCAAATCCGTCCAGTTGTTTGTCTTCACCCCTGACGGAAAACTGGAAACGTCCAAATATGTCGATAATTATACGCCTTCCACCGAACTCCGAATCACGGCCAAAACGGGTGAAAAGACCTTGTATGCAATCCTGAACAGCAAACGGCTCCATTTTACGAAAGTCTCCAGCTTCGAGCAGCCGCTGGAAGCGGAGTTGAACGACCTGGCGGAGAACACCCGGGAGAAACTGATCATGGTGGGCAAAAACCAGGTAAAAGTGGAAGAATACAACAGCCTCACCCATACGGAAAGCAAAGTGACGGTGCCTGTCAAACGCCTGGTTTCCAAGATTGTCTTGCAGAAAGTGACCGTCGATTTCCAGGGGACCACGCTGGAAAACGGCAGTTTCTCCATCCAGGACGTCTATCTGGTCAATGTCGTGGGCAAGGCTCCTTACGGCGTAAAAGACAGCGGAAGCCCCATTGCGCTTTATGAAACCGGCTTTTTCGGGACAATGGCCCATTGGTACAGCAAAGCCACTTACTCCGGAACCGCCCCGGATATGACGTATGACCTGAACTACAACAAAATCTGCAGCAATGTCAACGGTGGGCAGACCGATATCGGCCTTTCCTATCTGGCCTATCCCAACAATGCGACCCAGCCGCAAAACGGGACCCGAGAAACGGACATTACACAGCCGGTCATGACCGCCCTCGTCATCAAAGCGCACGTCAAAAGCGGCACTTATTCCGATGCCGCCATCGACCAGGATACCTACTACACCTTCGATCTTCCTCAACTGGAGCCCGACAAACAATATCTGATTACCAATATTACCATCACCATGCTGGGCGCAGACAAGCCCGGAGAAAGGGTGACCAGCGGGAAAATCACGCCCGTAATCGAAGTAGATCCCTGGACGGAAGACATCAACATCAGTTACGATTTTTAATGCGTACCCCTTTCCGGCTGGCTGTATTGGGATCTGTAATTCTCCCGCTCGTCTCCTGCAGGGCTCTTGTCCTGGAGGACCGCCTCCCCTGTCCCCGTTTCATGTTTTTCGATCTCCTGAACAGCGAACAGTTCGACTCCTATGAAAAGATCACCATTTCCGCGTACAGTTACCCGGAGGGGGTGCTGCTGGGAACGGATACCACCGATGTGCGCTCCTTGAGCCGGCAGGAGTTCTACATGCCTATCCGGGGACAGGAAGCGGTCATGGGACACGGCGTCCTGGGAATCAGGCAGAATAAGTTGGAGAACAACTCCCAATGGATCATTCCAACAGGGATGGAAAGTGATCCGCTCTTCCGTTTCACCTACCAGGCTCCCACCGAGCAGGAGTCATTCCTGGTTCCTGTAGAAATGGTGAAAGACTACGCTCGGCTGACTGTACGCTTTGTCGGTGTAGAGAGTTATACCTCCACCGGCGGACAGTTCCCTTTTGACATCCTGATCACCGGAAATACCCGCGGAATCGAGGTGCTTACCGGCACCCCGATCCGGGGGTATTTCGAATTCGCGCCGACAGAAACACAAATCGGCATTTTCACTTTCCGCCTCCCCCGTCAGGCCGACCACGCTCTGCGGATGGAACTGCATGGACGTCCCGACGTCTATGAAAAGAGCGGTCTCGTCCAGACCATCGACCTCTGGGCCGTCTTATATGAACAGGGCGGCGTCACATGGGAAGAAAAAAACCTCCCGGACCTGGAAGTTGTCATTGATTATAAGGAAATGGAAGTGGACGTAAAAGTGAGCGAATGGGATCGGGAAACCCTGAATTATCATTTTTAACAAGCAGAACCATGAGAAAACTGATTCCTCTGATGACGGCGGCCATTTTGTTTGCCGCCTGTGGAAAAGACGGCACCGGTTCTCCGGGACCAAGCCCTTCCGATCTTGCCGTCATCCACCTCTCTGTCGCCGGAAGCGACGGACCACCCACAAAACTGAGCGGGCTGGAATATGAGCTCCATGAAAAACCCGTCAATCACTGGGCCTGGTTCTTTTTTGAAAGAAGCAGCGGAAGCCTGGCAGCCATGGGGACGGTCGGAGGTGACGGGAAGATTACCAAAACCCTTCGGACCGGCGTATATGAGGTATGGGTCATTGCCAATTACCCGGAAAGCGTCAACCTCGCTTCCATCCGCACGAAAAACAACTTCCTGGCCTTGAAAGCCCGCCTCTCCGACAACGGAGCAGGTTCCATGCTGATGGCCGGAAGTACGCCGGGCGGAAAACCGGTCACCCTCTCGGATGAGAACCCCGAAGCGGAGATCACCATTCATCTCAAACGTTTGGTTTCCAAGCTAACGGTAAGCAGTATCACCCGCCGGTTCGAGAGCCCTGCCCTTGGCGCAAAGCCACTGGTGCTCAAGCACATCTACATGACAAACGTGTATCCGGAGACTTTTTATGCGCGGGATCTCAAGGCCGAAGAACTGCCATCCCGGCAAGCCTTCTGGTACAACGCCATGGGCTGGCACCATCCAGAAGGTCTGGCCGCCGACAGGAGCACGGACCGCTTCCTCGCCGAACGGGAACTGGACCGGAATCTGTCCCAGAACGAAACGGCGGAGCTGGACCTTTCCTTCTATTTCTTCCCCAACCCCCTCCCTCTCCAGGACGATTCGCACACGCCTCTATGGAGCGGTCCCCGCTGCACCAGGCTGATTCTGGAAACGGAGTTTGAAGGACACACGTACTATTATCAGGCGACACTGCCCAAGGAAGAAGAACAAACTTCCATCGGTCGAAATATGGCCTTCCAGTTGCGCTGTACCCTCACCCGCCTCGGATCGAAAGACCCGGAGCAGATTATTCCCGGAAGCGTGGAAGTGGTGTTCTCGGCCGTGACAGGCAACTGGCAAGGGAACTATGAAGTGAACGAAAAATCATAAAAAAATGAGAGCATCGGCAAAACACATACTATTGCTGGGGATGAGCGCATTCCTGGCAGGAAGCGCACCCTCCTGCACCCGGGAGGTCATCCGGGACGAGCGGCCTGACGGCAATCACAGGGGCATCCCGGTCTCGCTGAGCATCGACGATTTAAAAACATCCGGCACGAAGTCGGTACTCAACGACCCGGATATCGAGACCAAGGTGACAAGCGTCACGCTGGCCGCCTATTCCTCATCCGACGGGGCGCTGATTGCGTCCGAGTATTATTCCGACGCAAACGGAATGCGCCTGGATTTGGGCGAACATACGCAGGCTCGCATTTGTGCCCTGGTCAACATGGGAGATTTACGGGCTTCCTTACCGGCGAATGCCTCCGGCCTTTCCACCATGAGCTATGACATACCCTCCTATACGGGCAGTCCGGAAAGTGTCAATGAAGCCGGCATTCCCATGGCCGGCTGGCTGGATTACGACACAAGCGCTTCAGCCGGAACAGACGTCTCTGTAAAAAGGCTGATGGCCAAACTGGTCGTGGACCTGAAGGTTCATTGGGACGGATCCATTTCTTCTGTCCGGATTCGCAACATGAACCGGCATCTCACCCCCTTCGGCGAAAGCAGGGCTCGCACGGAGGCCGATACCTTCGACGAAGAACTGGAGGCCGGAGGCGGCGTCCGTCAAGGTACTTTCGTATTTTATATTCCCGAGAACGAGCAAGGGACGGTTCCCTCCATCACTGCCTCCTCCGGCAAAAGCGGAGATAACAGTTCACTGTCGGCCATCAAAGAGCGGCTCACCTACCTGGAAGTGACGGTCAGCGGAGAGAACAAGTATGACGGGGAAATCACTTACCGCAGTTATCTGGGCAAAAACGACAGCTCGGACTTCTCCATTTCAGGAAACTGCAGGTACACCTGGAAAGTGGACTATCTTCCGGACGGAACGGTTCTCGATGACTGGAAACACGAAAATGCGCTGTCCTGGTCTGATTTCAGATACCAGGTTTTCGCTCCCGAAATAGCGGGGTACACAGGAGACAATCTCTATGTTTACCTTCGGGAGGCGGAAGACAAATATGAGAAAGGCAAACTGAAAACAAAGGGCAGCTTCCGGGATATCGATACGCGGCTCGCCGACTGGACACACGAAGCATGGGAGCCTTCCAATTTCCTCACCTTCAAAGAAATCGGTGAAACCTCGGGCGCTTTTTTCCGCCGATACGTCGCCAAGCAGGAAGGCAGCGGCTATGTTCAAGCCAACATAGAGCTTGAAAGCGGCATCTTTACCGACAAAGTCCTGCTTTCCTGCCATGGCCCCGAACCCATTCTGGCCCTGGATGTCCAGCCGACCGCCATCAAATTGGGAGAAACGCTCCAGTTTTCCCTAACCTTAGACGGCAACGATCTCATGGGAGAGATTTTTACCTACTACTTCTTGCGGAAAGGCCGATTCGGGGTGAGCGCGTACGGAGGTTTCGACATAACCGCAGATTATCATTATCACATCATCGGCAAAGACGGAAAATGGACGCCTACCGAAACCGGAACTTATGAGATGTATGCCGTCTGCAGCGCCGCCTGGGTGATTAGACCCGTCAGTTCAAATACAGTCTCCTTTACCGTTACGGAAGCGGACAAGACATCCTACACACTCACCATCGAGCCGGGCAACCCGACTCCGAAACTCGTCGGGGAAAGCATCGGCCTCCGGGCCTATCTCAATACTTTTGTCAATGGCATGCGTTCCGGACACGAGGATATTACCGAGGCTGTCTCATGGGAGTGCGAAGATGCGGAAGTCACCACCGATGCCGGCCAGATTGTTTCCACCAAGGAAGGAACGTTCAGCATCCGGGCCGAATACGGGGCTCCGGACGGAGAAGAATTGAGCGCCTCGGTCAACATCAGCTTTACCGGGGATCCCAATTACATTACCCTGTCGGCCAAGCCGACGTCCATTTCCGTTGGTGAGACCAGTACGGCAAGCGTCCTTTTCAACGGAAGCGGCCCTGTAACCGCATCGTCAACCATCTCGGCCTATACAAGCGAAACCGGCTCCGCCACATCGGACATCGTTCGCATCTCCGGCAGCACCATTACCGGCTCTCGTGCAGGCACATGCTACCTCGAGGCAATGTATGTCACCGGCGGCAAAACCTATCAGTCTTCTCGCGTAAAACTTATCGTGACCGACGCCGCTCCCGCTGATCCTGTGACAGTCATCTGGGAGTCTGAACCCACCTATGTTGCCCAGCGCGGAAAACTGTCCATCGGCGGGCTGCAAAGCGGCGAGACCGTCACGGGCGTCACTGCGACCTCCGGCTCAAATGTCGTGCGCATCGCTCAGTCCGGCCCCTCCTATTACGTAGGTCTGCTGAAGGCTGGCAGCTACACCCTCACCGTCACCACATCGAAGGGGCGCACCAAGACCCTTTCGGGCACGGCTGCGGCGCCGGTGATGACTCTCTCGCAGACAACCCTGTACGCGAATCCGGACGGCACCGTGGCCCACACGGGAACGGACGGCCTGACGGGCGGCACCCAGGGGGTGTCCTATAAGACCACGGGCGGTATAGCGTTCTCGGTGGAGAGTGCCGAGACGGCCACGGGGACGAAACTCCAGCGGGGGCTCTATGACGAGCTGCTGGATCCGACCCCGAGCACGACGGCCGGTATCCTGGGCCTCGACGGCATGGACGTCTATGCGAACGACGTGTACGAGTACACGGGAACCAACGGCCTTTCCGCCACCGAGCTTGGCACCGTGACGGTCTCCCCGAAGGCAAGCTCTGCGGGGGTCGCTTCCAAGAGCTACACCGTCAAGCGGGTGAACCCGTTTGTCTTGTGGGCGAGCACGGTCATCAGCAAGCCTGACGAGGAAGACTACGGTCTGATCAACCAGTACCACACGTACAAGTTCCACAATTACACGCAGAAGACCGTGGAACTCCCGAAGATTCTTGCCTCCGACGGCCGGTGCGGCATCGAGGTCCTCCGGAACGGCAGCGCCGTCTCCGGCATCTTCGCCGCGGCGTTCAACACCGCCTACATCGCCTCGGACTCCAAGTGGAACACCTCCTACACCCTCTCCGACGCGGTCCTGACCGAGCATATCGGCGGTTTCGTGGAGTTGAAGGGATACGTGAAGAACCGCCACAGCGGAAGCTGCCTGCGGCGCGCCGGCGCCCGGTTCGGCCTCTATGTCAACGGTGCCATCGGCGCCAAGATGACGGGCATCGGGACAAGCACCGTCGTGATATCGACGGCCTTCTGCGGCGACGAGGCTGACTACGGGTTCGATCTTCTCGCAAACGGAGTCTATCTGAACAGCGTCAAACTCATCGGCACATCGTATTCCGAGAACCAGATCTTCAGTTATATCCCGAACACGAGGGTCAACAACATTCTCGTCGATGGTTCCACGCTGAACGCCCGTGTCTATCAGCTGCATCGCGATGGCGCGCCCCTTGACAGCGCAGCGCAGATCATGGAAGCCGAAAAGCCCAGATTCGAGTTCCGCTCCGTCGCCAGCATCGGCACCTTCGTCCAAAACAGCGACCTGCCAAACGCCGGTTACTATCTCCTGCAGCCGTATGGGACGCCGACGGTGCGTGACGGTTATGGTGAACACGGCTTCTACAAACTCTGGCTTCTGGAATCCATCGACGAAAGACCGGACCCCGGGCCGAAAGCCGGATGGCTCATCGACTAGTAAACTCCTTGTTCTCCTGCCCGGTATCCGGGCGGGAGAACTTGGTTCTATGTCACGATTTTTGCATATCTTTGCATCGTGAAAAAAATAGTCACATATTTTCTGGCCGTACTGGCATGGGCTTCCTGCGGAACGCTTCGTCAGAGCGGGACGGTCAACCCTTCTTCTTCTGAACCCCTGCTCACCCGCGAGGTGGGCATCGTGGATACGCCCCAAAACAAAGCGGAGAAACCGAAGGACGTCTCGTCCGAAGAGGCCGCTTCCCAAAAGCCTTCCACGACCCAATCGGCCCAGGAAAATGCCCAGGAAGGAGAAGGCACCCTGAGCGACCAGATCATCGCATTCGCGCGCACCTTCCTTGGAACGCCCTACAAGCTGGGGGCTTCCGGTCCCAAACTTTTCGACTGCTCCGGCTTCACCCGCTATGTTTACAAGCATTTCGGATACAACCTTACACAGTATTCGGGAGCCCAGTTCACCGAAGGAAGAGAGGTCGCCAGTTACGCTGACCTTCAAAAAGGAGACCTGGTGTTTTTCGGGAAGCGTGGGAGCGTCCGCAACATCGGCCATGTTGGCATCGTCGTATCCATCAACGAGGAAAGGGGGTCCTTCCGTTTTATCCACGCTTCCACCTCCGGCGGTGTCGTGGAGAGCGAATCCACCCAGGCCTATTATATGATGCGCTACATCGGTGCACGTCGCATTTTGCCCGACGAGGATAGAAAAGACTGATTTTTTTCTTATCTTTGCAGCCACGTTCAGTCATTGGGGGTGTTTTGGTTTTGACAGCGCTGATGCTGGACGGTAAGCATGTCGGGCCTCGGAACCTGTCCCGTAAAACGCAGATTCCAAAAAATCAGTTGCTCGCTGCTTAATTTGCCAAGCAAATTAGCTTAATCCGCGACGCCAAGGCTGCGCCGCCGACGAGTATCCCTCGGACCTTCCGCCTCTTAAGGGCCGATCAAGGGGTATCATCCATTTGAGGCTGCTCCGGTGGACGCCTTTAAAGCCGGCTAAGCCTTAAAGGCTAAGGGATGCTTCGCCCGCCTTCCGGCAGGGCCTCCTCGAAAACCAAAGGAAGGATAAGCATGTAGAAAGCCGCCTGGTGCGACGTTTGGACAGCGGTTCGAGTCCGCTCACCTCCACTTGAAATGGGTCTGACTAAAAAGATCCTTCGATGACGGTTTCGGCACCTTGCTATTTGAGGATGAGTTCCTGAATGAAGCCGACGGTGCGGTTATCGGCCGTAAAAAGAGTGTCTTCCGACAGGAAGGCATTCATTTTTTCAATGAGGGCATCTTTTTGAAAATACAGCTGGTTCCGGATGACGGACGATTTGAGGGTGATGTAAAGCTTGCCCCCACGGTAGAAACGCTTGATGGTGAAAGGGCCGGCGCCGGAACAGGCGTCCCAGGCGGCGAAAACACGCTGAGTATTGAGTCCCGCGCTCAGTTTCATGGACTTGATGAATTCTTCCACCACCTTGTCCATGCCGATGGCCTCTTTCCTGTGAATCTGAACCGCCATGCCCTACATCTTCGTAAATTCACCGGCCGAAGCCTTGAAATAGGCCCGGTCGTCCGTCATGCGGTCCACAATGCCCGACAGGCGGGCCGAGTCCGTATCCGTGATGAAAATCTGCCCGAAGTCCGCTCCGGCCACCATGCCGATGAGATTGGAAATACGGTCCAAGTCCAGTTTGTCAAAAACATCGTCCAGCAGCAGCATGGGGGCAAAACCGTAAGAGCGCTTCATGATTTCATACTGCGCAAACTTGAGGGCCACCAGGAAAGACTTCTGCTGTCCCTGGGAACCGGCGCGTCGGATGGGATGGCCGTTCATCGCGAAGAGGAAATCGTCCCTCTGGACGCCGGAGGAAGTATAACGCAACCTGAAGTCTTGCTCCCGGTGAGCTGCAAAAACATCTATCAACGAAGCGTTTGACAAATCAGACTTATACTCTATTGACACCTCTTCCCCACCTCCTGAAATGAGCCGGTAGTAGTCTGCCACCACAGGCCTGAGTTCCTCTGCAAGCCGGGCGCGGGCCTCATGGATGGAGGCAGCCGGGGCAAGCATGCGCTCGTCGATGACAGCCAGAAGGGCCTGATCAGGAGCGGCCTCTTTAAGCATCCGGTTGCGCTGCGCCAGAAGACGGTTGTAGCACTGGACGGCGGCAAGATACTCGCGGTCCATCTGCGAAAGAACGGCATTGGACAGGCGGCGACGCTCCTCGCCAGACTCGCTCACAAGGGCGATATCCCCCGGAGAAACCATTACGACGGGCAGCGTGCCGATATGTTCTCCCATGCGGGTATAAGGCTTCTCGTCCCTTACCAGTTTCTTGCCCTCCCGGGAGACCTTCAAGGCGAAACGGGACTCCAGTCCGTTCTCCATCAAGTAGTTGCCGCCCAGGGTGAAGCCGTCCGTCCCATAGCGGAAATTGACGGCATCCGGGGCCGGAAAAGCGCTTTTGGTCATGGAAAGATAGTAGATGGCGTCCAGCAGATTGGTCTTCCCTTCCCCGTTGTTTCCACTGATACAGTTTACGTTGGGACTGAAGCCAAGTTCCTGAAAAGAGATGTTCCGGAAGTCCTGTACTACTATTTTCTTCAAAGAAGGCATGAGAGAAGCTTTATATGGATTGCAAATATATAATATTTTTTGTAAATTTGCAGGCTCAAAAGCTAATTAAAATCAACAAATATTATGGCAAAAGTTACCAAAACCGAGGAAGAGGTGCGTCAGCAGAACATGGCTGAGGCCGTTTCCAAAACAGAAGCTTTTTTCAAGAAGTATGGCAATATCCTCTATGGCTGCATCATCGCCGTCCTGCTGATTGCCCTGGCCATCCTGGCCTACAACCGTTTCATCCTGCAGCCCAAGAAGCAGCAGGCCATGGACCAGATGGTTCGTGCGGAACGTTGGTTCGATGCCGGCGAATATGAACTCGCCCTCACCGGAGACAGCAACGACCTGGGTCTCGAAGACATCATCGCCCAGTACGGCTCCAAGGCTCCCGAGGCCGTTTATATGTATGCCGGTGTCGCAAAACTCCGCACCGGAGCCTATGAGGAGGCCATCAGCTACCTCAAGAAATACAACGGTAAGGATCCCATGATGCTGGCCCGCGCACAGGCCTGTATCGGAGACTGCTACGTGGAGCTCCAGGACTACGCTTCCGCCATCGACTATTTCACCAAGGCCGCCAAGACCACGGACAATGCATTTGCCGCCGCTTATCTCCTGAAGGCCGGTACCGCCGCCGAAGCCGCCGGCAACAAGCAGCAGGCCCTTTCCTTCTACAAGGAAATCAAGGACAAGTGGGGCGCCGCTCCGGAGGCCATGGAAATTGACAAGTACATCAACCGTATCGAAATCGCCGAATAATTATGGGAAGAGCGTTTGAATTCCGCAAGGAGCGCAAGATGAAGCGCTGGGGCCACATGGCCAAGACCTTTACCAAACTGGGCAAGGAAATCACCATCGCCGTCAAACAGGGCGGTGCGGAAGTCACCGGCAATCCCCGCCTCCGCGCCCTCATCGCCGAGGCCAAGGCCGAGCAGATGCCCAAGGAAAATATCGAGCGCGCCATCAAAAAAGCCACCGAGGCCAAGACCGGAGATTTCAAGGAAATCATCTACGAAGGCTTCGGGCCCTTCGGTATCGCCTGCCTGGTAGAGGCCGCCACGGACAACAACACCCGTACCGTGGCCAATGTCCGCAGCTATTTCACCAAATGCGGCGGTTCTCTCCAGACCAGCGGCAGCGTGGCTTTCATGTTCGACCACAAATGCGTGTTCCGCATCAAGGAAGATCCTGCCAAACCCATCGACGTGGATGAATTGGAACTTGAGCTCATCGACTTCGGTGCAGAAGAAGTTTTCAAGCAGGAAGTGGAAGACGAGAACGAGAATGTGACGGTGGAAATCTCCATTTATGGAGACTACTCCGCCTACGGCCAAATCCAGAAATTCATTGAGGAGAAAGGCTTTGAACTCGTTTCCGGCGGTTTCGAACAGATACCAAACGTTGAACTGAAGGAAGTGAACGCCGAACAGCGTGCCACCCTCGAAAAACTCATCGGCCTTTTGGAGGATGACGATGACGTTACCAACGTCTACACCACCATGGCTCCCGAGGCCTGAAAATGCGACGAAGTCAGTTAATTGTTCCATTACTTATGATTCTCACTGTGTCGTCCTGCGGCATAGTGAGATTTCGTAATGCTCCCACTTATCATGCGGGTCCTCCCTATCAGAAGGGCTACGAGCAAAAAGGATTCGTGGAAGAGATTGTTTACGACTGCAGCGTTCCCGGACCGTCGCAACGGCGCATGATTGTCTATCTCCCCCACGACTACTATCAGACGTCGAAAAGGTATCCGGTTTTCTACCTGCTTCATGGAGCCCGCGGTTATGAAACCTCGTGGATCAGGAAGGGACGCGTGTATGAATCCACGGACAGCCTGGTGGCTGCCGGCCTGGCCGTTCCCTGCATCGTGGTAATGCCCAACGTGAACCAGTACAACGATGATGAGGATTTTGAAAACAGCCGGTTCAAGGATGCGTTCGAATCCATCTTCGAAGTGGACGGGACGGTGGAATACGCATTTGTCAAAGATGTGGTAATGCGGGTGGACAGCCTGTACCGGACCATACCGGACCGGAAACACAGAGCCATTGCAGGCCTCTCTATCGGCGGATACCAGAGCATCTATTTCGGAGCCAACCATCCGGACGTATTCGGCTTTATCGGCGCGTTTTCTCCGTATATGTGGAGCATCGGCAAAGCCACCCCCTATCGCAGGGAGTTCTACGGAAAGCTTCACGAAAGGATGGGGCTTCAATACGGGAACCTCCCCCCGGAAGGCTATTATCTCTATGCCGGCAAGTGGGACATCATGCGTCCTTCCACCCTCAAACTGCATTACTACATGACCCGCAAAGGGTATCGGCACGAATATACCCGCTTTCCGGGCTCGCACGACTGGAAGAACGGATGGATAGAGGAATACCAGGATATGCTGCAACGTGTTTTCAAACCCCAGGATCGACAATGAAAATATTATTTGTACTCAATAGTTTTTTCGCAAGCGGAAATGGACTGTCCTCCTCGGCAAGAAGGACGGTGGCCTATCTCAAGCAGGCCGGGCACGATGTCCGTGTCATGTCCGGTCCCCATCCGAATGACCCGAAAACAGAGCCGGATTATCTCCTGAAAGAATACATCTTCCCCATTGTTCATCCCATCATCAAGGCCCAGGGCTATCATTTTGCCCAAAGCAATCTTCCCCTGATGGAAGAGGCCGCCCGCTGGGCCGATATCGTCCATCTTGAAGAGCCGTTCGTGATTGAGGACCGGATGCTGCACATCTGTGAGAGACTGGGAAAACCCGTCACGGCCACTTATCACCTGCATCCGGAAAACATCACCCATTCCCTGGGACCGCTGCGTCACTGGAAAGGCCTCAACCGGATCATTCTCCGTGCCTGGAGAAACCACACGTTCAACCACTGTGAATACGTACAGTGTCCCTCGGAGAATGTTCTGGACCGTCTGCGCCGCTATCATATCCATGCCAAACTGGAGCTTATCTCCAACGGGATCGTCCCGGACAAGTGCATCCGGGAAGAGAATCCTCCCGAGGATTATGAAAAACCGGACCGTCCGCTGAAGCTGGTCTATATCGGCCGGCTCTCCAAGGAAAAAGATCAGACGACGCTGCTGGAAGCCATGCGGCACAGCCATTTTGCAAAACGTATCCAGCTGCATTTTGCGGGCAAGGGCCCCTCGGAAAAAGCCCTCCGTCGCAAAGCCCGCAGGCTCGTCGAAGACGGTGTTCTCACCTACGAACCGGTCTTCACTTTCGAAAACAGCGACGGGCTGCGCGAACTGGCCGCCGGTGCCGACCTCTGCATCCACTGCGCCACTATCGAAGTGGAAGGGCTGTCCATCATGGAAGCCATGCAGCAGGGTGCCGTTCCCATCATCGCCCAAGGCCGATACAGCGGCACCGCACAGTTTGCCATCGACCGCCACTGTGTTTTCCCGGAAAGAAATCCGGAGGCGCTTGCCCACCGCATCGACTACTGGCTGTCCCATCCCGGCAAACGCTGGAAAACGGGCTGGGAATACGTCGAACACATGGAGAACTACGACATCCGGAAATCCGTCGAAAAACTGGTACAAATGTTCCGGAAGGCCATTGAACAGAAAAAAGGAAGCCAAGCAAGCATATAATCATGCACGACATTCACTCATATCAAGTGGCCGGGTTCCGCTTCACCATAGAGGGGCCCCTGCCCTCCGTACCCAACCTGACGCCGTTCCTGTCCGAAGAGGGGGAAAACCTCTTCCGTCTGGAACTGGTTTCCAGCATGGCCCCCGCCGTTTCCTCGCCCGTTTTCAAGACGGAAGACGGCCCCGGTTTCCCCGAGATTGCCATCGACACGCTGGAGGAAGGAGGATACCGCTTCCGCATGCGTCCCCTCCCCGGGAAACCCCTGGCGGCGGAACTCCGCACCAGCCCCGATTTCACCCGGGCGCAGCTGCTCTTTCTGGGAGAAGACCATTCCTTCGCCCTGAATAATTCGCTCATGCTGCTGTTCGCTTTTGCATCGGCCTGTCACGGAGCGCTGGAAATGCATTCTTCCGTTGTCATGAACGAGGGAAAGGGATACCTTTTCCTGGGCAAGAGCGGAACCGGAAAGAGTACCCACAGCAGCCTCTGGCTCAAGCACATCCCGGGAACGGAACTCCTGAACGACGACAATCCCATCCTCCGTCTGATGCCGGACGGGACCGCCCGCGTTTACGGCTCTCCCTGGAGCGGAAAAACGCCCTGCTACAAAAATATGGAGGTTCCTGCGGGAGCCGTCGTGCGCATCCGCCAGGCTCCTTACAACAAAATAGAGCGTCTTTCCGGTATCCAGGCATACGCCTCCCTGATGGCGTCGGCCTCCTCCTTCCGCCCGTTCAAAGAACTGGCCGAAGGCTGGCACCGGACACTGGAGGGACTGGTTGCGGTCCTCCCCTGCTATGTATTGGATTGCCTGCCCGATCAGGCCGCCGCAGAACTTTGTTACAAAACGGTCCATGGATAAACGAACCATCGCCAACGAGGTGTTGCTGGAAGACGCCGCAACCCTGATGAATGAAGGACGCGAGATTACGCTCACGCCCCTTGGCAACAGCATGCTTCCCTTTATCCGTGGCGGCAAGGATGCCGTGCGCCTGCGCAAGAACCCTTCCGTCTCCGTCGGAGACATCATCCTGGTCCGCCTCCCGGGCCGATATGTCCTGCACCGGCTCATCCGCATGGAAGGAGACCGTCTTACCCTCATGGGAGACGGGAACATCGCAGGAACGGAATCCTGCACGTCGGAAGACGTCCTGGGCACGGTGACGGCCATCCTGCGGGGAGGAAAAGAAATCAAGCCCGGGGACGGACGCCTATGGCGACGCCTCCTGCCTGTCAGAAGATATATTTTAGCCATTTACAGAAGACTGATATGAAAATCAAAGAAGGTTTTATTCTGCGCACCATCTGCGGAGAACATGTAGTTGTGGGCGAAGGCATCGCCCAGGTGAATTTCAACAAGATGCTGTCCCTGAACGAATCCGCCGCCTATCTCTGGAAAGAGGCGGAGGGAAAGGAATTTACCCGCGAAACGCTTATCACGCTCCTGCTGGACAAGTATGACGTATCCCGGGAGCAAGCCGCCGAGGACGTAGATAAACTGGTCTGCACCTGGATTAAGGAAGGCGTAGTCTGCGAGTAAACATGAAGAGTTTCAAGGCATGCGTCAGGACCGTCTGGTCCCTTTCCCGCCCCGTGAGGTGGCGGGTGGCCGTCACCATCCTGGTGGGGGTGGTCCGCATCGCCGTATCCCTGAGTTTCGTCTGGGCGAGCAAATACCTGGTCGATATCGCCACGCACGTCAAAACCGATCCGCTGGGTCCGGCCATCGGCCTTTTTATCGGAATCCTTGCCACCCAGCTGGCCGCCATCATCTTCGCCGGCTGGTGGGACAGTTACAACCAGGTGAAGGCACAGAATCTCTTCCGGAAAAGCCTCTTCGGCCATGTGCTCAAGAGCCGCTGGGACGGACGGGAGCGCTTCCTTTCCGGAGACACCGTCAACCGGCTGGAGGAAGACATCCGCGTGGTATCGGACCTTATCTGCGAACGCATCCCCGGGCTGGCCATCACCGTCGTGCAGCTGCTGGCCGCATCGGCCTACTTGCTGGTGCTGGCACCCAATCTGCTGTGGGTGCTCGTCATCCTGATGGGCGCCGCCGTCCTCGGATCCAAGATGTTCTTTCGCCAGATTCGGAAACTCATGTCCCACATCCGCGCCCGGGAGAGTGAAATGCAGCAGCTCATGCAGGAAAGCCTGCAGCACCGGGTACTGGTCCTTACGCTCACCCATGTCGATCGCGTCCTGGAGAAATTCGGCTGGTTACAGGCCGATGTCGAGGGGAACACCCGCAAACGGCTCAACTACAACGCCGTCGCCCGCGGGCTCATGTTCCTCGGCTTCCAGGCAGGCCATGCCGCCGCCTTCCTATGGGGCATTTTCGGCATCCTGCACGGAACCGTCACCTACGGAACCATGACGGCCTTCCTGCAGCTGGTTTCCCAGGTGCAGCGGCCCATTGCGGAATTCGGCCGGCAGATTCCGGCCTTCATCACAGCCCTCACCTCGGTGGAAAGGCTCATGGAACTGCTGGAACTGGAAGAGGAGCCCGTTTCTGACGCCATCCGGCTCAGCGGCGCCCCGGAAGTGACGGTCAGCCACCTTTCCTACCGCTATCCGGACACTTCGGAGGAGGTGATCAAGGACTTCTCCTGCACCTTCCCCGCCGGCAGCCTCACTGCCATCGCCGGGCCTACCGGTATCGGGAAAAGCACCCTCATCCGCTTGGTTCTGGGTCTGCTGAAACCCTCGGAAGGCAGTGTCACCATTGGTGGGATTCCCGCTGGAAGCGCCCTGAGGGGCAATTTCATGTATATTCCGCAAGGCAACTCTCTCCTGAGCGGCACCATCCGGAGCAATCTTCAGCTGGCAGCCCCGCAGGCCACCGAGCAGCAGATGTACGAAGCCCTCGAAACCGCCATGGCCGGCTTTGTACGTGATCTCCCCTCCGCTTTGGACACCCCCTGCGGAGAAATCGGAAGCGGACTCAGCGAGGGGCAGGCACAGCGCATCGCCATCGCCCGGGCCCTCCTCCGCCCCGGCGGCATCCTCATCCTGGATGAAAGCACGTCGGCCCTGGACCCGTCCACCGAGCAAAGCCTGCTGGAGAACCTCCACAGCCGTTATCACGGAAAGAAAACCATCCTCTTCATCTCCCACAGGGAGGCCGTGACAAAATATGCCGATCATATCGTCAACTTATAACCAAACGTCTCATTATGAATCTAAAAGACAACAAGTACGCACAGTATCACCTCTGCCGCGAGATGATGGACACCGTGGAAGTAATCCGCAAGTTCAATCCCGCCACGGCCGATTTTATCGTGGATTCTGCCCGCAAGACCGGCCACATCATGTTCTCCGGCGAAGGCTCCAGCCGCATCATGCCGGCCAAGAACGCCATTCGCAAGGCGCTGCGCTTCGGCATTCCTACCGTCGTGCACACCGAAGGCTCTCACCAGGCCGCCGAGTATAAGCTGGACGGCTACACCGTTCTTCTGGATTCCAACTCCGGCCGCACCAAGGAAACACTCATGCTGGCGGGCCAGCTCAAGGCTGCCGGCCATCAGGGTTTCTTCGGTGTCACCGCCAATGCCGGCACCCCCCTCGAGGAAGTCTGCAAGAAAACCGTCGTATTGAGTTGCGGATGGGAAAACGCCGTCGCCGCTACCAAGAGCGTCGTAGAGCAGACCCTTCTGTTCGAGTCCCTCATCTGGAAACTGGCCGGAAAAGACATCGCCAAGGAACTGGACTCCCTGGCCGACAAGGTGGAGAAGGCCCTCACCCTGGACATTCCTTCCGAAATCGTGGACTGGGTGCGCAGCGCCAAGACCATCTACTTCGCCGGCATGAACGACGGCGTCACCGAGGAACTTACCCTCAAGACCAACGAAATCACCCGCCGCAAAAGCGACTTCCTGGAGGGCACATACGCCCTGCACGGTCCCGAAGAAGTGATGGAAGACGGTGATATCGTGTTCGTTGTAAACCCTATCGAGAGCGAGTATGAGAAGTATCAGACCGTCTTCGGCGGCGCCAACGTGCACGTAGTGGCCATCGACACCAAAAAGACCCCCTTCACCACCATCGTTGTGCCCGAAGCCGGAGATCTGCAGGCCTATGTCTATCTCGCCGCCGGCTGGAACGCCCTGGTAGAAATTGCCCAGGCCGACGGAATCAACCTGGACAAACCCAAACGTGCCCGCAAGGTGGGCAACGAGATGTAAGGAAAACGCTTACTTGCCCACGTGGAAAGCCACGCGGAGATCTTCAATTTCAGCGTCTGTGATCGGATTCAGCTTGCCCACCGGGGCGGCCATAATCAGAGAGCGGGCGCTGAAATCTGCTACCTCCAGCTTGTCGAAGGTATTGATGAGCTTGTCGCCCGTCACCAGGATGGAATCGTTGGACAGCAGCGCACAAGGCAGTTTCCGGAAGCCCTCGGCCATCTTTTCGATGTCATGGTACTGGCTGCCGAAGGGATACTGCGGCACGTCCTGCAGGAAAATCCAGCTCTCGGGAATGGTACGTACGTCAAACTTGACACCCGTAGTGGCATATCCCATCAGATAGGGCGTCTGCGTGAGGATGATGCTGTTGATTTTGGGATTTCGCTTGTAAATTTCATAATGCAGGGCCACCGAGCGGCTGGCATTCTTGCCCGCTTCCACCCGGCCGTCTTTCACCTGTACGATGTCGTGCGGCTCAAGGTCCCAGCGCTGCTTGTCGGAGGGCGTAATGAGGAAATCGCTCCCTCTCCAGCGGACCGAAGCGGTGCCATACGAACTGCACATCAGTCCCTGGGCGCAGGCACGGTGCACAATCTCACAGATCTCCGTACGGATGGCGCGCTCGTCAGAAGGGTGTTCCACATTCATGAAATGCTCAAAATCGATGTGAATAGCCTTCTCGTGCCGAAGAATCTGCTCTTCGGTGAGATAGACCGGCTTTCCAAGCGTCCGGGCATTCAGGATGGTACGGGCGCACAGTTCCAGGGTTTCCAGGCGCTGATAGGCGTCGGCAATATCATCGCCCATGAGCACCACGCCGTGATTTTCCATAATCACGGCCTTGTATTCGGGATTCGTGGCGAATTCCGCCGCGATCTTCTCTCCCAGGAGTTCACTGCCGGGAAGGGCATACGGGGCGAAACCGACCGGCCCGCACACCCCGCGGGCCTGCGGGATGATGCTGGTGTCGGGCACCTGGTGCACGATGGAGAAGGTCACCAGCCCCGGAGGATGCGCATGAATGACGCTCTTCATCTTGGGGCGCATCTTGTACAGCGCCCGGTGGAAGGGATATTCCGAAGAAGGCCTGTGCGGGCCCACGATGGTGCCGTCGGCCTTCACGCACATGATATCGGCCGGGGTAAGGGAACCCTTGTCGATTCCGGCAGGCGTAATCCACATGTCCCCGTTGTCGTCCATGATGGACAGGTTTCCGCCGGAAGTGGTCGTCATCTTCCGGCGATAGATGCGGCCGATGATAAGGGCAATCTGCTCGGCCGGATGCATCAGTGAAGTATCAATTTTTCTCATAGTGCTCCAATAAATATTTTTCCGCCTCCACATTCCATAAACCCTTGTGCGCCTGACAGATACGGTCCAGTTCATCGAACAGCGGCGTGCCGATGGTGCCGAAATCGGCAATGGCCGTGAGCGGCATTTCGATGTGCGTGTATATGAGCTTTTTCCCGCCGGGGATGGAGGGCAGGTTCTTCGTGGTCTCAATCACGGCGTTGAGACCGCCGATATGGGTCACCAGACCGGCCGGGTCCATGCCCTTGCCCATGTAGTGCAGGGCCTCTTTCATGTCGTCGGTATTGCCGCCGGAAGTGCCTACCACATGCGTGTTGTTGTAATGCACGTTGTAGAAATTGAACGGTGCCTTGAACGGCGCCTTGGAAGGCCCCGCAAAGAAGTTGAGACAGCCGTCAAAGGCCAGGATATCATCGGCCTGCTCCACTACGGCCGGAACGGGGGCGAAGCAGAACACATCGTCATAGCCGGAGCCGCCGGAGAGTTCCATCAGGAGCTCCACAGGGTTCTCCACGCCCGTATTCACATACTTCAGAGCGATCCCGCGGGAAGCGGCGAATTCCACCGTGTACAGGGCGGCGGCGCGGTCCAGCCGCTCCTGGTTGATATCGGTCACGACCAACAGGGACGGCTTGCGGTCTTCGCGATGGAGGACATAGTTGATGGCGGCAAGGCCCATCGGCCCTACGCTGGCCAGAAGAGCCATCCTTCCGCCCTCTTTGATTTCCATGGTATGGACGTACTTGCCCGGCGTTCCGTGGTAATTGGCATGCATGGCGCCGATTACGCAGGAGAGCGGTTCGCTCAGCGAAGCCGGATAAAAGCCATCTCCCTTGAACGGAAGCAGGCAGCCGCACTCCATCACCTCGTTGGGAATAATCACGTACGTGGCATCCCCGCCGATATACGGATAGGAGTAACCCGGAGCACTGTAAATACCGACAGGGCCGCCAGGATAGTTCATGGCCGGCTGGATGGAGAACTTGTCACCGGGCTTGAACTGCCCCTGCCATTTCTCCCCCACCTGTACAATTTCTCCGGCAAATTCATGACCGATAATGGTAGGATGCTCTGCCACGTCATCCGGGACCCGCTTGTGCGCAGACCCCTGATTCACAGCCTTGTACGAAGACATGCAAATGCTGTCACTCACCACCTTCGCCAGAATCTCATCTGCTTTCAGTGCCGGAAGTTCAAACTCCTCCAGCCGTAAATCGCCTTGTCCATAAAGACGAACTGCTTTTGTTTTCATGCTATTTTGTATTTATAATCCTTCAAGAGATGTCCTCCGGTCACGCCAGCATGACCTGTCCGCCCGTTACCGGGATGGCCTGTCCGGTCTCGCCGGTCTGCTCGATGGCATAGAGGATGGCTTTGGTGACATCGGCCGGGTTGCAGCCCTTGCGCATGGGCACCTGCGCCAGATAATAGTCCTTCACATCCTGAACCGTCTTGGCACCGGGCACCTTTCCCGCGGCCAGATACTGTACGAACAGGCCGTTCTCGGGATTGCTCCACAGCGGCCCGTCGTAGAAGTTGCCCGGACAGATGCTGTTCACCTTCACCCGGAACGGAGCCAGTTCCAGGGCAAAGCTCTGCGTGAGGCCAATTCCGCCGAACTTGCCGCCGGCATAAGCAAAATTGGCCTTGGAGCCGCGCAGGCCGCTCTTGGAATTCACCTGAACGATATCGGCAAAATAGTCCGGATCCATCTGCGTCTCCACCTTCATGATATGGCTGGCCACCTTGGCACAGAAGAAATAGGCCTTGTAATTGATGTTCGTGACAAACTCGAAGTTCTCCGGTGTCATGGCTTCCAGACCGCCGGCACGGAGCACGCCCGCGTTGGAGACAAACACATCCAGCGCGCCGAAGCGGCACACCGTCTCCTTCATCAGGTTCTGAAGGCTCTTCATATCGGCCACGTTGGTCTTCACGAAGATGGAACGATTATTCTTTCCGATGGAATTGAGGTTCTCCGCCGTGGCGGCGCCCACCAGGTCGTTCAGGTCGGCGACGACGATGTTGGCCCCCTGGCCCATGAGTTCGCGGGCAATGCCCTCGCCGAAGCCCTGAGCAGCCCCCGTGACAATGATGGTCTTGCCCTCTACCCTGCCCTGCGACGCGCCGGAAGCCACCTTGCGGCGGTAATTTTCCACCTCCCAGTTGTCGATGAAATCGATCCAGGCAGGCTCCATTCCATGCTCGCCGCCGAAAGACTGGGCATAGAAAGCCACCTTTGCGGCATCCAGAAACACCTCGCTGATGATATCGGCATTTTTTGCGTGGTCTCCCACCGCCACCAGGCCCACTCCCTTGATGAGCAGCACCTTGGGCGTATAGCCGCGACGGGCGGTGAACGCCTCGATTTTCTCCTCGGCCTCCTGCACATCGGCATTCAGGACCAGGTATTCGCTCTTGCAATAGACGATGATGTCGGGCGTGAAAGGGCGTTTCACTTTGTCGGCATTCTCCAGAACCCAGTCAACGAGGGCATTGGAGGTAATCTTCAGGGTCTTGAGGCCGCGCCCGCCACGGGAAAGGATCTGCCGGATGGCGGGAATCAGCTCTGTCACACAGTCACATACGGGGCTCTCCCCTTCCGGGAGCGGCTTCACGCAGGCTTCGAGTTTTTCCATCATCCCCGCATAGATGGCATCGATTTCCTCCGTCGTGCCGGCCCCTACGAAAACGCCGTGATTCTGCAGGAAAATCACCTGAGGCTGACGTCCCGTGGCCTTCTTGCACTCCTGAAGCCGGTCATATACTTTTCTGAACAGCGTGTATCCGGGGTCGGTGTACTCGATGTACAGGGCATCCGGGAACAGTTCCCGGCAGCATTCCTGCGCCTTATTCGAACACATCAGGGCATTCACCAGCGTAGGATGGAGGTGCACCACATAGGCATAGTCCATGCAGTCGTGGAGCGACGTTTCAACCGACGGCCTGCGGTCGCGGGTCAGGTTGGCCAGTGCCAGGTCTTCCTTCACCCGGGCCTCCCGTTCATTCACATCGGCGCTGTACTGCCGGGTGCCCATGGGGGCAAGAAGGCTGCGGTCCAACACGGCGAAGCCATTTTCGTCGATGGTGGCCAGCGCATGACCGCTGGCTTTCACCCACAGATGTTTCTCATCTTTATAGGATGTATTGCCGCCGCCGGCGATGACAAAGCGGCTGTCGGCCCCGTACTTGCGTGAGACGGCTACGAGATTTTCAAGTTCCTTCATGATTGTAACGTTTTCTGTATCAATTCATCCCCGGCGGCGATGCTGTCCAGGCCCGCCTGATGGGCCGCCACGGCGCAGGCGCCCCGGTAGTTGATGGCCTTGAGTTTGTCCGACAGTTCCGATGCATCGCGGGTGCGAAGCCGCACCGGCTCCATGGCCGGGGTATTGTGCTCGGAACCGAAGGTTACGATAAAGCCCTCGTCCTCCAGGTAAGCGGCATACTGCTCCAGCACGGCCGTGGTGTTGCGCGTCGTGATGAACTCCACGCTGCGGAAACCGCGCTTCGCCAGTGTATCGGCCGCCTTCTGCAAGTCGCCCTCAAAGTCCGTGAAATGGCCCTTGGCGTCATCGCCGAGGAAGGGATAGGTGGGAATGCCGCCCGCCGCCTCGATGATGCGCCGGACCGTCTCCATGGGCAGGAAGGCCTCCGGAGATTCCGGGACAAAAGCTGCACCGCCGGCCTTCAGAAGTTTTGAACGAAGGTCGTTCTCCACCTTGGCCGGCTCCGGCGTATCCGGGTACAGGGCCAGGCGAAGCGCCTTGGCCAGATGGCGTTCCCGCACCAGGCCGCAGGTAAGGCGGGACTTGATCTCCTCGAAATCCAGGACGATGTCACGGCCTTCGGCCTTCAGCCACTCGTTGAGTTTGGCGCACATCTCCCGGCACTGGTCATTGGAGTAGGCCCTCACGGAGGCCAGCATTCCGGCCTCTTTCCCTGCGAGTCTCACGGGATAGGCCAGCCCCTTGCCGCTGATATAGGTGCGGCCGGGGTTGTTGGGGTCGTTCACCCGCAGTCCGGCCGCCTGATCCTCGGCGTTCAGGGAAATAAATTCGATGCCGAGAAGCGGAAACAGGCCCCGGGCGGCACAGCCGTCCTTCCAGGCGCCATATCCGTCCATGGAGTAGAAATCATTGATTCCCACCACTTTCACGCCCTCGGCCGACGCCCTGTCCAGCGCCTCGCCTATACTGGAGAAGGCGCTGAACGAATACGGCGTATGTAAATGCGCATTGACGTCTATCATATTATATACCTTTCTTGGCCCTGAGAATCTGCTGCGCCGCAGTCTGGTTGCTTACGGGAACATAGCCCGGAAGCGGCATCATCTTCTCGTGGATGGCATCCAGAAACCAGCCGGGCTGCGGGAAGAAGGCTTCCTCCAGCTCGTGGCTCGGGGTAATCCAGTTGCGGGAACCCAGCACCGCCGGAGCGGCATCCAGATAATCGAAACACAGTTCGGTGATATTAGCGGCAAGGTCGTTGAGATAGCTTCCGCGGGCCGATGCATCGCCGGCGATGATGATGCGTCCGGTTTTCTTCACGGAAGCGATTACCTTCTCGTAATTGAACGGCACCAGCGTACGGGCGTCAATGACTTCGGCCTCCAGGCCATACTTCTCCTTGAGTTCATCGGCCGCCTTGAGGGCACGGTACAACGTTGCGCCGATGGTGAGGAACGTGACATCCTTGCCTTCACGCTTGACGTCCGGCTCCCCGAGCGGAATCTCGTAATAGCCTTCGGGAACGCCGCCCTCGTGGAACTGCTCGCCCACGCCGTACAGACGCTGGCTCTCGAAGAAAATCACCGGATCCGTCCCCTGCAGGGCGCTGTTCATGAGGCCCTTGGCATCGTAAGGCGTTACCGGGAACACCACCTTGAGACCCGGGATATGCGTGCACAGGGACGTCCAGTCCTGGCTGTGCTGGGCACCGTACTTGGACCCCACGGAAACGCGCACCACCACCGGCATCTTGAGGATGTTTCCGCTCATGGCCTGCCACTTGGGCAGTTGGTTGAAAATCTCGTCGCCGCAGCATCCCAGGAAGTCGCAGTACATGATTTCCGGAATCACTCGGCCGCCGCACATGGCATAACCGATGGCCGTGCCGATGATGGCCGCCTCCGCGATGGGACTGTTGAACAGGCGATGGTACGGAAGCGCCTCCGTGAGACCGCGGTACACGGCGAAAGCGCCGCCCCATTCGCGATTCTCCTCACCATAGGCAACCAGGGTGGAATCCTTGTAGAAACGGTCCACGATGGCCTCGAACACACCGTCCCTGAAATTATACATCTTCATGGAACTCACGGGTTTGCCGTCCTTGTCCAGGTAGAAGCGCGTCTTGCCGGCAATCTGCTTCACCCGCGGGTTCTCCTCCATGGGATGGTTCACCTCCGGCTTGGCATCACCGAGGGAGTCCACGCTGCTGTTGGAGAACATCATCTCACCCAGCAGTTCGTTGTCCTTCACGAGGTCCATGCGGGGAGAAAGCGTTTCGTCGATGGCCAGTTTGTACATCTCGAAGATGACATCCTTCACATAGGCCTGGATAGCGTCCAGTTCCTCCTGGGTGGCGACGCCGGCTTCCACCAGTTTGCGGCCATATCCGAGGATGCAGTCTTCGGCCTGCCAGGCTTCCATTTCCTCCTTGGTGCGGTAGCTGGACTGGTCGGACGGCGAGTGGCCGCTGTAGCGATAAGTGACCACATCGATGAGGGCCGGACCCTCCTTCTTCTCCAGAAGGGCCTTCTTGCGGCGGAACGCATCAATCACGGCCAGCGGATTGTAGCCATCCACGCGCTCCGCGTGCCAGGCTTCCGGGTTGAATCCGGCGCCCAGGCGGGCGGGATAGGTGTAGCCCATCGTCTCGCCTCGGGTCTGTCCGCCCATGGCGTACTGGTTGTCCATGACGCTGATCAGGATGGGGAGCCCACCTTTCATGTCGCCCTCCCAAAGAGTCTTGTACTGGTCCATGGAAGCGAAGGTCATACCTTCCAGCACCGGTCCGCGGGCCATGGCACCGTCGCCAAGGTTGGCCACCACGATACCCTTCTTGCGGTTCACCTTCTTGTAGAGGGCGGCCCCCACGGCGATGGAGCCGGAACCGCCCACGATGGCGTTGTTGGGATAAATGCCGAAGGGCGTGAAGAAGGTATGCATACTGCCGCCAAGGCCCTTGTTGAAACCCGTCGTACGGGCAAAAATCTCCGCAATGGCGCCGTACACCAGGAAGCGGATGCCCAGTTCCTTGGTGTTGCCGCCCTTGTAGTCCTTACCGGCGACGGCCAGGGTGGCACCGCCCCAGAACTCCTCCATCACCTTCTTCAGTTCGGCCTCGGGAAGAATCTCGATGGAACGCAGGCCCTTGGCCAGGATTTCGCCATGCGAGCGGTGGCTGCCGAAGATGAAGTCATCCGTGGTAAGGTTATAGGCCATGCCGACAGCGGCCGCCTCCTGACCGGCGCTCAAGTGGGCCGGACCGGGATTGTTGTATGCCACACCGTTGTAAGCGCCCGTGGTCTTCACCAGATTGAGCATGGTTTCGAATTCGCGGATGACAGCCATGTCCCGGTAGATATGCTTGAGGTCTTCCGGGGTAAAATTCCCTTCCTTGAGCTCCTCTTTCACCGTCTTGGCATACTGCATGACAGGAATCTCAGGGAACTTGATTTCGTGCTCCTTGGGACGGAGCACCTCGTTGGGGTCGATATATAATGATTTAGGCATGGTTTATTTCAAGGTAAAAACGGTTTCTTTCAGAATTTCGGATACGGTCGGATGCGGGAACACCACTTCCTTGAGCTGCTCCACGGTCATTTCCTGTTCAATGGCCATGCAGGCACTGTGAATCATCTCGGAGCAGGGGTTGCCCAGCATGTGGACACCCAGCACCTCGTGGTACTGCCTGCCCACGATCACTTTGCAGAGGCCCTCTCCCCGCTCGTTCTCAGCCACGAAGCGGCCCGAATAGGCCATGGGAAGCTTGAGGACGGTGTAGTCCAGTCCTCTCTGGGCGGCCTCGGCCTCGGTGACACCGACACCCGCCACCTCCGGATTGGTGTAAACCACACCCGGAATGGCATTGTAGCGCATGTGGTCTTCGTGTCCCAGAATGGTATTCACGGCCACTTCTCCCTCGCGGCTGGCAGTATGGGCCAGCATGGAGAAACCCGTCACATCACCCGCGGCATAGACGCCCGGGATATTGGTGCGCATCTTTTCGTCCACCTTGATGCCGCAGGGACGTCCGGCGGGATTCAGGGCCAGTTCCACGCCGATATTCTCCAGGCCGATGCCCTGGAAGGAGGCCCGGCGGCCCACGGAGACCAGGATCTTGTCTCCATAGGCCCGGCAGGTCTTGCCTTCCGGATCTTCATAAACCACCTCATTCCCTTCCACGGCCACCACCTTGCAGCTGAGGTGGAATTCCACCCCCTTCTTGGCGTACTGGGCCTGCAGCATGGCCGAAATCTCGTCGTCCAGGGGACCCAGAATCTTGGGCAGCATCTCCACCACCGTCACCTTGGTGCCGATGGAATGGAAGAAACTGGCGAACTCCATGCCGATGACGCCGCCGCCGATCACCACCAATTCCTTGGGCTGCTCGGAGAGCGAAAGAATCTCGCGGTTGGTAACAACCACGCCGCCCAATCCTTCGCGAAGACCGGGAATAGGAGGAACTGCGGCCTCGGAACCCGTACAAATGAGGAGATTGCGGGCGCTATAGGAAGCATCGCCGCAAGTGATGGAGATGCCTTCAGCACCCCGGCCGGTAATGACGGCCTCGCCTTTCACCACTTCCACCTTGGCGCCCTTCATCTGGGCCTTCACGCCACCCACGAGTTTCTTGACCACCTTCTCCTTGCGCTTGAAGACAGCCCCGAAATCAACGGCGGAACCTTCCACCTCCACGCCATACTGGTCTGCGTGCTTGGTGTAGTCGTAAACCTTGGCGCTGTACAGCAGCGTCTTGGTGGGGACGCAGCCCTCGTTGAGGCATACGCCGCCCAATTCCCTTTTCTCGAACAGGACCACGGAGAGTCCTGCCGCGCCGGCGCGTCCCGCAGCCACGTAGCCGCCGGGACCTCCGCCCAATATTGCAAGATCGTACATATTTTAAAAGTCTAAATCCAAATTTTCAATTTCCTCGGCCACTTTTTTCAGGAAGCGGGTGGCCTCTCCGCCGTCAATGGACCTGTGGTCATAGGTGAAACTCAGCGCCATATAAGGCACGAACTTGTATTCCCCGTCCACCAGTTTGGGACGCGGGACAATGGTGCCGACGCCCAGAATGCCGCTCTGCGGCAGGTTGATGATGGGCGTGAACCATTCCACCCCGAAACCACCCAGGTTGGAGACCGTGAAGGATGCGGCTTCCGGAGACAGAAGGTCAGGATTGATGCTGCCCTTCTTGCTGTCGTCGGCCACCTTCTTCAGGCTGCGGGAGAGGGTCACGATGTCCATCTGGTCGGCATGAGCCACGGCGGGAACCATCAGACCGCGCTCCGTATCCACGGCAAGTCCCAGGTTCACGCAGCTGAACAGGCGCATGGCGTCTCCCAGGCAGTGCGAGTTCACGTTGGGGAATGCCTGCAGGGCCTTGATTACCGCGAAGCACACGAAATCGTTGATGGTGATGTTCACATCCAGCCGGCCCTCTTCCAGGGCCTTCTTGGCCTTTTTGCGGAGTGCCTGCACCTGGCGGGCATCGGCCCCCAGCATGTGGGTGAGCTGGGCCGAATTCTGCAGGGAGTTGTACATGCTCCTGGCAATGAGCTTGCGCATGTTGGAGAGTTTGACCAGCTCATAGTCTGTTCCTTCGCCGGGGAGGCCATCGGTATGGGCCGGTTCCCAGACTTTGAGGTCGGAGCCCTTCACGGCGCCCGCCAGGCCCGAACCGAAGCCCGGAGATACCACGCCGCCCTCTGCCATGCGGGCCTTCGCCAGACCCGTGAGAGGGCCCTGCGCGGCTGCGGCCGCCAGCACATCCCTTTCAATGATGCGTCCACCGGGGCCGCTTCCCGCCACCTGCTCCGGATTCACCCCTTTCTGAACCGCCAGCCGGCGAGCGCGGGGAGAGACTGGAGCGCCTTTATTCTCGACGGCCGCAAAGGGAACACCTTCCGCATCGCGACCCGTCCCGCCGACTCCGCCGGCGGCTCCCTCCTGATCCGAAGTGCCGGAAGCTTCAGAGGGCCCTGCAGCGGCATCGGACGCCGCCTTGGAAGGAGCGAATTCCGCGAAGGATTCGCCCGGCTCGCCAATCACCATCACATTCTGAAGGACGGGGATCTCGTCGCCATCGGCCCAGAAAATGGCCAGGACGGTGCCTTCCACCTGGGACTCTTCTTCGAAGGTAGCCTTGTCGGTTTCGTAACCGAACAGGACATCGCCCACCTTGACGCTGTCCCCCACCTTCTTCTTGAATTCGGAGACTATGCAGCTCTCCACGGACTGGCCCTGTTTGGGCATGATGATTACATGTGCCATGTAACTACTACGATTTTATGCCAGCAACTGCGGCAGGAATGTACTGATAATCAGAACGACGATTCCCACGACAAGGACCGAGAGGGTCTTGCGGGATACGCCTTTCCACTCTTTGAGGATAATGCCCCAGACATTGGAGAACACCACGTTCAGGCTCATCAGGATGCACCAGCTGAAGGTAATGAGCACAGGATACTCCGTGAGGAAACCTTTTCCCAGGGACAGGCCGAAGAACTGGCTGTACCAAAGAAGGCCTGCCAGGCAGCAGAACACGATGTTGTTGCCCCACAGGCGGCCTTTTCCATAGTCTCCCCACGTCTTGTTCCTGCTGTTCTGGAAGAAGCAGTAGCAGGCATTGGTGAGAAAACCGCCGAAGGTGACCAGCATGGTGGCGGGAAGTGTCTGGAAAATGGGCTTGGTGCCCTCCAGATACAGATCCTGCCCGAAGTTGAGGCCGATATTGAAGCAGGCGCTCATGAAACCGGCCAGGACGGCCACGAAGATGCCCTTCCCGAAGTTGAAGTCCTTGACGGCCTTCTTTTTCTCTTCTTCCGGGAGGGCGCTGGACTTCATGGCACCGGCGACACCGATGATGGCGATGCCCGCGAGGGTGACCACCACGCCGATGATCACGGCGCTGGTGAGGTCATGGGCATGTCCGGTAAAAACCGGGCCCAGGATGGCTCCGAGAGCCGAGCAGGTACCCAGGGCTATGCTCTGGCCAAGGGCCACTCCCAGATAGCGCATGCTGAGGCCGAAGGTAAGGCCACCGACGCCCCACAGGACGCCGAACAGGATGGTGAGCCAGGTGGCCTTGGGATTCGCCTGCATCAGGGCAAGCAGGTCTCCGAAGCCGCCGCCGGTACCGGACACCGACAGAAGGGCGCCCAGAAGCGGAAAAAGCAGCCACGCGAAGCCCCCCTGCACGATCCAGTAACTCTCCCAGCTCCAATCCTTGATCTTGTTGATGGGAACATAGCTGCTGGACTGGCAGAAGGCTCCGATGGCTATGATGAGTAAACCGATGACCAGATTCATAAGGCCTTATCTCTTGGACGTCACTTCCTGTTCGTATTTTTCGATGGCCGGAATGAAAGCGGCGCCTACGGGAACGTTGTTCTTGTAGTTGAAGTAATCGAACACGGCGCCGAACGGGAGCGTCTTGGCCTCTTCGAGGAGGGCGAGGCGTTGGAAGCCCTTGCCGGCATCCTCGTACTCGCGCAGTTTGCCCAGCGGCTCCAGAAGGGCGCTCAGGAGGCATTTCTGCGTAGCACGGGTACCGATTACATAGGCACCGATACGGTTGATGGCGGCGTCAAAGTAATCCAGGCCGATATGGGCGCGGCCCAGGGCATCGGCACGGACGATTTCCTTGAACAGGTCCAGGGTCTGATCGTTCATGATGGTCACATGGTCGGAATCCCAGCGGATGGGACGGGACACGTGCAGCATCAGTTCGGGAACGAACAGCAGCAGCGAGGCCACCATGTCGGCCACGTTCTCCGTCATTTCATAGTGACCGGTATCCAGGGTGTACATGAGTTTCCGGGTGGCGCAATAGCCGGCCACGAAATCATGGGAGCCCACGGTATAGCTTTCCAGGCCGATGCCGAACAGCTTGGCCTCCAGGCAGGTCTTCATGCCGGGAAGGTCTTCTTTCAGGATTTCGTCCAGGCTTTCGGCGAAAATCTCGCGGTAACGCTTGCGCTCCACCGTCTGGTCCTTGGAGCCGTCATGGACCCAGATATTCATGATGCAAGGGTCTCCCTGGGCCTTTCCCATGGCGTCTGCAATCCGGCGGCAGCGTTTGGTGTGCTCGATCCAGAATTCGCGGATGGCGGGATCCGGATTGGCAAGGGAAAGGTCTCCGCTCTTGGGATGGCCGAAGGAAGTGGAGTTGAAGTCCAGCTTCATGTTGTTTTCCTTCGCCCACTGAATCCAGCTCTCAAAGTGCTTGGGCTCGCACTGGTCGCGATCCACGAACTTGCCGCCGAAGTCTCCGTAAATTTCATGCAGGTTGAGGCGGTGGTTGCCGGCGATGAGGCTCTTGGCGAACTTGATGTCGTTTCTCACCTCGTCGATGTTCCGGGCGCGGCCGGGATAGTTGCCGGTGGTCTGGATACCGCCGGAAAGGCCGGCTGTGCTCTCGAAGCCGATTACGTCGTCGGTTTGCCAGCAGTGAAGGGAGATCGGGGTCTTTTCCAGGGTCTCGATGGCCTTGTCCGTATCTACGCCGATTTCCGCGTAGCGATCTTTGGCAATTTCATAGGCGCCCAGGATGGAAGCTTCCTTGGCAATGCGGTCCGTGGTCTCGCTGATGGACTTGATGATGCTGTCGATGTTCATATAATACGTGTTTTTGTGTTAATTGTTCGGATTGAATGTCTTGACGGAGAAAGTCCTGGCAATGAGGGCCCGCATGTCCCGGCGGTCTTTCACCAGACCGGCCGTACGGGCCTGAAGCATCACATTGCCGATGGCGGTAGCCTCCATGGGACCGGCCACCACGGGCCGGCCGATGGCGTCGGCCGTCCACTGGCTCATGGTGTCGTTGGCGCTGCCGCCGCCGATCACGTGCAGTTTCTCGATGGGGAACGGGGCGAAGCCCTGGAGCATCTCCACGACCTCCTTGTAACGGGCGACCAGGCTGTGGTAGATGCAACTGATATACTGCGCATCGTTTTTGGGCAGCGGCTGGCCGGTATCCTTGAGGTAGGCGTCGATGGCTTCCACCATGTTGGCGGGCGCGGCGAAGCGGGGGTCGTCCGGGTTGACGACGGACGGGAAATCCTTCTCCGAGCGGGCCATGGCCTCCATCTCGCTATATTTATAGGTACGTCCTTCGGCCTCCCAGACTTTGCGGCTCTGTTCCAGCAGCCACATGCCGGTGATGTTCTTCAGGAACCGGGTGGTTCCGTCGATGCCGCCCTCGTTGGTGAAATTCAGGCGGGTCGAAGCCTCGTTGATGACGGGAGCGGGCGCCTCGATACCCATCAGGCTCCAGGTGCCGCTGCTCAGATAGGCGAACTTCTCGTCGGAGGCGGGGACGGCGGCGATGGCCGATGCCGTGTCATGTCCGGCCACGGCGACCACGGGAATCTCCGGCAGACCGCAGGAAAGGGCGATCTCTTTCCTGAGCGTGCCGATGACTTCTCCGGGCTGGACGATGGGCAGAAGAATGTCCGTACGGATACCCAGTTTTTCCAGCAGGGGCTTGTTGAACTGGCGGGTTTCCTGGTCCATCATGCCGGAAGTGGAAGCGATGGTATATTCGCAAACCTGCTTCCCGGTGAGCATATAGGAAAGAAGATCCGGCATGAAAAGGATGTGGCTGGCATAGCGGAGCGGCGCAAAGCCTTCCCCGGTCTGGGCATACAGCTGGAAAATGGAATTGAAATTCATGATCTGGATGCCCGTGGCACCGTAGAGCTGCTCGCGGGGAACGGTTTCGAACACCTTCTCCGGAATGCCTTCCGTGTAAGGGTCCCTGTAGGCGCGGGGGTTCCCCAGGAGCGAACCGTCATCGGCCACGAAGCCAAAGTCCACGCCCCAGGTGTCGATGCCGATGGAATCGGGGACGATGCCCTGGCGGCCCAGGTCCTTGAGACAATTCAGGAAATGCTGGTAGATGGCCAGTACATCCCAGTAATACTTGCCGTCCAGACAGATGATTCCGCTGGGAAAACGATAGACCTCCTTCATATCGAAGGAATCGCCGCAAAAAGTGGCCAGGACCGCACGCCCCGATGTGGCGCCACAGTCAAAGGCCAGAAAAGAGTGTTTATCTGCCATGCGTGTTATTCTTATGTTTCTTTGCAAAGTTAGCATTCTGCCATCGTTGCCCATTGCAGAGAATGCGATAAAAACTTTTATTTTTGACAATTATTTTCTTACCTTTGCGAAAAGCTTGCATCCATGGAAAAAATCCTCTTTGTCCACGGCTTGGCGTCCTCGGGGGCCTACAAGCTCTCTGACACGCTTCGGATTCTGCTGAAAGGAACCACGGTCCTGGCACCGGACGTGCCCATCGAACCCGGAGAAGCGCTCGCCCTTTTGCGCGAAATCTGCACCCGGGAGCGGCCCGAGCTTGTTGTCGGGCTTTCCTGGGGCGGTTTCCTGACGCAGCAGCTCCGCGGAGTCCGGAAAGCCCTCATCAATCCCGATTTCACCGTCTCCCGCTTGCTGCAGGAAATGACGGGAGAAGTGAAGTACCTCTCACCCCGAAAGGACGGAGCCTTGTCCTTCACCGTCTCTCCGGAACTGTGCCGGCGCTATGAAGAGATGGAAACTTTGCAGTTTGACGGGATCGGCCCGGCCGAACAGGAACGCACCCTGGCTTTCTTTGCCGAAGAGGACGAACTTGTGCGCTGCCAGCCCCTTTTCGAAGCGCATTACCCCGGACGCAGCATCTCCTATCCCGGCGGGCACCTGCCCACGTTCCCGGAAATGAAAAAATCCATCCTCCCCCACCTGCTTTCCTTCTGCCATGAATGACGCCATCCACCTGAAGTATCTCGCCGTAAGCCCGGAAGACCTGCGCTGGGGCATCGCCGTCAACTCCGTCGGATTCCAGGAGGTGGGCCCGGGAGAGCCATACCCGCCCTCCGAACATCCCTCCCGCTATCTGTTTTCCACGGAACGCGGACGCACCCTGGCGGAGTATCAGCTCCTGTACATCACCCGCGGCCACGGACGCTTCCGCAGCACCCATGTCCCCGACGGAACCCTGATCCGTCCCGGATATCTCTTCCTCCTCTTTCCCGGAGAATGGCACACCTACAGGCCGGAACCGTCCACCGGCTGGAAGGAATTCTGGATTGGCTTCAACGGAGCCATGGTGGAGGAATGGGTGAAAAGCGGTTTCTTCTCCCGTGAGAAACCCGTGCTGCATGTGGGGCTCCACAGTGACATCGTGAATCTCTATAACGATGCCATCCACACGGCCGCCTTCCAACAGTCGGGCTTCCAGCAGTGCCTGGGCGGCATCGTCGCCCATCTGATGGGCCTCGCCCGCCTGTACCAGCGGCAGGAGACCTTCTCGGAAGTGAGGGACAAGATCAACCAGGCCAAAATCATCATCGGCGAGCAGTATCGCACCATCCGACCCGAAGAAGTGGCCTCCCAGCTGTATATGGGCTATTCCAATTTCCGGCGCATCTTCAAGGAATACACCGGATTTGCGCCGGCGCAGTACATCCAGGAAGTGCGGCTGAACCGCATCAAGGAACTTCTCACCAACACCACCCTCCCCATCAAGGAGATTGCCGATGAATGCGGCCTGGAGAATTACGACTATTTCTTTACGCTGTTCCGGCGCCTCACAGGGATGACCCCGTCAGACTACCGGAACAATACGCAAGGGAAATAATTAAGGTTTACCCGTTATTTCGAGGGGCGCTTGTAGCCGTCGGTATTGCAGCGCTCCGTCATTCTCTTGATACGGGTGGCCGTATCCGGATGGGAAGAGAAGATATTGCTCACCGGGCCGGACTGACCGCCTCCGGAGAGTGCCTGAAGCTTTTCGAAGGACATCACGATGGCCCAAGGGTTCTTGCCGGCCTTCACCAGGAAGTTGTAACCGTAGTCGTCGGCCTCGCTTTCCTGGTCGCGGGAGAACTTGGCGTCCAGGATGGCGCTGCCGATGGCGCCCAGCTGGGAATCCGTAAGGGCGGCGACCGTGGCGCTCGTAGAGGCGAGGCCTTCCAGGGCGGCGCTGGTGAGGATGGCGTTGCGCATCTGGCGGCGGGTATGGTTCAGGGCCACGTGACCGATTTCATGGCCGATGACACCCAGCAGTTCGTTGTCCGACATGGCATCCATGATGCCCGTGTACACGCGCACGCTTCCATCGGCACAGGCGAAGGCGTTCACTTCATTCTCCTTGTAAACCTTGAAATTGAGCGGAACCTCGTTCACGCCGTCCAGACCCGCGGTGAGTTTGCGCAGTCGCTTGGTATAGGCGTTGCTCTCCGGCAGAACGGTGCTCTGGGCATCCAGTTGGGTAATATACTGATGGACGTATGCCCGCACCTGGTCATCACTGAGCGACAGGGCCTGAGCGGCATAGATGCCGCTTTGCATCAGACGGGCCGTATCCAGGTTGAGGGTACCGCAGGAGACCAGCATGAGACCGGTCACGACAAGGCTAATAACTCGTTTCATAGTCGGATAAATTTTCTCAAAGGTACAAATTTTTGTTCAAGTTTGCTACTTTCTGGTATAATCCAGTTTGAGAAGGTCGGCGGAATTTCCTCCATAGAGGAGTTCCCACTCCCCGGCCGTGGGGACCATGTCCTTCTTCTGGGCGTTCCAGCTGAGGAATACCTCGTCCGTGAGCGGGAAGCTCGCCTCCACCGTCTTTCCGGCAGGGACGCTCACGCGGGAAAAGCCGCGCAGGCTCTTGAGCGGGCCTTCGGTGTCGGACTTGAGGCGGACATAGAGCTGGACCACCTCCTGGGCGTCCACGCTGCCCGTATTGGTAACGGGGACAATCAACTTGCCGTCCTTGACGGATGCCTCGCCGTATGCGAAGGTCGTATAACTGAGGCCGAAGCCGAAGGGGAACAGCGGTTCGCCCCGGAAATAGCGGTAGGTGCGGTTCTGCATGGAATAGTCGTCGAAGTCCGGCAGCTGGTCCAAGCTCTTGTAGAAGGTAAGCGGCAGTTTTCCGGAAGGTGCGGTTTCTCCCAGGAGCATCTCGGCAATGGCGGAGCCGCCTTCCTGACCGGGATACCAGACCTGCAGGATGGCTTCGCAGTTTTCGGTCTCCGGCACAAGACCGAGGGCCGATCCGGAGAAGTTCACAAGGATGACCTTCTTGCCGGCCCGGCGGAGGGCGGCGATCAGGTCGCGCTGGACCTGCGGAAGTTCGATGCTGATCCGGTCCCCGCCCTTGAATCCGGGAAGCGGAACATTCATCTCCTCGCCTTCCAGTTCGGGAGAAATACCACCGGCAAACACCACGATATCAATCCCTTTCAGCTCATTCAGGACCGCCGGCACATTGAGTTCGGGATGGACCATCTTCTGAAGGGCAAGGATGTTCCGGACATACCCCTGGTCATCGGCCCTGGCGGGATCGACGACAATGGGATTGTCCGTTTTCACCAGTCCGCAGCCGCGGATGACCTTGATGTCCGGGAACCTCGCCCTGAGGCCGTCGGCCAGGGTGACGGTGGCATCGGGAATGCCGTTGTAGTTCCCCCACATCATTTCGCGGTCGTCGGCATTGGGGCCCACGAGGGCAATCTTGGCATCGGCCTTCAGCGGGAGGATGTTGTTCCGGTTCTGAAGGAGCACGAAGGTCTCCAGGGCCATCTTGCGGGACAGGGCCAGGTGTTCCTCCCCTTCCACAATCTCATCGGAAAGACCGTCCCAAGGGGCGATGTTGCCGTCGAGTTCGCCCAGACGGATACGGGCCGACAGGAGGCGGAGCAGGCTGCGGTCCACTTCGGCCTCATCCAGAAGGCCCTGACGGACGGCCTCGGGAATAAAACGATAGACGTCCCCGCAGTTCAGGTCTGTTCCGGCATGAATGGCGGCGGCCACCGCATGAGGGGCATCCTCGCTATAACCATGACGGCCGGGCTCATAGAAATCGGATATGGCGTGACAGTCGGAAACAACCAGCCCCTTATACCCCCACTCCCCGCGGAGAATGGTATTGAGCAGATAGTCGCTGGCTCCGCAGGGTTCGCCGCGGAAGCGGTTGTAGGCAATCATCACTTCCTGGACATCGGCCTTGGTGACCAGGTCCTTGAAGGCGGGCAGGTAGGTTTCGCGAAGATCCCTTTCACTGACTTCCGCATTGAAGGAATGGCGGGAGGGTTCGGGACCGGAATGCACGGCGTAATGCTTGGCACAGGCATGCGCCTTCAGAACGGGGGCATCCGAAGGGCCCTGCAGGCCGCGGACGACGGCCATGCCCAAAGTGCCGGTCAGATACGGGTCTTCCCCATACGTTTCCATGCCGCGGCCCCAGCGCGGATCACGGAAGATGTTGATATTGGGCGTCCAGAAAGTCAGCCCCTGGTACTGCCCCACATGGCCGGACTGATAGGCCTGGCGCTCCTTCACACGGGCTTCGTCGCTCACGGCGGTAAACACCCGGTTTACCAGGGCCTCGTCAAAAGAAGCGGCCATTCCGATGGGCATGGGAAAGACTGTTGCCTTCCCGTTTCTGGCCACCCCGTGAAGGGCTTCGTTCCACCAGTTGTAAGACGGGATGTCCAAAGCCTCCACCGGAGAGGAAGCATTCATCATCAGGGAGGCTTTCTCCTCGATGGTCATTTTGGCAATAAGTTCCCTGGCCCGTTTCTCGGCCGGATTCTCCGCTTGGTTTGCACAGGAGGCAAGCCAAAGAGCAGACAAGCTAAGAAATAAAAGTTTACGCATATCGGTCATTTATTTATGCAAACTTAATCAAAAAACGCGAAATAATGACTATTTTTGTCCCATGAAAGAAAAATCTTCCATTCGGCAAGAATTAAAAATATCCCTGGGGGCAAAACTCAAGGAATCCCTCATCTCGGTTTTTCCCGTGACGCTTCTGGTTTTTCTCCTTGCCGTCACTCCGTGGGTTGACATCACGCCCCGTGAACTGACGGTGTTCGGACTTTCGGCCCTGTTCCTGATTCTGGGCATCAGCTTTTTCAACCTGGGGGCCGACATGGCCATGACCCCGATGGGCCAATACATCGGCGAAGGGCTCACCCTGTCCAAAAAACTGGGAATTCTGCTGTCTGTCAGTTTCGTGATGGGCCTTTTCATCACCGTCGCAGAACCGGACCTCACCGTCCTCGCTTCCCAGGTATCGGCCGTCATGAACGGAACGGTGCTTATCTATACCGTGGGCGTAGGCGTAGGAATCATGCTCCTGCTGGGCGTCGTGAAAATCCTTTTTCACCTGGACCTTTCCAGCATCCTGATGTTCGGGTATATGCTGCTGTTCTGCCTCGCCGCCATCCTGATCGACCGTGGCAAGGGCTCGTTCATGGCCATGTCCTTCGACTCCGGCGGCGTCACGACCGGCCCTATCACGGTTCCCTTCATCATGGCGCTCGGCGTCGGTATCGCTCTCACGGTGGGCGGCCGCAATGCCTCCGAGAACAGTTTCGGCCTGATCGCCCTCTGCTCGCTGGGGCCCATCGTCGCCGTGCTTGCCCTTTCCCTGTTCTCCCGCGGAAACCTGGACTACAGCGTTCCGGACTATTCCATGGACACCGTCCTGAACGCAGGCCTGTGGCACCATCTGCTGGACACCATGGGGGAAGTGGGCAAATCCCTCATCCTCATCGTGGTCTTTTTCTTCATCCTTCAGTTTACCGTTCTCAAGCTGCCCATGACCAAGATCGGACAGATTCTGTTCGGCATCCTGTACACCTTCCTCGGACTGGTCCTTTTCCTGGCCGCCGTGGAGATGTCCTTCATGCCCATCGGCTATAAGATCGGTGTCCAACTGTCCCAGGCCAGTCCGCTGCTCATCATCGGCTTCGCCTTCATCATCGGCATGGTGGTGGTTCTCGCCGAACCGGCCGTACACGTACTCAATGCACAGGTGAACGACATCACCGGCGGAGAAGTATCCCGCACCCAGATGATGACGGCCCTTTCCGTGGGTGTCGGCCTGTCCATCGGCCTGTCCGTCATCCGTGTCTATTTCGGATTCTCCATCCTGTACTACCTGGTGCCCGGTTACCTGCTCTCCCTGGGACTCTCGTTCTTCGTGCCCAAGCTCTACACGGCCATCGCCTTCGATTCCGGCGGCGTGGCCAGCGGCCCGCTCACTTCCAGTTTCATCCTTCCGCTGGTCGTGGGAGCCTGCGTCAGCATGCAGGGCGAGTCGGCCGTATTGGATTTCGCCTTCGGTGTAGTGGCCATGGTGGCCATGACCCCTCTCATCACCATCCAGAGCCTCGGCTTCAAGTCCGTCATGACCGTGCGCCGGCGCGAAACGGCAGCCATGCGCCGCATCCTGGCCGCTGCAGACGACCAAATCATCTATTTCGAGTAGCTATGCAAGAAAACAGAAATATCGCTCCGATGAAACTGGAAATGCTGTTTGCCATCGTCCACAACAACAAGGCAGCCTACTATTCCAGCATCATCCAGTCGCATCAGGCCAACCTTCAGTTCACGATGCCGGCCAAGGGAACCACCCACCTCATCCTGAATTATCTGGGTCTGGCAGACCGTCCCAAGTCGCTCCTGATAAGCGTCGTCCGTTCCGACCAGATCGGAAACCTGATCAACCGGCTGGACGAAATGTTCAAAAAAGGCGGAGACTACAAGGGAGTGGCCTTCACGGTGCGTCTCACCAGCACCATCGGCACTCTGGCCTATGGTTTTTTAAGCAACGACAAGCGCGTCAAGGAGGAAGCATAATATGAAAAAATTCGAACTCATCCTCTGCATCGTCAATGCAGGATTCTCGCAGAATGTCATGGAAGCGGCACGCGCTGCCGGAGCCCGTGGCGGCACCATCATTCGCGGACGCGGATCGGCCAATCCGGAGGCCGAGGAGTTTTTCAGCATCACCATCCAGCCGGACAAAGAACTGATTCTGATCCTGGTTCCCTTAAACATCAAGGATGCGGTCCTGAAAGCCGTTTACAAGAACTCCGGCCTTTCTACGGAAGGCCAGGGCATCGCTTTCACCCTGCCGGTAGAGCGCACCACGCTCATCAAGCAGGACATGGAGGATCCTACTGAAGAGGAATAGCCGGCAGCTCCCAGCCCGTCAGCGTTGCGATATAAGGGGCCATGCAGGCCGCTACTTTCCGCATTCCCCAATAGTTGGGATGACCGATGGCTCCCATGTCGGATTGATCATTATGGGCTCCTTTGCTGATCGCCGCCCAATAAACCCCGGGCAGGCCGCAGTGAAGGGCCGCTTCTTTTACATAATCGCCCAACAGCGCATTGATACTGGAGGCCACGCAGAGAATGGGGACCTCATCCCCATGAAAGGCCCTGATTTCCTCCAGGAGAAGCTGATAACTCCGGCGCCACGTCTCCAGATACGGCTGTTTCCGGACAGAAAAATCATTGGTTCCCAAATAGATGACAACGATATCGGGGTGATAAGAAGGCTCCCATACGGGGTTTTCCTTCTCGTCCAGCGCACGAAGATACCTTACCGGCATCGTCCCGGCGGGATCCCCGTCGTTATAATTGCGCACAATGCCGCGGCCGGAATGCGAGATGCGCACCACATCGGCGTCAAAAAACCGGCCCAGAATACCGGAATAACTCTTGTTGCAGTTTTCCTCCTCAGCACGGGCAGGGCTGGACGAGTCCGGCGCTTCCACGCCCAATCCGCAGGTATAAGAATCTCCGACAATCTCAATAATGCGCTTTTTCCAGGGCCTGGACGGCAGAAGCACACCATCTGTGTCGAAACTCCGGAAAGTGATGCAGCCCGTCTCCCCTTCCGTACGCTTCTGGATATACACCGTATGGGTCCCTTTTTTCTTAAAATTGCAGAGTTCGACGGCATGGGCGCCCGTCTCCAGCTTCAAGACGGCATCGGCCTCTACGTCAGGCTCCCTGTCAATCCAGATGTTCACGTAATCCACCCGTGCCTCGTCATAATTCATCGTCAGAGTCCTGCCCTGGAAAGTGACGACGGCGGTGGTGCCGGACCAGTCGGCCGTGACGGTACCGTCGGCCCTGACAACCCGGCCGATATAGGTGATTTCTTTGCTGTCAGCCCGGAAGCTGTTCTGCGCCGGCGCCTGCACTCCGGCAAGCAACACGACAAAAAGGAGAAAAAACTGTTTCATTTCGGACAAAGCTACAGATTTTCTCATGAATCTCCAAAGCCTGACGGGTGGCAAGCAAACATCTCTCCCACAATACTTTACGCAAAATCCTCTGCGCAAAAAGCGCAGAGGATTACATGCAACCAACTGGAAATCAGCTTGTTACGAGCCAGCTATATAAAGATATACTTGCAAATGAACAGCACGGCAAGTATCCACATCGTGATACTGATATCTTTGAAGCGGCCGGCAACGGCATGGCAGGCGACATAGGTGATGACGCCGATGAGAATACCGTCGGAGATGCTGTAGGCCAGCGGCATGAGGATGATGGTCATGAAAGCCGGAATGGCCTTGCAATAGTCGTCCCAGTGGATACGGGTCACGGAATGCATCATCATTACGCCCACGATGATGAGGGCGGGAGCCGTGGCGGCGCCGGGGATGGCAAGGAACAGCGGGCTGAAGAACAGGGCCAGGGCGAAACAGATGGCCGTGGAGAAAGCCGTAAGACCGGTGCGGCCGCCCTCACCCACGCCGGAAGCGCTCTCCACATACGTGGTGGTGGTGGAAGTGCCCACGCAGGCACCGAAAACGGTGGCGATGGAATCGGCCAGGAACATCTTTTCCATACCGGGGATATCATCCCTTCGGTTGCCTTCGGGGACAAGACCGGCCCCGTGGTGCACGCCGATGATGGTACCCATGGTGTCGAACATATCAATGAACAGGAAGGTGAAAACGACCACCAGCATATCCAGAGAAAGGATGTTGTGCCACTCGAACTGGAAAGCGATGGGCTTCACGCTGTCGGGAAGGGAGACCACACCGTTGAGTTTGGTAATGGCTTCACCGGTCGCAGGATCCTTGATGACCAGGCCCAGGAGGGTGGTGGCCAGGATGCCCCAAAGCATGCCTCCGCGAATCTTGGCCATCACGAGACCGGCCGTGATAAAGAGGCCGATCATGCCCAACAAGGCCTTCCCTTCCGTAATTTGGCCCAGGGAAACCAGTGTCGCGTCATTGTTGACGATAATACCGGCGTTCTGCATGCCGATAAAAGCGATGAACAGGCCGATACCGGAACCGATGGCTTTCTTCAGCGTGCCGGGAATGGCATTCAGCAGCCAGCTGCGCACCTTGGTGACGGTGAGGATGATAAAGAGGATACCTTCCAGCAGAACAGCCGTGAGGGCGAACTGCCAGGTGTAACCCATGCCGAGACAGACAGTATAGACGAAGAAGGCATTCAAGCCCATACCGGGAGCCAGGGCGAAAGGCTTCTTGGCATAAAAAGCCATGACCAGGGTGCCGACGACGGCTGCCAGGGCGGTAGCGGTGAACACGGCGCCGCCGGGCATGCCTTCAAGGGCACTGAAAATACCGGGATTCACGGCCAGGATATAGGCCATCGTAAGGAAAGTGGTAATGCCCGCCAGAATTTCTGTGCGGACATTATTCACTTTCGAATCAAACCCAAAAAGTTTTTCGAAAGCTGGTTTCATCTCATGAAACATTAAATGTTAAACGTTACCCCCTCCGAAACGGGACCGAAAAGAATCTTCACTTCGCCCTTCGGCAAGCCCTGGGCAAGTTTCAGAATGATAATTCCATGTCATTCTGAGGCAGGTTCACCTGCCGAAGAATCTACGTTCTGACCGGCCTCACGTTGGAAGGCACCAGGATCTAGAAGACCCACTTGAAACCGGCGCAAGGACGGACATGAAAACCGTTGTAACCGGCAAAATTGTAGGACAGTTCCACCTCGCCGCCAATATTGAGATTCGAGCAGCCAAAATGCTGGCCGATGTTGTACCAGATCTGAGGCTCGGAAAGGAATACAAACTTTCCTTGTTTGTCCAGTCCTTCCATAAAGTTCACGACATTCTCACCCCAGATATCGGCGAATCCGCTGAAACGAAGGCCCTTGACACCGAACAGGTCCTGCATGCCCCACACGAAAGTGAACTGCATGGGAAGCTTGCTCGTGGCGCCATTGTTGAAAGTTTTATACAGCAACTTGAAATTGAATGTGTTGCGGAAATCCTTGCTGTGAAGGAAGTAATCCAGGCCAAAGAGGAAGTTTTGGTTGCCAAATCCAACACCGCCATTGTATTCTACATGGAGGCTGAGCGGAGAAAGGGCTGTCCCCTGCCAGAAATTCAGGCAACGGGCAATTTCCATGTAACTACCACTGACACCCTGGTTGACTTTCTTTTCATTCTTGGCATTGAAATCATAGTCGATGAAGAAGAAAGTATTTCCCCAATTGTCATTGTAGAATCCCTCTAAGGTCATGGTCACATGCTGACGGTCGCCGGCAAAATCGTAGAAGGTCTGAAGATTGGTCTGGGCTTTGGACACCTGGGTCACTGCCAGCGTTGCAATGGCAACGGCGAGAATAGTTTTTTTGAGCATAAAACGTAGTTTATGGAGTTAATATATAATGTTACTTTCTAAGAGACGGATTGATTTCAAAGTCCACCGCCTTGTCTCCCTGGGGATTGGCACCGAACTCATAGTCCATTCCCGGCAGGACGGCATTGAGAATCACGCCCACGAGGGCCGCGACAGCCAGGCCGCTCAGCGAGGTGAAGCCCAGGTTGATGGCGTCTCCGGCACCGTACTTGATACCGATGGCCAGGACCAGAATCAGGGCGGCCACAATTACGTTGCGGCTCTTGGTGAAGTCCACCTGGTTCTCCACGATGTTACGCACACCCACGGCGGAAATCATACCGTACAGCACCAGGGACACACCACCGATGGTAGAGGCTGGCATGCAGGCGATCAGGGCACTGAACTTGGGGCAGAAACTGAGGACGATGGCGAAGACGGCAGCGATGCGGATGACGCTGGGGTCATATACCTTGGTGAGATTCAGGACGCCGGTGTTTTCTCCGTAAGTGGTATTGGCCGGGGCTCCGAACAGGGAAGCCAGCATGGTGGCCAGGCCGTCGCCCATGAGGGTGCGGTGCAGACCGGGGTTCTCCAGGAAATTCTTCCCTACTGTAGAGGAGATGGCGCACATGTCGCCGATATGCTCCATCATGGTGGCCAGGGAAATGGGAACAATCGCGATGATGGCGCTCAGGATGAGCCCCCACTTGGGATTGGCGAGCACATGGAAAGCCGTATTCTCCCAGTGGAAGGGAACGCCCACCCAGGCAGCTTCCTTCACGGCCGAGAAATCACACAGGCCGAAGCAGGCTGCCACGATGTAGGAGCCGAGCACGCCCAGAAGGATCGGGATAATCCTTATCATGCCTTTTCCCCAGATGTTGCACACGACGATGATGACAATGGCAAGCAAGGCAATCCACCAGTTCGTATTGCAGTTCTGGATGGCGCTGCCGGACAAAGTAAGGCCGATGGCAATGATGATGGGGCCCGTCACGATGGGCGGGAAGAAGCGCATGACCTTCTTGGCACCGAATGCGGCGATGAATCCCGCCAGGATGAAATAAATAATGCCTGCCGAGAAAACTCCGATGCAGGCATAAGGCAATGATTCCGTGGCGCTGAGTCCTTGCTGGGCTCCCATTGAGACTACGGCTGCGTAGCCACCGAGGAAAGCGAAGGACGAGCCGAGGAAAGCCGGTACCCGCATTTTTGTGAGAAGGTGAAAAATAAGAGTGCCCAAACCTGCGAACAACAAGGTGGCACTCATCGAAAGACCCGTAATCACGGGAACCAGAACTGTGGCTCCGAACATGGCGAACATGTGCTGGAGGCCGAGGGTAAGCATCTTGCCCTTCCCCAAAGGACGGGCGTCGTAGATGGCTTGCGCTTGTTTTGTCATAAGTATTAAAGGTTTTGTGAAATGGTTTCCTTTCCCTTGGGCCTTTATGACCGGACAAAATTAATTAATAAAAAAATTTAAAACAAATTTCTTTCCGAAAGTTTTCAACAAAAGTTATCAACAACAAGGCCGGCCAAAGTAGATTCTTCGGCAGGTGAACCTGCCTCAGAATGACATCTGACTGTCATTCTGAAACTTGCCCTGAGCTTGGCGAAGGGCAAATGAGGAATCTTTTCGGTCGGCCTCAAAAATCTTCAAGGGAAGCTATTGCGAACGCTTCTTGCTCCAGCCCAGCCAGGATTCCGACATGGAATCCACATGGGATCTGTCTTCCGTGGAGGCAGCCGGAGCGGGTTCAATCACCGGCTCTTCGTCGGAAGCTGCAGGTGCCGGAGTCGCCGGTTCTGCGGCAGGAGCCTCCAATTGCGGTTCTGCGGGAGCGGAGGCGCCGGCATCCGGCAGCATCGACTCAAACGGAGCGGCCGCCTTTGCATACTTGTCCTCGTCCAGGATCTTGCTGGTACCCACGAAACGGGCGCCGAGATCCACCTGCAGACGACGGGTAAAAATGTCTCCGTCCACGGAACTTCCATCCTTGAGGGACAAGGTGTCCTTCACAAAGAAAGTACCGCCCGACATGGTTCCGGAAAAATCGATGACATTGCCGATGACGGTTCCCTTCACAACACCTTTTTCACCAATGACCAGGCGTCCGGCGCAGTAGAGTTTGCCTTCAAAAACACCGTCGATTCTAAGGTCGGACCGGGTTGCAAAATTACCAGTAAACTGGGTGCCGGAGGCAATACGGCTCATTTCGTTCTTGATGAAATTCTCCATGATGCGATACTCTTAGGATTTGCTGCTTGAAGTTTTAACGCTCTCCTTTCTTTGCTCGAATTCTCCTTCGGCCAGATAACGACAGGTGCCGCCCAGACGGGCGTCCAGTTCAACCTGAAGCCGGCCATAGGAAAGATCGCCCTCCCTGATGGCACTTCCGGAACGAAGGGAAAGCGTGTCTTCCACCAAGAAAGTGCCGTTTTCCATGGTACCCCCGAAGTCAATGTCGCGGCAGATGAATTCGCCCTTGACCCGGGCTTCCTTTCCCACCATAAGCCTGCCGGCAGATTTCAGTTGGCCGTCGAATTCCCCGTCAATGCGGATATCGCCCGGAGAAGTGATTTCTCCCTTGAACACGGTTCCTGCGGAAATCCTGTTCATGTCATTATCATTCATGTTATCCATATAATATGATTTGTGATTATTCTCAAGCAATTCCCTTTCCGTGACAATTCTTGTATTTGAGTCCGCTGCCGCAGGGACAGGGGTCGTTCCGGCCCACCTGCTTGTCCACACGGACAGGCATGCGGCTCTTCTGCTCTCCGTTGGTCGTGAGCTGAGAAGGATCGTTCGTGCGCATCTGCTGCATGTTCCGGTTGGGATGGGCGGCAGGACGGGCCTCGCGGGCGTCTTCCGCATCCCGGAGCGGGATGAAAGCGCGCAGCAGGAAAGTGAGGACCTCTTCGTTGAGCTTTTCCAGCATGTCGGTGAAAAGGTTGTAGCTCTCCAGCTTGTACACCACCAGCGGGTCTTTCTGTTCGTAGGCGGCATTCTGCACGCTCTGACGGAGGTCGTCCATATCGCGCAGATGCTGTTTCCAGTAATCGTCGATATAATAGAGGATAATGCTGCGGCTCAAGGCCTTGGCAATCTCCCGGCTTTCGGTCTCATAAGCCTTCTTGAGGTTCACCGAGAGGGTAAGCTGACGCTTGCCGTTGGTGATGGGGATGGCTATGTTCTCATACATGCTCCCCTGCTTTTCATAAACCGTCTTGATCACCGGGTTCACCTTCTCGATCATGGTGTTCATGCGACGTTCATACACCTCGTCCAGGTGAGCGGCCAGTTTTTCCGCCACCTCTTCTTTCTTCGCGTGCGCGAAGAAATCGGCATCAAAGCCCAGGTCGATGGACAGTTTGCCGATGACATATTCCTCAAAAGCCTCATAGCTCATCCCCTCGCTTTCCTGGACCAGGAGATTCGCGGTGTCCGTCATCATGTTCTGGACATCAATCTCGATGCGGTCTCCGGAAAGGGCGTTGCGCCGGCGGGAATACACGGCTTCGCGCTGATAGTTCATCACGTCGTCGTACTCGAGGGTTCTCTTACGCCAGCCAAAATGGTTTTCCTCCACTTTTTTCTGGGCGTTCTCGATGGCGCTGGACAGCATACCGGAAACCAGGGCCTCATCGTCGGCCATACCCAGCTTATCCACCACGCCGGCAATCCGTTCGGAGCCGAATTTTCGCATCAGGTCGTCTTCCAGGGAAATGTAGAAGCAGGAGCTGCCCGGATCTCCCTGACGGCCGGCACGACCGCGGAGCTGGCGGTCCACACGGCGGCTGTCGTGACGGGTGGTGCCGATGATGGCCAGACCGCCCGCATCCTTCACCTCCTGGGATAGCTTGATATCGGTACCACGGCCGGCCATGTTGGTGGCAATGGTCACCTTTCCCTTCTGGCCTGCCTGAGCGACGATTTCGGCCTCCCGGGCATGTTCCTTGGCGTTGAGCACATTGGCCGATATGCCACGGATGCGCATCATGCGGGCCAGGAGTTCGGACGTTTCCACGTCCGTGGTACCCACCAGCACGGGACGACCGGCCTCGGACAGTTCCACCACCTTGTCGATGACGGCATTGAACTTGGCTTTCTTGGTCTTGTAGATGATGTCGTTCTGGTCGTCACGGATGACGGGACGGTTGGTGGGAATCACCACCACGTCCAGCTTATAGATATCCCAGAACTCCCCTGCCTCGGTTTCGGCCGTACCGGTCATGCCGGCCAGCTTGTGGTACATGCGGAAATAGTTCTGCAACGTAATGGTGGCAAAGGTCTGGGTGGCGGCCTCCACTTTCACGTTCTCCTTGGCTTCCACGGCCTGGTGCAGGCCGTCGCTCCAACGCCGGCCTTCCATGATACGGCCCGTGGATTCGTCCACGATTTTCACCTTGTTGTCCACAATCACATAGTCCACGTCCTTGGTGAACATGGCGTATGCCTTCAGGAGCTGGATGACGGTATGGACGCGTTCGCTCTTGAGGGAGAAATCCTCCATGAGGGCGTCTTTCTTCTCGGCCTTCTGGGCGGGGGTGAGGCTTTCGTCATGGGTGATTTCGGCAATGGCCGATCCCATGTCGGGCAGGACGAAGAAATTGGTGTCGCTTACGCTGCCGGCCAGGGAATCATGCCCCTTGTCCGTCATATCCACGGTATTGAGCACTTCGTTGATCACAAAGTACAGTTCGTCCGTGACGGTAGGCATCTCCCGCTCGTTGTCCTGCATGTAATAGGCCTCCGTCTTCTGCATGAGCTGCTTCATGCCGGGCTCCGAAAGGAACTTAATGAGCGGCTGGTACTTGGGAAGCCCCTTGAAACAGCGGTACAGCAGCAGGCCGCCGTCTTTCTCATTACCGGCCGCGATGAGTTTCTTGGCTTCGTTGAGGGTATTGGTGACCAGCGAACGCTGTTTGTTGTACAACGTCTCCACGTATGGCCGATATTCCATGAACTGCTCATCGCCGGAAGCCTTCTCCATGGGGCCGGAGATGATGAGGGGCGTACGGGCGTCGTCAATGAGGACGGAGTCCACCTCGTCCACGATGGCATAATGGTGCTTGCGCTGAACGAGGTCCGTCATCCGGGAGCACATGTTGTCCCTCAGGTAGTCGAAGCCGAATTCGTTGTTGGTGCCGAAAGTAATGTCACAGTCATAGGCCGCCTTGCGGGCGGATGAATTGGGCTGGTGCTTGTCGATGCAGTCCACGCTGAGGCCGTGGAACATGTAGAGGGGGCCCATCCACTCGGAGTCTCGTTTGGACAGATAGTCGTTCACCGTCACCACGTGCACGCCTTTGCCGGCAAGCGCGTTCAGGAACACCGGAAGCGTGGCCACGAGGGTCTTTCCTTCACCGGTGGCCATTTCCGCAATCATGCCGCGCTGCTCCTTGTTGATCTTGACACCGCCGTTGAGGACGATACCGCCGATGAGCTGGACATCGTAGTGGACCATGTCCCAGGTAATTTCGTTGCCGCCGGCCATCCAATGGTTCTTCCAAAGGGCCTTGTCCCCCTGGATTTCCACGAAATCACGGCCCTGGGCGGCCAGAAGCCGGTCGAAATCCGTCGCCGTCACCTCAACGGTCTCCTGCTGGGCAAAACGGCGGGCGGTGGACTTGACAATGGCGAAAGCCTCCGGAAGAAGTTCGTTAAGCGTCTCCTCGATGGCGTCGTCCTCCTCTTTCACCAGACGGTCGCTCTCGGAGGCAAGAGCCTCTTTCTGCTCCACGGGAATATCCTTGTCCAGTTCCGCCTTAATCTCCGCAATGCGGTCCTCGAAGGGCTTTTCCACCGCAAAAATCTTCTCCCGAAGGGAGCGGCTGCGAGCGCGGAGCTCGTCGTTGCTAAGCTTGTCTATATCGGGATATACTTTCAGAATCTGGTCCAAGACAGGGCGGATAGCCTTCATGTCACGGTCGCTCTTGGATCCGAAAATTTTCTTTAATACATCAGCAATGGCCATATGGCGTTCTCTTTAAAAATCTTACAAATTTACAAACTTTGCCGATATTATCAAATATCGTTCCCTGGCAACGGGCTGACAACATGGCAGGCTAACGGACGCTGCGCCGATGCTCGCGCACAGCCGGAAGCTGCCGGCAAATCTTTCGGAAGTAGCTGAAAACAAGCATTTTCCTATATTTCACAGCCTTCACCAGCGTAAAAAGCATGACGTAGCAGAAGCGGTCCCACAGCGGACGGTTTATGTCGCAGAGCCGGACCAGCGAGCCGGTATAATAATTCCGGAAAATAACTTTTTCCACGGATTCCTCGCGATAAAACCGGTCATGGACGGCCCTGGCCTCCGGCAGCACGCCCACTTTTTTCCCGTGATAATGTACCCGGTGGCACCAGTCATCGTCCTGCCCGTAAAAGCCGAACAGCGTTTCGTCAAACGGGCCGATTTCCTCCAGCGCCGACACCGGCACCAGCCAATGTGCCGCCATGATGCGCTTGACGCTCAATACAGGGGGCGCTGCCCCCTCAAACACCCCCGCGGCCTTTTCGCCTTTCCGTATTTGCCTGTCGGCATATACCCGGCCCGGCCGGGCGTCTGCCGACGCCTTGTCTCTCCGACTCAACGGGAGAGTTGTCCCGGAATATAGTTTGGCGAACTGGCAGTCAAGGGCTTGGTAGCCGTCCTGGAACTGGAGCGGGCTCAGAACGGCATATTCCGGGGATTCCCGGGCGGCGGCGACCAATTTTTCCAGAGCTCCTTCCTCCAGCCAGGCATCCTGATTCAGCAGGTACACGTAATCGTACCCCTTTTCCATGGCCCATTTGAAGCCCAGGTTGTTGGCCTTTGAAAAGCCCAGGTTTTCGGCACTGCGGAGCAGCTTCACTTTCGGGAAATGCGTCTGTATCCAGTCTGCGCTGCCATCCGTGGAGTCGTTGTCCACCGCAAACACATCCGTCCCTTCCACGGAAGAAAGGCAACGTTCCAGCCAGCGGAGGCCGTTATGGACAACGACAATGACAAGGACTTTTTTCATGAGCGGGAAAAACGGATAAAAAGTTCTTTGGGCGTGTCCTTGGAAAAGGCCGTCCGCATCACGTTCCGGGCTGTGCGGAACATGACCTCGTTCCGGCTTCCGGCCGGTCTTGAGGCGAAGAGATATTTGCAAACCCGAAGCAATTCATAGCTCCAGATAAAGGCACTTAACGCAAAGGTTTTCAAAAATTTACCATCTCCATAATAAATGAGCGCTCCCCTTACCCGCGCCGGTTTGATGGCCGGTTCCATCCGCGAGACGGAACCGCCGGCCAGGTGGGTGATGGAGAGGTCGGCATCGGCCCAGACCGTATGGCCCGCGGCGTTGAAAAGCTGGCCCAGGGCAATGTCTTCGGGCGTAAAGAAAAAGCGCTCGTCAAACCAGCCGGCCTCGCGGAAAAAAGCGGTCCTCGCGAGGAAACAGGCGCCGTTGAGCGTCCAGGTACGGAAAAGGCCCTCCTGCATGCTCCAGGGCGTTGGCACCGTCTCGTCCACCCGGTGCAGATAATGCTTCACATAGCGCCAGGGCGTCCAGGGAGCCCGGCCGCAGGTCTGAACCTTTCCGGAAGCAAAACGGATGCAGGGAGAGACGGCCGCCGCATCCGGAGGCAGTTTTCCGAAATCCTCCAACAGGCCGGAAATCAGCCCCGGAGGCAAAACCGTGTCATCGTTCACGATGAAACAATACTCTCCCCGCACCTTCCTCAGGGCCAGGTTGTTGTTCTCGGAAAAGCCCCTCACCTGATCGGACAAGACAAGCGTCACCCAGGGATACTTTTCCTGGAGCAGGGCAAGGTTCTGCTCCGAAAAGCGACAAGCCACCACAAAAGTCTCCAGAACGGCATCCGCATTCCCTTCCCGGATGCTGTCCAGGCAGGGAAACAGGATGTCGGGCCTGTTCATGCACACGATGACTACGCTGACTACTTGAGCCATAGAAGCATCCATTTGCGCCAGAGGAGGCGGAGATTATACAGAAGATTGGCACCGTTGACTTTCCCCGGAACCCGTTCCTTCCCCGTTGCGGGATGAGGGGTGTAGCGGATGTACGGAACGTTGCGGGCATTGAGGCCGGGGCCCAGCAGCAACGATGGATGCCCCTGCTCCAGAAACAGCGCCGGGGTAAGGCAAAGCTGGTCCCGCGTGGAAGCCGACTTCCGCAGCAGGTCCCACCAGCGTTCATCCAGGGCCACCGTCTCCGGAAGCATGTGCCGGCGAAGGAGGACGTTGGTCTCGTACAGCCCGGCATGCCGGGGCATCCCCATGGCCTTCAGGCGCTTCAGATGGGCGAAAGCGGCCCGTGTCCCGATCTTTTCCTTCAGGTAACAGTAGCGAAGTTCCTCGTACACGCAGTCCCGCTCCGGATGCTCGAGAAAGGCCAGGGAGTCGCTGCAGGCCGATATCTTGTCGTAGAAATCCGGCCCTTCGATGCAAAGGTTGGCGTCCATGAACACCGAAAGCTCGTATTCCGGCAGGAGCAGATGCGGATGCAGCTTGGCATAGCGGGCCCTGAGAATCGGGTTTTCAGACCGGTAGGGTATCTCCCGCAGCTCCCACACGCCGTCCTTGCCGGACCGGTCCGTAAAACAGACATAGTCGAAGGAGGAATCCACGGCTTCGGGGCTGGTCAGCCGGTCGTAATTCCCGGTAAGGACGGTATAGATGACTTTTTTCATTTCACTGCAAAAATAATGTTTTGGAAGGATAAGACAAAATCATTATATTTGTTACATGAAAGATACCCTCATCACGGCCCGGAGAAAAAGGCAGGAAATCTTATGCTTCGGCATCTGTTTCGCCGCAGCGGTCCTTGTCAACCTGGGCGCCATCATCTTTTTCCGAACACCCTGGTACGAGCTCTTCACCCAAATCGGCTATACCCTGCTCATCGCCATCGTGTTTTATTTCGTGGCAGCCCTCTTCCGCCTTGTCATTCATTTATTCCGGAAAGCATGATGGAGTTCGTTTACAGTACCGGGAACCCGGATTGCCCGCTCTCATACGCCCGGTTCGGCGGCATGCACACGGAGTGTGAACTGCTGCTCGCACACTGCGGCGAGCGGGAAGCCCGCTTCTGGAGCGAAAGCGTGGAAGACATGGTCCGCAGGGCCGAAGGGCGATACAACCGCTTCAGCCCCGAAAGCCTCCTGTCCCGGATCAACCGGGAGGCTCCCCTGAGGGAAACTCCGTGCGATGAGGAACTGTTCCTCATCCTTCAGCTCTGCCTGGCTTTCCGCAAGGCCACGCGGGGCTGGTTCGACATATCGGCCAATCCCTCTTCCCGCTCGGCAGAGACGGGAACATGGGAATTGGACAAGCGGAAAAAGACCGTACGGTTCACCCGGGAGAACATGAGGCTGGACCTGGGCGGTTTTCTCAAAGGCTTCGTGCTGGAGCAGATCATCAAAAACCTGCCGCCCCCCTCCGGGCAGGCCCTCCTTAGCCTGGGAAGCAGTTCTTCCTATGCCCGGGGCCATCATCCCCTGGGGGAGAACTGGCCGGTTTCGCTCCCCCATACCTATTATCCCGGGCGCAACGCCTGCACCTTCCGGCTGCGGGACCAGGCCCTCTCCGTTTCCGGAAAAGACCGCCAGGGAAAAGGGCACATCATCAACCCGCGCAGCGGAAACTGCGAGGAAAAGGAAGAAATCGTGGCCGTCACCGGTCCCTCTCCCCTGGTCTGCGAAGTGCTTTCCACCGCGCTATGGGTTTGCGACGACACGGAGCGCCGCCCCCTTCTGGCCGATTTCGAAGGCTATCAGGCAAGCCTCATAACTCCGCTCCCGGACGGGAGCAGCATCAACCGAAGGATATGAAACAGAGCGAACAGATGAGCCGGAAGGACTTCTTCCACAGACTGGGGGACCTCACCGCAGGAGCCGCCGCACTGTCCCTGTTCCCCTGGCTGGAAGGCTGCTCCTCCGAGAAGGAGCGGATGGCCCGGGGCGAGAAGGCCCGGCTGGGCGTCGTCGGCACCGGTTCGCGCGGCCTGTTCCACCTGGCCCATCTCATCGAAGACCCGTCGGCCCGGATCGTGGCCCTCTGCGACGACTACGCCCCGCATCTGGAAGAAGCCGCAGCCCTGTTTCCCGAAGCGCGCCGGTACTCGGACTACCGCCAGCTTCTGGAGGACAAGGAAGTGGAAGGGGTCATTATCTGCACGCCCCTTTCCCTGCATGCGTCCATGACCATCGACGCCATACACGCCGGCAAGCACGTCTTCTGTGAAAAGGCCATGGCCCATACGCAGGAAAGCCTGGATCAGATGTACCATTGCTGGAAAGAAAGCGACCGGGTGCTGATGGTCGGCCAGCAGCGCCACTACGACCCCAAATACATCAAAGCCATGGAACTGGTCCACGGCGGGGCTGTCGGCCAGGTGGTGGGCATCCGCAACTACTGGTACCGCAACAACGACTGGCGCCGGCCCGTCCCTTCACCGGAGCTGGAGCACCGCATCAACTGGAGGCTTTATCATGCGTATTCCCGCGGCCTGATGACGGAACTGGCCTGCCACCAGCTGGCCAACGGCTCCTGGGCCATGGACGGCCTGCAGCCGGAGGCGGTCTGCGGAACGGGCAGCATCCAATACTGGAAAGACGGCCGGGAAGTGTTCGACAACGTCTCCGTCGTCTATCAATACCCCAACGGGGTCCACATGACCTTCGACTCCATCCTCTCCAACAAGCATTTCGGCATGGGAGAGCAAATTCTGGGCACGGAAGGGACCATCGACCTGGTCCGGGGCATCCTGTATTATGAGAACCCTCCCGCCAAGTCCGGCATCCGGCAGCTCCTGGAGCAGATTGAACAGGGTGTGCTTTCCAACGCGGTCTTTGCCGGCACCTCCTGGGCCCCGGAAGATGCCTCCGGCAATGCCGGCATCCGTTTTGCGGAGAATGTGACCATCAACGACGGCGCCAGTTCAGTGGGCGCGGCCGGCGACGGATCCCGGGAACTGATGCATGCCTTCTGCCTGGCCGTCATCAGCGGAAAGCAACCCGAAAAGCTTGTGGATGAAGCCTACTGGGCCACGCGGCTGGCACTCCGCGGAGACCAGGCCAGCCGGGAGAGAAAATACCTGACCATTTAACATTCCGCCATATGAGCACGATTTCAAGACGCCATTTCATGAAGACCGCCGGCCTGGGAACAGCCGGAGTCATTCTGGGCATGCAGGGCGCAGGCGCCGCCCCGGCCTCATCCCGCGAAAAAGAAAAGAAAAAGGACAAGGTACGGTTGGCCTGCGTGGGCATCGCCAACCGAGGCGCCCAGATTATCCGGGATTTCCAGAACACCGGGCTCTGCGAGATCGTCGCCCTCTGCGATGTGGATCTCCGCAGCCAGGGAGCGCAGGAAACCATCGCCCAATATCCCGGCGCCCGTCTATTCACCGATTTCCGCAATCTTTTCGAAAAATACAACCAGCATTTCGATGCCGTCTGCATCGCCATTCCCGATTTCGCCCACTTCCCCGTGTGCATGCTGGCCCTCTCCTACGGGAAACACGTCTATGTGGAGAAACCCATGGCACGCACCTTCTACGAGTGCGAACTGCTCATGGACATGGCCCGCCGTCACCCGGAACTGGCCACACAGGTAGGCAACCAGGGCCACTCGGAAGAGAACTACTTCCAGTTCAAGGCCTGGTTGGAAGCCGGCATCATCAAGGATGTCTATGCCATCGTGGCGCATCACAACGACTGGCGCCGTTGGCACCCTTACGACCCCGCCATCATCAAATATCCCGAGGCCGAGCCTCTGCCGGAAGGCATGAACTGGGATGCATGGCTCAATACGGCCGCCTACCACGAGTACACGGAGAAATACCACAACGGCAACTGGCGCGGCTGGTTCGACTTCGGCATGGGGGCCATCGGAGACTGGGCCGCCCACCTCATTGACAGCTGCCACGAGTTCCTGCAGCTGGGTCTCCCCTACGAGGTGGAGCCGCTGAAACTCACAGACCCCAACGATTTCTTTTTCCCCAAGGAAACCACCCTCTCCTTCAAGTTCCCCAGCCGCGGCAGCATGCCTCCCGTGGAACTCACCTGGTACGACGGGCAGAAGAACTTCCCGCCGCTCCCCGCCGGCTACGGTCCCACCACCAAAAATACGGCCGACGTTCCCGTCACCAACATGGACGGCACCTTCACCCCATCGGCCCTCAGTCCCGGCAAAATCATCTATTCCAAGGAACTCACCTTCCGGGGGGGCAGCCATGGTTCTCCCCTGAAGATCATTCCGGAAGAAAAGGCCCGTGAAATGGCCTCCCGACTGCCTGTCGTCCCGGAAAGCCCGTCCAACCACTTCGAGAACTTCCTCCTCGCCTGCAAGGGAGAGGAAAAGACTCGCTCGCCCTTCGAAATCTTCGGTCCCATGTGCCAATGCTTCGCCCTGGGGGTAGTAGCCATCCGTACCGGTCGCAAGCTCTCCTTCGACCGGGGAAGCAAGACCATCGTGAACGATCCCTTCGCCAACGCGCTCCTCACCGGCATCCCGCCGCGCCGGGGCTGGGAAGAATTTTATAAACTGTAATCCGACATGAAAAAAACGCTTATCCTTTTCACCGGCATTCTCCTGATCGCCACCCAAAACGCCGGTGCCCAGGAGTGGGAGAACCTCTTCAACGGCAAAAACCTCAAAGGCTGGAAACAGATGGCCGGAAACGCCAAATACAAAGTGGAGAACGGTATTATCGTGGGAACGGCTACCGACACCAAGTTCAATTCTTTCCTGGCCACCACAAAAAATTACGGAGACTTCATCCTGGAATTCGACTTCCTCACCGAGGGCATCAATTCCGGCGTGCAAATCCGCAGCCACAAGGACAACGAGCGCGGCCTGGTGTATGGTTATCAGTTCGAGATTGACCCGGCTCCCCGGGCATGGAGCGGCGGCATCTACGACGAAGCCCGCCGCATGTGGCTGTACCGCATGACGGAGAACGAGCCCGCCAGAAAAGCCTATCACGACGGCTGGAACAATGCCCGCATCGAGGCTGTCGGCAACAGCATCCGCACCTGGGTGAACGGGATTCCCTGCTCCAACCTCCTGGACGGGGCCGACAAGGACGGTTTCATCGCCCTGCAGGTTCATCTCGTAAAAAAAGAGGATGAAGGCGCCCGAATCATGTGGAGAAACATCCGCATCCTCACCAAGGACGTGGAGAAATACTGCACCCCCTCGGATGCCCCGGTGGTGAACAATCTCAACAACGTCCTCACGGAAAAAGAAATTGCACAGGGCTGGAAACTGCTTTTCAACGGAGAGAACGCCGAAGGCTGGCAGAGTGCCAAAAACCTCGGAACCTTCCCCGCACAGGGCTGGACCATCCGGGACGGCATCCTTTCCGTCAACAAGGGTGACGGCGGAGAGAGCACCGGAGGCGGAGACATCATCACCACCCGCCGATATGGAAACTTCATCCTCAAAGCCGAATTCAAGCTCACCCCCGGGGCCAACAGCGGCATCAAGTATTTTGTGGATCCCGAGACCAACAAGGGCGCCGGGTCGGCCATCGGCTGTGAATTCCAGGTCCTTGACGACAAACTGCACCCGGATGCCAAGCTGGGCGTGAAGGGCAATCGCACCATGGGATCCCTCTACGACCTCATTCCCGCGCCCAAGGGAGAATGGGAAAGCTACACCATCGATGGCTGGCAGAGGGCCATGATCATTGTGAACGGCAAGCACGTGGAACACTGGCTCAACGGCCACAAACTGCTTGAATACGAACGCGACAACCAAATGTGGAACGCCCTCGTGGCCTATAGCAAATACAAGGACTGGCCCGACTTCGGCAACGCCCGGGAAGGATATATCCTTCTCCAGGACCACGGTGACAACGTTTCCTACCGCAACATCAAAATTCTGGAGCTGTAGCGATGGTATTCGGATTCGTTGTCCTGCATTATCTGGCCGAAGAAATGACGATCCGGTGCACGGAAACCCTGCTGGCGCTTCCGGGACCGGTGCGTGTGGTCATCGTGGACAACGCATCCCCCAACGGCTCCGGCAAGCGGCTCCAGGAACACTTCTCCGGCCACGAGGCCGTTACGGTGCTCCTGCATGCACGCAACGAAGGCTTTGCGCGGGGGAACAACACCGGGTACCAATTCCTGCGTGAGCATTTCTCCTGCTCCTTCATTGCCGTCATCAACAACGACGTCCTCATCCCGGACAGGGACTTCCCCGCCAAGGTGGAAGCCATCTACAAGGAAACCCCCTTTGCCGTCCTGGGCCCGGACATTCTGAATCCCGACACGGGCATTCACCAGAATCCCGCTCACCTTCAAGGTTTTACTCGAAAAGAGGTACAGGAGCGGTTGGAGCGCTATGAAAAGAACCTCCGGCATTTCCGCTGGAACCGCTTCAAATGGAAGCTCAAGCAGGCTCTCCGCCCCGCTCCCCGGAAGCCGCTCCCGGACTTCATTGACGAGCCCATGGAGAATGTCGTCCTTCATGGCGCCTGCTACGTTTTCTCGAAGGATTTCATCAACCGCAGGGAACGTTGTTTCAATCCGGACACCTTCCTGTATTTTGAAGAGGATATCCTGCACTGCGAATGCCTGCAGGAGGGCCTTGTCCTCCGCTACGACCCTTCCCTCCAGGTGGAGCACCTGGAAGACGCAGCCACCGACAGGGCTTTCCGCACCCCTGCCCGCAAAGAGGAGATGAAACTCCGGGAGAGCATCCGTTCCATGAAAGTATTCCTGCATGTTTTGAAAGACTGATATATGGCCACTTCCTCCATCAAACAGGCGGCCTATATCAATGCCGCGGCACGTTATTCCACGCTACTGCTGGGAATGCTTTTCAATGCCATTCTCGCACGCATCCTCTCGCCGGAAGATTTCGGCATCGTGGCCATCACCTTCGTCTTTACCACCTTCTTCACCCTCCTGGCCGACATGGGCCTCGGAGCCGGCATCATCCAGAACAAGGACCTCACCCGGGAAGATATCGGCAGCCTCTTCGCCTTCTCCCTGCGCCTGGGTCTCGTTCTTACCGCCGCCTTCGCCCTTTTTGCCTACCCGATGTCCCTCTTCTACGGCAAGAGGGAACTGCTTCCGGTGGGCCTGCTGGTGTCGGTGCAGCTGTTTTTCACCACGCTCAACGTCGTGCCCAACGCGCTGCTCCTCAGGCGCAAGGAATTCAAGAAAGTGGCCATCCGCATTCTTCTGGCCTGTATCCTGTCGGGGGCCGTGGGTATCGGCCTGGCCCTGCTGGGGCTCAGATACTATGCGCTGGCCATCCAGGCCATCCTCAATGCCGCTTTCATCTTCGGCTGGAACTATTTCTCCACCCGGCCATCGATGAGCCGGAAGGTAAACAGCGCCAGCCTTGCGAAAATCCGCCGTTATTCCGGCTTCCTCTTCGGGTTCAATCTCATCAACTACTTCGCCCGCAACACGGACAACCTCCTCATCGGCAAGGTGATGGGAGCCGCTCCGCTGGGCCATTACGACAAAGCCTACAAACTGATGCTCTATCCGGTGAACAACCTCACGCACGTGATAACGCCGGTGCTGCATCCCATCCTGTCGGAACACCAGGATGACAAACCCTATATTTATGGCAAATACCGGCAGGTCGTGAAGGTCCTTTCCCTGCTGGGAGCCTTCATCACGCCGTTTGTCTGGTTCTCCAGCGAGGAGATCATCCGCATCCTGTACGGCAGCCAGTGGGAGGCCGCCATCCCCTGCCTCCGCTGGATGGCACTGGCCATGTGGGCGCAGATGATTCTTTCTTCCGCCGGCACCATTTTCCAAAGCCTGGGAGACACCCGGCGGCTGCTCTGGAGCGGCAGTATGAATGCCGCCCTGGTGGTGGCCTCCATCATCGCCGGTCTCCTCGAAGGAAGCATCGTCGCCGTGGCAAGGAACGTGTCCATTGCCTATAACCTGCAATTCGTGGCCACCTTCTATATTCTGGTACACCTCTCCTTCGGTTTCCGGACACGGGACTTCCTGAAAGGCCTGCTCCCGGACCTGGCCGTCATGGCGGCCGTGGCTCTCGCCGGATTCGCCTGCACCTTCCTCCCCGAGTTGCCGGTCCTGGCTTCCCTCCTCGCAAAAGGCGCCATCATGGGCGGCACCTATCTGTCGGCCCTCGCCTGCACCGGGCAGTTCAAACCCCTCGTGGCCCTTCTATTCAAGAAAACCATTAACCAAAACACTGATCATAATGAACAAATTTCCTAAAATCGGCATCAGGCCGACCATCGACGGACGCATGAACGGTGTCCGCGAATCTCTCGAAGACCAGACCATGGGCATGGCGAAAGCCGTGGCCAAGCTCATCAGCAGCATACTCCGTTATGTGGACGGGACGCCCGTAGAGTGCGTCATTGCCGACACCACCATCGGCCGCGTGGCCGAAACGGCCGCCTGTGCCGAGAAATTCGCCCGCGAAGGCGTGGCCGTCACCATTACCGTTACCCCCTGCTGGTGCTACGGCAGCGAGACCATGGACATGGACCCGCATACCATCAAGGCTGTCTGGGGTTTCAACGGAACCGAGCGTCCCGGCGCCGTGTATCTGGCCGCCGTCCTCGCCGCCCACGCCCAGAAGGGCCTTCCCGCCTTCGGCATTTACGGACACGACGTCCAGGATGCTGACAACCAGGAGATTCCGGCCGATGTGGAGGATAAACTCCTCCGCTTCGCCCGCACGGCCATCGCCGCCGCCTCGATGCGCGGAAAGTCTTATCTGTCCATCGGCGCCGTGTGCATGGGCATTGCCGGCTCCATCGTGAATCCCGACTTTTTCGAGGACTATCTGGGCATGCGCTGCGAAGGCATTGACGAGGTGGAAATCATCCGCCGCATGGAACGCGGCATCTACGATCATGAGGAGTTCGAAAAAGCCCTCGCCTGGGCCAAGAAGAACTGCAAGGAGTACGAAGACATCTGCAACCGTCCCGACCTCAAGAAAACCCGCGAGGAAAAGGACAAGGACTGGGAGTTCGTCGTGAAGATGGCCATCATCATCCGGGACCTCCTCCAGGGCAATCCCAAGCTCAAGGAAATGGGATTCGGAGAGGAAGCCCTGGGCCACAATGCCCTCCTGGGCGGCTTCCAGGGCCAGCGCCAGTGGACCGACTTCTATCCCAACGGTGACTTTGCCGAGGCCATCCTCAACTCTTCCTTCGACTGGAACGGAATCCGGAAGCCTTTTGTCCTGGCTACCGAAAACGACTCGCTCAACGGTGTGTCCATGCTGCTGGGCCACCTGGTCACCCAAGGTCCCGCCATCTTTGCCGACGTGCGCACCTACTGGAGCCCCGAGGCCGTGGAGCGCGTGACCGGCGAGAAACTGGAAGGCCAGGCCGCTAACGGCATCATCCACCTGATCAACTCCGGCGCAGCCTCCCTGGACGGCAGCGGACGCTGCACGAAAGACGGAAAACCCGCCATGAAGCCTTTCTGGGAAATCACCGAAAAAGAGGCCCAGGACTGCCTGGACAGCACGGTCTGGGTGCCGGCCAACCGCGAATACTTCCGGGGCGGCGGTTTCTCTTCCAAGTTCCTCTCCCGCGGCGGCATGCCTTGTACCATGATCCGCATGAACATCGTCAAAAACCTGGGACCGGTCCTGCAGCTGGCCGAAGGCTGGACGGTGAACGTGAGCGAGAAACAGTTCAAGATTCTGGACGAGCGCACGGACAAGGGCTGGCCCACCACCTGGTTTGCCCCGCGCCTGGATGCCGCCAAGGCTCCGTTCAAGGATGTGTACAGCGTGATGAACAACTGGGGCGCCAATCACGGAGCCATCGTTTTTGGACACGTCGGAGCCGACCTGATAACCCTCTGCTCCATGCTCCGCATCCCCGTATGCATGCACAATGTTCCCGAGGAACAAATCTTCCGCCCGTCCACCTGGCGTGCCTTCGGCATGGATGCCGAAGGGGCCGACTACCGCGCCTGCGCCGCCTATGGTCCGCTGTTTAAAAAGTAGAAAATGGACAAGAAACAATCGATTCTCAAATACAACGGAGTCAACTATCTGATTCCGTTCATATTGATAACGGCTTGCTTTGCACTGTGGGGTTTTGCAAACGACATCACCAACCCCATGGTGAAAGCGTTCTCAAAGATTTTCCGGATGAGCGTGACGGAAGGGGCCCTCACGCAGGTGGCGTTCTATGGCGGTTACTTCGCCATGGCGCTTCCCGCAGCCATGTTCATCCGCAAATTCAACTACAAGACAGGCATCCTGATGGGGCTGGGACTGTACGCCGCCGGAGCGTTCCTCTTTATCGGGGCACGCTCCATCGGCGCGTACTGGCCGTTCCTGTGCGCCTATTTCATCCTTACCTGCGGGCTCAGTTTCCTGGAGACCAGTGCCAACCCCTACATCCTGGCCATGGGCTCTCCCGAGACAGCCACACGAAGGCTGAACTTCGCACAGTCCTTCAATCCCATCGGCTCGCTTTGCGGCATGTTCGTGGCGATGAACTTCATCCAGGCCCGGCTCAATCCGCTCAGCAGCGCGGAAAGAACCTCTTTGTCGGACGCCGAGTTCGAAGCCATCAAGCAGAGCGACCTTGGTATCCTCATCGCGCCGTACGTCATCATCGGACTGGTGATTGTGGTAATGTTCCTCCTGATTCTCCTGGTGAAAATGCCGCGTGTAAAGGAAGAGAACAAAGGCAGCATCCGCGAAACGCTGAGCGATCTCATCGGCAAGAAGCGCTACCGTGAAGGTGTCCTCACGCAATTCTTCTATGTGGGTGTGCAAATCATGTGCTGGACGTTCATCATCCAGTATGGTACGCGCATCTTCATGGAACGAGGCATGAGCGAGATTGATGCCGAAGTCCTTTCCCAGCGCTACAACATCGCCGCCATGATCATCTTCTGCGGCAGCCGTTTCATCTGCACCTGGCTCATGAAATATCTCCAGCCCGGCAAGATGCTCCACATCTTCGCCCTGGCCGGCATCGCATGCACCCTGGGTGTCATTTTCATCCAGGGAATCGCCGGACTGTACTGCCTGGTCGCGGTCAGCGCCTGCATGTCCCTGATGTTCCCCACCATCTACGGCATTGCCCTGGACGGCCTTGGGGAGGATGCCAAGTTCGGGGCCGCCGGCCTCATCATGGCCATCCTGGGCGGCTCCGTGCTCCCTCCCCTACAGGCACTCATCATTGACCGCGGAACACTCCTGGGAATGCCCGCGGTCAACGTATCGTTTGTACTGCCGATGTTCTGCTTCGTGGTAATCGCCATTTACGGCTACCGCGTTTTCAAACAGAAAATCTGAGATTACTCAGGTTTGTACGAATCTTTCAGCGCCGTGGTTTTGTTGAAGACAACATGCTGCGGCGTTGAATCTTTATCCTTCACATAATAGCCGGTACGCTCGAACTGGACAGCGATGCCGGAGGCATCCTCCAGAAGGGCGGGTTCGGCAAAACCCTTGTCGATGATAAGACTCTCCGGATTCAGGAAATCCTTGTAGTCCTTGTCTTCGGGCACCTGAGACATGTCGGCCAGGGTGAAGAGACGGTCGTAGTTCCTCAGTTCCAGTTCCCTGGCATGCGGGATGCTCACCCAGTGGATGGTGCCCTTCACCGAGCGCCACTCTCCGGTGACAGGATGGGTGGAAGGATCGTAGGTGCATTTCAGTTCCACCACCTTCCCGTTCTCGTCCTTGATGACCTCGTTGCACTTGACGATATAGGTATATTTGAGGCGCACTTCCCCGTCGGGTTTGAGGCGGAAGAACTTCTTGGGGGCGTCTTCCATGAAATCGGCCTTTTCGATATAGAGCTCGCCGGTGAAGGGGACGCTGCGCTTGGCACCTTCAGGGTCGGCAGGGTTGAGGGGGCAGTCGAACCACTCCACCTTGCCCTCGGGCCAGTTGGTGATGGTGAGCTTCACGGGATCCTGCACCACCATGTACCGGTTGCTGCGCTCGTTGAGGTCCTGGCGGACGCACCACTCCAGCAGCTGGATGTCCATGAGCTGGTCGCGCTTGCTTACGCCGATTTTGTCGCAGAACATCCTGAGCGCGTTGGCTGTGTAGCCGCGGCGCCGCACCCCGCAGAGGGTGGGCATGCGAGGGTCGTCCCAGCCGCTCACAAGGCCCTTCTGCACCAGTTCCAGCAGCTTGCGCTTGGACATGAGCGTGTAGGTGAGGTTCAAGCGGGCGAACTCGTACTGATGGGAAGGATAGATGCCCAGCGTCTGGATGAACCAGTCGTACAAAGGCCGATGCACGTCGAACTCCAGCGTGCAGATGGAGTGCGTGATGTGCTCGATGGAGTCGCACTGGCCGTGGGTGTAGTCATACATCGGATAGATGCACCACTTGTCGCCGGTACGGTGATGATGGGCGAATTTGATGCGGTACAGAAGAGGGTCGCGGAACATCATGTTGGGATGGGCCATGTCAATCTTGGCACGCAGCACTTTCTCCCCTTCCGCGTATTTGCCGGCCTTCATTTCCCGGAAGAGCGTAAGGTTCTCTTCGGGGGTGCGGTCTCTCCAGGGGCTGGGGATACCGGGTTTGTCCACAGTACCGCGGTTCAGGCGGATTTCCTCCTGCGTCTGGTCGTCCACATAGGCCAGGCCACGCTTGATGAGGTCTTCGGCCCATTCGTACAGCTGATCGAAATAATCGGAGGCATACAGTTCCTTGTCCCACTGGAAACCAAGCCAGTTGATGTCTTCCTTGATGGAATCGACATATTCGGTATCTTCCTTGGTAGGATTGGTATCGTCATAACGGAGGTTGGTCTTGCCCCCGTATTTCTGAGCAAGGCCGAAGTTCAGGCAAATGCTTTTTGCGTGTCCCAGATGCAGGTAGCCGTTGGGCTCCGGCGGGAAACGGGTCATAATGCTGTCAACTTTGCCTTCGGCAAGGTCTTTCTCGATGATTTCTTCCAGAAAATTCAGTTTGCGATCTTCCATATTCTATTAAATAATCCCTCAAAGTTACGAAAAAATCCCTATAATCTTAAATATAAAAATATTTTTCGTAATTTTGCATGATTAAACAGCGTACTAATATCTTACCATATGGGACTATTACACGCCAGACTGGCCAAATATGACCTTCCCCAGAAAATGATGGAGAAGGGTCTTTATCCCTATTTCCGCCAGATTACCAGCAAGCAGGGCACCGAAGTGACCATGGACGGCAAGCAGATTCTCATGTTCGGCTCCAACGCCTATACCGGCCTCACCGGAGACGAGCGTGTAATCAATGCCGGCATTGAAGCCCTCAAGAAATATGGTTCCGGCTGTGCCGGTTCCCGCTTCCTCAACGGAACCCTGGACCTGCATGTCCAACTGGAGAAAGAGCTTTCCCAGTTTGTTGGAAAAGACGAGGCCCTGGTGTTCTCCACCGGGTTCACCGTCAACAGCGGCGTCATCCCCCAGCTTCTCACCAAAGACGATTTCATCATCTGCGATGACCGGGACCACGCTTCCATCGTGGACGGCCGCCGTCTCTCCTTCGCCAAGAGCATGCACTACAAGCACAACGACATGAAGGACCTGGAACGCTGCCTGCGCCGCTGTCCCAAGAATTCCGTGAAGCTCATCGTCGTGGACGGCGTGTTCTCCATGGAAGGAGACCTGGCCAAACTCCCCGACATCGTGGAGCTCAAACACAAATACGACAATGTGGTGATTATGGTGGACGAGGCCCACGGCATCGGTGTATTCGGCAAGCAGGGACGTGGAGTCTGCAACCATTTCGGGCTCACGAAAGAAGTTGATCTCATCATGGGCACTTTCTCCAAGAGCCTGGCCGCCATCGGCGGTTTTATCGCGGCCGACAGCGTCATCATCAACTACCTCCGCCACACCGCCCGTACCTATATCTTCCAGGCCTCGGATACGCCGGCCGCCACGGCCAGTGCCCTGGAAGCCCTCCACATCATTCAGAAAGAGCCCAAGCGCATCACCAACCTCTGGGATGTAACCAATTATGCCCTGCGGCGTTTCAAGGAAGAAGGCTTCGAAATCGGAGACACCGAAAGCCCGATCATCCCCCTCTATGTCCGCGATCTGGAAAAAACGTTCTTGGTTACCAAACGCGCATTCGAGGAAGGCGGCGTCTTCATCAACTCCGTGGTTCCGCCGGCATGCGCCCCGCAGGACACGCTCATCCGCTTCTCCCTGATGGCCACCCACACACGCGAGCAGGTGGACCGCGCCGTAGATGCGCTCACCAAGATTTTCAAGGAAGAAGGAATTATCAAGTAAAGATAAACGGAGGCTCTATTTCAGAACCTCCGTTGCTTTTTCAAGATCGGCCGCGTCCACCACGAGGGAAATACTCAGCTCTTCCCCGCCCTGGGCGCTGGCGATGATGTTGATTCCCGCCTGCCCCATCTTTCCAAAGACGGCGGCAGAAGTGCCGGGAAGGTTTTTCATCTGGCTGCCGAACACCGTTATGATGCCCACGGAGCGGTTGAGCACGACGACATCGTCCAGCGGAAGGAGCGGATTGTCGCGGAACACGCCGCGGATGGCCTCCAGCGCAGTATCCTTTTCATCGCTGCGGATGGCAAAGCTGATGCTGTACTCGGAAGAGGTCTGGGCAATGAAGCGGACATTTACCCCTTTGGCGGCCAGAGAAGAGAAAATGGCGCCGGACATGCCCACACGCCCCAGAAGGCCCGTTCCGTAAACCGTGATGAGGTCCAGGTCAGCGTCGGCAATCACGGCCGTCTTGTGCGCCGAGCCCGTGGAAATAAGCGTTCCCTCGAAAGATTCATCCCCGACATCCTTCACCAGAATGGGAATGCCCGCATTCTTGGCCGGCCAGATGGCCGATGACGAGAAAGGCGCCTTGGCCGATGCGCAGTAGTGGGCGGCCTCATCGTAGGTCATGGCCTCCATACCGTCCACCCCATGGGCTTCGATATGGAACTCGATGCTCCGGGCCTTGAGGACCGAAGCGATGAGGGCGGCCATCAGATGGGCACCGTCCTTCCCTACCCGCACCACATAGCCGGAGGTGAGGCGGCCATATCCGCCGGAGATGACCAGATTGCCGGTAGCCGGGCAGCGGGCGACAATCTGCTGCCTGGACGCCGCCCAGTCAAAATGATCGGCGCTGGCGCAAATCATCAGTTCCGTCCCGTCAATAAGGGTTCCCTTGACGTGCTGGTTCACCGCCTCGGCGCACAGGCGCGCGCACTTGGCCATCACATAATCCTCGATGGCCGTAGGGGGCGTTTGCACATACATGGCCTCCCGCAGATAGGTGGCGATGGTTTCGACAGTCTTCTCCACGCCGGCTTTATAGGCCAGGTCCCCGTCCATCGACTGGAAATACTCCCGGATGCGGGCCATTTCCCCATCGGCCGATTTCTTCTCCACCAGGGTCTTGAAAACAGCCTCACGGAAAACAGCCTCGATTTTCTTCTGAGGACGGATTACGGCAATGGTGCCCTCTCCGCACAACTGCGAAATGGCACCGATGGAAGACTTCTTGAGAACGAAAGCTTTGACAATCATGGTTTACCTCCTTTTGAAACTACGCAAGGACAAATTTAACGATTCAGGCGCGATTGAGCAAATCTTTGAACGAAAAAGTCAGATAAATTCTCAAAGCTCCGGTTCCTGGAAGGACTGCTAAAATCCAGCGATTAATAGATGCTTTACAGATTATACTTTTCGCTTTGGGCTTCGGAAGCGGAAGCGCGGGAAGTGCGGCCTTCTGATGTAGAAATAGTCCCTAGCTCCGCCAAAGCACCGGTTTACAATGAATTGCACATAATCAGCGTTGAAGCCATACACGAAATCCTCTTTATTCTTTATACATAATCATATCGGCCAGTTGCAGAAAGGAGTCATTTGACCAGATATCCAACGAATCATGTTCAAAGAGCCACATTTTGGACATCTTTGACGACGCCTTATTTTTGACATATCACAACTTTATTGAAACGCGTTTCAATAAAATATGCATAAATGTAAATATATCAAATGGTTATATGGTGTTTCACCAACCGAAAATGTCAATTATACCAGAAAATGCAAAACAAGCGGGTTTTTACATTGAGCCGGAAATTGACTGGTCAGGCAAATGCTTTTCCTGCATGGGCATATCGCAGATGGCCTTAGCGAGTTCTCGAACTCACGAGTGTGCCGGGTAGTTACAGAAGTTACGGTCTCGAACTTTTTGGAGGACCTCCGGAAACTGGAGAAGACCGTTGAAAAACTAGTATGGAATAGCCGGATGTTTGTGCCCATACTTTTGGCACAACGATTTCCCCTCCTTCATTGACAGGGTTTCTGTCTCTTTTTCCCTGCACCATCGGGCGTGTTCATCAAGGATCTTGTCAAATTTAGCCCAGTCTCCATTCATCGCCCAAAACCTCATATAGGTTGATTCCCAGATGGGCTTACTCCCGTAGCTTTTGGAGAGCAACGGATAGAGGTCTTCGATGCATTGGATTTGGTTGAATTGTTCATCGACCAGGATGATGTCTGAGAGGCATTGGTCGGCGTTTTCGGTTTCGCTAATCGTGTAGGATTTGTTTTTAATAGGGACGAGTTCCTCCGCCCTAAGACTGACCTGGGAGTATAGAAGCTTTGACGTGCTGGTTTCTTTGATTGAGCAAGCGTGGCCGACTGCATTTTCTACCGCTGTCGATACAATCCCGACATTGACATAAAAAGTTTCATTTCCTTCCCAATTCCAACTGCTTCCCTGAATGTTGATAATATAGATGATATCACCGCTTTGGCGCAAGAAGGAATTACCCTTCTTCACATACCCGCGAAGTTTCAAAACCGGTCTCAGTTTATTGGACAAGAAGTCCTTGATCAATGCTCCCATATTGTTGTTTTCAGATTTAAAAAGCATAGATATGTAAAGATAGACACATTTATCCATATCTCCAAAGGAGGATTCTTTATTTCATCCACAAATAACGCCTTCTTTGAGGACGAGCAAGGGCCCATAAAAACGAAAAGCCAGCCCCGAAAGGCTGGCTTGTTTAGTAGACCAAACACTCCGAATCTCGAACCTCTTCATGGAAGGGCTACTGGAAATCCAGCGATTCATTGATCAATACTTTCCGATATAATTGCCGAACCTGTTCCAGCCTGTTGCATTGCGATAATCGCCCACATTTGCCATCGGGACGGCCACGGGAATGTCAGCAGGTATCCCGTCAAAGGTGTTCGCGGAGCACACGGGTGGCGTGGCCGTCATACAGGATGTCGAATGTGGCATGCACCCACAGCCGTTTTAGAAAATCTGCCCGATCAGATCGTTGCTCTTTTTGTGAAGCTTCTTCAATGCCGGAAGTAATAGGACCAGTTCTGCCAGGAGTATGCCGTACGTCAAGCCGGAACTGAAGTCGGTCAGCCAGTGGGAGAAAGCATTTTCAGGGAGGTGTTTGCCCAGCGGCATCAAGACTAGGAATGCAAAAGCCGCGATGAGCGTGAGGCCGATGAAACTGTTCAAGTGATAGTTGAAGGCCTTGTTAGTCAAGCGTAATTTTGCTGCGACGTTATTCTCTGCTTCGAACGGCCCGGATGCTGTTTCCCTCTTCCAGTAGATTTTTCTTTTCCACTGGTGAACGAACTGGTCTCCACAGGAACTGCGGAACACCACATAGTCACCTGCGCCTTCCTGTGATTTCTTTTCGTCGAAGTCAATCTGATAGATGAACTCTTCGGGCTTGCATGGCTTGAACCGATAAATGACTCCGTTTGTATGCCAGAAGGCCCAGCCTTTTGTAGCCATATCGTTAAGCCACTGTTCCTCTTTGTCGAAATCGACGAACCAATTGATGGTGATCTTGCTTGTTTTCATATAATTTACCTTTTAATAATTGTTTTGCCGTTCTCCACGAGCTCTTCCAGGCGTTCGAGTTCGGCCAGGAGGATCTCCTGCCCCTTGTCTGTAATCTGATACATCTTTCTTCTGCCGTCCGTGTCGGAGGATTCCCCGCAGGGAAGAATCCATCCTTTGTCCAAAAGGTTCGAGATTGCACCGTACAAGGTGCCTGCCGACAGGATCAAACGTCCATTACTCATCGTGGATGTCTTCTGCATGATACCATACCCGTGCATGGGCTCCTGCAGGGCAAGAAGGACGTAATAGATCGCTTCTGTCAATGCTGCTGACGTGTTTTTCATATGCTATATTGTTTACCGATATATCGGAATCCGATACAAAGATAAGCGATATATTTTAGATTGCAAAACTTTTTTGAGAAAAGTTGGAGAAACCGCAGTCAAGTGGATTTTACAATAATCAACAAAAAGAAGAAACCATTAGTCTCTTCTTTCTTCTCAATCAAGAGCTTACAAAGACAATAAAAAAGCCGGAAAATCTTTCGACTTTCCGGCTGTAGTAGCGGAGGCAGGACTCGAACCTGCGACCTCCGGGTTATGAGCCCGACGAGCTACCAACTGCTCTACTCCGCGATGTGGATTGCAAAGGTATGAACTTTTTCAGAAAAAACCAAATCCTATGCAATGAAATTGAGAATTCCTTCCATGTCGGACAAACTAAACGACTGCTGCTGACCGCTTTCCAAGTTTTTCAAATTGACGGTCCCGGAGGCGGTTTCATTGGAGCCGTTGATGGAGATGAAGGGGATGCCTTTGCGCTCGGCGTATTCGAACTGTTTTTTGAGTTTGGCGGCCTCCGGGTAGATTTCCACGGAGACACCGGCCTCGCGAAGAGCTTTGGCGAGCGGAAGCACGTACTTCATCTCGGCTTCGCCCATGACGGCAAACAGCAGGCGCGTAGAGGATTCCAGCGAAGCCGGGAACAGGTCCAGGCCGGTGAGCACGTCGTAAATACGGTCTGCGCCGAAGGAAATGCCCACGCCGGAGAGGTCCGGAAGGCCGAAGATGCCGGTGAGGTTGTCGTATCGGCCTCCGCCGCAGATGCTGCCGATCTCCCAGTCCAGCGCCTTCACTTCAAAAATGGCACCGGTATAATAATTAAGGCCACGGGCCAGCGAGAGGTCCATCTCCACGGGAGCGGAGACGCAGGCTGCCCCGATGAGGCCGAAAAGCTCGGCCAGTTCGTCGAGACCGCGGAGGCCCGTTTCCGAAACGATGCCGGAGGCGCTTCCGCCTTCGAACAGCTTTTTCATGGCAGACTGCTTCTCCTCAAATGAGCCATGCAGCGACAGGATCTGCTCAATGACAGTAATTCCGGCGGCTTCCAGGCCCTTGTCGGCCATCTCCTCCTTTACTTTCTCCAGGCCGATCTTGTCCAGTTTGTCAATGGCCACGGTGATATCCACCACTTTGTCCGGCGCACCGGCAATCTCGGCGAAACCGGTCAGAAGCTTTCGGTTGTTGATGTGGATGCCCACACGGACATTCAGTTTGCCGAACACGGCGTCCACCATCTGAACCAGCTCCAGTTCATTAAGCTGGGAACGGGAGCCGATCACGTCAACATCGCACTGATAGAACTCACGATATCGGCCCTTCTGGGGGCGGTCGGCCCTCCAGACCGGCTGAATCTGGAACCGTTTGAACGGAAAGGAAATCTCATTCTGATGCTGCACCACATAGCGGGCGAAAGGCACCGTGAGGTCATATCTGAGGCCCTTCTCGCACACCTGCGGGGTTAACGGTTTTTCAAAGTCCGCGCCGGCGAAGGCATCACCGGAATTGAGAATACGGAAAAGAAGTTTGTCACCTTCTTCCCCGTACTTGCCCAGCAGCGTGGAGAGGTTTTCCATGGCCGGAGTCTCGATCTGCTGGTATCCGTAGGTGCGGAAAACGCTTCGGATGGTGTCGAATATGTAATTGCGGCGGGCCATTTCTTTCTGGCCGAAATCACGCGTGCCTTTCGGGATTGAGGGCTTCTGAATTGACATCGTTGAATTTTTTTACAAAAATAATAAAAAATGTGTATATTTGTAGTCGCGTAAGCGAGATTAGCTCAGTTGGTAGAGCGTTGGCTTCCCAAGCCGAAGGTCGCGAGTTCGAGCCTCGTATCTCGCTCCAGAGAGGAGTTGCCCCGGGTCATTTTGACTTGGGGCAACTTCTGTTTCCCCGTTTTTCGGCCCCTCGCCCCGCCCCGAGTGCTGTTATGGGTCCAAATAATGGGACGATGGCAGCAAAATCGGCCCAAAATGCTGTTAACGGTCCAAATGATGGGACGATGGCAGCATTTCAGGCTCGATCCAGCAGCTTGGCAGCATCGGCATAGCTGATCCCCACCACACGGGCAATCTGTTTGGGGTCGGCACTGAATCGGAAACGGATTTGCCGCAGACATTCCGCCTGCTCATGGGGATGGAGGTCTCCGAAATGCTTTTTTCCGAACAATGTCCTGTAAAGGTCCGGCAGGGCCGCCAGAATAATCTGGTCTTTGAAGGACGGCAGATTCCGGGAGATACCCTCCAGGCGCTTTTGTGCTTTGGAAGAAGTGTTCAGGAAATATTGCATCCGGCTGGGCGCACCGAATAAGGATTCCACGTATCTGACATTCACGTAACACTGCGGCAGGATATACCCTTCCGGTCCGATGACCCAGTCTGCGGGGAGCGTACCCGCCTCGTTGCTGTGCATCAGTTTGATCAGTCTCCGCCGGGACAGTTGATCGATACGGATACCCGCCTTGCGGGCAGGGTTGAAGAAGAGGCATCCCGTCCCCCAGGGATACATGTCGGGAGTCAGGCAGATATTGGCCGCCACACAGTTCATCTGCACATAAGCGATGACGCGTCGGACAGCATCTTCCATGCCTTCCACCTCCTGGAGGTCCACATGGTTGCGCCGAAGGAACTCCTTCTCACCATATTTTCTATGCAGATAGCGCGAATACCGCCCCTTGAGCGTGTCGATAAAATCCCTTACGTCCTCCCGTCGTCCGTTCAAGACAAAATGCAGATGGTTGGACATCAGAATGAAAGCCAGAACAGTGACTCTTCCCTTGGCGGCCTGAATGGCGACATAGTTCATTCCGGTGATAAAGTCTTCGTCGTCCCGAAACCACAATCCCTCTTCCAGATGGTCTGTTGTGACCAGATAACACTTTTTCATAGCAGCACAAATCTCTCATTTTATCCGGTTTCGGGCTGCAATTATCCTGCCACTTTCTACCTTTTCAAGTAGTCGGCACGCTCTTCCTGCGGAAATTTTTCTATAGCGTATCGCAGCATCGTGCGGGGCATGACCGGGGCACGGGAGTCGAGGAACGCAGTGAGCGCATCCCGGTCTCGCTTCCCGGCCTCACGCAGAAGCCAGCCCACGGCCTTGTGAATCAGGTCGTGGGGATGGTCCAGAAGGATGTCAGAGATGGCAAATGTATCGTCCAGCTGTCCGCGACGGACAAATGCCATCGTACTGACAATCCCTATCCGTTGCTCCCACAGGGTACGCCCATTCCGTGCCAGACGGTAAAGGAGACTGCGGTCTTTCCGGGGAAGAAGCCACTGTCCCAGCAACTGATAGCAGGACAGGTCCACCAAGTCCCAGTTGTTGATCCGGTCTGTGTGGGAGAGATAAAAATCTATGCAGTACTGCTGTGCCCGGGTTGCTGCGGGCAATTGTTTTTGGGGGTAACTCTCCGAAATACAATCTTCTGCAGCGTTCCACTTCCCCGGACGGGAATAGATTTCGATCAGGGTCAGGAGCGCCGCCAGCCGAACCTCATGGTAATCGCTGGCCATGCATTCTTCCAGCTGCTCCGGCCGAATATCCCGCCAGCATGCTTTCACCACCTCACGGGTAACCGGGACCTTGATGCCCAAAAACATGTCTCCTTCCCCGTACTGTCCGGGGCCGGTTTTGAAGAATCGGGACAGTGCCGGAACCTGGGAAGGGTCGGCACGGTGCAGGAGGGTTTGAAGCAGCATATTCATATTCCGTTTCCAAAGTTACGCTTTTCGGAGAAAAAATCAAGTGCTGCCAACGGTCCAAAGAATGGGACGATGACGGCAAAATCGGCCCGGTAGTTTGACAGCATAATTTTACGTTTTTTTGATATAAGACCTTCAAAGGTCTTTTTTTTGTCAAATATATTTTCTATATTTGTAACACTTAG